>CAYJPA010000022.1:0-14962 GCA_964371945.1 uncultured Sphaerobacteraceae bacterium | reverse complement strand
CCCCTCCCCGCCATACTGTTCGCCCCCTCTTGCCCGGGGGGGGGGGGGCCCCCCCCCCCGGTCCATTGAGCCTACACCCGGATTGACCAATTGACCGGCTACTTAGTCAAGCGCCTAATTCACGCATTGACGATCCTGCTCGGCACCAGCCTGCTCGTCTTCGTCTTCGTCGAGCTCGCTCCCGGCGATGCGGTCGACGCCATGATGGGGCCGGAATCGTTCACGACAGACGATGCAAAGGAACGGTTCCGAGAGCGGCTGGGACTCAACGACCCGGCGCCGATACGATATGTTCGCTGGCTTGGGCGCACGGTAACCGGCGATCTCGGTTATTCGTTGACTTCGCAAAAACCAATCAGCGACATCATTATGAAGCGGATTCCGACCACGCTCTTGCTCGTCGGGTTTGCCCTGGTGCTGTCGATCATCGTGGGGGTTAGTACTGGCATCATCGCGGCGATCAAACAATATTCGTGGTTCGACTATGTGTTGACCTTCTTTTCATTCGTTTGGCTCTCGATTCCCGGATTTTTTCTCGGCCTATTGATGATTTACTTTTTTGCGGTGCGGCTGAACTGGTTTCCGCCATTTGGAGCGACCAGCGCCGGGGCCGAGTATCCACTGTTCGATCGAGCCGAGCATCTCATCCTACCGGGTTCCACCCTCGGGCTAGAGCTCGCCGCGGCACTCACCCGCTACACCCGGGCGAGCCTGTTGGAAGTGCTCCATGCCGACTACATCAGAACGGCAAGGGCCAAAGGGCTACGGAACTGGATTGTGATCGTTCGTCACGGTCTCAAGAACGCCCTGATTCCAATCATCACGGTCATCGCGTTCAGACTGCCGTACCTGATTAGCGGCGCGGTAATCATCGAGACGGTCTTTCAGTGGCCCGGGCTCGGACTCCTGCTGCTCAATGGCGCTTCTCAAAAGGACTATCCGCTCGTCATGGCGCTGGCACTCGCGGTCACAGTGGTTGTGGTCGTGAGCAGCTTCATCGCGGACGTGGCGTACAGCATTGCTGATCCCAGGATTCGAATCAAATGATCTCGATCGCGCAGACACGAATTGCCGCCGGCGAGGAATCATCGCCACTCACCCGGATCCGGCAGAGACCGAGTTTTGGACGGCGTTTCATGAAGCACCGGCTTGCATTTGCCGGCTTCATCTTCGTCGTACTCATTACCGCCGCGGCGATTCTGACGCCGATCATCTCGCCATACGATCCATACAAGATGCAGCTCGGAGACGCGCGGTTGTCGCCGAGCCTCGATCACCCACTCGGCACCGACAAACTGGGACGCGACACCTTGACGCGCGTCTTCGTGGGAGGAAGGGTGTCGATCGCGGTGGCCGTCGCGGCAGTGGCGATCAGTTCTGGGTTGGGCACGCTGCTTGGCCTGATTTCGGGCTATCGACGAGGTTGGGCCGATTCGCTGATCATGCGAATTACCGATGTCTTTATGTCGATTCCCTCGTTCGTGCTCCTGATTGTGCTCGTTTCGATGCTGGGACCCAGCAAAACGAATGTGGTCCTCATCATCGGCTTCTTCAGTTGGATGGTGGTCGCTCGTCTGGTGCGAAGTCAGGTGCTGTCGGTCATGACCGAGCCCTACATCGAGGCCGCGATCTCGATGGGCGCCAGCTCCTCGCGAATGCTCCTCAAGCAGGTACTGCCTAATTCATTCGTTCCGATCGTGGTCGCAAGCACACTTGGCGTCGCGAACGCCATGCTCTGGGAAGCAGCACTGAGCTTTCTCGGACTTGGCATCCAGCCACCTACGCCCTCGTGGGGAAACATGTTGAACGCCGCGCAATCGCTGCAAATCTTGATCAACGAGCCGTGGGTCTGGATTGGACCCGGCGCGGCGATCGCGCTTACGGTGCTGAGTATCAATTTTCTCGGCGACGGATTGCGCGACGCACTTGATCCGCACGCAAAGGGTTAGAGCAGACAGATGAAGCACTGGTACGTGACGGGACCCGGCAAACTCGAAGTCGTTGACGAACCAATTCCGGCGCCTGGGGTGGGTGAGGTTCTGGTTCGAACAGCGTTCACCGCGCTCAGCCCGGGAAGTAATGTCCATGTCTATCGTACCGGCACCTATTCGATGGACGGGTCTCCGGCCCGGACCGAAGCGCTCTACATGGGAAGCGGAATTATCGATGCGGTCGGTGCCGGAGTGACAAAACGAAAACCAGGCGACCGCGTCGCAATGGTCGGGATCGGTCACCAGGATTACGCGGTGCAGAAGGAAGAGCAAACGCACCTAATACCGGACGGCCTGTCGCTGCGAGACGCGAGCCTGACCTACCTTAGCGCCTGGTCGGTCAGTGCGCTCCATCTCGGCGGCTACGCCCCGGCCGAGACAATAGTCGTCATCGGTCTCGGTCTGGTCGGCGCATCGACCGCATCGATGGCCAACCAAATGGGTGCTCGCGTTCTGGCGCTCGACAACGCGCCGGAGCGGGTCGCCTTCGCCCAACATCTCGGACTCGGACGGGTCGAGCAGTCGAGTGCTCCAGGCGCGGATGAGCGGATCGCGGAATACCTGAATCCGAACGGACCTGACCTGATTATCGAAACATCGGGTGCCTGGACAGGGCTCAAGCACGCGATCGCGTTGGCGCGCGATTACACACGGATCGCAGTCCAGGGCGTTTATCGCCAACCGCCGCCGCCCGGCCTCGGGCAGGATCTCTTTTTCGAAGCGTTCAACTTCCCGAGCAAATTCCATTACCAGCGACTCCAGATCATCGGGTGCGGGTCGGATCCAGACTCGATCAGCGAACCGGTTGCCCGCATCGCGACGCGACGCGGCAACTTCGTGTACGCCCTCGAACAGGCGGCGCGCGGTCGATTGCCCCTTGGCAAGCTCGTCTCCAACACGGTTCCCGCGGACCAGATCGGTCCAATCCTCGAGCGGTTCGCCGGCGGCGACCGTTCGATGGTCGGCGTCGTGTTCGATTGGGATCAGGCGTGATGGTCCCACACAAACGCCGCTTTCAGGTCGCCGTGGTCGGACTGAACCATTACCACGTTACCGGTTGGGTCGAATCGCTTGGGCAAATGCCCGGCCGGGTTGACGTCGTTGCGCTCTTCGACGCCGACCCAAACCGAGGAATAACCCTGCGTCCCGACCATTCCGACCCGCACCTCAGCGAGGCTTTGCCTACCTGGGCGGCAAAAGTTCCGTTTGTAACCGATCTCGACCGATTGCTCGAGGATCACCGGCCGGAAGTTGCGCTTGTCACCTTGCCGAATGCCGGCTCGGCGGCGGCAATCGAGAAGTTGGCCGCCGCGGGGGTCCACATCTTGGTCGACAAACCCGGTGCACGCACCGCCGCGGAAGCTGAGCGAGCGTTTGCGATCGCAAGATCGGCCGGCGTCAAGGTAGCAGTCGCGCTGACGCGCCGGTACGGCCGCGGATGGCAGGACGCGAAAGCGTTGATCGATGCCGGTCGCCTGGGGCGCTTGCTTGCAACCGAGGCGATCTTCGTCACCTCGTCCGTTGCGGTTCGGGACCCATCCAACATGATCTTCAGTCGCGAGCGGATGGGCGGCGGAGTCTTGCACTGGCTGGGTATTCACGATCTCGATCTGATGCTGTGGCTCAGCGGTGAGCCGATCATGGAAGTGCAGGCCATGTCGGGAACAGTTGGGGGCGATGCGATCGATGTCGAAGACGTGATCTCGATGGCCGTTCGCTACGCGGGGGGAGCAGTCGGTACCGTTCACTTCGCTTACGCGCTGCCACGATCAGGCGGCGAAGGCTATCTGGCGCTGCGAGGAGCACGTGGGTCCGTTCGCATCCAGCCAGATGGAACGCTCACTTGGATCGGCCCAGGCGCGGCCATCGACCCAGTGATAGCTCAGCATACAAATTACGAATCTCGAAAATTGCCTGGTTATGGCGCGGGCGGCGTCACCATCATCGAGGACTTGCTGAGGGCGATCGAAGAGGACCGCGATCCGCTGGCTACAGGAGAAAACGTGACGGCGGCAATGCGACTCGTCGATGCCGCCTACGAATCGGCCAGAACGGGAGTGCGAGTCGCGCTTTAGCAACGAGTGATTCAACGGGAAAACTCCGTCAGATCGGCGGACGACAATCGAGTCGAACGTGAGGAGTCAACACGATGAAACTGGTTACGTTCAAACGAGGTACAGCCGAACCGCGCGCGGGAATCGCGATCGAGGGCGGAATCGTCGACCTTGCCCAAGCGGCGTCGAGCTTAGGGTTGACGGCGCCGGTCAGCGTCGTTGAGCTTCTGGCCAAGGGTGAACAGGGACTAGCGGCCGCGCGACGGGTCGAAGAAGCCGGCATCGCGGAAATCGTTCCGGCGATTCCCCTTGATCAGGTGACGCTCCTGGCGGCGGTTCCGGATCCTCCGTCGGTCTTCCTGCTGGCAGGGAATTATCAATCGCACATCACCGAGGGCGGCGGAACGTCGGTGGATAAGCACGCGATCACCCCGAGGCCGTTTATCAAGCCCGGAACTGCCGTGATCGGCGCCGGCGACCCAATCGTGATCCCGCCTGATTCCGACACGCTCGACTATGAGATCGAGATCGCGGCGGTTATCGGCAAACCGGCCAAATCGGTGCCGGTCGAGAACGCAGACGATTATGTCGCCGGGTACGTGGTTTTCAACGACATCTCGGCGCGAAGCCTGAAGATCTCGGAGGGCCGAAAAGAGCGCGACGGCGATTGGTTTTTCGACTGGCTGCTCGGCAAGTGGTGCGATGGCTTTGCCGTCGTCGGGCCCTACTTGGTGACCCGCGACGAGATAGGCGATCCGACTGATCTCGAAATGTCGCTCAAGGTCAATGGCGAACTACGGCAGCATTCCGCGGCGGGGGAGATGATCTTTACGATTCCGGAAGCAGTGGCGTTTCTGTCACGATTTGTGACCCTCCGGCCTGGAGATCTGCTCTGCATGGGCACGCCGGGCGGCGTCGGTGACACCACCCAAACCTATCTGCAGCCCGGCGACGTGGTCATCACGTCGATCGAAAGACTCGGCACGATGACCAACACCGTGGCCCGATAGCTGGGAGCACTACTTGAACCTGTCCTGGTTGCAAGGCGTTTGGGCCGCGATGCCGACCCCATGGGATGCGTCAGGGCGAGTCGACGCGGGACTCGTTGCTGAGCTTTTACACCGCTACAAAGCATCCGGGCTGCACGGCGCATATACAACCGGAACCGACGGCGAAATGCATGTGATGGACATGCCGGACTTTCGCGATCTGGTCGATGCCTTTGCCGACGGGGTCGAAGCGACGGGCATGGCAGCCCAGGTCGGATGCACATGGAGTCACACCGAAGGAGTGATTGAACGGGCCCGATATGCACAAGAAAAAGGAATCTCGCGTATCCAGATTGCGCTACCGTCATGGGTTCCGCTTAATGACTCCGAGATCGTTCGGTTCTTTTCGGCAATTCAAGAGGTGCTGCCAGACGTCGCGATCATTCACTACAACATCGCGCGTAGCGGCCGCTTCCTGAGTGGGCGCGACTATCGCGCGATTCTCGAGGTTGCCCCGAGTCTTGTGGGCAGCAAGCATACGGGCGGGGATGTCGGCTCGTTGATCGACATCGTGCAGTCGACGCCGGGTTTGCATCACTTCGTGGTCGACGGTCAAATCGTTCCCGGCGCACTCTTCGGCGCGAAGGGGTACTACAGTTTCACGGCCAATCTTTCGCCCTCGTTCGCCTTGAAACTCTGGCACTGCTGTCTGGAAGGCAAATGGGAAGAGGCGGCCCGACTCCGCGAGCGAAGCGAAGCATTCTTTCGAGCCTGGCTTGCGACCTGCCCTGAGATCACAGCGTCGCCCGCGCTCGGGAAAATCGCGACGAAAGCCGGCATTTTCCCCGATATGCCGCTTTCGATCCGCGGACCGTACAACGCCGGCAGCCAGGATCACGTCGATGCGCTAACGCGGCTCGTTGACGAACAGTTTCCCGAACTTTCGCGGAATCCATTTACCAAGGAGCAATGATGAGTACTTATCGCGTCGGCATCGTCGGTCTGAGCTGGATTACGTCGGAGCCAGCGAATCCAGGTACGCATCCCGTGCTCGGTCTCGCCGCACCCCACAGTCACCTGTCGGCACTGGCCGCAATTCCGTCCGCAACAGTCGTTGCGGGCTGCGACATCGCGCCGGCGGCATGCGATTTATTCCTCGAGCGCTGGTCAGCCACGTGGCCAGGCATCAAGGCGTATCGCGACTACTCCGAGATGCTTCGGCAGGAACAGTTCGATCTTGTTTGCGTTGCGACGCCGGATCACTTGCACGGTGACGTTGTTCGAAAAGCTGCAAACGCGGGGACGCGGGCGATCTTCTGCGAAAAGCCCATGTCGACCGATCTGGCCGACACCGATTCGATGATCGAAGCGATCGAGAAAAACAATGTGGTCGTAAATGTCAACCACACCCGTCGCTGGATGCCAAGTTATGTCGCGGCACGGGAGACCGTTCGCTCTGGGGCGATTGGCGGGCTGAGCCAGGTGACAGTTCACTTTGGCGGCGAGCGGGCGATGCTTTGGCGGAATCACAGCCATTTCCTCGACCTCATCTGCTATTTGGCCGAGGGCTCGCCGATTTGGGTCACCGGAGAGCTAGAGCCCGGCTTTGAGGACTACGGAACCAAGTATGGCGGCGATGGTGGTCGCGACGCTTCGCTGGAGCCTGGTGTCAATGCGTTCATCGGGTTTGACAACGGTGTCCGAGCTTTTCTTGGTGGTATGAAGAGATCGACTCCACAGGTCAGTGTCGATCTCATTGGCACGAGCGGCCGGCTCCGTGTCGATGAATCGTCAGTAACGCTCATCACGCAAACCGACGCCGGTTTCTCGTCAACACCAATCGTCCCGAGAGGAACGGTTTTCGGGATGCAGGCGGCCATTGTGGATCTGCTGACTTCACTCGAGACCGGTGAACCGGCGCAGTCGCCGCCGAGCGAAGCACGCAAAACGGTCGCGCTGATCGAAGGTATCTTGGCATCCCACGCGGCGGGCAACGCGCGGATCACGATCGGATAACCAAAGTGCAGGTTGTCGACCGGGGCGTAATCTACGACGCGGCAGCGGCCCCCCCAAATGGGCGGTCGGCCGCGTTCACGTCGCTGACTCTTCTCAGCAACGGTGACTTGATTGCGGCGTTTCGCATCGGCACCGGACGGGACGCGCCCGATGGCCGTCTGCGAATCATGCGCAGCCGAAACTCAGGCAGAACCTGGGACACCATGCACCCCGGCTTGACCGCGACAATCGATGGGGTGGCTGGCAATCTGTATGCGGGGTACTTTACCGAGCTGAATCGAGACCGCTTGCTTGGCGCGTTTGTCTGGGTCGATCGCTCCAACCCAGATCTCTCTTTCGTGAATCCCGAAACCGCCGGCGTGCTCCCCATGCGAACGCTGCTCGCGGAATCGGGGAACAGCGGTGTGAGCTGGAGTGAGTTCCGCGAGGTCGATCTCACGCCTCAGCAAGGCTGCTCTTGCACCGGTCCGATCTTCGAGCTCGAAAATCGGACGCTCGCCCTTCCATATGAAAGCTGGAAGGAATACGACGATCCAAATCCGGGTCACCACACTGCCTCGCTCAGGCTCTCATCGGACGGCGGCGAAAACTGGCCGGACATGGTTGTCGTGGCGGCCGATCCCGAATCGAGCATGTTTTACTGGGATCAGCGGATCGGTCGGCATCCAATAACTGGTGAGTTCGTGGCAATGTTCTGGACGCATGATCGGAACGCGGAAGTCGATGTTGAGAATCACATCTCCTGGGCGGATCGCAGTGGTCGAATCTGGAGCCGGCCCGCGCCAACCGGCTGGCGCGGACAACACTGCCAACCTATCGCGCTTGGCGGTGACCGTCTCGCCGCGATTTATGTTCACCGGCACGACCCGCCGTCGCTTTGCGCGGTGATGAGCGACGACTTCGGAAAAACCTGGAAGCCGGACTCCGAGATCGCGTTTTACACAAGCAAGGTCGGAACTGAGCCCGGTAGTGCCGGGACGCGCGCGTTCGAGGAGTTCTGGCAGGATATGATGGCTTGGCGCTTTGGCCATCCCCGCGGGGTGCTGTTGCCGGACGGCGACCTTATGATCGCTTACTACGCGGGAGACTCTGATTCAACCAGCATGCACTGGGCCCGGATTCGGCTGTAGATCTCAGCCTTCGGCAGCGGGTACATGCTTTATCGTGAAGCGCTCATTTCCTTCGCTGCCCTCGAAATCGATCAACCGGTCATGCAACGTCCGCTCGACCGCGGCCGCGATGAACAACACCGGCACGCCATCTTTTTTCATCACGCGATCTCCGGCATCCGGGATGTCAAGCACGAGTCCAATCCGTCCGCCGGACTCAGCGATGAGCCCTAGCGACTGATTCGGACGTGGATGCTGTTGGCTACGCACCACCGCCATCTGGTCCAGCGCCGCATCGGAGATGACAACTGGCGTGAAGCTTTTCCGTTCAGCCGCGCTTCTCATGCGGGGCGGCCGTCGAATGAGTTTGGGATGGACCTTTTCAGCATCGGCAGGCCTTATCCTTTGCGGCCCCGTTGCCGTTTCTCGACTTTGCGCGGCTTTGGCGGCTTGGCGGCTTTTTTCGATGGCTCGCCGGTTGTGCTGGCGGGCATCTTTTGTGGCGGCACAGGTGCTTGATCGGAAAGCGATGACCGCTTGGTCGTGGAGGGCTGATCACCCTGATAGTTCACGTTGCTCATGGCTGGCTCCCGAAATAACGCGGCGACCGGGCCCGATTGGCCCGGCGCGTTGCAGTCACCCCCCGTTCACGCGGCTGCTGTGGAGCTGCTCCCGCCAGGGTACGGGAGGGGTGGAGCAACTACCGACTAATCGGCGGTCTCCAGATCAATTCGAGTGTACACGACACCCGCAACCGCGGGACCCATCTCCGCTTGCAGACGAGGCAGCGCCGTTCTTTATCGACGTGACTGGTCACCTCCACCGGCGCCCGTGGTCGTTCGATCACTTCCCGGCTCCGTTTGATCGACCCGCCCGCCAGTCGCACCCCGCAATCTGGACACTGCCTGAACTCGTGCATCTGCCAGGTGGTCAGCGCAGGCACGACCCGCCGGGTACCCTCTGGATGCGCCAGCATGCGTCGCCGCGCGCATCCCGTCGTCCGCCCTCGCCCCGCTCGCCGCGGACGCTCGGGTGGCTGGACTGGTGTGCGCCCCGGCATCCCGAGCGGCGCGGCCGTTGCCCCGTCGTCACCACTTGACTGATCGTCCGGGCTCGCTCCTCCCAGCAGCTCGCCGATTCGCGCCGCCAACTGGGCGATCGTCGCGCGCTGACTCGCCACCTCCGCCTCCAGCCCCCTTGCCGTCGCTCATGCTCAGCGATCTGCTCGCGCTGAGTCACAACGACACGGATTAACTCGTCACGGGTGCTATGGAAGAGGTCGAACATGTGCATAGCGTACTCATCGCCCAGTTCCGTGACAAACAGGCACCCTCAAGACTGAACAGATACAACGAGCTCAGGCTGTTGACGGCGCCTCACGTGGCTGTTATGGTGATGGATAGAAGTTTCAACCATACATGCTGAAAGATTCAGTCATTCCGCGTGGAGCCGACCTTGGTCGCGTCGTCACACATTCGAGCCATCGATTGCCTTGACCTCATCGAGCAGCGTTTACCAGCGCTGACCGGTGCCACGCGGCGCATCGCGGAAACGATCGTGGCGGATCCGTGGGAAGCGCTGGGTATGACCATTTACGACCTTGCGGTGGCGAGCGGAGTCAGCCAGCCATCCGTCACCCGGTTCTGTCGTTCGATCGGCTACCAGGGATTCCGCGAGGTGATGCACGGGGTTGCCCAGTCACTTGGCCGCATCGATGCCAAGGAATCCGTCGCGACCGTACCGGCGGCTGGAAAAACGGCGACGCTCAGGGAGATTGCGGGCGCGGTTGCGTCCCACCAGGCGGAGGTCATCCAGGCCACGTTGAGGACGCTCGATGTCGACGCGATCGAGCAGGCCGCCGCGGCGATCGCCCAAGCACACCATGTGTCGGTTGTTGGACATGGCGGTGCGTATGCCACGGCCATGAGCATCGCGTTCAAGCTCAACTGGTCAGGCGTCTACGCTGCCGCGTCGACACCAGATGTTTTTTGCAGTCAGGCGATCGCGATCGGTCCGCATGACGTGGTGATCGGCGTGTCGCATCAGGGGCGGACGCGTGACACCATCGAGGTTCTGCGGCTCGCGCGCTCGTTTGGAGCAACAACGATTGCCCTCTCCACGGTCGCCCATGCACCGCTGTCGTCCGTGGCGTCCATTTCGGTGGCTGTCCTGACACCCGCGATCGCTCGTTCGGGGACGTTCCTCGTTGCAAACAGCACGCTGCTCTACCTCGTCGAAATTCTATCGATCGCGGTGACGAAGCGAATGTGGAGCGGCCCCCCGCCGCGACGCGCGGAAGTGGTCGAGTGGATCGAAAAGATGATGCGGGTTGGTCCACTTGCGGCGCCTGAAGGCAAACGCGGCCGTGCGAGTCGAAGCGTGAGCAAAGGCGGCGCGAACGTAAATGGAACCGGGAAGCCCGACAATGGGTAAATACCAGGTTGGCTGTCGATCCTGCCGCCGGCGTCTGCCGGTTGACGCCTACGTCCGGTCCTGCCCGGATTGCGGAGGAGAGATCGAGTTCACGTACGATCTCGGTGGCGCCAGACTCGATGCACCGCTGCCAGGAATCTGGCGGTTCATCGATTTCCTGCCGGTGAGCGAAGACACCCCGCTGATCTCGCTCGAGGAGGGGAGAACGCCGCTTCTCCCCGCGTGCATGGCCGAGGAGCTCGAGTGCGATCTGCACTGGAAGGTGGAAGGCGCCAACCCGACGGGTGCGCAGAAGGATCGCGGGTTGGCGGTCGCCATCACGAAGGGCCGGGCGTTCGGATTCACGAGCGCGATCATCGGGTCCACGGGCTCCGCCGGCCTCTCGTCGGCGGCCTACGCGGCGCGCGGCGGTCTACGTCACGCGGTCCTGGTCAGTCGCAACACGCCACCGGAGCGTGTCTTGCCGATGGCGGTGCTGGGTTCGACCATCTTCGAGGTCGACGGCACGATCGAGGACACCCTTGCCTTACTTGCACAGGCGTGCGCACAACTAGGCGCCTATGAAACCACCACCTACCGCGGTGCGAATCCCTACCAGAGCGAGGGCGCCAAGACGCTTGGGTATGAAATCGTCCAACAGTTCGGCGGTGTTCCCGATTGGATCGTGATTCCCGTTGGCGGCGGTGGCACGTTGGGCTCCGTCTGGCGCGCCATGCTCGATCTCAAGTCCGTTGGCGCGATCGATCGGTTACCCAGGATTGCTGGCGTGCAGCCCGCCGATTACAACGCGCTCGAAATAGCAGAGCAACGCGGCCTTGCAACCGCGGATGAGCTGCGTGCGATCCCGTTCGGCGACGTCCCGCCGACCATTCTCGTGAAGCTGGCCCACACCTATCCCCATGACGGCCTGGAGGCGATCGAGGCGATTCGCGCCTCAGGCGGCGCAGTGGTCGTAGCCACTGACGAGGAATCTCTCACCGCGCAGCGGCGATTGGGAGCGACAGAAGGGATTTACGCGGAACCCTCTTCGACCGTCACGCTCACGGCGATCGAGCGCCTCCGTGAATCGAAGCGGATCAAGCGAAACGAGTCTGTCGTTGGCGTGTTGACGGGCTCTGGCCACCGTGAGACGCACGTCCTGGCGGCCCGCGGGCAGTTGGAGATGGTCCGGATAACGCCGCGCAACGGCCTGGATCGACTCGCCGCATTCATTTCTGCGCAACAGCCGGGTGGAGCGGCCGGTGCCGCCTCGTGACGATGATCGATGTCTTTCGGGGCGCGCCAGAGCTCAAGGTGCGTGGCGGTCGCCAGAGATTCAATTGAGCGAAGTGAGGACGCGATCGTAATGGCGAGCGCGGCAGCCGAACGACAGGAGATATTGAGCTCCGTCAGCATCTTTCTCGCGAAGCGGGAGCGGGTGCTGATCGATCTCGCGTGCGATCTGATTGCCGCGCCCAGCCCGAACCTGCCGGGTGATGAGACAGCGCCCGCCGCGGTGATCGAGCAGTCCCTGGCCGATCTTGGTCTCCCGGCTGCTCGAACCGTGGCGGCCGAATCGCATCGGCCAAATCTCATCGTCGAGATCAAGGGCGCGCATCCGGGACCGCGGCTCGCGCTGAGCGGGCACCTGGACACGAAGCCGGTCGGCGAGGTGGCCGCCGAGTGGCGCACGGACCCGTTGACGCCGACGATCATTGGCGATCGCCTGTACGGGCTCGGCGCGACGGACATGAAGGGCGCCGTCGCGGCGATGATTCACGCGGCGGCAGCGTACGCCGCCGTGGCGGATCGGGCGTCCGGATCCCTGACACTCGTTTTCACCGCGGACGAAGAGCAAGGCAGCAGGTACGGGGCAAAACACCTGGCGCAGGCCGGGATCCCGGCCGTCGACGCGATGATTCTCGGTGAGCCCTCCGGCGTTTGTGCCGATTGGGATGCGTTGCGGATCGTCTCCCGTGGGTTCAGCGGGTTCAAGGTGATCGTGCACGGAACGCAAATGCACTCGTCGATCTCGGACGAGTTGCCGTCGGTGAATGCGGTTGAGGCGATGGGCAAAGTGCTCGGTGCGCTGCGGGCAGCGTTCCGGCCGCGGTTCCCCGTGCATCCGCTCTGTCCAAAAGGACCGACCGTCAACTTGGGCGTGCGGGTGCTCGGCGGCGTGGGGTACGGGGTATTGCCAGGCCAAGCTGAGTTCTGGAGCGATGTTCGCCTCACGCCCGGGATGACCTTCTCGGCGTTCCGAGAGGACCTTGAGACGGCGCTCGCGCGCGCGGCCGCGGCGGCTCCCGGCGCCACGGCCGAACTGGAATTCGCACCCGGCCTGGAATGGCACCCGGCGACTGAGGTCGTGGCCGATCATCCGGTCGTCCGCGCCTGTCAGAGCGCGGCATGGACTGAGCTGGGAGCGGAGTTGCCGTTGGCGACATTCCCCGGCGGCACCGACGCGATCTCGTTTCAGGGTGTCGCGGGTATCCCGACCATCGCCGCGTTCGGTCCTGGCCTTTTGCCGCTGGCGCACGGACCGAACGAGTGGGTCAGTGTACCGGCGATCATTCAAGCGAGCCGCATGTACGCACACGCGGCACTCCTCTTCGGCGGGGAGAATCTGATGCAAGGCACGTCAGCATCGTAGCTTCTAATAGAAAGGAGGTGGTTTGGCACATTGTCGTTGAGCTCTAACTTTCACCGGTCGATCCGGGGGCAATGACGAACAGGAGGTCAGGAGCAATGGACCGAGAACACGACGCATCTCGTTCGAAACTCTCACGTCGCGGCCTACTGAAGACCGCCAGCGCGGCCGCCGGCGCGGCCGCGGTAAGCGGTATCGCCACTCGACGGACGTTGGCAAGTCCAAAGGGTGGACCAGTTCTGCTCGGCCGCCGATTTGCCGGCGAGAAGCTGACCGTGCTTTACATGGAGTCTGGCACGTATGACGCAGCGGCGCGTCTCATCGCGCCGGAGTTCGAGGCGGCAACAGGCGCGACCGTCGAGGTTGTCGCCTTCCCGTATCAGAACCTCCACGATAACGCTGCCACCGATCTGGTCACGCAGACGGGAGCCTACGACGTCATCGACGTGGCCGCGCAGTGGGACGGTGAGTACGCGCCGTTCCTCTCCCCGCTTGACGATTTCGTGGAGCGCGACGGAATCCTAGCTGATGCCTTTATCCCGAACATCTGGAAACTCTCCGGACTGTGGGAGGGCAACCGCAACGGCATCCCTAACGCGAACGACGCGATGGGGATCATTTACCGCACCGATCTGTACGAGGCCGCGGGCGTCACTCCGCCGAAGACGTGGGCCGAATACAACACGATTGCCGAGGCATTGACGAAAGATGGCGTCTTCGGCGCCTCCTGGGTCGGACTGGGTGAGCAGCTACAGGGCTCCTGGATTAGCCGGTACTGGGAGCAGGGCAAGCCGCTCTGCGATGAGGCATGGCGACCGGCCTTTAACAACGAAGAGGGAGTTGCCGCGATCGAGCTGTTGCGGGCGGCGCTCGAATTCGCGCCGGAGGGTATGCCCGGCTGGGATATTCCTGCACACAAGAATGCCGTATTGACCGGCCAGGTCGCCCAGGGCGAATTGTGGCCCAGCTTTGTTCGCGCCGATGCGCGCGATCCAGAGAAGTCCCAGATTATCGACAAATGGGCGCTGACCCCGTTCCCGGGGCCGTCAGAGCTGAGCATGTGGAACCTCGCCATCCCCGCGACATCGAAGTACCGCGACCTCGCCTGGGAATGGATCAAGATGTACACAAGTCCGGAGAACCAGAAGCGCTTCGCGCTCCAGTTTGGCATTGGCTCGCCACAGCTCGCGACCTGGAGCGATCCGGAACTGACAACGCTCTACCCTGAGTATCCCCAAATTCTGGCAGCAATCCAGGCTGGGAAGCCGATCTGGCGCATCCCGCAGTTCCCCGCGGCATGGGATGTGCTGCAGAAACAGCTCGAGCAAACGGTGTACCAGGGAGCCGACCCGATGGAGACTCTCAACAAGATCGCCGAGGAGTGGAACAAGCTTCTCGACCAAAATCCGCCGACTGCTCCCTACGTGGAGTAAGACGCATCGTGATTCGCCGCGCGCCGGGGACCCCGGGCGCGTCGCACGTGTGACGCCGGTCCGCGCGCGCGCACGCCGACCCAGGTCAGAGGGAGGGGGTGGTGGGCGATACTGGATTCGAACCAGTGACCCCACGGATGTGAACCGTGTGCTCTAACCGCTGAGCCAATCGCCCTGAGCGACCGAGTATACCCGGACCCGTCGAGCGTCTCCGCGGTGGGTGGTAGTGCGGGCGGCCCAGGCGCAGCCTGCGATCGACCACCCAGCGATCGAAACGACCGCTGAGACTCCGTGGGTATCCCCCGCAC
>CAYJPA010000021.1:0-68973 GCA_964371945.1 uncultured Sphaerobacteraceae bacterium | reverse complement strand
CTAGCCACTCATCCGGCCGCGATTGAGCGCAATCAGGCCGTCCGCGAGCGTGTCCCGCCACCAGATGTGATCGTGACTACCGCTGAATTCGCGATAGGTGAAGTCGTATCCCTTCGCCAGCAAGATGTCGCGCAGATGGCGATTGGAGTGAAGCAGACTCGGCGCGAGACCGTATCTCGAGCGGTTCTCCAATATCCCTGCGTCCATGTAAATCCGAATCGGAACCCGCGGCCGTGTCGCGATTTCGGTGTTGAGCCATCCGAAATCGGGCGCAACACCCACAACCTGCTCGGAAAGACCGCCATGCGGATTGGGCATCCACCAGAACGAGCCCGATTGCGAAAGCGCACTTCCGAATGATTCTGGCCGTTCGAGCGCACAATACACGGAAGCCAGACCGCCGTAACTCTGGCCGGCTAATGTGGCATCCGCGGGATCGTGGCTGACCGAAAAGCGTTCACGGACCCAGGGCGCCAGTTCGTCCGCCAAAGCATCGGCGAATCTGGGATTGCAGGGAAGCTCAGCTCCGCGATCGACATTCCCGACCATTACCGCCACGGCCGGCGGGAATTCCCCTGCATGTTGGAGATTGTCGAGCGTCGTCGGCAATCGCAGGATCGGAACGCAATGTTGGCCGTCGAACGCGATCAGAAGCGAGCGTGGACGATCGGCTTCGATCGCGGGCTGGTAAACCCAAAGATCGCGCTCGTTCCCGAGGATGGCGCTCACGAAGCGATGGTGCTCAACCGTTCCACACGGCACTCCTGTCCGCGTTTCGTGCCAGGTGTGAACTGGGGCATCGGGCAGCTCGACGATCGAACTGACATGCCAGAGCCGGTCGTCTTCGCTTAATTCCGCATCATCGAGAAATCGCTTCGGGTTTAGCGGGTCCAGCTGCCACTTACGGCGGCGGGCGTCCCAGTCGGTCTCAGCTCGTCTTGGAACCAGATTGTCGTTCGGGGCAAAGCGATAGACCGAGCGCACATTAGAAGCGACGCGAAGCGTCAGAAACCAGAGATCGGTGCCCTCGATCCGTGACATCTTCTTTTCGGGAAGGTCTTCAGGCGTCAGCCAGTGCACGAGCACGACATTGGTGGTCGGCTCTACTTCGCGCCAGAGGAAGGTCACGATCCAAAGGTATTCGTTCGCCGGGTCCGCTTCGATCAGCGGCGTTGTTCGTTCGGTCATCTCAGTCCAGAATGAGTCGACCGCGTTGGTGTCCCCCTGTTCGAGACGGTCGGCGAGCGATTCAAGGCGTGGGCTAAGGAATGGCGTGAGCATCGTGCGGGCCTTCTCGAATCTGGAGCGAAGGGGTAGCCACCTTCGTGGTCACCCCTTCGCGGATCAGCCGGTAAACGGTCAGCTGCCCGGAGCTGCTTCGGGCGAGCCGCCGAAGATGATCTCCTCGATCGCGTCCAGCATGGCGTGCGCCGCGAGCACGCCAGTCGCGCCGCTCCAGAGCGCCCCATCCACCACGGCGACCCGGCCTTCTTTGAACGCGGTGAGCTGCTGGAAGAGTGGATAGCCTTCGTAGACGCCGAGCGCCTCGCGGTGCTCGTCGTTTCGGGCGGCCGCGAAGATCCAATCTGCCTCGAGCAGATCGAGCTGTTCCAGACTGTAATCCCGCCCGCTATGTGGCGGGTCCATCTCCGCGGTCAGCGCATTACCGGTGAATCCAGCCCAGGTCAGCACGGTTCCCGTGATCCACCTGTGCGACATGATCACCGGAAAGTCTGGCTGCGGTCGGAACACAACCACTGACCCGCCCCCGCCGTCGCCAAACTTCGCCTTGATCCCGGCGGCGCGCGTCCGAACACCCTCGATCAATGCCAATGATTCCGCATCCTTGCCGACGGCGTGACCCCAAATGAGCAGCTCGTATTCCCACTGCTGCAGGCTCTCGGGTCCGGCGACCTCGATCTCGCCACTCGCGATGACCGGAGCGACCTTGCTAAAGATCGCGAAGTCCTCTTCGGCAAGATAACGGTCGGCAAGAATGACGTCTGGATTGAGCTCGATCATCTTCTCGACATCGAGCTCTCCGTCGACCTCGGCCCAGCCGCCGACATAGACGACCGCATCGGGCACGCGATCTCCTAGATACTGGGCCGGTTCACCACTCGAGCTGACGGTCGCGCCGACCGGCGTGATGCCGAGCGCAATCATTGCGTCGAGTGAGCCATCGGTAATCGTGATGATTCGCTCGACCTTTTCTGGAAGCGCGACCTCCCCGTAGAGCGTTGGCACAATGCCGGACGTCAGTTCAATCGCCAATGAGGAAGCTGGAGTTGCTTCCTGGGCCGCCGTGCGGCTAGCGACGCCCGTGCCGGCCACGAGGGCAACCGCAATGAGCAACGCGAGAACAAACTGCCTGATCGTTTGTGATGTTCTCTCTTGAGCCAACATCGCTCCTCCTGCTGAGCGCAAAGCAAAGCAGCTCGATGGCGGCACCCGTCACCGAAAGGCCGCATTGCTTCTGCACGTGATAAAAAACTTAATTCTGACTAGTTAAGTCAGAATTGAATTGTAGAGTCCATCGTGGTTTGGGTCAATGGTATCGGGCAGGACTGCGCAACTGTTGTTGCGCGGGCTGGAAGTTCTTATATCGCGATTGGCGAAGCATCGACGGCCGACTGTGATTCAAGCGCGGAATCTGGCAGAACCAATGGTGCTCCCGTCATCGGATCGGTGATGATCACCGCTTCGACCCCGAAGACTTCCCGCAACAATTCGACCGTGATCACCTCGGACGGAGACCCGGCCGCGACCACTTCGCCATCCTTCATCGCGACTAGATGATCGGCGTACCGCGCGGCGAGATTGAGGTCATGCAGCACCATTACCACACTGCGGCCCTGCTCTTGATTGAGGGTGCGGACGAGATCGAGCAGCTCGATTTGGGCAGCGATGTCGAGAAACGTCGTCGGCTCGTCGAGGAGGAGCACCGGCGTGTCTTGCGCCAACGCCAGCCCGAACCAGGCACGCTGGCGTTGTCCGCCGGAGAGCGTCTCGACCTCGCGGAACCGCAACTCTGCCAAATTGCACCAGCAGAGCGCATTTTCGACCGCTTGCTCGTCTTCTTGCCGCCACTGTTTCAGAATGCCTTGATGCGGAACCCGGCCCGACGCGACCAAATCCTCGACTAGAAATCCTGACGGCGTCACCGTGCCCTGTGAGAGCAGCGCAAGCCGGCGCGAAAAGGCTCGATGCCGCCCTTTGTGCACCGAATCGCCCTGCAGCTCGACATTACCGCTCGATGGGCGCAGCAACCGCCCGCAGGTTCGCAGCAGTGTCGACTTGCCGCACGCGTTTGGCCCAATCACCGCTGTAATCGCTCCGGCTGGCAAATTGACCGAAAGTCCGTGCAGCACGGTCGCCCCCCCATACCCGGTCTTGAGCGAGTCGACCTTGAACAGATCTTGATCTGAAAAACGCGTGGTCGGCTCGGAGGTTACGATGCTGCGCGGAACGCAGTACGGATGACCGTGCTTCGGGTGGTGATAGACATCGCATTCGACGCCGTAGAGCTCCGCCAGTAGCTCGGCGTCGAGCAATTCGTGGGGAGGTCCCTCACGCAGAATCCTGCCCGTATTCATTGCGATCATGTGATGACTGACACGGGCTGCTTCATTCACATCATGTAAGACCATGACGACCGTTCGATCTTCGGTCGCGTTCAACCGCTGCACCAGATCAATCACCTGCATCTGGTGCGCCATATCGAGGAAGGTCGTCGGTTCATCCAGCAGCAGCAGCGGCGTCTCCTGGGCAAGCACCATCGCGATCCACGCCCGCTGACGCTGCCCGCCGGAGAGCTCATCGACCGCGCGATGTTGGAGGTCGCTCATGCCGGCGAGCGTCAATGCGCGGTCGACCACCTCCTCGTCAGAACGGCTCGGCGGTTGCAGAAAGGACTGGTGCGGATACCGCCCGCGCCGGACGAGATCGCGCACGGTAATGCCCGGGGGCGTCATTGATTGCTGCGAAAGCAATCCGAGCTTCTTGGCGACATCGCGGGTCGGCATGTGATGGATGAGCTGCCCGTCGAGAATGACCGAGCCGCCATCCGCCTTCTTCAACCGTGCCAGCGCCCGTAGCAGTGTCGATTTTCCGCACCCATTTGGTCCGATGATCGTCGTGATCTTGCCGTCCGGGATCGCAAGATCGATGTCCTGAACGACGGTCAATCCGTCATAGGCGAGCGTGACGTTGTCGGAGCGGAGCCTGCTCATAGGTTCCTCACAGTTTCGCGTTGGTCCGGTAGAGCAAGAAGAGGAAGTAGGGTGCGCCGAAAACGGCGGTGACGACACCGACTGGAAGTGAGACAGGCAACGCGTGCTGCGCGACGACATCCGCGCCGAGCAAAAAGATCGCGCCGACGATCGCGATGAAGATCATGACGCTGCCCGAGAGCGGACCAACCATCATCCGCGCCATGTGCGGAACCATCAGCGCCACAAATCCGATAGGACCGGCGATCGATACCGCGACCGCCGACAGTGCGCAACCGACACCCATGATCAGCAAACGAGTGCTCTCGAGCGGCATCCCCAACCCGCGGGTGATGTCATCGCCGAGCTGAAGCGAGCGAAGCGGCAAGGTGAGCGCTACGGACACCGGCAACAGCGCACCGACGATCACGAGCAGCGTGCGGACATCGCTCCAGTCATTGCCGTAGAGCGATCCCATCGTCCAGACCTGGGCGGGACGAACCACCACCAGCGGATAGCGAATCAGTAGGAAGGTCGTCCAGGCGGAAACGGCCGCTCCAACCCCGATTCCGACGAGGATCAGCCGGTTCGCGGAGATACCTCGCTTCCAAGAAAAGAGATAGATCATTGCGGCGGTCCCACTTGCACCGATGAATGCGGCCAGCGGCAGGAAACCGTAGTTTTGCTTGGTGACAATCCAGAAGACGGCGACCAGCGTGGCGCCGGATTCGATCCCGATGATGTCCGGCGAAACCAGGGGGTTCTTCACCAGGCCCTGGAAGATCGACCCGGACATCGCGAGCGCCGAACCGATCATGACTGCCGAGATGACTCGTGGCAGCCGTAGTTCGCGCACCACAAAGATCTGATCCTCGGAGCCTTCGCCGAACACAGCCCGGACGACATCGGCAAACGGAATGCGAAAACTCCCGAGCGACATCGCCAGCGTCATCAACATCGCCAGCACGACCAGGCCGATGCCGGCGAGGATAAAAACTCGATAGTTGAGCCGGACGGAAAAATAGCGGTTCCGAACGGTCAAATGACCGGGGCGCTTTGCTCCGGAGCTCGCGGCCAGCATCTCCATGGCTAGGTAGCCACTGTTCTGTGTCGCGCCAGATAGATCAAAAACGGCGCCCCGATCGCCGCGGTCACGATTCCGACTTGGATCTCAGAGGGCCGGGCAATCACCCGTCCGGCAACATCCGCACTCGTCAGGAAGATCGCGCCCACAATGAACGAGTAGGGCAGAACCCACCGGTAATCCGGTCCGATCACCGATCGCACCATGTGCGGCACCGCGAGTCCCACATACCCGATCGGCCCAGCCGTCGACACCGCGGCGCCGGTGATAAGCACCACCAGAATCGAGCAGATGATCCGAACGCGATTGGTCCGCATGCCGAGACCCTTGGCGGCGTCGTCGCCGAGATTCAGCACATTCAGTTGATGCCCGAGGAAGAGACAGCCGAGCGATCCGCCGATCAAAAAAGGCGCAACCGTCCAGAAGGTATCGAGATCGCGCCCGACCACGGACCCGGCAAACCAGAAGCGAACGACATCGAAGGTCTCCTCATCCAGGAGGAGCAAACTGCTTGTCCATGAGCCGAGCAACGCGGAGACAACGACACCCGCCAGCGCGAGTTTGACGGGCGTCGCGCCGTCCCGGCCAAGCGATCCGATAAAGAAGACAAATACGGAAGCGATTAGCGCGCCGGCGAACGCGAACCAGATGTACTGACTGGGTGCGGTCAGACCGCCGTAATAGATCACGGTCACAATCGCGAAACTGGCTCCGCTACTCACGCCGAGGATCGATGGCTCCGCGAGCGGGTTCCTGGTCACCGCCTGCATCGTGGCGCCGGCGACCGCAAGGGCACTGCCGACGCCGAGGGCGATGATCGTGCGCGGAAGCCGGAGCGACCGGATTACGGTTTGATCGTAGGATGTCTCATCGTAGTGAAACAGTGCATCCCAGACGGCACTAGTCGAAACACCCCGGGTGCCGATCCGAAGGCTGATGACCGCGACGGCGACAACGCAAAGCAGCCCCACGGCCAATCCCGCTGATCGGGTGAGTTTCGGAACGACTCGTTGTCGTTCATTGCCCATCTGCATGGACGGGGGAGAGAGCTCGGTCGCCGTCATCGTGATTACGGCCCGATCGACTCAAGAAAAGCCAGGCAGCCTTCTGCCATCAATTGCATCCGCCCAGTCCTTGCGACGAAAACGTTCAGAGCCCGGGACTCGGCCCACTGAGCTCACAGGGAAGAGTCAATTCTGACTCATGTGGTATGGATTATGGCGCCGAACTGCCGATGGTTGTCAACACCATTCAAGAAGCCTCGCCCAATCCGTGTCGCAATGCGCCTTGACAGGCTCCACCGGCATCACTAGCATAATTCCTACTGATATAGTCTGATATTCAGCAACCGGGCTGAACTGATTGAGCAACCGGTCTCTTCGGCAAGAAAGCGAGCACCCGTGTCGATTGCGCATAAGGCGATTGAAACCGTTCTCCATCCCCTCAAGTTCCGGTCGGCTGAAGTCAGGCGTGTCGAAGCCGTCACTCCGCTTATGCGCCGCGTGATCCTTGCTGGTGATGAATTGAGCGATTTCGTGACTCTAGCACCCGGCGATCACGTCAAGCTGCTCTTTCCATCGCCTGGAGCCGATCGGCCGGTTGTTCCAACCGCCGGACCCAATGGGTTTGTTTATCCCGAAGACGTGGGCAATCCGGTACTGCGCGACTACACCCCGCGCCGCTTCGACCCGGTTTACCGCGAGCTAACGATCGACTTCGTATTGCATGGCGACGGCCCCGGTGCAACCTGGGCCGCCGCCGCGAAACCCGGCGGTCACATCGCCGTGGTTGGCCCTCGCGGTTCGCATGTGCTCGCCGCCGAGATGCCCTGGCACGTGCTGGTCGGCGATGAAACCGCGCTGCCGTCCATCTCGAGACGGATCGAGGAGCTGCCGGCGGGCGCGAAGGCGATTGCGGTCGTCGAGATTGCGAATCGCAACGAAGAGCAACAGGTCGAGTCTGACGCGGATGTCGATTGGCTCTGGGTGCACCGAAACGGCGTTCAACCCGGTGCGAACGACCTGCTCGAGCAAGCGGTGCGCTCTCTGATCTTCCCCACGGGTGAGTTCTTCACCTACCTCAGCGGAGAGGCGAGCACGATCAAACCCATTCGTCGCCACCTGTTGAGAGAACGGGGAGCAAGGATCGAGTTATCGGAGATTACGGGTCATTGGAAGCGGAATGTGCCCGATTGGGATCACCACGAACCGATCAATGATTGAATCGCCGGACGAGTTTGAACTTCCCGGCTCAACGTCTCGACAGAGATCTCGTAATTACTAAATTTCCGTAACATAGCTCTTCTGCGAACTGGCGGGAGCGCACGACAATCACGCTCAAGGAGGAATTCGACGGTGTCGTCGACTCGGAATGGTCACGATTTGCCCGCATCTGAACTGAATCGCCGCAAATTCGTAATCGGATCTGCCGGCCTTAGCGCCGCCGCATTGCTCGGACTGCGATCCGGCGCCTCTGGAGCCCAGGAAGACTCTCCCGAGGCCACTCCAACGGTTCCGAACGGCCTCCAACCAGATGGCGCCTGGGTCTTCACCGATGACCGCGGCATGGTCATCTCCACAAACGGCGTTCCGACCAAAATCGTCGCCGAAACAACCGCCGCCGCGCTCTGGGATCTCGGGGTCAAGCCGGTGGGTGTCGTTGGACCGACCGTACTGGCCGACGGCTCGAACGATTTCCAGGCTGGAAGCATCGATTTTTCGGAAGTCGAGCAGCTCGGCGATTACGGTGAGTACGACATCGAGAAACTGGTCAGTTTGGCGCCTGATCTCATTATCGACATGTCCCTCTACGGCACGCGGCTCTGGTATCTGGAGTCGGTTGTCGATATCGTCGAAAAGGTGGCCCCGACCCTCGGCATCTCCATGCAATCGAACTCGATCCTGAAATCGATCGAACGATTCGAAGAGCTCGCGGTCGCGATCGGCGCCGGCCTCGGAACGCCCGAGGTCGCGTCAGCGCGCGCTGAGTTCGACCTTGCTGAAGCGGGCTTCAAGGCGGCCATCGCGGAGAAACCGGGATTGACGGTTCTTGTCTGTTCGCCGGGAACCGACAACGTCTATATCGCCTCGCCGGACTGGATGACCGATCTCGCCTATTTTCGTGATCTTGGACTCGATATCTTGACCCACACCACCTAGGACTTCTTCGCGCTCATTGGATGGGAAGAGATCGGGACCTATCCCGCCGATCTAATTTTGGTCGATGCCAGGGGCGATGGTCTCAACGCCGAGTTCCTGCAAACCAACGAGGTTTGGACCGGCCTTCCCGCGATCCAGGCGGGTCAGGTCGGCAACTGGTTTGCCGGCGCCCCGTACAGCCGTCTGCGATTGACCTCGATCCTCGTCGAGCTCACCGCCCTAATCCGCAACGCCAAAACCGACATCGTCTAGCCACGATCGCTGATCGGACACGGAGTTTTAGGGGATCGTTTGTGATGCGTAGGGGCGATTCGAGAATCGCCCTCGTTCCGATTCGATCCGGGGCTCCTCTTGGCGGGACCCGTCGTGACGCCATGAACAAACCTTGGCCATCGTTGCGGGAATGGACCCGATTGGATCCGACGCGTCGGGCGATTCGCGAATCGCCCCTACATTGCTAGGCGAATCACAGTATCAAAAGCGGATCTATCCACCGCCCACATCCCGCAGGTAGTCCTTGATGTCGTCTGGGAGGGCGTCGTAGCCGACGATGCCCTCCAGCTCCTTCACCCAGAGATAGGTCGCTTCGTGCATCACGGCGTATCCTCCGGTGTCGTATGTCGCGAACGAAGCATCGACGTTCTCACCTCGAAGGAGCACGCCTTGTTGGGACGTCAACCACGCGATCGCGCGATCGAACTGCGCCTGTAACGCCAGGTATTTGTCGAGATTGAACTGAATCGAGCTCCGGCGATTTGCCGCGAGCCATCGTCGCTCGAACTCGTCGATCATCGGCGGTAATGCAGACCGCAATCTCGAGAGTTGGTCGATCGCATGATCGAGTCGCTCTACATGCGTGTCGAGCGTTTCGCCTGAAGCGGCAATTTCCTCGAGCAGCGCTTGCACGGAGCGGGTTGCCTCGACTTTGTCGCAAGCGAACCGAATTTGCCAGGTCAAGAATCCCAGATCGCCCCGCCAGATCGGATCGGGAATCTGCACCAGCAGCGGTTGGATCGCGGTCGCGGCCGAACGCGCTTCGGCCACTACTTCTGCCGGTGCGAGACTCGCGATCTTGCCGGCGAGCGGGTCTTCATACAGGGCCATCGAGCTGTTCCAGGTGGTCATCCAGTTCGGATCGTTCTGCATTGCGGCGCCGAGACGCCGAAGCGCCGCGACCACTTTGCCGCTCCGATCGCGAAAAACCTGCAATCCAACAGCGGCATCGAACATTTCTCGAGAGGTCGTCGCCCCGCTCCAGGAGCATTCCGCTCCCCACAGAAAGGGGTAGATCGAACTCGTGACCGGCTGCACGTGATGGCTCTCAACCCATTCCGAAATGAAGACGCCGGTCGTACCGGCGGCGATGCCTTGCTCGACATAATCGAAAATATTACTGAATGCGTTGTCGAGTCGCGGATAGATTGCCGACCAGCTTGACGTCGATGGACAAACCCAAAACTCGATTCCCGATTTCGCGAGCGCGTCGAGCGACTCGTATCGCTCCCGGTCTTCGTACCACCAGTCGATTAGCAGGATGTCCTTGGGCAATTCCGGGATCAGTTCCGGATAGTGCTTCAGCACATCCGCCCACATCGCCATCCGCACGCCGTGCTTCGTCGCCAGCTCGTGGAGCCGGCGAATGTGGTGCAGATAGACGCCGCCGTAACCAACCTGTTCGCTCATCGCCTTCGACACGCCCCGTCCGAGATCCCACGGTTCGTCGGCGTTCACATTGAGCAGCTTCGACGTGAAGCAGGGGAGGAGATCGCCGTAGAGCCGGTCGAAAAGCTCGAAAACCTCATCGTTGTCGGTCGCGAATGTGAATCTCCACGGCGTTTCCGCCAAATGCTCGAATTCGGGCAGTTTGAGCAGCCGGCCCTGATGTCCCAGCGACTGAAAATTGGCGGCCAGCTCGACGTGATGATCCCTGCAGATCTCGTCGAGCCGGAGGATATCTTCCGGCGTCATCGCACCGGTTCCCGCGCCGATTGCCGGAGCGCTGGGGAAATCGAACGCGTGCTCTGTGTAGAGCTGGAGGTGATTGATTTTGAAGTGCGCGAAGAGCCGCACGAGGGAATCCAGCGTTTCCAGGGTCGGAACACGGCCGCGAGAGATGTCGAGCATGATCCCGCGGCTCAACACCGCCGGGCGATCGACGATGTTCAGCGCGGGCCAAATCCTACCTGATGAGCGCGCGATCTGAATGAGTGTTTGCACACCGTAGCGGAGCCCCGCTTCATCAATGGCCGCGATGGAAACTCCGTTTCCGTCTATCGTGAGCGTGTACCCCTGTGGACTGAGCTCGCCCGATGCCTCCAGCAAATCTTGGTCGTCGCGGCCCGCTATGGCCAGGGTGATGTGACCAAATTGCGGGTTCGCCCGGGTACCATGGAACTCCAGTGGAAGGTCGAAGAGATCAGTAAGTGCTTCTACGAGCGACTGAGCGCTTTCAAGTGTCTCGATCCCGGAGCTCATGCCCAGCCGTATCCTCGTTCCAGTGTTGATCGTGAACGAGCCCTCTTCGAGTGTAAGTTTCCAGGGCTTAGGAGAAAGCCAAAGTCCGTCAATCATAAGGAATCGATTCTCCACTAGAGAGAAAACCGCCAAACAGTGCTCGATGAGAAGGTTTCACCCGGTCGCAACACCGTGGATGGGAACGTTGGTTGGTTCGGGCTGTCCGGAAAGTGCTGCGTTTCCAGCGCAAAACCGTCCGACTGCCGGTACGCACGGCCGCTCGGTCCGTACACCGAGCCATTCAGAAAATTGCCGGTGTAAAACTGGACGCCCGGTTCGGTGGTTAGCACCGAAAGGCGGCGACCGCTGTTTGGCTCATAGACATCGGCAGTCAAGGCGAGCGACATATCGCCCTCCGGCCGGTCGATCACGTAGTTGAAGTCATACCCTTGAGCGAACGCGAGTTGCTCGAAACTGTCGCGGATGCGGGCGCCGATTCGTTCGGATTCCGTAAAGTCGAGCGGTGTAGATTTGACCGGCGCGATCTCGCCTGTTGGAATGAGGCGGTCGTCCACCGGCGTGTAACGGCTGGCGAAGAGCTGGATCTCGTGACCCTCGATACTCCCAGTTCCTTCGCCCGCCAGATTGAAATAGGTGTGGTTCGTGAGGTTGACAATGGTCGGGCGATCGGTTGTTGCGGAATAGTCGATTCGCAGTTCCCCGGTGGACGACAGTGTGTAGGTCACCTCGACGCTCAACTCTCCTGGATAGCCTTCATCCTCGTCTGGACTCACGACGCGCAGCCGCAGCGCAACACCATCGATGGTTTCGATTGGCAGGGCGTCCCAGATTTTGCTGTTGAGCCCGTGATTGCCGCCGTGTAGTGAATGCATGCCGCTATTTATCGGGAGCTGGTGCTCCTTACCGTCGAGCGTGAACTGGCCGTTGGCAATCCGGTTCGCAAACCGTCCCGTGATGCAGCCAAAGAACGGGCCCTGGTTGAAGGAGACGTATTCGTCCAGTGTCTCAAACCCGAGAATGACATTGTCCATCCGTCCGTTGCGGTCCGGAGACTTGAACGACGTGATGATTCCACCGTAATTCGTGATCTGGACCTCGCGCCGGCCCCTCACGGACAGCGTGAAGAGATCGACCGTTTGACCGTCGATATTGCCGAATGGCCGTTTGGACAAGGTCGTTCGTTCGCTCATCAGATCTCCAGTTCGACGGCAGGACGTTCGAAATATGAGTGTCGCAGTGCTCGGTTCGAGCGGCAAGCCTCGATCAACGATCGAAGTGATGAGTGTGAGCGGCTTACACGCCCGTATTGACACTCCGAAAGAGCCAAAACTAGAATGCCCCGGTTGCTCAGCATCTGGCGAATCCAAGGGTGGGGTATTCCGGCTGGCGGAAGCGGCTCCTGATAGCCTGGGTTCCGCGCCTGGCGACCCGTCTGAAAGAAGCACCATTCGGTCGCCAATCCCGTGGCGAGAGGAGTTGGAGTGTCGCAAACCGGAACAACGATCCCAGCGCAACGGGCAACGGTAACCAGCATCGGTGCCGCTCCATCGAAACGTGAAATCGCGATGAGGGTCGATCGCGTTTCCAAACACTACAAAACCCAGACTGGTTTCGTACACGCGCTCGAGGACCTCAGTCTCGAGATCGCGAAGGGCGAATTTGTCTGCATTCTCGGCCCGTCCGGTTGCGGCAAAAGCACCCTGCTCTGGGGCATGTCCGGATTGCACGATCTCACCGCCGGCCAGGTGGTTCTCAACGACACGCCGGTGACGGGTCCGCGACCGGAGATCGGAATGATCTTCCAGGACGCGAATCTCCTGCCTTGGCGCAACCTGCATCAGAACATCCGCTTCCCGTTCGAGATCAAGAAGCTCGATCCTGCTCCGTATGAAACGCGTATCCAAGGATTGATCGAGGAAGTCGGGCTTGCTGGATTCGAAAATAAGTTCCCGCGAGAACTTTCGGGGGGAATGCAGCAACGGGCGAGCATCGTGCGCTGCCTTTCGTACGACCCGGAAGTGATCTTGATGGACGAGCCGTTCGGCGCGCTCGATGCCTTTACCCGCGACGAAATGAACCTTTTGATTCAAAAAATCTGGATGGAGACGGGCAAGACGATTATATTTGTAACGCACAACGTGACGGAAGCGATCTTTCTCGCCGATCGTGTCGTGGTGCTTACTCCACGTCCCGGCCGGCTGGCGCACATCTTCCCCATCGATCTGACCCGCCCGCGTTCTATCGAGCAGACCTTTTCGCGCGAGTTCATCGATCTCGTGCTCAAAATCAAGGACACGATCATCCGCGGGACCTACGTGCCGGCATCTAGTGAATAACCGGCGCGGTCACCGCGGCGAAATACGGGAGCAGCTTTGATGGCGACCGAATTGCGAGAAACGATCCCCACATTCGGTGAAAAAAACCAGGAAGAGAACGACGTCTCACTTACCAATATGTCAGCGCTCACCAGCGCGAATCTGGCCAAGAGCTGGGGAGAAGTCGGGGTGATCATCCTGACCGCGGTGATCGTCGTAGGCAGTCTCGAGTTCGTCTGCCGTTTCTTCGACGTGCCGGCCTATACCTTCCCAAAGCCCAGTCTTATAGGGTCCACACTCTGGCATAACTTCCGGCCGCTCTATGCGCACCATCTCTGGGTGACTATTCAGGTTCTCTCGATCGGGTATGCGATCGGAAGCTCGATCGGCATCGTCCTGGCCGCGGTGATCACGCAGTTCCCGTTTGCCGAAAAAATCATCACGCCGTACATCCTGCTCCTGGTTATGACGCCGATGATCGCGCTCGTTCCGTTGCTCGTACAAAAAATGGGATTCGGCATGAGCCCGCGGATTATCGCGGTTTCCCTTGCGGTGGGACCTATGGTGATGATCAATGCCGCCACCGGCTTCCGGCGAACCGATCTCGCGAAAATCGCGTTGGCTCGCTCATACGGCGCGACGACCTTTCAGATCTTTTCCAAGGTCCGTTTTCCGCTGGCTCTGCCGATGATCATTGTCGGCCTGATGGTCGGAGCCATTTTCGGCATGCTGACCGCGGTGGGCGCCGAATTTATTGCATCGTCGGAGGGTCTCGGCACACGTCTCGCATTCTTCTCGTCCCGGATCAAGATGGCGGACTTCTGGGCGGTGATCGTCCTGCTGGCCACGATGGGCATCCTCATTTACGTCTTCTTTTTCTGGGTCGGCAAGAAATGGGCAAGCTGGCAGTCTTAAGCTATATCACGAGCTTTGTGATCGGGTTAACAGCCAGTTGACAGTAGCGCGCGGCTGCGAGATTGTATGCGCGAACGTAGTGGAGTTTGATGGCACGGGGTGAACGCATTCTTGTCCTTGGGTATAGGGCTGGAGGGCGACCACTGCTGGCCGGAAGCTCTGCGAGATGGGAATCGTAACCATCTCGAGTCGAACGGAATGCGGCCGGCATTGTCGCCGGAGTCGCGTCGGATCACATGGAGGAGCGGCGAATGAGTCGTCTCGATGAACTGATCGTGGAATTGACGAGTAGCCGGACATCGCGCCGGCAATTCATGCAGCGAGCCGCGGCGCTCGGACTCACGATCCCAGCGGTCTCGATGGCCTCGAGAGGCATCCTCTCCGCCACTGCGCAAGAGGGACGAAACACCGTCAAGTGGCTCTCTCCTCGCGGCACGCTGGAAGTGCTCGACGACTACCCCTACTGGGTTGCTGTGCAGTACGGGTACTTCGGCGATCTCGAGGTTTCGATCGACCCGGCGATCCTCGAAGCGACGTCGTCAGCCAAGGTTGTTGCCGATGGCGGCGGCGACATGTCTTACGTCTCTCCGGGCGTTTTCTCGCTCGGCGTCGAGGCCGGCATCGACCTCGTGTCCATTTGGGAGATGGGCGCATACGACGTCTTCGACATTGCCCTGCCGAAAGGCAACCCGGGCGGCATTACGACGCTCAAGGACCTCGAGGGCAAGAACGTCGTGGTTGGCGATCTCGGCTGGTCCGGCATCGTCGATCCGATGGTCGCACAGGCCGGCGGAGACCCGTCAAAGGTCAAGTACCAGGCGGCCGGCTCGGGTTGGGCCCAGGCGCTAGCGGAGGGACAGGCTGACGCCGCCCTGTCATGGGCGGGTTTGCGCGCCCAGTGGCTCGCCGGTGGTCTCGATTTCGATTACATCATTGGCAAGAGCTGGTCGAAGTTCCCGGCCAACTCGTTCCAGATTCGCCGTTCCGATCACGAGGATGCATCGCTCACTGAGCTTTACACCACGTATCTCCGAGGCTGGGCAATGGGCCTCGAGTTCGGTCATCAGAACCCACGTGCCGCAACGCAGATCACGATGGAGGCCGAGCCGATCGCGGCTGCACTTCAGGCCACGTTCCCCGACAAAAACATCGCCGTCCAGTCGATGTGGCAGCTCGCCGACATCTTCCGGGGCGATTTCCCGAACCGGGACGGCGGTAAGTGGGGCTGGCACAGCATGGAGTCCTGGGAGCTGTTCCTCAAGACGATCACCGACATCGGGCAGCTCACCAAGGACATCAAGGCCGAAGACATCATCTTCAATGACCACGTCGCCGGAGCGAACGAGTTCGACAAGGCCAAGGTCAAGGCCGACGCGGACGCTTTCGTTCTGTCGGAAGAGTTCGCCGCGGTCGAGGTTCCGGCCGGCGCCGGCACCGATGGCGCGTACCCGAGCTAATCCTTCGGTTTAGGGGATTGCTCTCCGATCGGGCGGCTCTCCTTCGGGCGGGCCGCCCGCTTTTGTCTCAGTCAGGACTGATCGTCGAGTCACGGGGTATGAGATGACTAAAACCGCAAAGCCGCGAAAAGCGTTTCACCATGTCGGATTGACCACATTCGAGTCACAACCTCGCGAAGATCATGTCGCCCCGAGTAAGTGCTGGGTGACCGACCCAAACGACCACCCATTCCGCATCGAATTCTTGCGGTACGCACCGGACAGCCCGGTCTCCCAGGAATTCCAGAGCTCACCACACATTGCTTACGCGGTGGACGATCTCGAGCCCCATCTCGAAGGCAAAGAAGTCATCATTCCACCATTCGATGTCGACGAACCTCCCTTTGCTCGCGTGGCGTTCACGCTGGAGGACGGGTTGTTCATCGAATACATGAAGTTCTATCCGGGCCGCACGTGGTTCGGTGGCAAGTGAAACCGATCTCTTGTCGTTGAATCGAAATGAGGGAGTGAACCAATGGCCGAGCGACTTTGCGGATTGACCAATACCTATCACACCTACTTGCTCGAAGAATCGCTCGCTGGGATCGCCGCGGCCGGCTTCAAGAGCGTGGAGCTCGCTTCGGTGCCGGGGTGGACCGAGCACGTCCGTCGCAACGCCAGCGCGGAAGAGCTCGCGCATGTGAAGGATCTCCTGCACAACTACGACCTGGCACCGGTAAGCCTGGCGGGCCACTCCGACCTCGTCAGCGACGCGGGAATCGCCGAGTTCCGCAAAGCGCTCAACATTGCCCAGAAGCTCGGAATCAGGTACGTCACCACCAGCACCGGCGGACATGACGCCTCCTCAGGCGGTAGCCTTGAAGATCAACGCAACCATTTCCTGCGCAATATCCGACCGCTCGCGGACGAAGCCGCCGCGATCGGGATCACGATCTGCCTCGAAACGCACGGCGGGCTGCTCGCGAGCGGCGTGATCGCCAAGAAGCTGATCGAAGACATCGGCAAATCGAACATCGGCATCAACTACGATCCAGGCAATGTCATCTTTTACGGCGGCGTCCGGCCGGAAGACGACATCAAGGATTCCGCCGATGCCGTCAAGCACATGCACTGCAAGGACCAAATCGGTGGTCCCGGCGTCTGGAACTTCCCAACCGTCGGCACAGGCGAAGTGAATTTCGCCGCGATCTTCGCCGCGCTTGACAAGGTCGGATTCACCGGTCCGGTATCGATCGAAATCGAGTTCCAGGGCGAGCCCTGGCCGCCACTCGACGTCGTCAACAAGTGCGTCGCCGACTCCTACACCTTCGTCCGCCAGTTCGTGAAGGACTAACTAATAGAGTTTCGTCACCGGCTGGGTTTCACCAGGTTGAAACCTGGTGCTCAGGCCACAAAGCCCTTGCGAGGGCTCCGAAGCGGGCGAAAAGGGCATCCAAATGTCGTTTTGGCGTTTGTACTACCACATGGTCTGGGCGACCAAGAATCGAGAAGCGCTGATCAACGACGTTGCCGCAAACGAGATTCGGAGGTCTGTCCAGGCGACGTCCACCGATCTCGGGGTGATTGTTCATGCAATGGGCATCGTTCCCGATCACATGCACATCGCCGTTTCGATCCCGCCGCGAATTGCCGTCTCCGAGTTCGCGCGTAAGGCAAAGGCGGGTTCTAGTCATCTGGTGAATCGGAGTATCCAGCAACCGATCGGTGATTGGTTCCTCTGGCAACGCAGGTACGGTGTGCTTTCGTTCGGCGAACGTTCACTAAATGATGTAATCGAATACGTTAATCGCCAGTCTGAACATCACGCCGACGACCGGTTGTGGCCATTGTTTGAAACAACTTCAGTCGGACTCGACGACTAACCGTGCCAGAATGGACCTGTAATTGTTCACCGTCGCTCTCTCGGAGCCCCAGCAGGGGCTTTGTGACCTAAGCCTCAGGTTGAAACCTGAGGACCCCGGGCTCTTCCTGGAATCCGATTTTAGAAAGGACCAATCATGCGTGTAGCCATCCTCGGTGCTGGATTCATGGGAAGCACCCATGCCAAGGCGTTTGCCAAGGTCCCCAGCGTTGAAATCGCGGGTATTTATGGCCAGGGCGATACGCGAGCAAAACCGCTCGCAGGTGAATTCAGGACGCCCTGGACAACCGATCTTGACAAGTACATTGCCGATCCGTCGATCGATGCGATCGACATCTGCCTCCCTGGACCGCAACACCGGGCTGTGGCCGAAGCCGCGATCGCCGCCGGAAAGCACGTGCTCCTCGAAAAGCCGATCACGCTCGCGGTCGAGGACGCTGACATTCTCGTCGATCTTGCGGGCAGAACCGATCGCGTCTTCATGATCGCCCACGTGCTGCGCTTCTGGCCGGAGTATATGGAGATCGCGAAGCGGGTCCGCGGCGGCGACTACGGCAAAGTCGTGTCGGCGCTCGCATATCGCCGGCAACCCTTTCCGGCGTGGTCGTCGCTCTTCGCGCGATCGGATTTGACCGGCGGAGCCGTGATCGACCAAATGATCCACGACTACGACGTATTGAACTGGATCATTGGCAAGCCGAAATCGGTTGTGGGCCGAGGGGTGAGCAATCAGCGTTCTGGCGGTGGCTACGATCAGGTCCAGGTGCTTATCGACTACGGTGATGCCTCGGCCGTGGCCGACGGCGGCATGATGATGCCGGAATCCTATCCATTCACCTCAGCTCTGCATGTGCTCTGTGAACGCGGTTCGTTCGAGTACAGTTTCCGGGCCGGCGGTCGAAGCGTCGAAGTCGACGGCAGCGTCAACGATCTCGTTTTTTATCCGAACGAAGGCGAACCGGAGAAACTCGTCGTCAGTCAAGACGATGGCTATTACGGAGAGGTCGCTTATTTTGCGGAATGCATCGCGACCGGAGCACCCGCGGCCCGTGCGACGCCGGCGGACGCCCGGTTGGCGCTCAGGGTCGGGCTTGCCGCTCGAAAGGCAGTTGCGGCTCCAGGATTGGCGGCGATTTCGATCGATTGACTGATTCGTTCAATCCTTGATGTCGAACGCATTGATGACGGCGCGCTGAAACTTCGGGTGCTGACCCAACAGATCATCAATGCTCATGCGCATGAACGACGCGAGTTGAATGAACTCCAGCGGAGTTAGCGACAACGTGAGGAAATCGATCGATAAGTCGATCGAATCGTCTTCCGAGAGCTCATCCTTGGGTTTGCTTGGGATGCTTGCTGTTGTGTGGAGGCCCGTTTCCGGCCAAATCATCTCGTGAAGCGTCGATTCGTCTTTCGAATCTCCCATGCGCTCGTCCCCCTGCTCAGTGTGCTGTGCGACGTACAGGGTGGCAGCATGCCGCGTCTCAGTCGATTCTCGCAAGCCCATTTTCGACCGAAGACACGGCTGCTGGTGTGAGGTAAGCCGCTTCCGTTTGTTTGATGGAAGCGGCGAGGAGAAAAGAGGAGGAAAGGGGTGTTGCACGCGAGCGATTGGCTGGACCGCTCGTTTTTTAGCACTCGAACGATTGGCTGGATCGTTCGTATTTTCAACACCCGCGCCCATCAGGACATGGCGCGAGCGAATGCACAAAATTAGAAACGCGCAATCGACATTGACTGAAGAATATGGCGCGCGGCGTCACTGTTGACGCCAATCTGTCGACCGCAACCTTCGCCAGCGGGGGCGGAACCCCGTCCTAGGGGCCGCCCCATCCGCTGAAGGAGAGCACTGAACGAAAATCTTGCGCGCTCCGATGGGCCCATCTTTCGCCCGCCCTGGGCAAGTTCGTCCAGCCGGCTTCGTCGTGCGACATGTACCATTCGCTCGCGCTCGACAATCGCCACCATCTCTTTGATCATCATTCCATAATTCATCTCAATTACTCCCTTTTGCCGCTTACATCTACAGCGGCGCGTTTCAAACTATCGACTCAATCTGCTTCACTCTTCGTTTGCGGCCAGCCATCCTGCCAGCCACACGCATATAATGCCCTGCCTCCCGTCCGCGCACATCCATCGAATGACGTATTTGAACCTCTGTCGTTGTGTGTAGGTCGACTACACATTTTGACGGATGGCCGGACAGAATCACGTAGTCTGCATCGAGAGCACCTGAGGAAAGTTCCTTAGAAGGGACGCCTGGTGCCTCGGCTATACTCAGGCGAAGACGCAATACTGGGCTTGAGACGGGCAGAATCGGAGGTACGATGAGTCAGCGCGGCACGATATCCGATTCCGATGACTCTTCCTCGCGTCAGGTCATCTCCAGGTTGCGCGCACTCCGGGAGGAGCATCCGGCGGTGACTCTGTCGACCGAGTTGACCCAACTCGATGAAACGCGGGCGGTTGTTTGGGCGGTTGTCACATTGCCGTCGGGCGGCAGCGCGAGCGGGTTCGGGTCCGCGCCCGCGAATCTGCCAAATGCGGTGGAAGCGGCGGAGGACCGCGCGCTAGACCGTGCTCTGGAAGCACTGGGTTATGGCACAGCCGACCGCCCAACTGCACCAGACCGAACCCCGCCCATCACTGTTCCCGCTGTGCCTGCTCCGGCAGTCCATCGAGAAGTGGCGCCGGAAGAACCGGCAACTATTCCCGTTGCAGTCGAGCCCCACACAACTCCACATGCACCTGTCGCCCCAACTGAGCATCCAAGTGAGGACGATACTGAACCGCCGCTCGAGGATTACTCATGGACCGCGTTTTGGCAGTGGGCGCGCAAACATGGTTATCAGAACAAGACGCAAGTCGAAGAGCTTATCGAGCAGTCCATCACCAGCCTCAGTCCGGCGCAGGTGCGCAACGCGCTACGCGCGAAAACCGGTGTCGATTAGTCAACGAGCGGCGGTGACTCCAGACGATACCCTAGCCCGGGAAACGTGGTGATAAGCGGAGTACCGTCCGAAACGGTTTCGAGCTTCGCGCGCAAACGCGACACCCACGTTCTCAAATAGTGCGCTTCATCTCGAAACTCCGGTCCCCAAATGCGAGCAAGCAGTTCGCCGTGAAGCATCACACGCCCCGCATTGGCCGCCAGTTGCGCGAGAAGCTCCCATTCGGTTCGAGAGAGCCGGATTTCTTCGCCATTGACGATCACCCGTCGCCGTTCCAGATCGATTTCAACGCCGGGGTATTTCAGCGGTCCCCGTCCGGTCTCTTTCGTCGAACCGGCCGTTCTGCGTAGTATCGCCGCTACGCGGGCGGCCAGCTCGTCGGGATTGAACGGCTTCGATAGATAATCATCGACGCCACTATGAAATCCCTTGAGTCGATCCGCATCCGAGGTTCGCGCGGTAAGCATGATGACCGGCACCTGATGCGCGGCCCTGATCCTGCGAAGCGTTTCGAATCCGTCGATGCCCGGCATCATCACATCGAGGATGATGAGATCGGGTCGCTGATCTTCAAGCAGCTCGAGCGCCTCGAGACCCGTCGACGCCGTCAACACGGCATAGTCGTCGGATTGCAGCCGAGCTCGCACCAATCGTTGAATCGGCGGTTCGTCGTCGATGACCAAAATCAGGTGTTTTCGCATCAGTCCAACTTCCGCATTCGTTGGCAAACATTGGATCGCTTTGTTGCGATTATCGCCGGGCGACCGTCTACCGCGCGTGGGCTTCGCATCTTTGTTCATGACGTCCATTGTCGACCACGTTCCCCCTATGATCGCAGAACGTAGCCTATGCGGCCTGAGATGTTGCAACCGTCGCACTTCCGCGGGCGAACGTTTCAGAAACGTATCAACCCGGTTCTTGCGACACTGTCCATGGAATTGGCCCAGCGTCTCTGATTGTCGTTCTGGAGCTCGCTAATGACTGATCGAGATCGACCTACATACGACTTTCCGGCTCTGCTTTGCCGCCCTGAGGCGTTCCCCTGGCATCCGGCGGCGATCGACGTGATTGAAACCCACGTCTCATGGGTCTTCCTTGCCGGGAGCTTTGTCGTCAAGCTCAAGAAACCGGTCACGTTCGGATTCGTGGACCATTCGACACCAGAGCTTCGCCGCCGCTCCTGCGAGGATGAGGTTCGGCTCAACCGGCGGTTGACGGCGGACGTCTACATCGATGTCGTTCCGATCACATCCGGCCCAGCGGGTTTGGAGGTCGATGGAACCGGCGACTCCGTGGAATGGGCAACGTTAATGCGCCGGCTCCCGGCTGAGCGGATGCTTGACAAACTGATCGACCGGGGTTCGTTACCGCCCAACCTGGCACAACGCCTCGCATCTCGCCTGATTCCGTTTCATCAAGCGACGGCGTCGTCATGTATTGTCGAATCCACGGGATCCGTTGATGGTCTCATCGCGATCATCACGGACAATCTTTCCGAGCTTCAGTCGTTTTCGGGAGACTCGTTGCCCGCCGAACAGCTGAGTCTCGTCGATCACGCGATGCGGCAGTTCATTGCCGCAAGCGGTCAACTCTTTGTCGAACGCCTCCGTGATGGATATGTGCGCGACGGTCATGGCGACCTAAGGTGCGAGCACATATGCCTTGAAGACGACACGATTCAAGTCTTCGACTGCGTCGAGTTCAGCCCGGCAATTCGGTGTGCCGATATCGCGAGCGATCTGGCGTTTCTATTGATGGACCTCGAACGACTGGGTTGCAGGGGGATCGCGCTCGATCTCGAGCGCGCATACCGGGCAGGTGGAGTCGACTTGCCGCCGGCGCTCGTCAATTTCTATCGCGCACACCGCGCATTGGTTAGGGCAAAAGTCGATTGCCTGAGCCGCTCGCTGGACCACGGCGAGCGACTGGAGCCGCTTGCGCATGAAGCGCGTCGCTACCTCGATCTCGCAACCAGGTCCGTCACCACGATCATCCCAGCATTGATCGTGATGACCGGACTGAGTGGAACCGGCAAATCCACCTTGGCCGCGGATATCGGCGCCATGCTAGGCGCCACCGTCATCGCTTCGGACATCGTTCGAAAAGGGCTGGCTGGCGGCGCCGAATCCGGTTCGGGTGAGTGGCAAAGCGGAATCTACAGTCCTGACTGGTCGACGCGAACCTATGATCGACTCTTTTCGCTGGCCGAACAACTATTGCGATCCGGAGATCCCTGCATTCTGGATGCCGCATTTTTGTCGAGCGATCAACGCCAGTCCGCCGCTGCGATTGCCGCGCGGCTTGGCGTGCCGTTGATCCTGGCCGAGACCTTCTGCTCCGAAGAGATTGCAATGGAGCGAATCAAAAAGCGCCGGGACGAAGCGTCGGGACCATCTGACGCGAGCATCGATACGTATCGACATCAGATTGAAAACGTTAGCTTATCGCCTCCTCTGGCGCCTGACGGTACGTTCCACGTCCGGATTGACACAGGACGGCCGAAGGTGGAGTGGATCGACCCGGTTCTGCTGGTGTTGAGGCGGCTTAACGTCATAACGCCGGTTGTTCGCGATCGCGAATAACCGGCGTTGCATGGCCCGTTCCCTGTTTCGGAAGACTATTCCTGAACGATCAGCGCCGTGACCATGCCGAACATTCCGGTCGGTCCTTCGGCGTGAGAGAGGATATGGCAGTGGAATGCCCACACGCCAAGCTCAGTGGCCTCGATGAGCACGTCCGTGCGTTGACCGGGGCTAACATCGACGGTATCGCAGAAGTACGGACTTGGCAGGAGGAACCCGTCACGGGCAATGACCTGTTGAGGAATCCCGTGCAGGTGCATCGGGTGAATCATCAAGCCCTCGTTCATATACCGGACGAGCAGTTTTTGACCCTTCTTGACCACGAGCGGCTCCGTCGCCGGGAAGCTCTTCCCGTTGATGCTGTATCCGCCGATCGGTCCGTCATTCAGCACCATCGTGTATTCGACATCGAAGGCAGGCCGGGTCGAAGGAGCTTTGGGCTCCACGATAAACGGTCCCAGCAGGCCTTTGGTCGTCTGTTCGGCCGAATTGTGGTGCGAGTGGTACATGTGGGAACCGATGTTGCCTTCACGAATCTGCCACTCGTAGACGAAGACTTCACCCGGCTTGATCGGCGGCTGGGTGATGTACGGAACCCCGTCCATTGCATTCGGCAGAATGAGTCCATGAAAGTGCACCGCGGTGCTGTGCGGGAGATCGTTCTTGACGAGGACGCGGACCTTGTCGCCCTCGGTCACGCGGATCTCGGGCCCAGGCACAGTGCCGTTGTACGTCCATGCCTCGACCGTCTTCCCCTGCGCGTATTCCCATTCCACCACCGAACAGGTGATGGCAAAAACTTTGACATCGCCGTCCATGGTTGGTTCGAGCGGCTGCCCACCTTTACCGGCGGTCGCCGCCGGGAAGGCCGCGACGCCAGCTTCATGCATAGCGTCCATTTCGTCATTGGTCAAATCCTGTATCGCTGCGGAAGAGGTCAGCTCGGCATGGTTCACAGGCGCCGCGCTGACGTGTCCGGCTTGACCGGAGAAGGCAGCCGGCGCTGCCGCTGTCACCGCGGCACCTGCACTTAGCAGGCCCATCGTTCCGAGCATTCTGCGGCGATTGACTTTAGCTTCAGCCAAGGACATCGTTTTTCCTCCCGTGGCGAGATCGCCTCGCTTTTCCGATCTGACACGCCGTCATGATCGAACTAACCACTCAATGATTGAGCTCCTGCCGTCTCGGGCACATTTCGCGATCTCGAATGGGCATGACAATCTCGTGACAGTTTTCACGATACTGCCCATTGTCTGGCCTCCTATTCCTGAGATGTTTCTGCAACAGTCAGCCGGGCAGCGTCTATGCTGATGTTGCGACGGCTGTTGGAACATGGGTTGAGAATCCGGTGAGCGGCAGCGCGGACTGGCTGTCGAATCTCCCGCACGTCACATTGAGGACTACAGCGAATGTCGATTTCAGAAGGTGCGCGACGGGTCTGGCCGCCAATCGTGTCGGCTGACGAAGCGGTCCGGCTGATCAAATCTGGTGATCGGGTCTATATCCACGAAGTGGCGATGGCGCCAATCGAGCTTCTCGAAGCGCTCGTTCGGCGTGCGGGTGAGCTGACCGGAATTGAGACGATTTCCTTACACACCGAGGGCCCGGCGCCGCATGTCTCGGACGCCGCCGCGGGACACATCCGGCACAACGCGCTCTTCGTCGGAGCCAACGTTCGAACCGCGGTCAACGACGGACGCGCCGACTACACCCCGGTCTTCCTGTCAGATATTCCGGGGCTGTTTGCAGGCGGCAGCATGCCGTTGGACGTTGCATTGCTACAGGTTTCTCCGCCGGACAAACATGGATTCTGCCGCCTCGGCGTGTCCGTTTCATGCGCCCGTGCTGCAGCCGATTATGCAAAGACCGTAATCGCGATGATCAACCCTCGCGTGCCGGTCACTTTGGGCAACTCGGCTGTCCACGTGAGCCGCATTGCCGCGATGGTCGAAGTCGACCGCCCCCTTCCAACCGTTGAGCCATCGCCGATCAAAGAAGTCGAGCGTGCGATCGGGCAACATGTCGCAACCCTTGTACCAGACGAAGCCACCCTTCAAATGGGGATCGGCGCGATTCCGGACGCCGTCCTCTCCTGCCTGTTCGATCGCAAGGATCTCGGTGTTCACACCGAAATGCTTTCTGATGGATTGCTCGCGCTCGCGGAAGCAGGCGTCATCACCAATCGCTGCAAACACACATGGCGCGGTAGGGTTGTCACGTCGTTCGCGTTGGGAAGTCAGCGACTCTATGACTTCATCGACGGCAATCCGTTTGTGGAGTTTCACTCTTCAGATATCGTCAATGACACTCGTGAGATCCGGCGAAATCCGAAGATGATGGCGATCAATTCCGCGATTGAGATCGACATAACAGGGCAAGTCGTCGCCGACTCGATCGGTGGACGTATCTACAGCGGGATCGGCGGGCAGATGGACTTCATGCGCGGGGCGCGACTGGCAGCCGGCGGCAAAGCGATCATTGCCCTCCCGTCATGCGCCAAAGGCGGCCTGTCTCGGATCGTCCCGTCCATCAAACCTGAGGCAGGAGTCGTCACGACCCGAGGCCACGTGGAATACGTCGTGACGGAGTACGGTGTCGTCAATCTGTCAGGCGAAAGCATCCGCCGGCGCGCTGAGTTGTTGATGTCGATCGCACACCCTGATGCGCGCGCCGAGCTCAGCGCGGCGGTCAAGAATCGTCACTACTCCGTGCCGGCGATGTTTCGCTGAGCCGGCCAGCCGAATTCTGCAATGTTTTTGCAACGCAGTTCGTGCGCTTGTCGCTCATTCGTAACCGCCCTTAACTCACTCTGAAGCTATCAATCGAGCACATTTCGCTCAGTGGAAGAGGCTACCCGTCTTGTACCGCGGTTTGAGTCAAACAGGCGGGAAGAAATGATCGGTCTGTTATCGAACGAAGAGATGGACACAATGCTCCGGCGCAATCGCGTCGGCCGGTTGGCGTGCTCCACAAACGACCGGCCGTACGTGGTTCCAATCAACTACGTCTTTGATGGATCGTACATTTATGCATATTCGTCGAACGGCCGCAAGATCGCCGTGATGCGCGAGCAGCCGTTGGTCTGTTTCGAGATCGACGAAATCGAGGGATCGGCGAACTGGGAATCCGTAATTATCGAAGGGCACTTCGAAGAGTTGACAAACGGTGCTGACCGAGAGCGAGCTCTTCATCTGCTGACACGGCATGGTGAGAGTCCAGTGCTCCGGACCATCTCTGACGGCTTCAACGAACGGATCGTCCTCTTCCGGATCTCGATCGACGAACGGACGGGACGTTATGAGCGCCGGGACGATTGATCTGACGTCAAGGTGTGAGGTAGTCGGTGTCCCAACCACGAGCGACGGGCAAGGCAATCGAAAACGTCGAGCCCTTTCCGGGACCCGGTGAACTAACCATGATTTCTCCACCCTGGGCCACGATCAGAAACCGGCTCAGATAAAGCCCGAGCCCCATGCCTCGCACCGTCGGATCGGCTCCTGCCCGGTGGAAGCGCAAGAAAACATTCGGAATGTGCTCTTCGGCGATTCCGAGTCCCTGATCGGTGATCGACAACACTACGCGGTTGTTCACCTGCTCAGTGGCTGTCCGGATGACTCCACCATTCGGGGAGTACTTTACGGCATTTTCGTAGAGATTTCGCAGCACCTGCTCGAGCAATGACGGATCGCCTTCGACCGCGGGCGTCTCCTTCGGAACATCGACCATGAACTGGTGCCCAGGCGAGCGTGCGGCCACTTCGTTTGCGACCCCTTTGGCAAGAGGCGCGAGCAGCACCGGTTCGGTCTCGACCGATAACCGGCCGGCCATCACGGATGACAGCAGCAACAAATTCTTCAACATTTGGTCAAGACGATTGCTCTCGGCGACCACATCGCCTAACAGATCGCGCCGTGTCTTGGCGTCCAGCGATGCCTCAGCATCGGCAAGCAGGTGGGCACCCCCATGAATCGCGGTCAGCGGCGTGCGGAACTCGTGGGAAATGAGCGAGAGGAAGTCGTCCTTGAGCTGTTCGGCCTGACGCAACTGGGTCACGTCCTGGACCACCAGCACGGAATCCATGGTGGCGCTCAAATCATCTCGCAACGGCGCGGCCTGAACGGAAACCGGTAGAGACGTGCCGTCGGAGCGAGTGAGCAGCAACTGAAGGTTGAAAACCGACTCCCCTCTGAGCGCTCGAACCCCCGGCCGGTCCTCATTCGCTAAGGGCAGCCCATCGGCTCTCTGAAAGGCAAAGTCCCGACCGTATGTCGGAAGTACACCGGGGAGCGCAGATGAACCCAACACGATCCTCACGAATGCCGCGTTCGCAAATTGAATCGCGGAGTCTGGTCCCGACAGGATCATGACGCCGGCCGGAAGACTGTCAAGGATCGATCGCAATCGATCGCGCTGCTCCCGCAACTTTCCGTAAAGGAACGAGCGGTCGATCGCGGCGGCGGCGTGTGCCGCCAGGATTTGAACCGCCTCCAGGTCTTGCTCGTTGAATGGCTGGCCGCCGGCGCGATCGGTGAGATAGAGATTACCGAGCACCCGGTTGCCAAAGAGAATCGGAACTCCGAGGAAAGATGTCATCGGCGGGTGGTTGGGCGGGAATCCGACGAATCGGGGGTCCGCGGAAATGTCATCGACCATGATCGGTTTCCGCCCTCGTATCAGCTCGCCCAGGAGCCCGCGCCCCTCCGGCGGCGCTCCGATCTTCGCTCGTTGCTCTTCAGTCAATCCTGACGTGATGAACTGCAGGGGGCGTCCGTCGTCATCCGCGACCCCGAGGGCAGCGTAGCGGGCCGAACCGACCATCCTCGCCACATCGACGATTCGTTGGAGTACGGCCTCCGGGGCGACCTCGGACGCCACGGCCAAGGCCGCTTCATAGGCAACGATCATGCGCTGGTTGTGCCCGCTCTCCAGCTGTTCAGGCAATTTGTCACTCCTAGGTTAGGGTACGACCACGAGTAAGTCGCGGCGTTCGTTGTACATTGCAAGGCGCCCGTTCCAAGAGAGCGTTGTCGACTCTCTTTGACCCTCGTGAATTCATTCTATCCGGGCTCATGCTTGTCCGTGTGACGAACACATTGAACGTCATGTAGAACGAGTTTCGGCCTTCGCACTGCTCGATTCGTCAGCGTCAATGTTGGCAGTTGAAGCCTCTTCGCGTGTCGAACCGGCGGATACTACAATCCATCGGCACATCGGTTCAGCAAACGAAACGAGAAGCCATCGACAAATCGCGGCGAACAGCGAGTTGACCGCAAGCTGGAGTTCGAGCTTTGGGTGAGGGTATAAGCATGGCCCAATCGTTGAAGGCTGCCGTAGTTGGCTCTGGGTTTATCGGACCCGTCCATGTTGAGGGACTGAGGCGCTTGGGGATCGAGGTGACCGGAATTCTTGGATCAAGCCTCGATAGCGGGAAACGCCATGTCGCCGAAATGCGGCTCCCCAAAGCCTACGGCTCGCTCGATGAGTTGTTGTCCGAACCGGGGCTCAGCGCGGTTCACATCACAACCCTGAACTGCCTCCATGCGCCGATGGTCAAAGAGGCGGGCGCCGCCGGAAAGCACGCGATCGGTGAAAAGCCACCGGCAATGAGTACCGCCGAGGGCGAAGAGCTTCTGGCGCTCGCTGAACAGGCAGGAATCGTCCATGCCACGAAGTTCAACTTCCGGTTCTACCCGCGCTGCAAGGTGTCGCGTGAACGAGTCCGGAGCGGAGAAACCGGCGAAATTACTCAGATTTACGGGTGTTACGTACAAGACTGGCTGCTCAAAGAGACCGACTGGAACTGGTGGCTCGATCCGTTGCCCGGCGGCGATATGCGAGCGGTGGCGGACATCGGATCGCACTGGCTCGAGCTGACGCGATTCATCACCGGTCAGAATGTGAGCGAAGTTTGCGCGGACTTCGCCACCTTCGTTCCGATCCGGAAAAAGCCAACCAGGCCGCTGGCAACCTTTGCCGGCAAGGAACTGAATCCTGAGGACTACGAGCTCGTGACGATCAAGACCGAGGATTACGCAAGCATCCTGCCGCGATTCGACGGCGGCGCTCGCGGCGCATTGACAGTTTCTCAGGTCAACGCCGGACGCAAGAACTACAACGCGTTCGAGATTTGCGGAGCCAAGTCCACGCTGGCATGGAGCTCCGAACGAGTCGACGAGCTTTGGATAGGTCACCGCGATCGCGCGAACGAAATGCTATTGAAGGATCCGTCGCTTATGACTCCGGGCGGGAGGTCCACGGCCGAAGCGCCAGGTGAACATGCCGAAGGGTTTCGGAGCACCTTCAAACAACTCTACATGCGTGTCGATCGCGCGATCGAAGCAGGAGGTCCACCCGCCCGAGCTGACTATCCGACCTTCGCGGACGGCGTCTACGCTCTGAAGCTCGGGGATGCGATCAAGCAGAGCGCCGGCGAGCGGCGCTGGGTCAGCGTCGATTAGGAACGATCAAGGAAGGACTGGACGATGAAACTCGGACTTTTGACTGCCGCGCTACCTGGAATGAATCTCACGGATCTGGCGACCTGGGCGGCGGCTACCGGATACGAAATGCTCGAAATCGCCTGCTGGCCCGCGGGAAAGGCAGAACGTCGATATGCCGGGGTCAGTCATATCGATGTGGTCAAACTCAAGAAAAAGGACGCCAGGGAGATTCGAAAGACGCTGGGCGGACTCGGACTCGATATCTCTTCGCTGGCCTACTACCCGAACATTCTCGATCCAGATGAGGCCCAGAGCTCTGCCTCGATTGCCCATCTCAAAAAGGTGATCGACGCGGCGGTGTTGCTCGAGGTGCCGATCGTCGGCACCTTTGCCGGCGCCGATCAAACAAAAAGCGCCCACCAAAACCTCGAAACGTTTGCCTCAGTTTGGCCCCCGCTGATCGCGTATGCGCGCGAGCGGGGGATCAAAATTGCGATCGAAAACTGCCCGATGGTCTGGGAGCAATCCTGGCCGGGCGGAACCAACCTCGCATATTCACCCGCGATCTGGCGACGGATGTTCGAGATCATCCCGGACGACAATTTCGGGCTGAACCTGGACCCGTCTCACCTCATCTGGCAGTTCATCGACGAGATCCGCCCGATCTACGAATTCAAGGATCGAATCTTCCACGTTCATGCCAAAGACATGGAGATCAACCGTGAAATGCTTTACCAAGACGGAACGCTTGGGTGCGGTTTTCGCTGGGCGATTCCCCGGCTGCCCGGTCTCGGCGCGGTGCGCTGGAATGAGTTTATTGCAGCCTTGTACGCAATTGGTTACGACGACGTCGTAAGTGTTGAGCATGAGGATCGAGCCTTCGAGAAGACGGAAGATCTCGTCCAGCGGGGCTTCTACCTCACCCACAATGTGCTGAAACCGTTGATCGTTTAGCGCTCACCGGCAAACGGGCACGGGCGCGCCTACAATGCGGAAGCGCGGTGGCTGCCGCGTTGCGCGAACAATTCGATTCAATGCGTTGATCTTGTGGGCGGAGGCGGACAGCGTGGCTAGTGAAGCTTTTCATATCGGTGTCGATCTAGGTGGCACCAACGTCAAGTTCGCCCTGCTCGATGGTTCCTTGGCCGTTGTCGAACGTCTGACGGTGGCCACAGCTGGCAGCGAGGGCCACGACGCCGTGATCGACCGCATGATTGCCGGCATCCAGAAGTTGGAGGGCGTGGCCGGCGGTTCGGGCGCGATTGCCTCGGTCGGCGTTGCCGTGCCGGGCATTCTGGACATGGTTGACGGTGAGACCTTCTTCCTCCCGAATCTGCCCGGAACCTGGGCCAATGTGCCCGTCGGCCCTAGGATCAGCGATGCAACCGGATTGAAGACCTCATTGATCAATGACGTCCGCGCATTCACGGTCGGCGAGTTGGAGCTTGGCTCCGCCAAAGGCCACGAGACCGCGCTCTGCTACGCGGTGGGCACCGGGATTGGCGGAGGCGTCATCACCCACGGAAAGGTGCATTTCGGACTGGGTGGCGCCGCCGGCGAGCTCGGCCACATGGTGGTCGATCCGCAAGGGCCGCGCTGCGGATGCGGCAATCGCGGCTGCGCGGAGTCGTTCGCCACGGGCCCCGCGATCATCGGGGAAGCGAATCGTCGCATTTCACAGAAAGCCACAACCATCTTGCATGACATGATCCATAACGATTTGAACCGGATGTCGGTCGGCATCGTCGAAGACGCGGCTGCCAAGGGCGACGCGGTCGCGATCGAAGTGCTGGAGAACGCCGGTTACTATCTCGGACTCGCGGTTTCAAACGCGATCGCGGCGATTGCACCGGAAGTTGTCATCCTGGGCGGCGGAAACTGCAAAGAAGACGGCATCTTCTGGAAATCGATTGAAAGCACCGCTCGCGCTCACACTCACCTCACTGATATCGATCGGATCGTCTTCAAACCCGCGGCGCTCGGCTATGAGGCAGGCGTCATCGGTTCTGCTATTTGGGGCAAAAAGGTCGCATCAGGGGAAGCGGTTCCCAAGCGCTGACAAAGGTCTGTTGCAGACGAAGGAGGGGAGATTCTATGCCGAAGCTGTGGGGTGAGAGCTTTCGTCGTGAGCACTTGCTGAGGCGTGTTGGAGGGCTTGAGCAAATTGCCGGCGTCCGGTTGGTGACACTCGGCGACGGCAACGAGCGCGGTGTGCGCGTGCTCGAGTTTCGTACCGGCTCCGGGTTCGAGTTCGATGTTTTGGTCGATCGCGCATTCGACATCGGTCGCGCCGAGCTCTCGGGCCAGGCCATCGGGTGGCACTCGGGTGTCGGTTTCGGCGGCCCGTGGTACGAAGAGCACGATCTCCTGGGCTGGGTTCGAAACTGGGGCGGCGGCCTGCTGACCACCTGCGGACTCGACCATGCGCTCTTTGGGGCGACCGACACCGCCGAGCAATATCACTGGCCGGCCAAGCAAACCGAATCGTTCGGTCTCCACGGACGCGTTTCGTCGCGTCCCGCCAAGCTCGTCGGCTACGGGCATCGTTGGGACGGCGACGATTGCACACTCTGGGCTGAAGGCGAAGTGCTCCAGGCCAGTCAGTTTGGCGAGCACCTGCTCCTGCGCCGCCGGATCGAAGCCAGAGCCGGCGCTTCCAACTTCACGATTCATGACGAAGTCGAGAATGTCGGATGGGATCCGACGCCGCATATGCTGCTCTACCACATCAACATCGGATTTCCGGTGGTCGATCAGGGCGCGGAGATTCTGGTGCCCACCCGAAGCGTCAGCTCGCGAGACGACAACGCGACCGACGGCTATCGAATGCTCGATGCTCCTGCACCGAACCACTATGAACAGGCATTCATCCATGACGTGATCGCCGAGGCAGATGGCAAAGTTCCGGTCGGGATTGTGAATCGCGCTCGCGGCATCGGGGCATACGAAATCTTCAACAACCGGCAGCTTCCGGTTCATTTCGTCTGGCGAATGCTGGGTGAGGGCAGTTACGTGGTCGGCATCGAGCCGAGCACGAACCTTCCAGCCGGTCGGCTCGATGCCCGCGAGCGCGGCGAGCTGATCATCCTGAAGGCCGGAGAGAAGCGAGTCTACGACATCGAGCTCGGCGCTCTGAGCGGCGCGGCGGACCTCGATCGCTTTGCATCCCGCGTCGCCGCGCTCGGGGGAATCTAGTTCCAAACTGCCTGCTTCGGAGTACAGTTGATTGGGTGAGCTCAAAGAAAACGAATGGGATTACGGACTCGGGCCCGGCGAATCCTTCGAGCCCCTTGACGACGAAGATCTGCCGATCGACCTGACCGAACCGCACGTCATGACGGTTCTCGGCCCGGTTGATCCCGCGGCGCTCGGTTTCACGCTCCATCACGAACATCTAGTTTGCCGCCCACCAGGGGAGCTCGCCGATCAGGATCTCATTCTCGATGACATTGCATCTGCCGCGTCCGAGCTCGAGGGCTACTTCGCGACCGGGGGCCGGTCGATCGTTGACATGACGACGGCGGAGTACGGCCGCAACGCGAGCGATCTCCTTTGGATCGCCCAGCGTGTGCCCGTGCACATCGTCACGGCGACCGGTCTTCAGGACCTAACGGTTCAGGCCGGCCTAGGATCATTGGAATCGCTTGCCGACGAGATGATCTCGGATCTCAGCACCGGCATCGATCGAACCGGCGTGAGAGCCGGCGTCATTTGTGCCTCTGCGAGTGAAGCGACCTTGCGCTCCGCCGCGCTGGTTCATAGGAAGACGGGATCGCCCATCTCGTTCACCTCGAGCAGCGGGCAAAGAGCGCTCGAACATCTGTCGTTGCTGCTGGAAGAGGGCGTTGCTCCCTCTTCGATCTCGATCGGCTTCGACGAAAACGCCCTGGGCCAGCCGATAGTGAGAGAGTCACTTGAGCGAGGGATCTTCTTCTCGTTTCGGCGTTGGGCTATCAGCGATCGACAATTGGACGATTGCCGCTTGACGTTGATTGCCGACCTTGTTCGCGAGGGGCTCGGCAATCGGATTCTCATCTCGGGCGGGATCGCTAGGAAGTCGAACTGGTTGTCGTACGGCGGCGGACCTGGGTTCGTGCATTTCATCGATCTCCTGCCGATCCAGTTGATGGAAGCTGGACTGAGCGCGCCGGAGGTCCGACGCATCTTCTTCGAAAATCCTGCCGATGCATTGACCATCCGAAAACCAACGGGTTGAGGCCGATGTTGAACATTCAGCTCGCTTGGACCTGTAAGATTGCCGTGTGCGTCTTCTACTGACCTCTTAAGCGGAACAGCAAACTGGAGCGGGCAATGCTTTTCCGTCGTCTATTGATTGCGGCGATCGCCCTCACTGGGTTGGCGTTCCCGATCTTTGGCCGCGCGCAGGAGGGATCGCCCTCGGTAGCGAATTGGGCGTCATTCCACGGCGGTTCGAGCCGTACCGGCCATACCGATGACCCTGGACCAAATGGAACGATCAACCTGCGATGGAGACTGGATACCGCCCTAGATAGCGCAAACGGCTCGCCGGTGGTCGTTGATGGTGTCGTCTACATGGGAACTCACCTATTGGAGAACGGCGCGCTGTTGGCGGCCGATCTGGAGACCGGTCAGCGGCTTTGGGTAGCGGAGTTGGCGGGTGATTTCTCTGGCGCTTCGCCGGCCGTCGCGAACGGGATGGTCTTCATCGCCGGTCTCAGCGGGAATCTGTTCGCGGTCGACGCCGAGACCGGTGAGCTCGCTTGGAAGGTTGCGCTGGACGACGGAACGACTTCGTCGCCAGCGATTTCCGGCGAAATGCTCTTCATCGGGGATGACGGAGACCGGCTGTACGCGCTTGATGCGACATCGGGCGATGAATTATGGCGGTTCGATGTTGCAAGCGGTGGCGACTACACCATCGACCCCTCACCGGCAGTACAGGACGGCGTCGTCTACGTGTCCACACTGCATCCCGAACAAGACGAGTCGCTCTTTGCGCTTGACGCGGAAACCGGGCAGCAACTCTGGGCATTTGCCCCCGAATCCCCCGGACTCGCAACCCCCGCGGTCTTCGAAGAAGTTGTCTACGTGGGTGGATTGGGGGGGCGTCTCTACGCGCTTGACTCTGTAACCGGAGTCATCGTCTGGGACACGGAGATCGGGGACACGGCATCTGCCCCGGCGGTGGGCCCCGGCACCGTCTTTGCGCACGCCGGAGGTAATCTCGTCGCGGTCGATGCGCAAACCGGCGCCGAGCGATGGCGTGCTACCGCGGGTGGCGTGTGGTCGTCACCCACGCTCGCCGGGAATGCGGTCATCGTCGGTGGAAATGGCCGTGAGCCGGAGCGCGGCCTGTTTGCATTTGATCCCACCACCGGTAATCGCCGTTGGCAACTGCAGTCCGTCGGTTCTGTCCTTTCTTCTCCGGTCGTCGTGGGCGGCCTCGTGCTCTTTGGATCAGACGATGGGGCTGTTTATTCGTTCGATGGAGTCGCATCTGATGGAACTGGAAGCAACGGTGACGGTGCCGGCTCCTACTTCAGTCCATTCGTCTTCTCCTCGGAGATCGATGCCCTCGGACTTACGGTGAGCCCGAAAACATCGTTTTCAGAGAACACGACTCGGCTGTTCGCGGTGTTCGATTTCGCCGGAATGGCAAACAAGATCCCGTTTAAGGTGACCTGGACGGTCGACGGCGAGTTGCTCGGAACGCGCGACGATGTTTGGCAGGCGGGCAAGGCGGGACATGCCTTCGAGCACATCAGCTCAAACGAGGGCAATCTCCCGCCCGGGGAGTATGAAATCGTATTGACGATCTTCGGTTCGGATGTGCTGCGGGGCAAGGTCGAGATCGGGTGATGTGCTGATCGGACTTGCGCTTGAGCCTCGGTTACGTTTCTGAAACGGTTACCCGGGGTTTGTCGCGTATCGGCGATGTCCGATCCGGCACCATGAAGAAGTGAGCGCCGGTGACAAGTGTCCTTGGCGTGATTCGATTGTCGTCCGAGAGAGAAGGTGCCACGTGCGCCGTATAGCAGTACTAACCAGCGGTGGCGACGCACCAGGCATGAACGCCGCGATTCGAGCGGTCGTGAGAACGGCCGCGGCACGAGATGTCGCAACCTTGGGGGTCCGGCACGGATTCCAGGGACTGATGGATGGGGATTTCGTACCACTGGGCGTGCGCGACGTTGGCGGAATTATCGTCCGTGGCGGAACGGTGTTGGGCAGCGCGCGGGCCGTCGAATTCAGAACGATCGAAGGGCGAAGGCGAGCTGCTGATCAGATGCGGCAGAGCGAAATCGATGGTTTGATCGTGATCGGTGGCAACGGTTCGCAAAGCGGAGCGCTGGCGCTGCATGAAATGGGCGTTCCCGTCGTTGGCATCGCCTCCACGATCGATAACGATCTCGCCGAAGTCGACACCAGTATCGGTGTCGACACGGCGCTCAACACCGCGCTCGAGATGGTCGACCGTCTTCGGGACACGGCGTCATCTCATCATCGTGCGTTTGTCGTCGAAGTAATGGGCCGGAAGAGCGGCTATCTGGCGCTTATGACTGGACTCGCCAGCGGCGCGGAACTGATTTTGACGCCCGAACAGCCTGTGACCATGCTCCAGGCATTCAAATGTGTCCGTGCCGCCTTCAGCGCGGGCAAGTCCCACTTCCTCGTGATCGCGGCCGAGGGAAGCGAGTTGAAGGCCGCCGACTTGGTGGCTGAAATCGACCAAGCCGGCGATTACGAAGCGCGACTGTCGGTTCTCGGTCACGTGCAGCGTGGGGGTGCTCCACTCGCGTTCGACCGCTTGCTTGCGACTCGATCCGCCGCCGCTGCCGTTGACGGAATCTTGAGTGGCAGTTCCGGTGTCATGGCCGGACTCACGCGTGGCCGGATCGATCTCGTTCCAACCGGGCTTGCGATCAAACCGGTGGTGAAGGTTCCGCCCGAGCTTTGCCGGCTCGCGGAAACACTGGCGATGTAGAGGATCGGAAGAACCGCGAGCGGTTAGGGCTCCGGGGGACGTCACGATTCCGGATCGATCCAGCCGCGTAACAACACACCGTCTTTTTGAGCGGAAATCGTCGTGATCCCGGCGCAGGCGAGGAGCGCCGCGGTTTCGCCGGGACCGATCTCCTCACTTATGCTATCAGCGGTAACCACCGCGCGACCGCTAGCGCAAGTGAAAACCTGTGGCGCGCCCGCTCCGTCCAATTGCAGTTCGCCCATTGCGGAGAGCTCAATTCGTTCCGCCGCAAAATAGGAACATCGAACGAGTCGCGATCTCGTGCCGATCTCCGAGGGTATTGTCTGAGGAGCAAGAGGTCGCGGTCTTGATGTGGCATCGAGCACCGCGAGACTCTCGTCGATGTGCAGATCACGCGATCGCCCCACGGCGTCGACCCGTCCCCAATCGTCGAGCCGGTATGTGATCGCGGAGGGCTGTTGAATCTCGTACACGAGCACCCCGGCGCCGAGCGCGTGGACACTGCCTGCCGGAACGAGAATCGTCTGCCCCGGATGCGCGGGAACGCGGCGCATCAAGTGCGAGATCGACGCGCCACCTCGAACCAGGCGCTTCACTTCGTCGAGGTCAACATCGTCTTCGAATCCGAGGTAGAGCACCGAACCGGGGCGAGCGTCCAGTACATGCCACGCCTCGGTTTTGCCCAGACTGCCCGCCGGGGCATTGATGTCGTTCGGATGGACTTGAATCGAGAGATCTTCGTTTGCGTCGATCAACTTGATCAGGAGCGGAAAGAGCGGCCGCCCGCCGGTAAGGGCCAATCCCCGTTCCCCGATAGCACCCGCCGGGTCGACTTCCACGACACCGCCGAGCGTGCGGCCGGCATGCTTCCCATTCACGATCACTGCTTCGGCGGCGGTGATCACCGCTTCTCCGATCAATGCCCCGGCCGGCAGCGTGAACCCGAATCGCTCCAATTGCCTGCCACCCCACGGTTTGGCATCCAGCCTTGGCGATAACAGCAGCGGACCAACTGAAGGCATGGCGTCGACTCCCGTAAACGATCTGATCGAGAAGCAGTTCAACAAGGCACGGTCTCCGGCCCAACTGCTATGCTCAAACGCAAGTGTATGAGTACCGGTCGATGAAGGCAGGTGTATCGTGGCGAAACGCCCAGCTCGCGAACAAGGGTCATTCTGGGCGGTCATCCCGGCCGGTGGAGCGGGAACGCGCCTGTGGCCGTTGAGCCGCGCCACACGGCCGAAATTCCTACTCCCGCTGACCGGAGAGCGTTCGCTCCTGCAACAGACCGCCGATCGATTGTCGCTCCTGACCACACCGGAGCGGATGATCGTCGTTTGCGGTCCGGCGCATGCCGCCGCCATCGCCAGGCAATTGCCGGACATACCCGACGGCAACCTCATCGTGGAACCGTCGCCGAAGGGTTCCGGACCTGCCATCGGACTCGCGGCCATGCTTATCGCCCGGCAGGATCCTGACGCAATCATGGGAAGCTTTGCGGCTGATCATGATGTCACCGATCCCGCCGCGTTTATGGCCGCGACGGCCACCGCGATCGCTGCCGCCCAGGCAGGCTGGCTCTGCACGATCGGGCTGACCCCGAGTCGCCCTGACACTGGATACGGATATATCGAGCGATCCGACGAAGCCGCCGCCGGTGAAGGAGAGAGGGTCTCCTACCGGACGATCCGATTTGTCGAAAAACCGGATCTGATCCGTGCTGCCGAGTATGTGGCGTCCGGGCGGTTCCTCTGGAATGCGAGCATGTTCGTTTGGAACGTGCGGACGTTGCTCGACGAGATTGCTCAACTCATGCCGGAGCTCCATGCGGGATTGATGCGTATTGGCCAAGTTTGGGACGAGCCGGATCGTGACCGGGTCGTGGCCGGCATCTGGTCAACCCTCTCCGATGTCACGATCGATCACGGAATCATGGAGCGTTCGAGCAACGTGGCGGTCGTTCCGGCTGAAATGGGGTGGTCCGATGTCGGCGATTGGCATGGACTCGGAGAGCTCATCGAACGTGACTCAGTTGGGAACAGCGTGCTGGGCGATGTGGTTCACATCGAATCGCATGACTGCGTTGTTTGGTCCGAAACGAGCCGGGTTATTGCTCTCATTGGCCAGGAGAACACGGTCGTCGTCGACACGCCGGACGCGCTATTGATCATCAATCGAGACCGTGCGCAGGACGTCAAGAGGTTGGTCGACGAGCTCAAAAAACTCCAACGATCTGATCTGATTTAGCGATCCACGAGTCCGTGGTGTGGTCATAAAACCGGACGGCTTCACCCCGAGACGACGGAGGAAAACGGAGATTCCTCGCTATAGTGAGGACGGGCGATCAGCCCTTTGCCGCCGATCGGTCCGGCGTTTGCCGGAAGAATCCTGACTTTTCAGAATGTTGAATTTGATAGTTGCCAGCAGGTCATCAATATCGACGGGTTTCGTGAGGAATGCGGAAACATTGAGCCCAGAGATGACCAGATCGTGACGTCTCGTCGAACAGACGATAACGGGCACGGCCGTTTGGTGACGTGACCGGTACTCCGACAAGAATGCTGGGCCACCCATGACCGGCATTTGCAGATCGAGAATGATGACGTCGGGTCGAACGTGCTCGAGCAGAGCAATTGCCTCCGCGCCGTTGGAGGCGGAATGCACCTCATACCCTTCGTCCCCAATCGCCATCACGAGTGCTTCCCGAAAAGCCACTTCGTCCTCCACGATGAGAACGGTGTTAGGCGGCTCGAAGTTCTTCATCAGTATGGCATCTCTAATATAAATCTGGTTAGTTAACCGCGGTCACGCATAGTTTGACCCTGGACTGAAAGATTTATGCAGATTTCATGCCAACGAAGCAGATGGAGCCATTGCTCGATTGCGACGATGGCATAGATCATGCCTGTCAGACGGCGAGTGGTAAAGAAACCCCTCACGGAAGGGAGATCTGCTCGTGGCAAGTTGCGCGACTGCGCGTCAGAATACGTCCACATGTCGCCTCCGTCCGGCTCCATTGACGGGGCGGACCAGCTTCAGGAGCCGCCAGTGTCACTAGACACCCTCCCTCAGACCCGAGCAGATGTCACGTAGCAAGCGACCATTCGGTCGCTTGCTACACTTTTCGAAACACTCCCTGCACTAGAGGCCAAGTTTCTGAATTCGCTTGTCAAGATCGGATTCCTCGATTCCGAGTCGCGCGGCGGCGGCGGTGTGATCCCCATCGGAACGAGACAACGACTCCGCGATCGCCTGACGCTCCACGGACCGGAGCAAGTCCGGCAGCGTTTTGCCATCGCGTAGCGACTGCGGAATGCTGATGAAGAAGCGCGAGCTCCCGGCCGTAAAATCGATGTGCTGCTCAGTGATCACTGCACCCTGGGCCAGAATAACGGCACGCTCAATTACGTTTTCAAGCTCGCGAACGTTTCCAGGCCACGCGTAATCGATGAGTGATTGCATGGCGGACTGAGTGATGCGCGCGGGCTCCGCGCCAGCCGTGTAGCGATGCTTGTGGAGGAAGTGTTCGACCAGAAGCCGCACGTCATCTCCCCGCTCTCGCAAGGGCGGAAGATGGATCGAGATCACATTCAGCCGATAGTACAGATCTTCCCGAAACCGCCCTTCCTCGATCTCCGTCGCCAGGTGTTTGTTTGTGGCCGAAATGACTCTGGTGTCAACTTTGACCGAAACCGATCCGCCGACGCGCTCGAATTCTCGTTCCTGAAGCACGCGCAGAAGTTTTTTTTGGGTACTGAGCGTCATTTCGCCGATCTCGTCCAGAAAGATCGTTCCCTTATTCGCCATTTCGAAGCGGCCTTTGCGCTGGGCGATAGCTCCGGTGAACGAACCCTTTTCGTGGCCGAAGAGCTCACTTTCCAGCAGTGTTTCCGGCAGCGCCGCGCAGTTGACCTTGATCAGCGGTCCACGAGCGTAACTCGAGGCCCGGTGCAGGATTGTCGCGACGAGCTCTTTCCCCGTCCCAGTTTCGCCGGAGATCAGCACGGTCGCGTCCGAACGCGCCACTCGTCCGATCGTTTTGTAAACCTCTTGGATGGCCGGGCTGTTTCCGATGAACGAGTCCTGCTCGGATCCTGTCAACCGTGTGGAGAGCTCGATAACCTGATCGTTGAGATGCTGCCACTCAAAAAGGCGCTTCACGGTGACCAGGATGTCATCGAGATCGAACGGCTTTGTAATGTAGTCATAGGCGCCGAGTTGGATCGCCTCGATTGCAACGTTCGAGGACCCAAACGCGGTCATCACCACTACCGGCAATCGGGTCGTTGCCATCGACGTCCGCAGCTCCCGCAGCACGTCGAGACCGCTCTTGCCCGGCATCCGGATATCCATGATCACCAAATTGGGACGATCGCTCTCAGCGGAGCTCATTGCCGTGATCACGGCGTCGCCGCCCTCGGCCTGCACGACGGCGAAGCCTTCATCGGATAGAAGCTCAACCAACGTGGCGCGCAAGGTTGCATCGTCATCGGCAACGAGAATTCGTGGCATCAGTGGATGAATCCTTAGGCTTATGGCTCATGGAACGCGCCTAGGCGTCTATCGAACTTTTCAATCGGAGCAAAACCGAGTATAGCTGACCATTTCAACCTCGATTGATCGCGTGATCGATCTCCAATACATCTTCGTAGCGCGGATCGCGGCCGCGTTCGCGATCTCCCAACTCGATCAAACCCGGGCTCAGGCCGACATCCGGGGAGCGCCGCGAATGGGGATCATACGTGCGATTGCCCGTTGTGAGCGAGGAAGCACAGAAGATGGTTACATGCACGTATTGTGCCATGATTCGAGGATTCCGTTGGCACGCTTCTTGCTTATACGCTTCTTGAGCGAGAGTCTGACGACTATTGTCCTCGCGTGCGCCATGAGGGATTGCCCGGCGTAGCGAACCGCCCGTTGTGCGGCGAGGAGTGTATAACGTGGCTGCAATGGAATTCGGATTGGATTTCGATCAGTCTCAAAGGCAGCGGAACTTGCCCCGATTGATCGAGGCAAACTATCTCTTGCATCTCTCCTCACAGGAGCTCGAAACAGTAATTGCCACGGCGATCACCTCGAATCCCGCGTTAGAAGTCGAAGATCAGCCGACCTGTCCCCTGTGTAGCGCCAAGCTCGAAATCGGCGTCTGTCCCAATTGCTTGACCGACTACAGCGCGCCGGCGCAAACGGTGGTCGATGATGAGGCAGATCGATTCGACCCGCTTCCGGCGCAAGCAACAAGCGACGAAGAATTCGATGCGATCTCATTGATCGCGGACGGGATCGAAGTCCTGGAACAACTGCTCGCTGACGCCAGGGCCGCGTTGCCCGGGCGCGATCACGACATCGCGGAATTGATCATCAACGGAATCGACGAGCGAGGGTTTCTCACTTCCAGTCTGCGCGAAATTGCCAGCGCGATGGACCGATCCGAGAAAGAAATCGAAGGAATCCTGACATTGATCCAGGAGCTCGCTCCGCCGGGGGTTGGCGCGCGCGATCTGCGCGAAAGTCTCCTGCTTCAAATCCGTTTCCTGCGAGAAGATGGCGCTGAAATCGACCCGCTGGTCGAGGAGCTTGCCGACCAGCGGTTGGCGGAACTGGCGGCTCACCGGTACCATCACCTCTCCCGCGATCTTCGACGACCGGTCGAGGAGATCGCCGCCGCTCACGATTTCATTCGCGCTCATTTGAGCCCTCAGCCGCTCCAGGATTCGCGCTCCAGGACCTGGCAGCAGAGCGCGCCGACGGCGTTTGTCGTTCCCGACGTGCTGATTACGATTCACGAGGACGAGCTGCACGTCGAGGTGGTCGGTCACAGCCAGTCTCGACTGCGCGTCAATGACCTGTACGTTGAGCTTGCACAACAACTCAGGCGACGCACCGCGGAAGCGAAATCAGCCGAGTCGATCCTCAATACTTCGGAAGAAGACCGCCTGCACATTCGCGAATCGGTGACGAGAGCCAAGCAATTCATCGGGAAACTCGAACAAAGACGCGAAACCCTCTTACGCATAAGTGTCTGCATCTGCGAGATGCAACAAGAGTTCCTACGCGAAGGCGTTCGCGAGCTCAAGCCGCTGACCAGATCAGAAGTAGCCGTTCAGGCCGGCGTCCATGAGTCGACTGTCAGCCGCGCCACGGCGAACAAATTCGTCATGCTGCCGAATCGAAAAGTGATTCCGTTCAGCGACTTCTTCACACCGTCGTTGAGCATCAAGGACGTCATCAAGGAGCTAATCGAACAAGAGTCCGCGAACGGTCAGCCATTGTCCGACATGCGTATCCGGGCGCTCCTGCTCGATCGCGGGTATCGCATCGCCCGCAGAACGGTCGCCAAGTACCGCGCGGAATTGAGGATCTTGCCGTCCACGGTTCGGTAGCCGCACTTCGTGACATATCCACGCTCCACCGTGGCACGACGCGTACACTCATGCTTGTTGTCGGGCCCGACAGCAGCAGCAGTCGGGCCCGTTCCTTGTTCAGAATCGATTGCAATCAGGCTTGCAGCGCGCTGATCGCCCCGAGATTGCTTGCCGCCACGAGCGCATTGAGTGGCGGCAATTCCGTCGCGACGAGCTCGTCGAAGCGTGCGATCTGTTCCTCGATTCTCGCGGTGAAGTCGACAAATACAGCTTCTGCCGAGTCGGTCGGGCGGTAGTCGCCCATGGCGGGCACCGCGGGCAATCCGGTCAGCTTCTCAAACAGACGAGCGCCGTTGTTGATCCGATCCGCCCAGCCATCACGCAATCCGGGTATGAGCAGGGACTTTTCGATCTCCAACGATCGGTCGCGCAGTTCCGCTGCTCGCTTCGCGATCTCGCCGCAGTCGCTCATCTTTTCACACCGCTTTGCCCAACCGTCGAGCTGCAGTCGCAAATCGCGCATGCGGTTGATCGTCTTCGCCGTCCGATCAATTTGGCGATGGATGCGCAGTGACAGATCGTGTTGCGCGTCGAGATCCGCCTGGCTTGCTGTCACCGCGGCCGGTTTGACCACATTGAACGATCTCGTCTGTTCGCTATCGCCAGCTTTCAGCGTCACGGTGTACGCACCGGGTGCGACGAAGGGGCCAGCCACCGGCTCTTTCGCCGCGGGATCGTCGCCCTCGATCTTTGTCGCCGGAGTGTGACGAAGATCCCAGACGAACCGATTTCCGCCGGCCCTGGCCGGAATCCGGCGCTCCTTTGCGATCGCTTCATCGTCCGCCTTGCGGCTCGAGAATGATCGGATTTCATCCCCTGCGGCATTTCGGAACGTCAGTGAAATTGGTTCTTCAGGCGTGGATTCCAGCCGGTAGGTCACGACCGCGCCTCGCGGCGGATTCTCGCCCGCGTCCAGGTACGTGCGAACCATTTCGCCATCGGGCGTTGGGGAACAAACGAATGCGCCCGGGCGACTTCCGAGGTAATTGACCGATCCGGGTACGCTGTCCGACCAGTCGACCCCGGGGAGAATGCGCACCGCGTCGCGCGGCGTGAAGAGATAGGTACCCGCGTCCACATCGCCCTTCGCGATCGAGCGCAACGGATTGAGGTCGTCCAAAATCCAGATCGAGCGGCCGTGCGTGCCCGCGATCAAGTCATCGTTTTTGATCAACAGCTCGTGGATCGGCGCGACCGGCAGATTCAATTGGAACGGCTGCCAGTTCACTCCATCATCGAACGAAATGTACACACCGGTCTCCGTGCCGGCGTAGAGCAGACCGGGAATTGTCGGATCGCACCGGATCACCCGGGTGAAATCGTCGTCCTTGATACCGTTGGTGATCTTCGTCCATGTTTCGCCGTAGTCACGGGTAACGAAGAGATAGGGCTTGAAGTCGTCCAGTTTGTACCGGATGCCGGCGAGGTATGCCGTTCCTGGTTCGAACGGCGAGAGCTCGATCCCGCTCACCATCGTCCACTCGGGCATCTCCTTCGGCGTGATCACGTGCCAGGAGCCGCCGCCGTCGCCGCTGATCTGCACGATCCCGTCGTCGCTCCCGGCCCAGAGCAGGCCGGCCTCGTGGGGCGACTCAACCAGCGAGAAGACCGTGGCGTACACCTCGGCGCCGATCGAATCGAGATTGACCGGCCCTCCGGTTTTCTTCAGCGTTTCGGGATCGGCGCGGGTCAGATCCGGACTGATCGGCTGCCACGACTGCCCTTCGTCGGTGCTTTTGAACACGATGTTTCCGCCGATGAAGATCGTATTCGGATCGTGTGGCGAAATGACGATCGGGTAGGTCCAGGCAAAGCGGTACTTGTGCTCGCCGGCTCCTTGACCACTCATGCCTTCCGGCCAGGTGGTGATCAGCCGGATCTGGTCCGTGCGTCGATCGTAGCGCTGCAACGAATTGCCGCCGCCGGGCGATGAACCGATCGCGCCAACGTAGACGATATCCGGATCGTCCGGGCGCACCGCAATGTAACCGCTCTCGCCGGTACCCGCGATATAGCACTCCGAGTACGTGATCGCCGCGTGATTGACCCTGCTTGGCACGGCGATCGACGAGTTGTCCTGCTGCGTGCCGTAGACGGTGTACGGGTCCTTTGTGTCGGTCGCCAGGTGATAGAACTGCGCGGTCGGCTGGTTGTAAATCGATCCGAAGCTGAATCCGCCATCGGTCGAAATGTTGGCGCCGCCGTCGTTACCCTGAATCATGCGCTTGTTGTTACTCGGATCGATCCAAAGATCGTGATTGTCGCCGTGTGGCGTATTGATCGCCGTGAAGTTACGGCCGCCGTCATTGCTGCGATGGAAGTCCAGGTTGTTGACGTAGACGGTTTCGCCGTCGACGGGATCCGCGGTCAGATGAATGTAGTACCAGGCGCGAGAAAGGAGATTCTGGTTGTCGCTTACCTTTTCCCAGGTTTCGCCCTGATTGTCGGAACGATAGAGACCGCCCTTGGTCGAGTGTTCGATTAGCGCCCAAATTCGGCCGGCGGTGGCCGACGATGCGACCGCGATCTTGCCTAGCGTTCCCTTTGGTAGCCCCTGCCGGCTGCTGATGTTGCTCCACGTTTCGCCGCCGTCGGTGCTTTGCCACAGACCGCTCTCCGGGCCGCCGCTGCTGATCATGGAGAAACTGCGAAAAGCCTCCCACACCGCGGCGTACAGAATCCGGGGATTGGTCGGATCGAAGGTGAGATCGACCGCGCCGGCCTTCTCGCTGACGAAGAGCACATGCCTCCAGGTTTTGCCGCCATCGACGCTCTTGAAAATGCCTCGCTCACCATTTGGTCCATACGCATGTCCGAGCGCGGCGACCCAAACGATGTCAGGATTGGTTGGATGCACGCGAATCTTGCCGATGAATCTGGTGTCGCGCAGACCAGTATGCGACCACGTCTTCCCGGCATCGGCGCTCTTGTACACGCCGTCCCCGTGCGAAACATCGATCCGAATCGTGGTTTCACCGGTGCCGGCGTAGATAACGTTTGAGTCGGAGGGCGCGACCGCAAGTGCGCCTATCGCCGCGGTTCCGAAAAAGCCGTCTGATACGCACTGCCATTGCAGTCCCGCGTTCGTGGTCTTCCATACTCCCCCGGCAGCGCCGCCGAAGTAGAAGGTGTTCTCATCACTGTAGCTTCCCGCAACCGCCACCACTCTGCCGCCGCGAAACGGCCCGATGCAGCGCCAGCGAAGTAGACCGTCGGGAATTTGCGCGTCCGTCATCTCTTCTCCTCATCTTTGGAACCAATTGCTTGCCCGGCAGGATACCAGAGCAAGGCATCATCAAAAATCTGGTCCCAACTGACCTGCAATTCCGTGGTTTTGAGGATGCGGCCGCGTCTCTCGGGGGTCAGAGTTGAAATCAGTGGGTGAACTTGCACCTTTTTCGTACTGAACGTCGCGGATACGGTCAAACCCAGCCCGCGCAATGCTTGTAACAGCAACGAAGTAAGGTGATGATGCATATTGAAAGGGGCTCGATCGTGCATACGACAGCGAAGCGATCGGCGTTCATTGCCAGTGCGATTCGATCGTGCCGTAAACGCCTCCGACTCACGAAAGTCACCGACACGACCGGTGCCACGTTGACGGGCGGAGAGGTACTCGTTAGGGCACTTGTGCTACGGCGTTTGCTTCGCCGGAAGGTCCTTGCTCCGACAGAGATGCACGTTGGGATCCTGTTGCCGCCTACGGCCGCCGCAGTGGTGACCAATGTTGCGCTGACGCTCGACTGTCGCGTCGTGGTCAATCTCAACTACACGCTCACGTCCGAATTGCTCAACAAGTGCATCGCACAGGCCGGTATCACCCATGTCTTGACCAGCCGGCGATTCATGGAGCGTGTTCAACTCAAACTCGACAGCGAATTGATCTTTCTTGAGGACTTCAGAACCGCCGCGTCCCCGATCGACAAGGCGATTGGCGCGTTCCAGGCGTACGCGTTGCCAGCCGGTCTGTTAACCCGAATTCTTGGTCATACCGATGCCGGTACCGGCGATCCAATGACCGTCATGTTCACGTCAGGGTCAACGGGCGATCCGAAGGGCGCGGTGCTCACCTACGGCAACATTGGCTCGAACATCGAAGCGATCGATCAGGTCATCCATGTCCGCCGTCCTGACGTGATCCTCGGCATCCTTCCGTTCTTTCACACCTTCGGCTTTACGGTCACGCTTTGGGCGGAGATCGTGCTCGATCTAGAGGCCGCGTACCACGTCAATCCATTGGAAGCTCAGGCGATCGGGAAACTGGTCCGGGAGCGCAAGGGAACGATTTTGCTCGCGACCCCTATGTTCCTGCGCAATTTCACGCGGAGGTGCGATCGAGAGGAATTTAAGACGCTTGAAGTCGTGGTCACTGGCGGGGAGCACTTGCCGAAACATGTGGCTGATGAGTTCGCAGCAAAGTTCGGTATCCGGCCGGTCGAAGGCTATGGCTGCACCGAGACATCGCCGCTGATCGCCTCGAACATTCCACCGACTCGCGCGACCCAAGAGCAATCGTCGTCCTCCCAGGAGGGCACAGTCGGGAAAGCCGCGCCCGGAATACGTGTGAAAGTGGTCGACCAGGAGACCGGCGAGGAACTGCCGGTTGGCAGCCGAGGCATACTCATGGTTTCCGGCCCCAACGTGATGACCGGCTATCTCAATCAGCCGGAAGCAACATTGAAGTCCATTCGTGACGGCTGGTACATGACGGGAGATTTGGCCACGATCGATGACGAAGGCTTCATCCGAATCGTTGGTCGGGAGAGCCGCTTCGCCAAAATCGGCGGCGAAATGGTCAGCCATCTGGCGGTCGAAGAAGCGCTTGTCGATATCGTCGGCACGGACGACGAAGGGGGTCCAAAGCTGATCGTCGTCTCCGTGCCTGACCCCGCCCGCGGGGAGCGATTGGTCGTCATACACACTGGGCTCGACCAAACACCCGATCAGCTTCGCCGCAAACTGGCCGAAGACGGTCTTCCGAATCTCTACCTACCGGGCACCGACAGCTACGTCGAAATCGACGTCCTGCCCACGATCGGTACTGGCAAGATCGATCTCCGCCGCGTCCGCGAGATCGCGAGCGCGGCCTTCGCGAAGGCACCGGTCACATCAGGCTGACCTGACGGCGAACGCGGCAGCGCTTGCGGGATTCGTCGCGTTGGTGCTTAACAAGCGTCCGGGTCGTGATACCCCTTCAGCAAAGCAGCGATTTGATCATCGCTTTTCCCGTGGACATCATCAGTTGCCGTGCCAAGAAAAGTCATCGCGGCGTTGAGATCGCTTGGCAAACCCTGCGCATCGAGCTCGTTGAACCAAACCCCCGCCATGCACGTGGCTTGATTCTCATAGGCGACCGTGTCCTTCCCGTAGTTGGTCGCAAACGACGGATCCATCTCCGATTGCACGTGATGTCCGAACTCGTGCGCGACCGTGAACTGGACCGCGCCAATACCGCTCTGCACGATTTTTTCCAGATTTCCCGGCCCGAAGTAGATGGATTCATCGCCCGAGCAGTAAAAAATCCAGTCCTCCGTTTCAAGGAGTTGATCCCCGTCGGCAGTGGTGCAGGCGACGTTGATTGGATCGGTTGCGATGACTAGCCGGGGCGTTGAGTAATCGAGGCCCGCATTCCTGAAGCGTTCCGCCCACATTTGGTTGATCGCGTCGAACTGCGTATCGATATAGTCGTCAGTCGTGCTCGTATCGATGTCATCGGGTCGCTGCACGGTATCAGCCAGACCGTCTCCGTTGCAGTCGCTATCGCCGGTGTAAGCAGATCCATCGAACCAATACAGGCATCCATCCCCGTAAAGGTCATACCAGCCCGGCTGATAGGTCTCTTCTGTCGCGTCGGTGTACCCGTCGCCGTCGCAATCGAGCTCGCCAGAATACTTGGTGCCGTCCCACCAGTAGTAGCAGCCGTCGTCGTATGGGCCGTACCAATCGGCCGGATAGACAGTGGCGGCAGTATCTGTAAATCCATCGCCGTCGCAATCGACATCGGTCGTCCAATCATTGCCGTTCCACCAGTAGTAACAACCGTCGTCATACGGTCCATACCAACCGGCCGCATACGTGTTCGCAGGAGCATCGACGTAACCGTCGCCGTCGCAATCGACATCGCCGGTCCATTGGTAGCCATCCCACCAGTAGTAGCAGCCGTCGTCATAAGGCCCATACCAGCCGAAGGAGTCCTGGGCGGCCGCCGATCCCAGGTTCCCGAATGCCATTACCGCGACCATAAGAATCGCAACCGCCACCTGACGGCCATTCCTGGCAGAAAGCACCATCTCAACACACCTCACGTAGCGCGGCCCGCACAGCGAGATTCACTGAATCCCGCAACGGTTCAAACTCCGGTCGCAGAATCGCCTGGTCAGATTTGCATGATTTTGATTGGCACATCGTGCCATAACTCTCGAACCACGTCACGAGTATGTGGCACCAATTGAGTGATCTTCAGAATTGAGCTCCAACAACATCGCGCTCGAGTCGACCGAAGTCAGTGCTGCCTGATTCGCTCTTTGGATTTCATTCGTGTTTCTGGGGATGGATCGCAACGAACACTAAACGGAACTGTGTGACCGAACGCTCAGGTCGGCGGTCAATCGGCCGCCGCTTCAGTCCGCCATTGCATGGAATAGAGGCGATAGTAATAGCCGCGCTCATCCATCAGCGAATCGTGCGTTCCCATTTCGACGATCCGCCCTTCGTGCATCACCACCACCTTGTCGGCCTTCCGAATCGTCGACAAACGGTGAGCGATGACGAACGAAGTGCGGCCCTCCAGCAATCGCAACAACGCGCGCTGAATAACCTGCTCGGTCTGGGTGTCGACGCTGCTTGTCGCTTCGTCCAGCACCAGAATCGCCGGGTCGGCGAGCAACGCTCTCGCGAACGACAACAACTGCCGCTGACCAACCGAAAGACTTGATCCACGCTCCTGAATTTCGGTGTCGTATCCATCCGGCAATGCTGATATGAACTCGTGCGCTCCCACCTCGCGCGAAACCTGTTCGACCTCTTCCGCGGTTGCGCCCGGTTTCGCGAACGCGATGTTGTCGCGCACCGTTCCGCCGAACAAGAAGGTATCTTGCAGCACGATCCCGAGTTGCGAGCGCAGCGACATTTGCGTCACGTCGCGCACATCGTGCCCGTCGATCGTCAAGCTACCTGTCCAGACATCCGAGAAGCGCATCAAGAGATTGATCATCGACGTCTTGCCGGCGCCGGTTTCGCCGACAAACGCGACCGTTTCGCCCGGCTCGACGTGCAAATCGATGTCGTGCAGGATTTCGGTCCGTCCGTAACCAAAACTCACCTTGTTGTAGTCGACCTTGCCTGAGATCGCCGGTAGCACATAAGCGTCCGGCTTGTCCTTCACTTCGGGTTCGACATCGAGCACTTCGAAGATCCGCTCGCCTGCGACCATTGCCGCCTGCAAAACGTTGTATTGCTGGCTGAGATCGCGAATCGGCTCGAAAAAGCGGTCGATCAGTGCGATGAAGAGCACGAGCTCGCCGATCGTCAGCGTTTCATTGAAGACCAACTTGCCGCCGATGTAGATGATCAGCGCCGTCGCGACAGCATTGACCACCGAAACGATTGGAAAGAGGATGGAGGACAGCCGGGCGGCATGGACCGAAGCATCCAGATTGTCGCGGTTGATCCGGTCGAAGTGACGCATGTTCACCGGTTCGCGTGTGAACGCCTCCACGATCCGCATGCCGGCAATGCTCTCGGCGAGATTTGCGTTGACGATCGCGATCGTCCGCCTGGTCGAGCGGTAGGTTTCGATCGCGCCTCTCCGCCACAACTTCATAATGAAGATCATGATCGGCAGCACGACGAACGAAACCAGCGCCAACTTCCAGTCCGTCCAGAGCATCACGATAACGATGCCGACCAGGATCAGCGTGTTGCTGAAGACGCCGGTAATCCCCTCGCCGAAGAACTCGTTGATAACCCCGACATCATTCTGCAAGCGGCTCATGATCGAACCGACACCGCGGCGGTCGACGTACCCAACACTCAGCGTTTGCAGATGGCGGAACATGCGATTGCGCAGATCGAACACGACGCGATTGCCCAACCAGGAGATCAGATAGAACTCCGCCCAGGTCGCGAAGAACCGGATTGTCAACAGAGCGAGGAACATCACACCGAGCAGATCGACCCGGCTGCCTCGCTTCTTACCGGTGACCTCGTCGATCGCGATACTGAAGAGTTTCGGCAGGAGGAGATCTGTGGCCGTCACAACGACCAGCAACAGCAGTGTCAAGATCGCTCGCCGGCGATATGGCACCACGAACGCCCCGAGACGCCGCACGATCTGAGGATCGTACGCCTTGCCAAGGAGATCGTCGGGATCGACCTGGGCCATCATGCCGATCCGCTCCCTTCGATCGCCGGCGCCGCTTCAGCAGTCGTCTGCATTTGAAGCTCGTACAGATCGCGATAAAACCCGGATCGTTGCAGGAGTTCGAGATGGGCGCCGCGGTCGACGATCCTGCCTCGATCGAACACCAGGATCTGATCGGCGTGCTCGACCGTCGCGATCCGCTGGGCGATCACGATCGACGTCCGGCCGGTCATCAACACCCGTAGTGCCGACTGGATGTCGTGCTCGGTTTCGGTATCGACGCTCGAGGTCGCGTCGTCGAGGATCAGGATTCGCGGATTGAGCAACAGCGCCCGCGCAATCGCGATCCGCTGCTTTTGACCGCCGGAGAGCGTGACGCCGCGCTCGCCGACCTCCGTGTCATAACCCTGCGGCATCGCCGAAATGAATTCGTGGGCGCGGGCAGCTTTCGCGGCCGCGATCACGTCGTCGATTGCAGCATCGGGTTGCCCGTACGCGATGTTGTCGCGAATCGCGACCGAAAAGAGAAATGTTTCTTGGAGCACGATCCCGATCTGGCTTCGTAGCGACTCCAGCGTCAGTTCGCGAACGTTGTGACCGTCGACAAGAACCCGTCCGTTGGTCGTCTCATAGAAGCGTGGGATCAAGTTGATGATGGTCGTCTTGCCGGCGCCGGTCGGGCCGACGAGCGCGGTCACCGTCCCCGGTTCGGCGGTGAATGACACTGCATCGAGCGCCTTCTGTCTTGTTCCTACATAGGTGAACGAAACATCCTCGAAGATGACTTCGCCGCGCATCGGACGGAGATCGATCGCATCGGGTCTGTTCTGGATCGTTGGTTTGGTATCGAGCGTGTCGAAAATCCGCTCGCCGGAAGCGACCGCGCGCGCGATTCGGTTAACGACCAGTCCAAGCCAGCGCACTGGCTCATTGAGTAGCGTCATATAGCGGTTGAACGCGACAAAGGTGCCGATCGTCATGCTGCCGGAGATCACCCGGTGACCACCCAGCCAGAGCACCGCGCAAAGCCCGAGGCCGGAAAGGGCAAGCGTCAATGGATAGGCAAATGCCCAGCTCTTCGAAGCGTGCATGTTCCGCTCGAACAGCTCCTGCAATTCCGATTCGAATCGCTCATTTTCGGCGCGCTCCTGCGCGAAGGCTCGCACAACCCGGCTGCCGGAGACATTCTCTTGAAGCGCGGATGTCATCGCCCCGAATTGCTGTTGCACTTTCTGAAACATTGGACGCAACGCAACGCCGTAACGAATCGAGTACCAGATAAGGAAGGGCATCGGAATCAGCGCCACCGCTGACAGCAGTGCGTCGGCTCGAATCAGGATCACGGTCACGATCGAAAAGGTGCCGACCGCAAGCACCAGCGGCCGCATCGACATCACCAGCATCGCGCGGATGTTGTTGATGTCGTCGGTCGCGCGGGACATGAGCTGCCCGGTCTGCGCGCGATCGTAGAAGGAGAATTGCTGCGATTGAAGATGGGCGTAGAGCTCGTTGCGAAGGTCGTACCCAACCTTTTCCGCCAGTGCCTGTACGAGATACGACCGGATGAATGTGAAGATGCCTTGCAGCAGCGTCAGCCCGACGATCACCACCGCGGCGCGAACGAGGAAACCCTCGTCGCGGGCGACGATGCCGTCGTCGATCGCCCGCCCAAGCACGGTCGGAATTGCGAGTTGGATGCCGAGCGCGGCAAAAAGCGCGAGGTAGATCGCGATGACCCGGCCGGGATATGGGCGAAGATAACTGAAGATCCGGCGAACGATCTTCATGCAGCGACCATGCAGACTCGATTGCGATCGGGAAGAAAGCGGGCGCTCATGAACCTCACCTGGGAGTTCCGTCTGGCGGAGAAGCGACGGCAACCGGTCGATGATACGCCGGTTATGACGATTGTGGAAGGTTTATCGGTAGCGACTTGACAGCGACCGGCGGCTCATCGTCAATAACTGCTCCGGCGTATCGAGCTCGACCTCGCTGCCGGGTCGTTCGCCTAAGGAAGGTAACAGGTCTCAATGAAACGACTTTTCCTCGGATTGCTCCCAATCGCCTCCCTCGCGCTCTCGGTCATGCCGAAAGGGGGAGGCGCCTCTGAAGCAATGGACCAGCCACAAGCGTCGCCCGCGGAGCCAACACCGAATACCGAAGAGACCCCGCCCGTTGTAACCGCTCACAAGATCACCATCGGCGGCAAGGAACTGGAGTACTACTCGACCTCCGGGCTGATGCCGCTCAAGAACGACAAGGGCGAAATCGAAGCGAGACTCTTCTTTACCGCGTACACGCTCGGTTCTCCCGAGGGCGATCGCAAGCGACCGCTTATGTTCTCGTTCAATGGCGGCCCCGGTTCGTCCTCCGTTTGGCTGCATATGGGTGGTCTCGGACCAAAGCGGGTGCGAATGCTCGATGACGGCGCGATGCCGCCCCCGCCATTCGAGGTCATCTCGAACGATCGAACCTGGCTGGAACAGACTGATCTCGTCTTCGTCGACCCGGTCGATACCGGCTACAGCCGCGCAACCACGCCTGAGCTAACAAAGCAATACCTGGGCGTGAAAAAGGATCTCGAATCGGTCGGCGAATTCATCCGCCTCTACCTATCCCGTTACCGTCGCTGGTCGTCGCCGCTCTTCATGGTCGGCGAGAGTTATGGCACTTTCCGCGCCGCCGGACTCGCGGGCCTCTTGGTCGAGAAGGGGATTGCGTTCAACGGGATCGTGCTCGTTTCGAGCGTGCTCAACATGCAAACGCTCCGGTTCGACGAGGGCAACGACATGCCCTACTGGCTCTATCTGCCAACCTATGCCGCTACCGCCTGGTATCACAAGCGATTGCCGGCCGATCTGCAGCAAATGGAGCTGAAAACGCTACTGGCCGAAGCGGAGACCTGGGCAGCAGGCGACTACGCGGTCGCGCTCGCCAAGGGCAGCGCGCTGGTCGGAACTGAGCGGACGACGATTGCCGAACGACTTGCTCGCTATACGGGTCTTCCTCAGAAATATATCGAGCTGAGCAATGTGCGGATCCACATCCAACGCTTCTGTAAAGAACTGCTGCGCGAAGAAGGCAAAACGGTTGGCCGGCTAGACAGCCGCTACACCGGCTTCGACGCGATCGGCGTTTCCGAGCAACCCGATTTTGATCCAAGCCTCGCCGCGATCCGCCCGCCATTCACCTCCGCGATCAACGACTACGTGCGGAGCGATCTCGGGTACGAGAGCGATGTCGAATATCACATTCTGCGCTCACTCGACTGGGATTGGGGCAGCGCCGGTGAGGGCTATTCCAAAACCAGCGCCGCCCTCGGCAGCGCCTTCGCCAAGAATCCGTATCTCAACCTCTTCGTCGCGTCCGGTTTCTACGATCTCGCAACGGCCTATTTTGCGACCGATTTCACGCTAGAGCACATTGCCGTCGATGCATCCACACGTGGCAATCTCCAAACCGAGAAATACCCGGTCGGCCACATGGTCTATCTGGAAAAAACGGTGCTCGCCAAACTCAAAGACGACGTCGCCGCCTTCATCGCCAAAGCCACCAACGTCGCCGCCAAACACTTGGGATAGCTCGCCATCGCGGCACCTGAATCCTCTCCGGGATTGCGATTTTGCCGTTCGCAATCCCGGACGGGTTCCCGTCACCGAGGAGGCAGTTGAAGGTTAGCGTTCTCAGTCCCGGAGGGACTTCAGGGACTGAGCACGGGAATTCATTCCCGTGAAAAATAGCTTGCAGCTTGCAGCTACGAGCTAAACCGTCTTCGCCCCATTCACCATCAACATGATCGAGTAAAGCGACGACGTCGCCGTGATGAAGAGTCGATTCCGCTTGATCCCTCCAAAGGCGACATTTGCTACGCCCTCGGGAATCAGCACTTTGCCGATCAGTGTGCCGTCCGGTTCGTAGCAGTGCACGCCGTCGCCGGCACTGGCCCAAATTCGACCTTGCTCATCCAACCGCATCCCATCGAAAAAACCGGCGGTACAGGTCGCGAGCAACTTGCCGCCACTGAGCTTGCCCTTGTCCGAAACCTTGAACGAGCGGATGTGTCGTGGACCGTCGGGTACGTGGCTTGCGCCGGTGTCGGCGACATAGAGCGTCTTTTCATCAGGCGAGAACGCGATGCCGTTCGGCCGCACGAAATCGTCGGCCACGATCTTCACATCTCCGCTCGATCCATCGACCCGGTAGACATGGCAGCCGCCGATTTCGCTTTCGGCTTTATGACCTTCGTAGTCGGAGTCGATTCCGTAGGCGGGATCGGTGAACCAGATCGAATTGTCAGACCGCACGACCACGTCGTTAGGACTGTTCAGCCGCTTTCCATCGTATTTGGAGGCGATGGTGGTTATCGAACCGTCATGTTCCGTGCGGGAGACGCGACGCCCGCCGTGCTCGCAGCTTACGAGCCGGCCTTGCCGGTCAACCGTGTTGCCGTTGGTGTAGCCGGCGGGGTAACGATAGACGCCGGTTGTGCCGGTGGTCTCGTCCCAGCGCATCATCCGATCATTCGGGATATCGCTCCAAATGACCGAGCGAGCGAGTGGCAGATAGACTGGCCCCTCGGCCCAACGGCAACCCTTGTAGAGGTGCTCAACTGTCGCGCTCCCATTGATGCAGCGCCCGAACCGCTCGTCCAGAACCTCATAATCGCTCGCCGCCATTGGATTCTGCTCTCCTAACGTGATACGGAGATCGCACGTGACGCAATTCGTCTCATCGATCCGCCGTGGTCTCCAAATCATTTTGCGTGATGAGCATGGCATCGTCGTCGACCGTGCGCAAGGGGGCGCACGGCGCGCCAAACGGTGCGCCTCGATCAACGAGCCGCAATTCCGAATCGCCGCCCCATGGATTCAAGAAAGCTTCGGGTGTATGCTCGGGTAACCTCGAAAGAAAATCACTCTAGATGTGAACGTGTTGACCGCCTGATGTGAGATCGTTTTCGGCTCTGCCTGATCGCTCCTGGAGGTTCGTGATGTCTCGACGTCTTTCCTTAATCGTCGCGTTACTGCTTTTCGTCGCGGTTGTCCCATTCACGAGCGTCTCCCAATCCGGCGCTGCGAGGCTACAGGAAGACGGGGTTCTTGGAAAACAAGTTCCGGTGCTAACGCCCGGCGGAGTCGAAGTGGCGTTGGTCACCGTGGGGGCGATCCAAGATCCATTCGAGGCATACGACCCGGCCTATCCGCCGGTTCACGGATACCACTACGTCCTGATCGAAGTCCACGTCGAGGTAACCGGAAGCTTGACCGTTCGAATTGATCCGAGCCAGGTCTTAATCCGCGATACCGAAGGATTTCTCTACGGAGACGCCACGATATACCGGCCCGAGGGTGAGAGCGCGCCCGATCTCGAATACCAGGACGTGGAGTCCGGGTATTCCACCGCGGGAGCGATCGGTTTCCAAGTGCTCAATGACGTTACGATCTCAGACATCTTGCTCTTTCCCGGCGACGGCCTGGTAGTAGAACTCGTCGACTTCGGAACCGCCTCCGCTCCCGAGATCGGCGAGGAGGTTCCTTGGATCGGATACGAAGGCGAAGAAATCGGAGCGGTCGCTTCACTCGAACTGATCGATCCCTTCGATGAGTACGATGCTAATTACCCACCCGATCGCGGTTACCGGTACGTCATGCTCTCGGTCGTTATCCTGAACACCGGGCCGCGTTCGATCCATACCGATCCCGCGGGCTTTTTCCTTCAGGATGCGGATGGCTTCTTGTATGGCGACGTCACCATTTACCAGCCGGATGAGACCGAGAGGCCTGAGCTCGAGTATGGCGATCTGGCGCCGGGCAAGGACACCGGAGGTTCAATCGGCTTTCTGGTTCCGGCCGGAATGGAGATCGCTCGGGTCCTATTTCAACCTTCCGGCGATCGCCTGCTGACAATCGTCGATCTTTCCCCTGGCGGAACGACGTCCGATGGCCCGTCAACCGATCCGACCGCCAGGCCCGATGTCGGAGTTGCCGGTGTCGACTGCGATGAAGTTGAGGAGTGGCTGACCATCGCATACTCGGAAGCGTCGGCCGTCACCTCGATCGTGGGCATGCTGATGGTCATGCGAACGGACGGCGACCCCGGCTATGCCGAACTGGCGCACCAAGTGGCGAGTGCCTTCGCCTCGACGGCGGCGGGACTCACCGATTTCGACGTGCCGTTCGCGGTCGAAGAGCTCAATCAACAATTGGCGGACGCGTTCGAAGCCTACGGTAAAGCCACTGAAGACCTGGCGACGGCGGTCGAACAAGAGGACGACGCGGCGATCGATGCAGCCGGTCAGGCGGTTTACGATGCGGAGCCCGCGCTGATTTTCGCGATCGATGCGGTCACCGCGCTCGCCGAAGATTGCGATCTCGCCGGCTAGGTTGGCTCTCTACTATTTGCTGGGGCTTCGTTGCCCTCGCGCTCTCGCGGACCCGGGAGAGCGCGAGGGCTGACGTGCGCCAACTCGCTGCAAACCTCTCCGGTGATCGACGTAGCGCGCTCTCGATAAGCCATTGGCGACGATTACAATCCAGCGTCTCATCGACCGGGACTGAAGACAACCAGCGCCTAAGAATTGGCCCCAAACGGTTAAGTATGGTGTTGCTCCGAGAGGTGGCTCAATTTACTTTATATTGAGCAATACTTTTGTTGCCCTGGCTGAACTATGGTGATCGACCAAGAGAGATCGAATGTAGTTGAAGATCACGACTGAGAAAAACCGATTGTGGCTCGGCGGCTTACTAACAGGAATCGCCCTTGTTGCCGCATATTTTCTTGTCGGCGACGCAATTGATAATCTTCTCCTTGCGCTCATCTACGACATCACCGGACCGGCTGCCGCGTTAGCAATCGTGTTTGGTGTTCGTCGGCACAAATCCGGCGACGCTTCTGCATGGTACCTCCTCGCCGGAGGGATCGCACTATTTTCTGCCGGCGACATCATATGGACGTTTTACGAGCGAGTTCTGCATGTCGAGGTGCCATTTCCTTCGATTGCCGACGTGCTCTATGTCGCCGCCTACCCACCGATCGTGTTCGCATTTGCCCGGATCGGACGCGGACGCCAGCGAGATCGAGGCGCATTGATCGATGCCACCGTGATCGGCATCGCATCCGGGGTCTTTGTCTGGTTCATATTCCTCGAACCGATCATGACCGATGCGTCCGTTGCGTTCGGAGACCGGCTAATGGCGGCTGCTTATCCGGCAATGGATGTTCCAATGATTGCCGCTCTTTCCTTGTTCATCCTAACGCCCGGTGCCCGTTCTCCTGTCTTCTACTTGCTCTCAGCCGGCACCGGACTGTTGGTCGTTGCCGACATCGTTTACGCGCAATCGGTGCTCACCGGCAATTACGTGGGCGGAGATTTCGTTGACGCCGGTTGGTTGCTCAACTATGTCTTGTGGGCGGTTGCCGCATTGCATCCATCGATGTCTACGATCACTCAGCGAGATACCGGGCCGCCGGCCAGATTGACCCTCCGGCGATTGCTGTTTCAATCGGCTGCCGTCGCGGGCACACCCTTTATCCTTTTCATCAACTCAGATCGCAGGGATGCCCTCGACATCGCGATAACCGTAGGCGCTGTCCTGCTGCTGCTCGGGCTGAACCTCGTTCGCCTGGCTGGAATCGTTCGAACAGCTGAACAAGCGGAAGTCACCCTTCGAACTGAGGAAGCAAAATACCGATCCCTGGTCGAGCAAGTGCCCGCGGTCATATACACCCAGGCCACAGGCGACGAAGCGCCCACGCTCTTCGTCAATTCCCATACGGAATCTATGTTGGGGTATAGCCGTGCCGAATGGCACGCCGACCCGGGTCTGTGGCAGCGCCTGTTGCACCCGGATGACAGCGCACGCGTCGTTGCCGCCGATGAAATTGCTGACGCGACGGGTGGCCCCTACCGCGAGGAGTATCGCCTGTGCGCCCGCGATGGTCGCACGGTATGGGTGCGTGAAGAGGCTGTTCTGATTCGTGACGAAACGACAGGAACGTCGTATTGGCAGGGGATATCGATCGACATTACTTCCGAGAAGACCGCTGAAGCGGCGCTGGCCGCAAGCGCGCAGCAGTTTCGGTTGATGTTCGATTCCAATCCTCATCCGATGTGGGTCTATGACCTGGAAACACTCCGCTTCCTCGCCGTCAACGACTCGGCTGTCGACCGTTACGGCTATAGCCGCGACGAGTTCCTGGCCATGACCCTGTACGATATTCGCCCGCCGGAGGACGCGGCCGCCCTGGCAGCCTCGTTGTCCTCCACCCGGCCCGAGCTCGAACATTCCGGCGTCTGGGACCACTGCCAGAAAAACGGCCGAGAGATCCGGGTCGAGATCACCTCGCACACGTTGCCCTTCGACGGTCGAAATGCGGCATTGGTCGTTGCACAGGATGTCACGCAACGCCTGGAGCTACAGGATCAACTCGCCCATCAAGCGTTCCACGATACGCTAACAGGACTCCCCAATCGCATGTTGTTCTCCAACCGGCTCGAGCACGCACTTGCTCGATCGGCGCGTTCGGCCGATCCATTGGCTGTCCTCTTCATCGATCTGGATGGGTTCAAAGTCGTGAACGACAGCCTCGGCCATGCCCAGGGCGATGAGCTGCTGATCGCTGTTTCGGAACGATTATCCGCGTGCGTTCGCGCCGGAGACACGGTCGCCCGGCTCGGCGGCGACGAGTTTACGATTCTGCTCGAAGACTCGAACGCCGAACAAGCCATTGAGGCGGCCCAGCGCATTGGACGTCGTTTGGCGGCTCCAATCGAGCTTCAGGGGCACACCGTCTACGCGCCGGCGAGTATCGGCATCGCCTGCAAATCGTCGCCCCTCGTTAAGGCGGACGATCTTCTGCGTGACGCCGACGTAGCCATGTATGCGGCCAAACAACGCGGCAAGTCGCAGTTTGCGCTCTTTGAATCCGATATGAATACGAAGGCATGGGCCAGGCTGGAGCTCGAATCCGACCTGCGAGGTGCAATCGCTCGTGATGAGTTGCGCGTCTACTATCAACCGATCCTGGATTTGCAGACAGGACGAACGACGGAAGTCGAAGCACTCGTCCGATGGCAGCATCCGGTTCGCGGTCTCGTTTTGCCGGGGGAGTTCATCCCGTTGGCCGAAGAGACCGGCCTGATTTTGCCCATCGGTTGGTGGGTGTTGACCGAAGCCTGCCGTCAGGTTCGCGCGTGGCAGTTGGAACGACCGCGGGATACTCCGTTGTCGGTCAGCGTCAACATTTCGCCGAGGATGTTCCAACATCCGACGCTCGTGGCGAAGGTCGCGAGCATCTTGGCCGAGACGGCGCTCGACCCAAACTGTCTGCGGCTTGAAATCACCGAGACCGTGATGATGCAGAATGGTGCTATGGCGATCCAGGTGTTGAAGGGACTCAGAGCTCTTGGTCTTCGCCTGGCGATTGACGACTTCGGAACCGGGTACTCGTCGCTCGCTTACCTTCAGAGCCTTCCGGTTGACATCCTCAAGATCGATCGCGGCTTCGTTGGCCGGATGAGTCAGGATTTCGAAAGCCTCGAGATCGTCCGGCTGATTATCAGTTTGGCGAAAACGCTTGGTCTGACAGTCGTCGGCGAGGGGATCGAAACCGACGAGCAGCTCTCCGCGCTGCGATCGCTCGGCGGCGACAGCGGACAGGGATATCTCTTCTCGCACCCGCTTTCGGCGGAAGCCGCGAGCATGCACCTGGCGGACAGCGGTTTGTTCAACGTCTCTCGTGATGCGGTCGTAGCGGACTGAGGCGAGCTGGCTCGAGTTGTCAGTGCCTTGGGCTTGTTTGAAGGCTCAGGAACTGGCGACCAGAGCAGACGATAAGTCACTGGCGACCCGAATCCGTCATCGAATCAGGAAGCACGCGGGGTGAATTCATGATCTCCTCGGCAACGCCCCGGATCTCCGGCAAGAACGCTTCGACTTCCCGGCTTCGACGCTGAAGATCGGTGAGCGATGTGATTCCAAGATCGGCCAGCAGAGCGCGAAGACCGGGCTCAAATCTCGCCTGCAATTCCGGCGTGGCATCGCTGTGGAGCACCTTCATGCATCGGGCGTAGGTGGCCGCCAACCAGAAGACCGCTTCCCGGTGAAACCCGAGATCGATCAGTTCTTGCGTGCCGTCAATCGCCACCGGGCGGGCGAGATCGCTGATATCCGCGGCGAAAAAGACCGGCGTTTTGATCACGGTCTTCGCCGCGTCAAACGCTCCGGCGAGCGACGCCAGATGCCGTTCAGCCGTTGCGCGGCTCCAATCATCGCACCCCAGCAACCCTAGAAGTGGCCCATAGAAGTCGAGCCGGTCGTACTCCTCGAGTAACTCACGGACTGCCAGGTACCGCTTCCGTACTGTCGGGTTTTTCAAACCGGCGACGAGCAGCACATGCGTGGTTACGCCGGTTCCGAAGAGCCAGGAGGTTACCTGGTCGTGAAACGGAGCAGACTCGTCGAGCGACCGCAGATGTTGGAGAACCTTTGCCCGGGCATCCTCGCATCGGCGACGGACCCAATCGCGCTCGGCGTAGCGCCTGGCAACGTCGGTTTGGAGTGTGGTCAGTTGCCCTGACGGGTCCGCGATCACGCTTGAGGTGTGGAAGCTCCCGGCCAGGTTGTACTGACCAAGGACTTGTTCGGCCGAGCGAAGCTGGCCGCTCGACAAGTAAGAAACTTCGAGCAGAACGCCCCAGTAGTCGAACTTCCCCAGTTTTTGCGGCTGATTCGCCGCATCGATGACAACCATGATGTCCAAATCGGACGTAGCCAGGAGCTCAGCCTGGTCCGGCATCCAATTCACCGAGCCGTGAAAGAATGCCCCACCGAATCCAGGTAACTCTTCGGCTACTTCGGTAACCCATTGTAGGGCCACCTCTTTGGCATATTTGAGCAGCATCATCGCTCCGGGAAAAACACCTTGATCGGTTTCCGTTGGATGATCTCTTCCGGCAAGGAACCGGAGTCTGTCGAGATTCGTTGTTGCCGGATTGCAGCGGCGCTTCGCTCATCCGGTGCAATCGTGTCACGCTGGCAAGCGTACCGTGGATCAAGGCATGATCTTCTCCGCGATCCTATTCTGCGACCATGCACCCGAACGGAATTGAGTCCTGGATGCCCGAGCGTTACGAATTGCGATGACAACACTCGAAAACTCACCTCGATCGATCGAGAGTCGACAAACGAACTGGCATTCGCTCTCGGCTCCTGAGGCCGAGTCGCGGTTGTTGACGAGCACGCACGGCCTGTCCAATCAGGAAGCATCTGCACGGATCGGACGATACGGCCCAAACCAGGTTGAGGCTGTTGGCGGCCCAAGTCAGCTTGCGATGCTGCTCAATCAGATTCGCAGCCCGCTCGTCCTGGTGCTCATTGTGGCCGGCGTGGTGACCGCGCTCCTTGGGGAGTACGCGGACTCGGTCGTCATCATCGCGGTCGTCATCCTGAACACAATCGTCGGGTTCGTTCAGGAGCGGCAGGCAGAGCGGTCGATTCGGTCGCTGCTCCTGCTGGTGGGCCCTCGTGCTCACGTCATTCGTGAACGCAAGGATATGGAGATCGACAGCCGGGAGCTGGTCCCGGGTGACGTTGTCCTCCTCGAATCTGGAGCCCGGGTGCCGGCCGATCTCCGGCTGATGGTCACAACCTCGCTGCAAATCGACGAGTCGACGCTGACCGGTGAATCCGTGCCTGTCGTCAAGCACATCGATCCACTTCCCATCGCCGCCGGGTTTGGCGAGCGGTCAAATCTCGCCTACGCGGGAACGACCGTGACCAGTGGCCGGGGGCGAGGGTATGTCTTCGCGACTGGCCGTCTGACGCAGATCGGGGAGATCGCGCTCGCGGTCGGTGAGGTCGGCAAGACTGCCACGCCGCTTCAGCTGAGGTTGGATCGACTGGCCAGGAATGTCGGCGTTGCGGTCGCGGTCTGTGCCGTACTGGCATTCCTGATCGGAATCGCGACCGGCCGCTCCGCCTCCGAAATGTTCCTGATTGCGGTCGCCCTGGCGGTCTCCGCGGTGCCCGAAGGGCTGCCGATCGCCGTCACCATCACCCTCGCCGTCGGTGTGCGGCGGATGGCCCGGAGGCGAGCGATCGTCCGTCGCCTGCCGTCCGTCGAAACTCTCGGCAGCACCACGGTGATCGGCTCGGACAAAACGGGAACGCTCACGGAGAACTTGATGACCGTCCGGCAGATCTGGACCAGTGACGGTCCGGCCACGCTGCCTCGCAATTGGGATGGGTACTCGGCAGACGGCGCCGAACAGTACGGTCCCGAGGGCCTTCTGGAAGGCAGTCCGCGCCAGCTGACGCTCTTGACTGGAGTGCTCACAAACGAAGCCGTCGTCAGCCGTGACGAAGATGGCTTCACTATCCAGGGCGATCCGACCGAGGCGGCGCTCTTGATTGCGGCGACGCGGTTTGGCCTGGATCCGGATGCGGACCGAGAAGCGTACCGGATGATCGCCGAGGTTCCGTTCGAACCGGAACGGCAGTTTTCGGCAAGCGTTCGCCAGCGCGACGATCGCCGGTTGCTCCTTGTCAAAGGCGCCCCTGAACGCGTTATGGCAATGTGCGTATCAGTGTTGACGGCGGGTGGCCCTGAACCGCTTGATCACGAGTCGATCCAGGCGGCTGCCCACGATCTGGCATCCGAGGGCCAGCGCGTGCTGGCCATGGCGTATAAGGAAATCGCGGCAGGAGCACATGATCTTGAGAATATCGACGAGCCGAAGGGTCTGACCCTGCTCGGGCTGCAGGGAATGTCGGACCCGCCGCGCGAAGGGGCACGCGAAGCGATTGCAACATGCCAGACGGCCGGGATTCGCGTTGTCATGGTCACCGGAGATCACATCGCGACCGCCCGCGCGATCAGCCGTGAACTCGGAATCGGAGGCGAACATCCGACCGTCCTCACCGGTTCCGAGGTGGAAGCGATTAACGACGAGGAATTGCGTTCGCTGATTGGCACAATCGACATTTATGCCCGTGTCGCCCCACTACACAAATTGCGGATCGTCCGCGCCCTGCAAGCAGACGGCAACGTGGTGGCTGTGACGGGCGACGGTGTCAATGATGCGCCGGCGTTGAAGGCGGCCGATATCGGTATCGCAATGGGGAAGCGAGGCACCGATGTCGCCAAAGAAGCCTCGGACATGGTGCTGACCGACGACAACTTCGTCAGCATCGCGGCGGCGGTGGAAGAGGGCCGGATCACATTCGACAACATCCGCAAGGTCTTGTATTTCCTCTTCGGAACCAATGGCGCTGAAGTGCTGACCATCCTCATTGCGCTCGCCCTGGATTGGCCGCTTCCGCTGATTGCCGCCCAAATCCTGTGGCTGAACCTCGCCACCGATTCGCTTCAGGTGATGGCGTTGGCATTCGAGCCCGGCGAGCCGGACGTGATGGCGCGCCATCCTCGTCCAAAGGAAGCAGGCATTCTCTCCCGGTTGCTGTGGGAACGAGTCGGTCTCGCAACGATCGTGATGACCGCCGGCACGCTGGTGCTCTTCCGCACCGAGCTCACCCGAACCGGGTCGGTACAAACCGCGCAGACCGCGGCGCTCACCACTATGGTGCTCTTCCAGATGTTCCAGGCAATGAATGCGCGCTCGGAAAGCCGGTCGGTGTTCCGGCTCAATCCGCTGGGCAATCCACTGCTCTTCATTGCGATATTTGTCTCGATTGGAATGCACGCCGCCGCGCTCTACCTTTCACCGACCCAGTATCTGCTCCGGGTCGAGCCACTCGACATCGAGGCCTGGGGACGCGCCCTGCTGGCCGCCTCGACCATCGTCCTCGTCACAGAAGCGCACAAATTACTCAGGCGCCGTTGACGGAAAGTGGTATCGATCAATCTCAACGCGCCGCGCTGATCGCGCTTTATCGCAATTCCAAGTCGACCCAAAACCGCTGGTCCAATGTGCATTGCGACTTCCTACTCTTTCAGCTGTTCGAAGTCACCGCACCGATTTCAGTGATCGGACTGATCTGATTAACCTTCGACACCGAATCGATTTAGGCTAAGCACCGTCGCGCATCAACAATGACCATCGGGCGATCAGCCCGTAACGGCTGCTGTTGCCGGTGATGCCACAACCGGACTCGCCTTGTGAACCGGGAGTCGATCTTTGAGGCGCAGGAATGGCTGTTCGACCACGTAGTACGAGATCACAGCCGTGACCAGCGAGAGCGATATCCGCAACGGCACGTCGGCGACAGTCGGCAATTCCAATTGATTGACTGCCCAGTAAACCGGCATATGCCAGAGGTAGAGACCGTAGGAGATGAGCCCGAAGGCTCCGAGAAATCGAGACGACAGCACGGCATTCCAGATTCCGGTTGGCATGAGGAGAAAACGATACATCACGGCGATCGTCGCGATTGCCGTCAAAAAGAGACCGCCCTGGTAGAACAGCCACCCGGCATCCTCTTCCGCGAAGAGGCTCACATACGCCAGGAGGAGCGCACCAGCCGCGGCGAATCCGGAAACCGCGCTCCGGCCCAGTCTCGTGCGAGGCGTCAGGCCCGCTGACATCGCGAGCGAGAGCATGCAGCCGATCAGCAACCCGTCGGCGCGCGTATCGAGTCCGTCGTATGCGCGCTCAAAACCATCACGGTGAAACAACGCCAGACGGAGAAGAGCGGAGAAAATCGCCGCGCCTGCCAGGACCTGGATCATCGTGATATGGCGCCAGCCGGCGCGCAGCATCGCAAGCAGCGAAAGCGGCCAGATGACGTAGAACTGCTCTTCGATCGAGAGCGACCATGTGTGCGTCAGTGCGCCCAACTCGTACAGATTGAAGGCCTTGACCCAATTGGCAAAATAGAAGACCGCCGCCGCCGCCGACCACCAGATCGACCGCTCACCTTCCCAATAGGAGATTCCGACGATGTCCGCGGCGGATTTAATCATCACGACGGCGATGACGAGGGCGATGAGTCCCGGGAAGAGACGAAGAATGCGGCGCAGATAAAAGCGGCGGAAATCGATCCGCTGATGTCGCGCCCACTCGTCGACCAGAATCGAGGTGATCAGGAAACCGGAGAGCACAAAGAAGATGTTGACACCGATATGCCCGCCGGGAAGGATCGGATCCCGGGTGTGGTACAGCATGACGAGGATGATCGCGATACCCCGGATGCCGTCGAGAAACGGTCGATGGCCAAGCCGGAACGCGGACACTCTCGGAGACATGTTCGATCCACCCAGCGAATGACATCCTGCCCATGTGGTTCGATCCTAGTTTGGGTAGAGCAAGCCTGGCTACAGCCAAAAGTACTATGACTCTTAGTTGATGCGCGAACAGGACCAATCTCCTATCCGGCCCACCCTGCTCCGTTCTGCTCATCACGGTCCTGGAACGGGAATATATTGAGCATGAGACTGCGGGGATCGCCCTCGCCTACGAGTTCCTAACAAATGAGGCGCGACCTTCTCGGACACGGTCGCACTCGATCGATTGTTGGTATGGCTAATCGGTACCTGTCCGTACCCTCCTATCACCGAAAAGGACCGGAGACGGGGGTGCTTCAGTCCTTTTCGCCCAAGCAATTTCGACCGTTCTCTTCACGCATTGCCGTATTTTCGTCCGGCGGCGCGTGCTAATAATGGGGACAGCTGCACTTTCTCTTCAATCGAAACGACATGAGGTCGGGAGCAGGATGATGCTACACACCCGCAGGTCGCAATCGGGACAGGCCACGATCGAATTCGCCTTCGCCAGCATGATCTTCCTGCTGATGGTCTTTGGCGCCGTTGATTTTGGTCGGGCGATCTTCATGACGGCGGATCTGCATAACGCGGTGCGTGAAGGAAGCCGCTACGGAACACTCCAACCAACCGACCTTGCCGGTGTGCAATCACTCGTGGTCGACAAGGCGCACGGTATAGGATTGGCCCTCGCGGACGTGACGGCGTCGTGTTCAGGCGCGTGCACAACGGGTGACACGGTCACCGTCTCCGCCTCTCTCGGTTTTCGCGCCGTTACCCAGTCATTGCTCGGGATCCCGGCGCTCACGCTCAATGCCTCGTCGACGGCAGAGATCGAATGACGAAAAAATAGGGGGAGACGTTATGTGCGCTAGGACAGCACGACGACTGCGTGGCAACTACGACGGACAGAGCTTGGTTGAGTTGGCCCTTTCGATTCCTATCTTATGTCTTCTTCTACTCGGAACAATCGACCTCGGTCGCATGTACTTCGACTACATCGATCTTAAAGCCGGCGCCAGGAACGGCGTCGGCTATGGAACACTGAAACCCGCCGACTCAGCTGGCATGGTGAGCCGAGTGCTCAGCTCCGGCGTACCGGCCGGGACCACGGCAACCGCAACTTGTACCGGCTCCTGTTCGACAGTCGATGCGACGGGAACGGTTGTTGTCACGGCAACGACCGACTTCAGACCCGTCACGCTCGGTTTCTTTTCATTCCTTGGTTCCAGCGGAGTGATAACTCTATCGGCCACAGCACAGATGAGGGTCCTGTCATGATCCGGCAACGCGTTGATTGGTTTACCACGCCGCGTAATGGTTCGGCTCAGGCAGGTCAAATCCTGCTGATGTTTGCACTCGTCTCCACTGCGATGCTCGGAGTTCTCGGCCTCGCGACCGATCTTGGCATCAGCTTCGCCGGCCGCCGCTCGGTGCAGAACGCTGCCGATGCGGCAGCCCTGGCCGGCGCACGTTCGGTTGCCAAGTCCGTCATCACACCAACCATTACCGCCGCGACCGAGGTGAATGCATTGACTGCACTCAACGGCTTTACAATGGCAACCTCAGGACCGGCGGTTGAAAACTGTCAGTATGTCGACGATAGCGACACGGCGCTCGGTGCGTGCTCTAGCACGGTTCCGTCAGCGGCGACCGGTGTTTTGGTAACGGTCGTGGAAACTCACCCGACGTTTTTCATTCGGCTCCTCCCAGGAGCCCCTGACAGCGCCACCACGCGTGCCACCGCAATCGCGCATGTCATGATACCGAAGCTGATAGGGGTCGGCCCATTCATCCCCTGTGCGACGGACACGGTGCTCACATCCGGTGGAAAACTTGACATTCTCAAACTCGAAGGTGGCGTGTGGAAAATCAACACGGCAGCTGTTGGAAAGACATTCAATATTCACAACCCGAACCAGCACAACTTCAACAAATGCGGGATCAGCAGCTCGCAATACAAAGGTGTGGCCGATCAAAATGCCAACGCTTCGCTATCGGCCCCTCCCGCCAAGTACTTCGGCTATTCGACCGGCAACGTTTCGTCGGTCAGCGCGTCCGTGCAGGGCATCAACGGATGCCAGGTCGGCCAGCCGCTTCACAATTGTGTCGCGTACCTTCCAATCGCGATCATGGATGGCGAGCACGCGGTCATTGAAACGGGAACCAGTAAGCAGGTCTGGACCATCGGGTTCGCGGCGTTTCTCATCATTGAAACGTCCTCGAATACCCACAGTGGAACACTGCTTGACAATTACATCGTAAAGGGCCCCGCCGAACTGGGCTGGACTCCCGATTATTTTGGACCCATCAGCATCAAGCTCACGGGATAGCTCAGGAAAGGGGCCGGGAACCTGGTTCCCGACCCCTTTCCTCCAACCAGTCGACAAAATCGACCGCTACAGAGAATCGAGTTAGCTCGTGGTGACGCCGCTAGTTTCGGTGGCCTCCATTGCATGCGATCGGATCTTGTTCGCTGCGTACAAAGCCGCCGCCCCAACCGCCATCCCGGCGCCGAGCAGCGGATTCAAGCCCTCATCGGCTTGTC
>CAYJPA010000020.1:0-71651 GCA_964371945.1 uncultured Sphaerobacteraceae bacterium | reverse complement strand
CCTTCATTCCACGCTCTTCCGTGAGGGCATACCATTGGAACCTCGCCAGCAATCAACTTTGCCGGGTACTATTGGCAGAGATCGATTCTGCCACGCTGCGCGGCAGTTAGGCGCATTCGGTACGTCCGAGGACAGAACTACATGAACATTATGGGCATGGGCTGGCAGGAGATGATGATCATCCTTGTCGGCGCCCTTTTGATATTCGGTCCAGATCGGCTTCCTGAGGTTGCCGGGCAGATCGGCAAATTCATCCGCGATCTCCGCAAGATGACGACCGATTTGACAGGCGAATTCGAGCGAACCGCTGGAGTCGGCGATATCAAGAAGGCCGTTCAGAACGAGCTGGCGGGCGTGAAATCGACCGTGAACACCGCCACCGCGGGCGCGAAATCCACGATGGCCGGGGCCGCATCTTCAGTTTCAGCCGCCGGGAAGTCGACGACCGCCGCGGCGAAATCGACTTCGTCAACCTCGGTCACCGCCTCATCGTCGACACCCAAAACCACCGCAAAAGCCGTCGGCACCACATCCGCGGCGAAAACGGCGCCGGCGCCTAAACCAGTCGCTTCAAAGAAGGATCCGTTGGCGGATGTCTCGTTCTTCGATGAGATTTTGGATACGAAGGCGAAGGTTCCTGCATCGAACGGCGCCGCGGTATCCGTCGCCGCGAGCTCGTCGAGCAACGGGCATGCGAAGACTGAGAGCGCTGCCGCGCCCGCGGTGCCGCTCGACGCGCTCGGCCGTGCCCGCCAACGGCGACTCTCTGCCGGCTACAACAAGCACGGGAATTAGTCCCTGAGACCTGTACGCAATCCCGCGCGATTCGTTGCCGATCACGATAATTCGGACCCCCCGAGATGAGTGAATCCTGCTCGCCGCTCTCCTTTTCGCTGCTCGCGACCGACGCCGGGGGAGAAGCCAGGCGGGGACGCGTCGTGACGACTCGAGGAGTGATCGATACCCCGGCGTTCATGCCGGTCGGTACTCAGGCCACGATCAAAACGTTGCATCCAGATGAAGTGGAGGCGACGGGTGCGGAGATCGTGCTGGCGAACACCTATCACCTCATGCTTCGTCCAGGCGTCGACGTGATCGAGCTCGCCGGAGGACTGCATCGCTTTATGGGCTGGAGAAAGCCGATTCTGACCGATAGCGGCGGGTTCCAGATCTTCAGTCTTGCGTCTCAGGTTCGCGTTCGCGAAGACGGCGCGGCATTTCGGTCGCATATCGACGGCAGCCACCATCTGCTCACGCCGGAGCGGGCGATCCAGCTTCAGTTCGGATACGGTTCGGACATCATGATGCAGTTGGATCATGTCATCGGGTATCCAGGGGAACCGGAAAAGTTTGAGGTGGCGATGCTCCGATCTGGCCGCTGGCTGCAGCGTTGCATCGATGAGCATAAACGGCTGAATGCGGCCTCAAGAGGTTGCGCGCTCTTCGGCATCTCTCAGGGCGGCATGGACCCCGCGCTCAGGAAAGAGAGCGCCAGGATCGTCGCTGAGGCGGATGTCGCGGGCTGCGCGGTCGGAGGACTTAGCGTCGGCGAACCGAAGGAACTGATGCTGGAGATGCTCGCCGCGACGACACCGGAGCTTCCGGCCGGGAAACCACGCTACCTGATGGGGGTTGGCTCGCCGGAGGATCTCTGGAACTGCGTTGCGCGGGGGATCGATCTGTTCGATTGCGTGCTTCCAACCCGGCTCGCGCGCAACGGTGCCCTCTTCACGCCGGAAGGTCGAGTCAACATCAAACAGGCAAGATTCGCTAATCACCACGCACCGATTGATGCAACATGTGATTGCCCTAGCTGTTCGCGATTCACGGCTGCTTACATGCATCATCTGTTCCGTGCGGGGGAGGTACTCGGGCTACGTCTGGCCTCAGTGCACAATCTGCGTTTTTTGGCGCGCATCATGGAGACGATAAGGGCCTCAATCGAGCAGGGAACGTTCCAGTCCGAGATGAACCAGTTTCACGCGACGTACCGCCCGGTCGCCAAGAATGTGATCGCGGCATAAACCGCTCGTTTGGCCCCGGTTAGCGAATGGAGACTACAATCGCCGGGCGTTATCGCGGTGGGACTGATCGAACGCCAGAAAGCGAGTGCCGTGTACGTTCCTGAGTTCGATCCGGAGAAGTCCGGCCGGGTGGCAGTTGGAGTCGACATCATCGAGATCGCGCGCATCCAGCGGTCGATTGACGATTTCGGAGAGCGGTTCTTGCGCCGGGTCTATACGGAGCGAGAGCGCGAACGATATCGAAACCGCGTTTCGGAGCTTGCTGCTCGCTTTGCCGCGAAAGAAGCGACCTCGAAAGCGCTCGGGACCGGCATTATCGGCATTCACTGGCGCGAAATGGAAGTTCTGCCGAATCGTCGAGGCAAACCCGTGCTCGTCCTCCACGGTGGCGCGGCGATACGGGCGAAGATGCTGGGATTCACCGATTTCACCGTTTCACTAACGCACTCAAAAACGGACGCGATGGCGTTCGTTATCGCGTTTCAAGGCGAAGCGCCGGCAATCGAGCCGACAGACTGAAAATATAGCCGGAGGAATATGTGACCGGAATGCCGGACAACAAACCGCAACTGAAGGCTGGAGAGCAATTTGCCGACGAGGCATTTGCGATTGGCGTTTTGCCCCGGCGTGAGTTTGGCGCCCACAAATGGGGAGCCGGCGGGCTAATTATCGTCGCGGGCGGACCGGGTTACATTGGCGCGGCAGCTTTGTCCGCGATGGCCGCGGGCCGGGCCGGGGCGGGCATCGTCAATGTCGCGATCCCACGCGGCGCGATGGGCGCTGTTGCATCGCTTGTGCCGGAGGCGGCCTTTCTTCCGCTGACGGAAGGCGATCTCGATTCGTCCGCCCGCAGGGCCCGGGAAGCAATCTCAACAAAATTGGAAAAGTCCACGGCGATCGTGGTTGGCCCAGGCATGGGCGATGACGATTACGTGGATGCATTGCTTGGGGCGATCTTTGGGAAATACGCCGCGCGCCGGATCAGCGATCTTGGTTTTCGAAAGAGGGCGGCACCGGTAGAGTCGAGCCAGGAAGAACGAGCCGCCGCGCTGCTCGGCGGCGACAAACCGGCCGTCATCGATGCCGACGGGCTCAACTGGCTGGCCAAGCAGTCCGAGTGGTGGACGACGGTCAACCCGGGGAGTCTCGTGCTGACCCCGCACATCGGCGAAATGAGCAGGCTAACCGGAAAATCAAGCGAGGAGGTCCTGGCCAATCCGCTGGAAATCGCACAAGAAGCGGCAAATTCCTGGCAACAGATCGTTGTTTTGAAGCACGGTTACAGCATTGCAAGCGATGGCAAGCGCACGATCTTCGCCGACGATGCGCCGCGGTCCCTGGCAACCGCCGGTTCAGGCGATGTATTGGCCGGGACGATTGGCGCGTTTTTAGCTCAAGGAGTTGCTCCACTCGATGCCGCTGGGCTGGCGATGCACGTTGGCGTTCGGGCAGCGAGACGGGTCGAGGCCCGGTTTGGAACGCTTGGATTGGTTGCGAGCGACTTGCCGGAGGCGATCGCCGAGGAGATTGCTGAACTTGAACGAAAGCGAGATGCTACAGGTGGATGACCCAACTGTGTCAGAGATCATGCGGACCGATGTTCCGTTCGTTTCTCCAGAAGACTCAATCGCCACGGTTGCACGGTTAATGTCTATTTCGGGTCTGCCCGGTCTGCCGGTTGTCGAAAATGGAACGATCGTTGGGATCATCACCGAGTCGGACATCATTGCTCGCGAGGCCGATGTCGAGTTTCCGACTCCCGTCCCGTTCCTGGACACGATCTTCCAGCTAGATCGCGGCCGTGATTTCGAGGAGGACCTTAGGCGAGTGCTTGCGGTCACGGCCCGTGAGCTCATGTCGAGCCCAGTCATCAACATCAAGCAATCAGCAACGCTGCAACAGCTGGCGACCGTGATCATCGATGAGGATGCGAATCCCATCCCTGTTCTCGACGACGACCTGCAGCTTGTCGGCATCGTCTCGCGAGCGGATCTGGTCAGAGTGATCGCAAAGCTCGAGGCGACGGCTTCGGAAGCCGACGCGGTCGTCGAGTCGTAGTCTTCGATCGATATGAACCCGAGAGTGGTCGCCGAGGTCTATCGTTATGACGGTCGCCCCACGAGAGCGATCGTCGATCTAGATGCGATCTCCGGCAATCTCGCCGTCGTGCGCCGGCTCGTTGGTCCGCGGGTGGGGATTATGGCCGTCGTGAAGGCCAACGCGTACGGTCACGGCGCAATCGCGGTTGGCCAGGCAGCAATCGATGCCGGCGCGGAGCAACTGGGTGTTGCGACGGTCGATGAGGCCGTACAGCTGCGCGTCGCGGGTATTCGAGCCCCGGTTCTGGTGCTTGGCCCGATTGACAATTCGGAAATCGATCTCGCGATCGGGCATACGATCGAGCTCTCGGTTGGCGATCTGGCTTTCGCGCGGGCGGTTGGCGCGGCCGCGGAGCTGTTCGGGGTCTCGTCGCCGATCTCGCTTCACCTTAAGGTCGATACCGGCATGCGGCGATTCGGCGCGACCCGCGACGAGGCAGTTGAGATCGCTCGCTTTATTGACAATCATCCATTGCTCAGGTTGCGGGCCGTGTTCACGCATTTCGCACGAGCGGACGAGCTCGACCCGGAACCGACAGACGTCCAATCGGAACTACTCGACGCCATTCTCAGCGATCTGGCGGCGGCGGAGATTCAGCCCGAGATCGTTCATGCCGCCAACAGCGCGGCGACCCTCAGATCGAGCAGTTATCACCGGCGCCTTGTTCGACTGGGGATTGCGCTTTATGGCCTGAACCCCTCGGCGGAGATCCAGATTGCGCCGGAAATGAGACCGGCGATGACGATTGTCAGCCGGATTGAGCGGCTGTTTGATTTGCAGATTGGAGACGGGGTCAGTTACGGAGCGAGTTACCGCGCAACATCGCGTGGACTGGCGGCATTGGTCCCAATCGGTTACGCGGATGGCTACGATCGGGGTCTTTCAAATAGAAGTGAGATGTACGTACAGTCCGTTCGATGTCAAGTCCTTGGTCGCGTTTGTATGGATCAGACGGTGATCGGACTGCCACCCGATTCGATCGCATTTCCTGGCGACACGGTCGTCGTTGCGGGAGCCTGGGAGAGCGCGGGCCCTCCGACATTCGATGAGCTGGCAACAACTCTCGGAACGATCAACTATGAGATCGCGTCAGGTTTGGCTGTTCGGGTCCCGCGCTTCTATGCGCGATCCGGAACGGTGGTGGCGGTTTCGGACCTGAGCGGATATCGAATCGTTTCCAACCCGACTTCCACAAACACGTAAGGACCGCCGAAACGGTCCTTACTATTCCGGTCGATATTGGGCCATCGTGGCGAGGATCTAGTCCTGAGCGCCAAGCTCCTGCGCAACTCGCTTGAGATTGTCGATATCGCGCCGCACGACAAAGGTGCGGCCGCTCATGTCGTCGCGCACGTAGTTGAGCGTGCGGTCGTCCATCCAGCGATAGATCGTGGGCCGGGTGACATTGAGCTGCTGCGCGGCGTTGCCGATGCTGACAAGCTCGTTTGGCTCGAACGCGCGGTACTTCGCGAGCGCCATCATGCGGCCGAGCTCGGTGTCCCAAAATGAACGGGGAACCGTGTAGTCGTCCGCCGCGGCGGGCCAGAACAAGAGCTGGACCACGGCGTCGATGGCCTGCAGGACGTGGTCTTTTTGCTCTCTTGCCTGGCCACGAGCGAGACCGGCCAGTCGGCCGAGATCGCGACCGAGTGGACCTCCACGAAGCTGCTCCATCGTTAGCGATTGAAATGCGACGGGATAGAGTTGGGACACGAGGCGGTGGTGATGGCTGTAAACCAACTGCAACGCCTGATCTATTACGTCCTGGTAATCCAGGGCCTCGGTCTCCACGAAGGCTCCTCTTCCACTCGATCTCGCCGTGAGAGCGTACGTTCAACGGTGTACGGTCGGATTGTACGCCCGGAACGTTCAGGAGTCAACAGCTCCGCGACCCAGATTCACCGTTAGCTCTTGAGAAACGAACGTAATTAGCCGAAAACGCATTCGATACCATTGTCTCTCAGACACCGGATATACGGACAATTATGATTCGTGGATGTCGCGCGCAACGTATCGATAGGTAGTTAGCACGACAACACCCTGAGGAGGGGAAGGGACGCTAAGAGCCGGTCGTCATTCCACGAATCGCTAATCCAGCTACAAACAGCGCCACCAGACTGTAGAACAAGAGCGCCTGCCGGGGGTGGCGCTCGCGAAGATAGCTCCACACAAAGGGGAGAACGATCACCGCCGTGATCCCGTACAAATAGTGTACGGATGTGACTGCGCGGAATCCATCGGCGAACAAAACGGCTCCGAGTCCTGCTTGAATCATCACCAGAACCTGACCAATGGCCAGCGCACCCTGGATGCTCCCGGACAAGATGTCGCCCCTGGAGAACGAAAATAGCCCCCAGAGTCCGACCGCGAACATGAACAGCATCACGGTCGTCGCCAGGCGATCGTGCATCAGCAATATCGTGGACAGGAGAGCACTCCCTCAGACAATTCGGCCAGAAACGGCCGGGGATTCGATTACCGTTCGTGGAAGGATATCGCCATCTGGAGTCCCACGTCGTTGCGAAACTGGAATCAACGCCGCAATCAGACTGCCTCAATCCGCAAAGAGCGGGATTTGCTCGATGAACGGTTCTTCAGACGGACGCCAGACTGGTCCGGACTCCCGCCGGGGCAACGCCAGAACGCGATGTCGAACTGGAAGCCTCGCTAAGGCGCTTTCGACTGTCCGTACAGCTAGCTCGGGGCGATTGTTGGTAGCCGAGAGATGGGCAAGCCAGATGGTTTTTGAACGGTAGGTGCTACCGAGTGCGCGGCCGAGAAACGTTCCGCAGTCGGCGTTTGAGAGATGTCCTCGTGAAGAAAGCACGCGCTTCTTCAAGTGGGCTGGATATGGACCGCTTCGAAGCATCTGCACGTCGTGATTTGCCTCAATCACGATCAGATCAGATGAAGCCACGACCTCGAGGCAGCAGTCGTCGGCCGCTCCGAGGTCAGTGAGCACGGTGACGCGTGTGGCTCCATCCGAAATCGTGAAGCCGCAAGGCTCAGCCGCGTCGTGGGATGTCTGCAGCGCGGATATCTCAAGACCGGCCACATTGATCGTTCGTTCAAAGTCGAGGTGTGTGCACCGATCGCTGGCCAGTCCCAATGCCGACGCGGTGCCGGGCGTGGCGTGGACATGCCAGCCAGAGGCGCTCACCGTGGCAAGCCCGCGGACGTGATCGTCATGCTCGTGCGTGAGTAGAACCGCATCGATCCGTTTGAAATCGGCGCCGTGCTCGCGGAATGCGCGCTGCAACAAACGCGGCCCAATGCCGCAATCGATCAAGATCGTCGCACCGCCGCCACGCAAGATTGCGGCATTGCCCGAGCTTCCGCTCCCAAGACTCTGGAAGATCATGTTGGGTTGCCTGCCACCCTTTCGTCAGCGATGTGATTTCGTCACACGTGTACAGGCAATGGTACGATCAACCACGGTCGACGCACATATTGGCGCCCAGCGGCTATACAACGTCGGAAAGGTTAAGGGCTTGTTCAAGGGCTTCGGCGGTAAAGCGACACAATCGGCACACCCGGGAGCGAGGCGGCCACCACGACCTCAGATCAAACGGCCGGTTTTCACGATCTCGCCCTCGACGAAGCGAATGTTGATCACCGCCGCGATCATATTTGGGCTCATCATCATTGTCTTCGCGACCGCCGCATTTTGGGTTCAGCTCTGGTGGTTCGATAGTATGGGGTTCCGCTCGGTGCTGGCGCGCCGCTATGCCGGGCAGAGCACCGTCTTCGTAATCGGCACGGTTTTCGCCGCCGTTGTCTTCCTCGGGAACGTTTCAATCGCGCTGCGCCGATCACGACAGGCCACCACGAAGACGAGCCGTCTGGCTCGCATCGCCGATCAATTTCTGGTCGCGCTCGCTCTGGTCAGTGCGACGGTCATTTCGGTTGGCACCGGCCTCGCGGCCGCCGCGAAGTGGGATGCTTGGTTGCTCTGGTGGTACAGCGATCCATTCGGCATTAAGGATCCGGTGTTTGGGCGCGATGTTGGTTTTTTCATCTTTGCAATACCACCGCTTACTCAGGCGGTCAATCTCCTGCTTGTGCTGACGCTCTTTTCAATCGTCGCTGCTCTGGTTGTGTATGCGCTGCGGCTCGGCGTCGATCTCCGTCAGATCCGAAATGCTCCATCGCTTATGCGGGTGCATGTGCTTTCGCTCGCGGGATTCGTTCTCCTCCTTTTGGCGGTCAAGATCTTCCTTTCCAATTACTTGCTCGCGTATTCGACTCGTGGGGCGGCATTCGGGGCTGGATACACCGACGTTCATATCCAGCGCCCGGCCAATTGGGCTTTGGCCGCGGTCGCTCTGGCGATTGGCGGCGCGCTGGTGGCCAACGCGTTCGTGCAACGAATTCGATTGCTGGTCGGTTCCGTGATTGCCTGGGGCGTGCTCTACGTTGTTGTCGCCGTTTTCATCCCGAGCGCGGTGCAATCCACGGTGGTCGAGCCGAGTGAGTTGAAGCGCGAGCGCGAGTACATTGCAAACAACATCGAAATGACGCGCTCGGCCTACGGATTGGATCTGGTCGATGGACGAGATCTGACTGGACAGGCGCCGCTCACCGAGCAGGTGCTCGCGAGTTATCCGGAGACGCTCGACAACGTTCGACTTTGGGACTACCGGATCATCCAGGGCACGTATCAGCAATTGCAGTCGTTCGTGCCGTACTACGTTTTTCTGGACGTCGATGTCGACCGTTACATCATCGGTGGCGTTCCAGAGCAGGTACTCCTTTCGGCGCGAGAGATCGATCAAGACGGGTTGCCGGCGACCGCTCAAACCTGGACTAACGAGCGCCTGGTCTACACCCATGGATATGGGGCGGTGGTGAGTCCAGTCGAAGAGGTGTCTCGCCAGGGGCTTCCCGTTTTTCTGGTCGAGCGGATTCCGCCGACCGGTCAGGGCGTCTACCTGATCGAGCGGCCGGAGATCTACTTTGGAGAAGCCGACCTGGGATGGGTTGCCGTCAACACCGAACAGCCCGAGTTTTCGGGACTGATCGATTCGGATGACCCTTCGAGTGAACTGGACTACCAGGGATTGGGCAAAGGCTCGATTCGCCTGGACAACTACTTCAAGAAGCTCCTTCTTGCCGCGGAGCTTCAGGACCGGAATCTGCTCCTCAGCGGCAATCTGAGCTCGAAGTCCCGCATCCTGCTGCATCGCAATATTGTCGACCGTGTCGAAACCATTGCACCATTCCTGGAACTGGACCCCGATCCGTATTTGGTGATCGCAGACGGCCGGTTGCTTTGGGTGATCGACGCCTACACGTCAACTGACTTATTTCCGCACGCCTCGCGGATCGATGGCATCAATTACCTTAAAAACAGCGTTAAGGTCGTGGTCGACGCATATGACGGTACCGTCACCTTCTATCGCACAAGCGAGGAAGATCCGATCGCCGATGCCTACGGCAAACTCTACGGCGACCTTTTCCGACCGATCTCCGAGGTGCCGGCGTCGATCTCGGTACACTTCCGCTACCCGGAGCGGCTCTTCGAAATCCAGTCGGACATTTACGCCTCGGTGCATGTCGACGATCCAACCGCGTTCTACAACGGTGAAGACTTCTGGGAAGTGCCGCAAGAGCAGGTGAGCGACGTCAACCAGCGTATGGTGCCGTACTACGTCACGATGACGCTTCCCGGGGAGAGTGCCACCGAGTTCGCGCTCATCCGGCCGTTCATTCCAGGAGGCCGGTCTCAACGGCAGAACATGACCGCCTGGATGGCCGGACGCGTCGGAGCAGATGGCTCCACCTCGTTGATCGTTTACCGATTCCCCCGCCAGGAGACCGTTTTTGGTCCGAGCCAGATCGAGGCGCGGATCAACCAGGAGCCTGACATTTCGGCGCAGATCACGCTCTGGAGTCAGTCCGGCTCCCGGGTGTTGCGCGGGAACCTGTTGGTCATTCCGATCGGTGAGAGCGTGCTCTACGTGCAGCCACTGTACCTTCAGGCCGCGGCGGCGGAAGGTGCGTTACCGGAGCTCAAACGGGTCATCGTCGCGTCGAGCGAACGGGTCGTGATGGCGGAGACCTTACCCGCGGCTCTTTCGGCGCTCGTAAGCGCGGAGCCCGGATCGTCCACGGGTACCGAGCTAGAACCTGCCACGCAAGGTGGCACAACAATTCCGGACGACCTTTCAAATCCGCGGGTTCAGGATCTGGTCGCGCAGGCAGTGGAAGCGTACGATCGCGGCCAAGCTGCGCTGGCGGCCGGAGACTGGGCGGCGTATGGCATCGCCCAAAGCGAACTGGCGCAGGCACTCGATAATTTGGAACTGATTACCAGTCAATCCGAATCGCCTTCGGCGACTCCGGTGGCAAGTCCGGCCGCGGACGAGTGATTAGGCTTCAGATCAACCTGAAAAGATCGCGCGGCCGACCCGGACATGGGTAGCGCCCTCCTCGATTGCGACTCGAAAATCGTTGCTCATCCCCATGGAGAGCATCGGCAGCTCAGGCCCGCCGAGTTTGTCGACCAGTTCATTGCGCAGCTCTCGCAGACCGCGAAAGACCGGCCGAACATCCTCTGGATCCGCGACCAAAGGCGCGATAGTCATCAGGCCCTGCAAACGCAGATGAGGTGAAGCAGCGATCAATGCCGCCAGATTGCAGGAGTCGACAGGCTCACACCCTGCCTTCTGCTCTTCGGACGCGATATTGACTTGGAGCAGGACTGGAAGTATTCGTCCCTGTTTCTCCGCCTGTTTTTCGAGCTCCTTGATCAACGATGTTCGATCGACCGACTCGATGATATCGAACAGCTTCGCGGCGACACCGGCCTTGTTGGTCTGTAGCTGGCCGATCATGTGCAGCATGGCGTCGCCAGGTAGCGGATCGATGAACTTCGTGACCGCATCCTGCACACGGTTTTCGCCAAAGTGACGGATTCCCGCGGCATATGCCGCATCAATTGCATCGCGACCGACCGTTTTGGAGACGGCAACGACCGTGACCGACGCCGCATCTCGATCGGCCTTCGTCGCGGCCTCAGCGACCGCGCGCAGTACCGACGTAACTCGCTGCTCCAAAGGCGTCGCCGTAATTACGGTGTTGCTCATGCCCTGGCTGACCTTCAATTAACTCGCAAGCGCGATGAACGCGCCGTATCGCCCGGTCGCCGGGCCCTGACCTCGATGTGAGAACCACTCGTCACCGCTGCACTTGGTGCAGATGCCGCACGACTCGATCCGATCATCGCGCAGTCCCGCACGGGTGAGCAGGAGTCGGTTGGCAACATCGAGATCGAATCGCCACCGTTCCCCGGATTGCACCAGAGCCCGAACCGTGCCGGTTTCGTTGATGGCGTTCCAGCCGCCGGCGACATCGCTTCCGACCTCATAACAACATCCGCCGATCGCTGGACCCAAATAGGCAACGATATCGGCAGGTAATACGCCGAATGCGCTCTGCATCGTCCTGGTGGTCGACCCGACCACATCGGCCACGGTTCCCCGCCAGCCGGCGTGAATTGTGGCCACGACTCGTCGCACTGGATCGCACAAGAGCACAGGCATGCAATCGGCATGAAGCGTCATCGGGATGACTCCCGGTTCGTTCGCGATCAATGCGTCGGCATGTCCGACTGGGCGCGAGACAGGATCAGCACCTGTGCCGGCATCGTCCGCCGTGACGATGATCGCATCGGCGCCGTGCGTTTGATACGTGACGACGATCCGATTCTGATCCAATCCAGCGGCTTTCATCCACAGCTTCCGCATCTCCCAGGCGTCGTCGCGATCGCGCGGAGCGCTATAGCCCACATTGCCGTCCGCGATTCCCGCGCCAATGACTCGACGAGTGATCCCATGCACAATGCCCGGGATTTCCGATAGCAGATTCGAGCGGTGAATCAAGCTTGCCATGATCGGCGTTTCGATCACATGCGATTGTGCAACCAAGGCCATGCTTCAATCGTCTCCGTCGCGCGCCGCGTCGACAATCATCTCATCGACCACGAGCTCGACCGGCGCATGATCGTCAGTGAAGACCTGACCGCCGGGTTGGACTTCTCGGATGTTGCCATACAAAACTGACCTCTCTATTACCTGATTAGCCACGGCGGAATCGACGATGTTCGCCGCATTGACCGCGAATGCCTCGATCGATGAATCGCACGTCGTTCCAATCACCATCGTGTTGCTGTACCCGGAAACATCGATCTCATAGACCGCCTGGAAGACATCGCGCATGGTCGACGCGATCACATCGACCAACCGGTAATCTGAGTCCGCCCGGCCGACATTGACCACCGTGACGCCGCATTCTTTCAAGTGCGCTTTGGTTTCCGCGAAGAACTCCCGGGTGGTCAGTTGGAATGGAATGTAGGGTTGTTTATAGGCGTCGATACCGATGATGTCGTACGTCCGTTCGGTCGTGCGCAAGAAGTACCTGCCGTCCTGGATGATCACATGGATTCGTGGATCCGTCATGCCGAAGTACTGCTTGCCGATATCGGCGACCGCGCCGTCAATTTCAACTCCGTCGATTTGCATTTCAGGATACGCGGCGATCATCTGTCGAGCGGCGGTGCCGCCGGCCAGTCCAATCATCAGCCCGGAAGCCGGCTCCACCAGCGACTCCGGTTCATTGAAATACGGCGCCACCATGAAATAGTCCCACGGTCCACCGGTCAACAACTCGTTTGGATTGTAGACGGAATGAATTGCTTGTCCTTCGTTGAGCGCGAGCAGATACTCGTCTCCGTCTTTGAGCACCTGGATGTAGTTGTATTCGGACTCTTGTTCGTGGATGAGCACGCCACGATATGGGGGCTTGATCTGCCCTCGTCCGGCAGCAGAACTGACGAGCAGTAACGCCAGGAGCGCCGAGACCAGCGCGCTGAGGCGGATTGACCGGGTCTCCAGCAATCCGCCCAATGACAGGATCAGGAGCGCTCCGCTCAATATGAGAAACGAGACCCGTGTACCGAAGAGCGGAATGAAGACGATAACCGGCAAGAAACTGCCCAGAATCGACCCAATCGTGGAGAGCGCGTAAATCCTGCCCGCGGTTTGTCCGGCACCCTGAATCGAGTCGATGCGGAGTCGAATTGCAAATGGAGTTACAAAGCCAAGCAATGTAATAGGCACAGCAAACAAGAGAATAGTGCCAAGTAAAGAACCATAGAATGCACCGACATTGACGGTATCGAACGCATCGAGCGAAATGGTTAGGATGGGCCGTGCGACGAGTGGGATGAGACCGGCAAAGATCGCGGCGATCGCGGTGCACGTGTAAAGAATGCGCGGATCGGGACGACGATCCGCCAGACGGCCGCCGATGCAATAGCCGATCGCCAAATACGTCAGCGTGAGTCCGATCAGGTTCGCCCAAATGAAGGTCGAGTTTCCGAAGTACGGCGCGATCAACCGCGACGCCGAGAGCTCGATGCCAATACTGGAGAGGCCGCCGGTGAAAACAAGTGGTTCGATGAATCGCGATCGGCGACGCGAGATTTTTGAGAACGAGGTCGGCACGTGAGCCTGATCCGGTGTCAATTGCGTGATGATTGAGTCGCTCATCGGCCACCGACTGATCTGACGCGCTGTAAGCCTCTCTGCGCGAAAACAAGTATAGACGTGCCCCTCCGTCGACCGGAATTTAATCGGAACCGGTTCCGATTTGCGTGCGTTATGTCCAGTCCAGAAGTGATTGCATTTAATGGAGTGCCCAGATTCGAATTTCGCACAACATTAGTTATCCGCAAACCGGGTGTTAGGCAAAAACCCAGATAAACCGTGGCCTCGCCTCTTGTCATTTTCGGGCTCGGACAGCTCCGCCAGCACCGTTGATCGGAACCACGAGAAGTCAACTTCGATTTCTTGAAGTGGCTAACGCCATAGTGCGCGTCATCGACCATTTCCTGAAACGGGCTGGCCAAAGCTCAAACACGGTCCGCGCGAATTCGAGTATCGCGGAACGACGATGCGGTAATCGACGCTTGTCGCGTGCTGAGAAACGACGAACTTGCCACGCTCCCAAAGTCCCCGTCTGCCGGATGATCATCGAGTCGTCGATTTCGAACCGCTTCAGTCGTTGGACGTTAGCCATTTTCCCACCGCGAAAGTTCCGTAGGATCCGAGTGTGGACCGGACGCCCTAGCGATTTGAGCAGCCCGCCGGTGAGGTTTCGGAAGACGTCTGTCTTCTCCGTTTGCGCACATTTCTATGTTCGTCTATATTCAGATATTAGCAAGTAGTGAGATATGAGACTTGCCTGCTGTCGGTTGTGGACAGAGCATGAGCTGCGCTTCCAGATTACGGGGCCAAAGCCAGGAATTTTGGTGATACGTCGTGAGTAGTGAGACCAACGAGGCCGACCAACGCCCAGTTGAGCGTCCTGAACTTCGGAACCTGCCTCCATCTGGAGCGCAACGGATGCGTACCTTGCTCGCGCGCGCACTGCGTCGCTGCTGCCCCGAGTGCGGTGGTCGAGGCATCTTCAAGAAGTGGATCTTTATGCACGACCGCTGTCCACGTTGTGGGTACGAGTTCGCCCGCGAGAGCGGATACTTCCTTGGCTCTCAGTCAGTAAATCTCGTGGGCGCAGAGATCGTTCCGGTCGGCCTGATGATTGGGTTCTTCATCTGGACGGACTTTTCATGGATCCTACTCGAGGCGATCTTGCTCCCGCTGGCGGTTTTTTTGCCGTTCCTCTTTTATCCATACGCCTGTACGATCTGGATGGCGATCGACCTCTACCTCACCCCGGTCAACCAACGGTAATTGGAGTTATCGTCTGGGGCCAATGGCATCGATCCGCGGGCCAGAATCCCATCCACAATGATAGTGGCGACGATCCTGTCTCGTTACGCTTTACCTTCACATGCCAGTTCAAGCGTGTGGAGTTGGGTCTCGGTTCCGACCGCGGCAAGAACGTCACCGGCCTGCAACACGAAATCGACAGGCGCCGGAGCAGTTGTCCGTCCGTCGCGTTGCACGGCAAGAAGCACAGCACCGCCTGCGAACTGCCTGAGGGCCTCCAAAGTACTAACGCCCACCAATCGAGATCCCTCGGCGACACGGATGTCCTCGAGCAAAAGATCGGCGTCAACGCCCTGCAGCAGGGTTTCTACAAAATCCACCGTGGAAGGACGGACTGCCAACCGGGCCATTTGCCGTCCGGCCATCGCGTATGGGGAGACGACCTGCGTCGCCCCCGCCCTCCGTAGCTTGCCCGCCGCGTCGTCAAAATTGGCGCGGGCGACGATCGGCAGATCGGGACGCAACGAACGGGCGGAGAGCGTCACAAAGATATTGTCCGCGTCGCTCGCGACCGCGGTGATTAAAGCCCGGGCGCGCATGATACCGGCGTGATTGAGGACGGCGTCCTCGGTTGCGTTGCCGGGTACGACGAGCAGGCCATCCTCACTGGCAAGCTCCAACGACAGCTGGTTGACGTCGATGACGGCGAATGGGCGCCGCTCACGTCGCAGTTCGAACGCAATCTGGCGGCCCACTCGACCATATCCGCAGATGATGAAGTGATCGCTGATCTGCTCGATATGTCGCTCCATACGTCGTCGCTCCAGCTTCTGATTCAGTTGCCCTTCGAACACGAGAGCCATCACGACACCGAAGAAATACGTGATACAGCCCACGCCGACGAGGATAAGTGAGATCGTGAGGACTCTGCCCCAGCCTGAAAGAGGATGAACTTCGCCGTAGCCGACGGTCGTAACGGTCGTGACCACCATGAAAATGGCATCCGCGACCGACCAGCCTTCGATCAGAACGTAGCCCAGTGTTCCCGCGGCAAGTGCAGCCGAAAGGGCCAAGATTGGCGCCGCCAACTGCCAATTCGGCCGCCCAGTGCGGTCCATCCCCCGCCGTCTCCACTTCTGAACATGGCACGCCGCAAATGCGCTGCGCCATGGTAACGGCATTTGCCCGCAAACGTGCGGCAGGTCGCGGACTTCGATTTCAGCACTCAGGGGCGTGGACATCTAGGTGGACAGCGCACAAAACACAGCCAGGTGAGCTTTAGGAGCTCTGATCGTCCGGAGCGTACATTGATTGACGTTATGTTGAGTTCCAGTCCATTGGCCGTTCCTCGAGAACCGACGGTGAGGCTTGTCCGCTCTTGCTGACTGGTCGTTTTCAACTGGGGACCAAGGAAAACGACCTGAAAGAAGCTCAGGTGCGACCGCGCGGGCCAGCGTCGCCTCCGCCGTTGGACGGAGAAGATCGACCCGCCGTAGGCCCGACGTCCGATTCCATCCTCCGTCAGATGCCCCCGCGGATGTGCCCGTTCATCCTGGATCCAGATCACCTTGGATCGGAGTCAGTCATGAAGGAGCGCCCAATGAAACTCGTTTCGACCGTGGTTTTGGCCAGATCCTGCGCTCGTCATCCTTGGCGGGTTATTGCGGCCTGGCTTGTCGTGCTCGTGCTCGCGTTCATAGCTATCGGTGGACTGGACGACGCGCTCACCACCTCGGCGGATTTCACCGGCAAACCAGATTACCAAATCGGCGCTGATCTGTTGCAAGAACGGCCCCGCGGCGAGCGGCCCCTGACCGAGACCGTGATCGTGCGTTCCGACACGCTCAGCTATGACGATCTTGCGCTCATGGAGGTCGTCGGACGAGCAACCACTGCCCTGAACGAGATGACGGGTGTGGTCTCGGCAACCACTAACTTTTATCTGGCTGAGGCAGCGCAATTGCACGGAGCCGATTCGCTCATTTCCGCCGATGGGCATTCAGCCATTATCCCGGTGACCTTCGTCAATTCGCTCAGTGACGAAGAGAAGGTCACAGACGACTACTTAGCAGTCGTCGCCCAACAGGGCGGCGACGGAATCGAGGTCTATGCCGTCGGCGATCTCAGTGTCGCGCGAACGGCGAATGAGCTCGCTGAATCGGATTTGAGTAAAGCCGAGTCGATCAGTTTGCCACTCTCGATCCTGATCCTGGCCGTCGTTCTTGGCGCACTGTTCGCGGTGGGCATCCCCGTCGTGCTCTCGGTCGTTTCGATCATTGTGGCGTTGGGGTTGACCGCGATTATTGGCCGGTTCACGGATCTGTCGTTCTATGTGGTCAATATGATCACCATGATGGGGATGTTCTTGATTCTGCTGGCGATCCTCCACGGTCTCGGAGCTGGGGCAGCGCTGGCCGCGATTGTCGCGGTGGCCGGAACGCTGACCCTGGCGCCGGCGATGCTCGCACTCCTCGGAGACAGAATCGACTGGCCCCGCAAACCTCCCTATGACGCTGAGACGGTGGCTGCTCAACACGCTCGCGACCACAACACGTATCAGGACGGATTGTGGGGCCGCGTCACACGCAACGTCATGGACCGCCCCGCGCTCTTCGTCATTCTCTCCGCGGGTCTACTGGTCGCATGCGCCCTCCCCTACTTCGACCTCAATCGGGGTCTCGCCGGTATCGAGACTCAACCGCCGAGCGACGTCAGAACGGCCTACCAACTTCTTACCGCGGACTTCTCCGCGGGACTCGTCGCGCCGGTCGAGATCGTAGTCGATGGCGATGCGCGAACGGGCGGTTCATCATGACGCCACAGTCGAAATCTGGAGCGAGCCCGGCGGTGGCGCCCGGACCCGCATCATCGCCCCTCTGGCCTAGACCTCAGGAGATTTCAGCGTCTACATCGTTGGGTGTTGGATGGATCTCCTCATCAGGCACGAACCGATCACAGCATCCGTGATTCTGACTGCAACGTCACTCAGCGAAGCCGCTGCTTTCGTGGCTCTCAAACGATCCGGCCGTTTCGGAGCTCGATGCGGGTGGTGGCAAGCACGTCAGCTTCCCAAGCATCGTGTGTGACCAAAAGCGTGGAGACACTCGTTTCTTGAAGCCGTTGGGCAAGCTCCGGCACTAGCACCGTCCGTGTCTCGGCATCGAGCCCCGCGAATGGCTCGTCGAGCAGGAGAATCGCCGGTTCGATCGCGAATGCCCGCGCCAGACTCACCCGGCGCGCCTCTCCGCCCGACAGGCCGCGCGTGTTGCGGGTTGCGAGGTGCGCGACTTCGAAACGGTCCAACCACTCAAATGCCCTCCGTTCCGCTTCGCGCGCTTCGGCCCCGCGAAAGCGGAGCCCGCTTGCTGCGTTCGCCAGCACGCTCGTGTCAAAGAGCAAGGGGGCCTGGAAGACAACGGCTATCCGACCTCGCAGCCGGCGGGAATTGCCACGTCGAGCGCGCTCTCCGTCGATCCAGACCTCGCCAGCGTGCGGCCGGCGGAGCAACGCCGCGACCTGAAGCAGCGTGCTCTTGCCCGCGCCATTCGGTCCCATAACGGCGAGCTGAGCGCGCTGCGGCAACGCCAACCGCGGCACATCCAGAATGACTCGCCCCGAGGCAAGCACCCGGACGTCGCCAAGTTCGATCGCCGGTTCACCCACAACTTACCCCGGTCGATGTTGTTGAAGCAGGGTCAAGGAGAGACTGACAAGGTACGTCAGCGAGAGGAGCACGATCGTCAGCGCGACCGCGATATCGAAATTCCCGCGGCCGACCTCGAGCACGGTTGCCGTGGTCAGCACGCGTGTTTCGCCTTTGATGTTGCCACCGACCATCATCGCGGCACCGACCTCGGAGATGACTGCCCCAAAACCTCCGATCACGCCGACCAGCACCGGTATTCGCGCTTCCCGCAGGAGCCACCAGGTCATCCGTAAGCGCGATGCTCCGAGTGCCAGCAATTGGAGCCGCAGCCGCGGATCGAGCGCCTGTATCGCCGCCAGCGTCAGCCCGGTCACCACCGGCGTCGCGATCACCGCCTGCGCGATCACCATCGCCGTCGGGGTGTAAAGCAGGCGAAACGCACCCAGGGGGCCGTTTCGCCAGAGCAACAGGCTTACGATCAAGCCGACGCTCACCGGCGGTAGGCCCATTCCCGTATGAACCAGCCCGATGACGAGCGACCGCCCCGGAAACCGGGTTAATGCCAGCGCCGCGCCGGCAGTCACGCCCGCCAGTAGACTGACGATCGTGGCACTAACGGAAACCCGGAGCGAGAGCAGAACGATCTGCCAGGTATCGCGGTCGCCAGTGGCAAGCAACCGGACGGCATCGATCAAGCCGTGCCAGAGGTCGTCCACCTTCAGGCGGCCGCGGGGCTAGCCATCGGATCCGCGCCCTGCTCAACGCGGCACACATCTCTTGCGCATGGAGTGAAGAGCGGCTGCCCGTATGCTTCCGCGCCGAATCGACCGATGACCTGTTGGGTCGACGGGTCGAGCAGAAAGGCGATGAAGGCTGTCGCACCGGCGATGTTGACCGTCGTGTGTCGATTTGGATTGACCGCGATCACGTGATAGACATTGAGCAACGATATGTCGCCCTCGACGAGGATCGCGAGCGAGAGCCGTGATCTCAACGCGAGATAGGTGCCGCGATCGGCTAACGTGTACGCGTCACGTTCACTGGCGATATTGAGCGCGTCTCCCATGCCGGTCCCTGATTCGACATACCAAGCACCGCCTGGATCGACGCCGGCGGTTTTCCAGAGGTCGATCTCTTTCTTATTCGTTCCGGAAGCGTCACCGCGGCTGATGAACGGCGCCCGCGCCGCGGCGATCTTCTGCATCGCTTCGGTCGCGGAGGTTGCCCCGGCAATGCCCGCCGGATCGCCGGCCGGCCCAACAATGACGAAGTCGTTGAAAAAGACTATCTGGCGATCGACCCCATAGCCGGCAGCCATGAATGCCTCTTCGTCCGCCGGAGAATGGACTAATAGAACGTCCGCTTCTCCCTCCTCGCCGAGTTTGATCGCGGCCCCGGAGCCGACCGCGATCGGCTTGAGATGATAGCCAGTTTTCTGCTCAAAGAGCGGCACCAGAATGTCGAGCAGACCAGAATCCTGGGTCGAGGTCGTTGTCGCGAGGATGACGTCCTTTGCTCCATCGGAGGCTGGGGAGGCTTCCTGTGCACCCGTCTGGACGCTGAATTGAGCAAAGAGCGAGAGAACCAGGAGGACAGGCGGGAGTTTGAGCCCAACAGGTTTGAATCGCGCGGTGGAACGAGGCATCTCTCGAATTCCCTCCGATATCCACGGCGCATCCCGCACCGTCCGGCACGACCGTGCATAACGAAGGGTACAGCATATCGCTTTTCAAAGCATGTCGCTGAACTCGACAGTGAATCTCCGCTGAATCTCTTCTCTGATATCGAATGTCAGACGGCGGAAGCGGGCGATGAGATCCTCCGCGGCGGGCGTGATCTGGCTCGATCCTCCGCTCGATCCTCCACTTTCCGTTTGGATGAGTGAAACACCGAGCTGAGCTTCGGTCTCCCGGATACGGCCCCATACCGTGCGGTAAGGCACGCCAACCAGAGCGGCTGCTCGAGCCAGCGAGCCTTCGGATGCTACCGCCTCAAGCAGGGAGATTCGCCATTCGGACAGTAGGACGACGCCATCCCGTTCAATCCAGACCTTGCTCTTGACCTCCGGTTGGTTGGCATCGGACATAGCTCTCCCCCACTCTGACCAGAACTTCTCGCAATTTTGGTTCGACCGTATGATCGAGGTCGTGACGCACTGCCGAGCAATTGGTTTAGACCGGACAGAATACCGTGTTGCCGCGGTGTCTCGAAACCGATCCAAGTTGGGTCGGTTGCCGGCACAAGGGCTCACCGATTTGCCAGTAACGATCAAGCGGTAAACTGCAGCTGAACCTTCCAGTTTGCGGGCGATGAACCGCGAGTTCCGATCGAGTCGTCGTTTTCGAGCACGCCAGTAACATGAAGGACTTCGTGGAATGCGAGTCAAGTTGCGACTTCATGGAATCGTCGGTGACTTGCTGCGGCCGAATGCCGATGTTCTTGAAATGCCCGAAGGGTCCACGCTCGCTGATCTGATCGAGATGATCGCGCAACAGAATGAGCAAAACGCGGCGATTCTCCGCCAAGCGCATGTGTTTCTGGATGGTCAATTGGTCGAACGATCGTCACCGCTGGTCGAGGGTGCGGTCGTGACGATCATGCGGCCTATGAGCGGGGGATGATCGAGACCCACTGCACCGGGAGAAGCTCCAATTGTCGACCCAACGCATAGAATCATTGCTCGGCGGAGGTGATCCACGTGACTTGATCAGCGTCGATGAGGCACGCACTCGCGTGCTTGCGGCGTTCGCTCCTTTGTCCGTGACAACCATCCCGCTTCTCGACGCGCTCGACCTCGTGCTTGCGGAAGATGTTGTCGCGACACGAGATGTCCCACCCTTCACCAATTCGGCGATGGACGGCTTTGCCTGCCGGGCGGCCGATATCGCAGGCGCAAGCAGAGCAACTCCTGTCCTGCTGCGCATCGCGCAAACGATTTCCGCGGGTGATGACCCGGTGCATCAACTCGAAGAAGGTTGCGCCGCCCGGATCATGACCGGCGCCCCGATGCCAATCGGGGCGGACGTGGTCGTCGCCTTCGAGCGATCTGTCATTGTCGAAGGGGAGCCGGGTGGAGTTCAGATTCGTCATGCGTATCCGTCTGGGACGAATCTGCGGTACGCCGGTGAAGACATGCGCCGGGGCGACTTGGCTCTTCGATCCAGCAAGCGAATTCGGCCTTCCGAGATTGCCTTGCTGGCGGCGATCGGGCGAACCCACGTTGACGTCCACCGCCGGCCGGCAGTCGCCATATTAGCAACGGGTGATGAGGTGGTCGCTCCCGGCGGTCAGCCTGGACCAAGCCAAATCTGGGACAGCAATTCGGATGCGATCGCGGCGATGGTTCTCCAGGCGGGCGGGATTCCGATCCCGCTCGGAATAGCCCGCGATAACGAAGCGGAAATTCGTGAGCGGTTGGCGTCCGAGCCGAATGTCGATCTGATCGTCACATCCGGCGGGGTTTCGGCGGGAGACTTCGATCTGATCCAGGAGATCCTCCGGGCAAATGCCCAAATGGAGTTCTGGCAGGTCAGGATCAAACCGGGAAGGCCGCTTGCGTTCGGATCATTTGGAGGGGTGCCGTTGCTTGGGTTGCCGGGCAACCCGATTGCGGTCGCGGTCACTTTTCTGCAATTTGCCCGGCCAGCAATCCTCACGATGCTGGGAACGTGCGACCACGGTGTGCCAACTGTCGAGGCGCGAATGCTCGACCCCGTCGACAACAGCGGCCGGCGCGAGCACTACATCCGGGTGCGACTGACGAAAACGACGAATGGCTACGAGGCAAGGCTCGCGGGATCGCAAGGGGCGGCGATCCTCACCGCCCTTGCTAACGCCGATGGTCTATTGGTAATTCCAGAGTCAATGGAATATGTCGAGCCGGGAACCACTCTCCCGGTCGAGCTCCTCGACTGAGCTCACGGACGACATCGCATGCCGACCGTAACGCTCACGGGAACCTACGCGCTTGGCGCGGTTTGCGCCCACTCCAGCCCATAATGAGCCAGCGATGCTCCAGTTGGATATCCCGTCGTCTTGTCCCAACCCGCCTGATCGAAGTAAGCGCTGAGCGCCGTGTCGAGCTCCTCGTGGGTCACCTTGTACCCGTCCGACGGGCCGCCGGTGAGCGATTTGAACATCTTCTTCGGTAGTGTGTCCTGGTCGCGGCCGACCCCGTCGCGCGCGTTGAACCAACGCATCATGGTCAGCTTCCGGCCGCCAACCTCCTGAAGCTCCTCGATGGTCAGGTCTTCCCATCCGGTCACCGCGACGATGGCGGATAGCAGATGATCCGGACCATAAAGCTGCCAAGATGGTCCAAAGACGAACTGGCAAACGGAGACGGAGTCGGCCAGTGAGTAGAATTTCTGGGTTTCGAGCGCGAAGTGGACCTTCTCGTCGCTTAGGTTGAGTGGATCCTGAGGATCGTTCAAACCCAGCAACGAGAGCCGCCTGAGACTCTCCTCGTCAGACGACGGGGTATAGCCGGGGTCATGCTCGTGAGATTGGTGATCCGCGCCAAATGGATTCACCGCGTAGATAAGCGCAAGCGATCGCTTCACCTGTGGCATGTGCGCCGGAAGGGCATTGCCCTTGACTTCAGTTAGAAGGTCCTGACCGCGCCCGAGTCGAGCGGCCGCGCCGCGCATGCCCTCGGCCAGCACATCGCCGAAACCATCGCGGCGGGCAATCAACTCGGTCAGCTGGAGCAACATTTCGGCGTCGCCCCAATTAATCTCCAAACCACCGGTGTCCGCGACGGTGATTTCTCCCGCCGCGAATGCGTCCATCGCCCACCCGATCGTGGCGCCGAGGGCGATCGGGTCCATTCCGTAGTTGTTACAGTGCTGGTTCGCGAGCGCGATGGCGCCGAGCTCGCTAACCATGCAATAGGAGCCGAGCGTGGCAAGGTTCTCGTATTCGGGTCCGCCGTAACGCCCTTCGACTCCGCGATTTTCATCTTGAACGACACGCTTGCACCGGACCGCGCAGGCATAGCAGGTGTCGTTTTTCAACAGGATGGTGTCGTACATACGCTCGCCAGAGATGTCTTCCGACTTGTCAAATACGCCGCTATCCCAGTTGTGAGTCGGAAGGCCACCGACGGATTGTTGGGCGAGCACGGTCTCGGCAGTGCCGTATTTCTGCAATCCGGCCATGGCCAGATTGATGCGGACGTTTTTCGCGCCCCACTGGGTGAGTGACTTCAGCTCACCGGCATTTGAAACCGAGACTTTGCCGTGGCCGCGGCACGCGATGAACTTGAGGTTCTTGCTGCCCATGACCGCGCCAAGACCGGTTCGGCCCGCGGCGCGCGATGTCATATTGACGATGCAGGCGTATTTGACTAGGTTCTCTCCCGCCTGTCCGATCGCCATCAACTGGACGCGTGGATCGGCGAGATCGGATTCGACTCGATCCTGCAACTCCCCTGTGCCGAGACCCCAGTACGAAGTCGCATCTCGAAGTTCGGCCTTGCCGTCTTGAACCCAGAGGTAGGTGGGGTTGGCGGCTTTGCCTTTGACGACGATCGCGTCGAAGCCCGCGAATTTGAGCTCCGCGGCGAAGAAACCGCCAACCTGCGCGTCGCCAATGACCCCGGTGAGTGGGCTCTTTGCGTTGACGCTCATCCGGCTCTGCCCGGAGATAGCGGTGCCGGTCAACGGACCCACCGCAAAGACCAGGACATTCTCGGGTCCGAGCGGGTTAGCATGAGCGGGCACTTCGCGCAGGATGTAGTCCATCGCAAGCGCCGATCCACCGAGATAGCGGCGATACCACTCCTCGGTCGGATGATCGACGGTGATCGAGCCAGCAGTGAGATCCGTAACGAGAATGTTCCCGGTGAATCCGTGCATCATGGCTTCATCCTTCAGGTGGCAACGCGCTCAGGCCGAGCAAGCAAGGTACGTCCATTCTACCGCCAACTTGGTTCAGTTTTTGGTGTCACCAGGGCAATCCGGGACCGACACTCCCCATTCTCGGAGTCGGACATCAGTGGCGCGTGATCCTGGAGTCAGCGCCCTTGCGAATCGAAGAATCGTGATCCGTCGATCACTTGTCCAGTGGTTCCAGCGAAAGGCGGTTTGCCCAGTCGTCCGTTGAACAGCTCACCGGAAAGACTCGATCGCGAGTCTTCTGGAGTGCCTTAGTAAGTAGACCGAAATCGTCGATGACGGCCAACGGCTGGATCTCGTGAAGGGCAAATGCGGGACGGTAACCGCCCGCGAATCCGATCGCGAGAACTCCTGCTGTCCGGGCTTCGAGCAAATCGTATTCGGTGTCCCCGATGTAGAGAACCGGTCCAGCCGCGTTTATGGCGATTCTTGCAAGCTCGGTCGATTTGCTTTCGACGGAGCCAACGATGAAGCTCAACGACTCTGCGACACCGAGTGACGATGCGTCTGCCGACACCATATACGTCTCCGCCGCGCTTACCACGCCGACCAGAACGCCAATCTCGTTGGCGCGATCGAGAAACTGCCGAACCCCCGGCTGGAGTTTTGTTTTACCCACTGACAATAGTCGATTCCACAACTGAATGGACGGTACTTCATCATCCGGCCCGACTCCGAGTGCTTGCACAAAGCTCGACAGCGGTAGTCGAAATGTCGAGCGGAATGTCGACAGGTCAATCGCGACCATTCCCAACTCGGCCAGCATGAGATTCGTCGCGTTCAGAGCGCGGTCCGCATCATCGACGATTGTTCCATTCCAATCGCAAACGATGATCGCCGCATTCTGGACAGCCGTGTCGAAGTCAACCGTGGTCGCTCTATGCTTCAACATTCCCTCGCGTTACATCAGAATCTGTGTTCTGCAAGTACAGCGCCGTACGCATCTTGGGCGGCCAGCGTTCGCTCGCGATTGCCAACCGCCAGCGCAACGTATAACGCGTCCAAAACCGAAAGATGAGCCAATCGGCTGGCCATCGCTTCCACCCTAAACGCGGTCTCCTTGCTGCCGGTGACCAACGCGATGTGCGCAACCTCCGTCAACGGCGAGCGGAAGAAACTGGTAACAGCAACGGTGGTCGCGCCCGCCATGGCAGCCGAGCGCACCGTCGCGACCGTTTCGCGGGTCGAGCCGGTGTGACTGATCGCAAGGCAGACGTCACGATTAGTGAGTAGACTCGCGGTCACGTGCTGCACGTGAACGTCGAGCGGAGCTTCGACGCGCATGCCGATTGTCAACAAGCGATATGCGATGTCCTGCACAATCGGCGCCGAGCTGCCGACCCCAACCACGAGTATTCGATCCGCGGATTCGAGCAGGTCCACGACCCCGGCAAAGACCGCGGGATCGATCGTCGTCGCCGCATCAGCCACCGCATCCGCGGCCGTATTCACGACTTTGTTGAGGATCTCTCCTGGGGAATCGCCTTCGCTTACATCCGCCTGTAGGCGTCGTGCTGGGGGTGTCGAATCCTGGGCGAGCGCGATTTTGAAGTCCTGGTAGCCCTTGAACCCAAGCTTCTGACAGAAACGCATGACGGTCGATGCCGATGTGCTCGCAATGCCGGCCAATTCCGTGACCGACAAGTGAATGACCTCAGCCGGCTGATCGATCACAAATCGCGCAACCCGGGCCTCGCTCGGTATTACCGACGGCAAGAGTGCACGGATACTCGCGACCACCTTGCCAGCAACATTCTCTTCACCACGTTCGAGGGAACGCGGAGTACCGTTCAAACGAGTCCCTTCCCCACCCAATGAAAGACTCCTCTCTTTCCACCTGTGGAATTTTATACCATATGTTGTCCGAATTATGGAATGATTTAGCGAAAAGTTCATATCTTCGATCGATCCGCTTCCTACTATCTCAACAGGCGAGGTCGAGGCAGGAACGCCCGCCCAAACGGCATCGATCGCTACCCGGGGTATTCACAGGAGGAACGAGGAAATGAGAACGAATCGAAGGCGATTACTTCAGGGCATGGCAGCAACCAGTGCAGGACTGGCAATCGGGAACAGTTCACTCAACGTCTCGCCGGTTCGCGCCGCTGGAGAGCTGGATGAGCTGAAGATCGCGACAGCGCAGCTACCACCGCAGCTTGATCCGCAGACAACCAGTTGGATCGTCATGTTGCGTGTCTACTCGATGCTGTTCGACACACTGATCACGCGAGACTGGAGCCAGAACGGCAAACTCGTCCCAGCCCTCGCGACCTCATGGACCCAGGTCGACGACGTCACGCTCGACGTCATGATTCGCGACGATGTCGTCTTCCATGACGGCACTCCGCTGACTTCTGCCGACGTCAAGTACACCTTCGACCGGTCGCTTCAAGGCGATCCCAACCTCAATGTGACCGGGATCTACCGTCTCAAGGAAGTCATTGCGATCGACGAGTACACGGTCAGGTTCGTGACGAACAAGCCGAGCGGGGCATTGCTCAATCAGCTCAGTTCGCGAGACGCGTCAATCGTCCCAGCTGCCTACCACCAGCAGGTAGGTTATGAAGCGTTCCAGTCCGCTCCGATCGGCACGGGACCGTACAAACTGACGGAATTCGTGCCAGACTCGCATCTGAGCTTTGAACGGAACGATCTCTATTTCGGTGGGGCAGCGGCGGCCAAGACGGTACGACTCACCGGTGTTCCGGAGGTATCCACACGCATCGCCGCGTTGCTGAATGGCGAAGTGGACATGATTCTCGATGTTCCGCCGGATCAGGTTCCGACGATCGAAAGCGCGGGCGACTTCGCGATCAACAGTGCTTCGCCGTTGAACGTCAATATGATGGACGTCATTGGGATGAACTCGCCCATGGACAAAAAAGAGGTCCGGCAGGCGATGTCGCTGGCGATCGACCGGCAGACGATCATTGACGAACTGCTGCTTGGCAACGGACTCCTTCCAAGTGGGATTCAGTCGATCTACGACCCGCTATACAGTGAGCGACCTCCGCTTTCATACGACCCAGAGAGGGCCAAGTCGCTGTTGGCAGAGGTCGGTTACGCGGGCGAAGAGATCCAGATGGTGTTCGACACACCTGACTACTATCCCTCTCAACAGGCATGGTCCGAAGCGATCGCGGCGATGTGGAGCGAAGTTGGGCTCAACATCAAAATGGTCGGTCTCGATGTCGGGCAACGGGTCGAAGTCAGTGTGCCCGATTCGCCGTATCACGTCATTACCGACTCGGCCGGTGTGATGGCTGATATCGACATCAGCGAGTACTTCGGAACTCAAGGCGGCTATTACGCAAGTTTGCACACGCCGGGCTCGATGGATGAGGTCATCGCGTTGGTGTCTCAGGCTGGAGAGACGGTCGATGACGCACAGCGCGCCGAGATCTACAAGCAGGCATTGGATTTGGTGGACGATCTCACCCCCGCGATCGTGCTCTTCACAATCAACCGCGTCTCTGCCATGAAGAAATCGATCACTTTTGCCGGAAGCCCGGATTTCGGGATCAACCTTCGCGCCAACAACTTCTCGGTCGCCTAACTTCTACGGGAAAGCGAGGGTCGATCGTGGCCCTCGCCTTTCTCGATGTCGGACCCAGGTCCCAAGTCACAAATCAAGTGTGAAAGGCGCCCGCATGGCTTCAGTCGGCCACATGCTGCTCCCGCGACTCGGCCGGGCCATCTTGACGATTTGGCTTGTCGTTACCGTCGTCTTCGTCTTCCTTCGACTCTCCGGTGATCCTGTTCGGCTTCTCCTGCCGCCGACTGCCCCGCCAGAAAAGGTGGCGGCACTTCGATCCGAACTAGGACTCGACCGTTCACTCTCCGTGCAGTACCTCCGATTCTGGAATGAGATCGGAAATGGGAATCTCGGTGACTCGATGCGATTCCATCGCCCGGCACTGGATCTAGTCATCGCGCGATTTCCGGCGACGGCAAAACTCGCGCTGGCCGCTTTCGCCTTGGCGACAATCTTCGGATTGCTCCTGGGATCAACCGCGGCGTTTTACCGCGGCAGTGTCTGGGACAGATCGGTCATGACCGCAATGGGATTTCTGCAATCAGCTCCGTCGTTTTTTCTCGGCATTATGCTGATTCTGGTCTTTAGCGTTCATTTGCGGTGGTTGCCGACAAGCGGGTACGGATCGGCAAAGCAGCTCGTATTGCCGGCGGCGACACTCGCCATCCTATCGACGGCGTCGCAGGCACGCATATCGCGGGCCGCGCTGCTTGAGGTGCTGAGGGCGGACTACATCAGAACGGCTCGCGCCAAAGGCTTCAACGAGCGCGTTATCTGGCTCCGGCACGCGCTTCGCAATGCGTCGCTTCCGATCGTCACCGTCCTTGGAATAGAGCTGGCCGATCTGCTCACAGGTGCGGTCATCGTAGAGACCGTATTTGCCTGGCCGGGTGTCGGTCGCCTAGCGGTCGATGCAGTCTCCACTCGGGACTACCCGGTTGTTCAGTCTGCCGTCCTACTCATCGCCATGATTTACATCGGAATCAATTTGATTCTCGATCTTGCTTATCCATTGCTCGATCCCAGGGTACGACATGATTGATCTCGCAACTCCCAAATCAGTGCCGTTTCGGCGTCTCGGGCTCAGTCAAACAGCCACGACCGTGGTTGGCGCTAAGTCCAAGCGACGAAGGCTACCGATCCTGACACTCGTCTGTATTTCGTGGATCATCGGGTTCGCGGTAATGGCGATCTTTGCCGAACAGCTTGCGCCGCACGATCCACTGCAACAGAACCTAAAAGCGCGCAACATACCCCCGATCTGGGCTGACGGCGGCACCTGGGATCACCCGTTCGGCACCGATCAGATCGGGTACGACATCCTGTCCCGCACCATCTACGGCGCACGGCCGGCGCTTGAAATCAGCGCGATCGCCGCGGTCATCTCTCTCTTCATCGGGACGACGCTTGGACTCCTTGCCGGGTATTTCCGCGGCCCGCTCGACTCCGCAATCATGCTCCTCGTCGACGCACAACTCTCGACACCGTTCATGGTGATCGCGATCGCTGCCGTCGCGGCGTTCGGCCGGAGTATGTTGATTCTGATCATTTTGGCGGGCATTAGCAGCTGGATGGGATTCGCGCGAACGATCAGGTCGCAAGTGCTTTCGCTTCGCGGCCGCGAGTTCATTGTCGCCAGCCATGCGGCAGGAGCGAACGATCCACGAATTCTTGTTCGGCATCTGCTGCCCAATCTCACCTCCATCGTGATCGTGCTGGTCACCGTTCAGCTCCGCGGTCTGATTCTGTTCGAGGCGTCGATGAGTTTCCTCGGTCTCGGTGTTCCACCGCCGAATCCCTCCTGGGGGTCAATGATCAGCAGTGGACGTGACTATCTCCTGAGTGCTTGGTGGATCAGCGTCATCCCCGGAATCGCGTTGATGATCACGGTGTTGGCGGCCAGCTTGATCGGGGATTGGTTGCGAGATGAGCTTGATCCAACGCTTCGTGGTTTTCGTTAGCGCTCGGCAAAGTCAGTTTGGTTATGTCTAGAAAGCAGGTTACCACGTGCGCAATCTCCCATTCCACAGATCAGGTCCGGGCCGTCTGTTCCGCGGAAATCTGCATGCCCATTCGACGAGCTCGGATGGTGGGATGTCACCCGAGCAGGTTTGCGCTGCTTACCGGCAACAGGGTTATGACTTCGTCACGATTACCGACCATTTTTCACCCGAATTCGGCTTCCCGGTCACGGACACAACGGAATATCGTTCGAACGAATTCACGACGCTGATTGGCGCAGAATTGCATGCTCCGTCGCTCGCGAACGGGCAGGACTGGCATATTCTGGCTTCAGGTTTGCCGCTTGACTTCCCGGGGCTTCAAAGCGGCGAAACTGGGCCGCAATTAGCTCAACGGGCCGTGGAAGCTGGCGCGTTTGTCGGTCTCGCCCATCCCACGTGGTATGGAGCCACGATTGAGGACTTGCAGAGCATTCCAGGTGCGCACGCGATCGAGGCATACAACGAAGTGTGCGCGGCGCTCAGCGACCGGCCGGAGAGCTGGTATCACGTCGATCAACTCCTCGCCGCCGGGCGAAGAGTGACCGCATTCGGGGCGGACGACGCGCACTTCCGCAACTTTGCCGATCTTCCAAATCTACCGCAGCGCGGCGAAAGCGAAGAAGCATTCATGGAAGCGTTGCAGGCAACCGCGTCCGCGCCGGACGGCTCTGGTGCGGGCGATACCTATCCGGCGGGCTTTGCGGCGTGGGTCTGGGTTCATGCCGAGCGACTCGATCCCGAGTTGCTCGTCGAATCGCTCAAAGCCGGCCGGTACTACACCAGCCAGGGACCGCTCATTCACGACATCATCGTGCGCGACGACAAAACGCAATTGACTGTTGCCAACTCGCCCGCCGTCTCCGTTTACGTGACGGGCGATCCTGGACAGATTGCGCTTGGCGCAAATCACGCCAAACAGATCACCAAAACGACCTTTTCAATCAAGGCGCATGAGGGTTCCTATTGCAGGGTGACGGTGGTCGATGCGGCCGGCAAGCGGGCGTGGACGAACCCAATTTGGCTCGACTGATGCTTTGCCGTCGTTGCGACGCGTTTTGCGTACTCGTGGACGATCGCTCTTCTAGAACATTCTCCTTTGCCAATCCTTTCGCGATTGCAGCGGTCAATGTTCGTGATAAGAGAGGAAAGAGTTGCAGATGAGGTCGGAGTCAGATTGACTCCTGTTCGTTCATCCCCCCCAACGGCCCCTGTTGGTTGTCTTCAAATTCGACTACGCTCAGCAGCAGTGATGCAGGCCCCTGTTTCGGTTGATTCGTCACGACTTACCGATTCGCTCGCCGGTTCGCTTCGAACTCTTTGTCCTGACCTCTGCAACTACCTCGCGTCCGGAGCTACTCGATCTCCACAAAGCACCTAGACCATTCCACCTCGCTCTGGCACCACTTCTAGGCACACTTCTTGCTTTTTCACCGTCAGTTGGTGCATCGAATATCAAAACGAAGGTGCAGGAGTCGGCCATGCTTCATGCGGTGGATACTTTAGAACCTTCACTGGATACTTCACTAGCCGAGCTTCGAGAGGTCGTCGCCGCGGCATACGACCATGTCAGGCTGGCCCGCCGATATTTGGCATCGATCTCCACCTCCGCGGATCTCTCCGCACGGCTTCAGTTCGCCGAAGCGGAGCTCGTCCGGGCCAGGGTTGCCCTCAACGAAATTCAACCTTCAGCGGTGATTGAGCTTCCACGTGATCGATCGACCGAATTGAACGTTGCTCCTATCGGACGGAAACGCGGGGAGATCCATGATTACGGAAACTGAAGTTGATGTGCTCCAGCCTGTCATTGATCTGCCATCTCGTACGCTCACCGCTCACGAACTGGCATCAATCATCGATGAGCACGCCGCGGCGCTCTGGAGAGGCGATGAGGATATCGACGATCTCTTTTATGGCTGGTTCGCGTCGTGCTGGACATTGAGCCAATCCCTCGAACCTGAAGATCCTCCTTCGGCGAGAAGCGTTTTGGCCGCAGCGGGAATAGGAATTCGATGGTACGAATCGCCGACTGAACTCCACGGCTACGTCGCCGGCCGTTCAGGATCGCATTACGTCGTCTCACGATTCGCCACGCCACTTCGAGCAAAGCGGCAACCGTTCGCAACGGCACGGCACTTCGAGCACTGATTGAACGGACAACGATCTCCACGGGAAGGCGTTGTGGCGGCTGATACCGCGCGCTGAAGAACCGGCACATGTGACGACTCGGCCCCGGACATCCGGGGCCGATTTTCGTTGACACTGGCAACAATTGATTGGGTCCGACCGCGGCCATCGGATTCGATCAGTCAACCACCTTCGGGCGTGTTTTGTGGTACGGTCATGAGTCGACACACTGACCGCGAATTAGGCTGGCGACGTCACATCTCGGTGGATCATCAGCCGTATGACTACAGCCCGTGCGAGTGAACCGTGAGCAGAATCGCCGCCGATATCGTCGATGCGTATCTCTTCAGGCGCCACAATGGTCTGGTGCAATTCCTGCTCCTGCAGCGTGGAAAGGACGTGCCGCTGGGAGGAACCTGGCACGGCATCCACGGAAAAATCGATCCTGACGAAACGGCGTTGGAATCCGCCAAGCGCGCGGTTTTGACCGCGACCGGCCTGACTGTCAATACCGCCTACTCCGCGGACTACATCAATCAATTTTTTGACCCGCAAACCGATTCGATCATCCTCGCGCCCGTTTTTGCCTTCACCGCGGCGCCGGCGGCACGCGTTTCACTGAGCGAGGAATATGTGGACTACGCCTGGTGCGAGACCGAAGAAGCGACCGCCCGGTTGCTATTCGCGGGGCAACGCTGGGCAATCCGGCATATCGAAGAGATCATCGGACTTGGCGGTGACGAAGCCGAATTCTACCGAATTCATTGATCCAGATTCTTCCGAGCTTATGTCATGTTAAGGTCGACGCTCTTCTTCCCCGCTCGGTTGACAGGGTATACTTCATGGTCGAGCGCCCGCGAATTCACACCGCGGGCGTAACGCTCTCCAGGAGGAAACATGCCCGATTTCAAGATCGTTTCCGATCTGAAACCGACCGGTGATCAGCCACAGGCAATTGAGGAGCTCGTCGCGGGTTTGACCGCCGGCGCCAAGGCGCAAACACTGCGCGGGGTAACAGGCTCCGGCAAAACATTCACCATGGCGAATATCGTTCAGCACGTCAACAGACCCACGCTGGTGTTGGCGCACAATAAAACGCTTGCGGCTCAACTTTATTCCGAATTCAAGGAGTTTTTCCCGAATAACGCGGTCGAATACTTCGTCTCCTACTACGACTACTACCAACCAGAGGCGTATGTTCCGCGGACAGACACCTACATCGAAAAAGACTCCGACATCAACGAGGAGATCGACAAACTCCGCCACGCGGCGACGCGATCGCTACTGACGCGTGCCGATACATTGATCGTCGCCTCGGTTTCATGCATCTACGGTCTCGGATCGCCCGAGGAGTACCAGAACACTGTCGTTTCACTCCGGCGCGGAGCACATATTCGGCGCGATAAGGTCGTGCGGCAGCTCATCGAGATTCAGTATGACCGCAATGACATGACCCTCATCCGAGGATCATTTCGGGTTCGTGGCGATACGCTTGAGGTCTACCCCGCGTATGAGGAGATCGCGATTCGGGTCGAGTTCTTCGGCGATGAAGTCGAACGCATTGTCGAAGTCGATCCGCTGACGGGCGAGCTGCTGGTCGAACGGCTCGAAATCGACATCTTTCCGGCCAAGCACTTCGTCACAACTGCCGACAAGATGAGACTGGCGATCGTCGACATCCAGGTCGAGCTCGAAGAGAGATTGCGTGAGCTTGAAACCGAGGGGAAAGTGCTCGAGGCCGCCCGGCTTCGTCAGCGCACGATGTACGACCTCGAGATGATGCAGGAAACAGGGTATTGCGCCGGCATTGAGAACTACTCGATGCACCTCTCGCGACGCCGGCCGGGCGAGCAACCCTCGACGTTGCTCGACTACTATCCTGAAGACTTCTTGATGTTCATCGACGAGTCGCATATCTCAATTCCGCAAGTTCGCGGCATGTTCGCCGGCGACCGTTCCCGCAAAGATGTACTTGTCGAGCATGGATTCCGGCTTCCGTCGGCACGACACCATCGACCGCTGACATTCGACGAGTTCGCCAAGACGATCAACGATGTGATCTTCGTTTCCGCCACGCCGGGACCGTATGAGTACGAGCACAGCCAGCAAGTGGTCGAGCAGGTTATCCGGCCGACGGGACTCATTGATCCGGCGATCACGGTCAAGCCGACAAAGGGTCAGATTGACGACCTGCTCGGAGAGATAAACGCCAGGGTTGCCCGTAACGAGCGAGTGCTCGTCACAACACTTACAAAACGCATGGCGGAGGATCTCGCGGACTACCTGAAGGAGATGGGAGTTCGCACACACTACCTTCACAGCGAGATTGATACGCTTGAGCGGATCGAAATCCTTCGCGATCTGCGACTGGGCGTCTATGATGTGGTGGTTGGCATCAATCTCCTCCGCGAGGGACTTGACCTGCCTGAGGTGTCACTGGTTGCGATACTCGATGCCGACAAGGAGGGCTTCCTCCGTTCGGAAGGCTCGTTGATCCAGACAATCGGACGAGCTGCCCGGCATGTGGACGGTCAAGTCGTCATGTACGCGGATAACATGACCCGCTCCATGAAGGCCGCGATCGATGAAACGTACCGCCGGCGGGGCGTTCAGATCGCCCATAATGAGCTCCATGGGATTCATCCCAAGGGCATCGTCAAAGAGATCAAGGACATTTCGGATCGCTTGCGCGCCGTGGCTGAGGAGCACAGCGAATACCGGGCAGAAGGCAAGAGCAAGGCCGGGATCATCGCGGAGCTACCTCGCGATGAGGTGGTGCGAATGATCAAGGATCTCGAATCGCAGATGAAGGCAGCAGCGCGCGATCTCGAGTTTGAAAAAGCAGCATTGCTGCGAGATCAGATCGTCGAGCTCAGGAGAATCGTCGAAGCGGATCCCGTAGCCGCCGCCCAAAAACGCGCTTCCTCCTGAGAAGGAGTAGTTCATTGATTCAGAATGCACGGAAACTTGCCGATCGACGATTGCTACTGGCATTTGTCGGGCTGTTCATTATTGCGACCGCGGTCGCTGCGCCTTCCGGCGCGGCGATCACGACTGTTCCGCTCAGCCCGACCGCTGAAGGTGAAGGATCGAGTGACTCAGGCGGGGAAGTCACGGTCGAGCTTCCGCCGCCAGACCTACCGACGGCGAACGAGCAGGGGTACACGTTCGACCTGAAGTCGTCGCTCAAGGCCGATCTCGATGCTGTTCCGAGGGAATCGCCGGTCTATGAGCTGCGACGAACGAGCGCAACCCTGGAAAAAGCACAGGCGCTCGCCGACAAGCTGGGAATTGGCGGCGAGGTCACCGACCGGGGCGACGGTACCTTCGAAGCCAACGGCAACGGGCAGCTCTTCTATTCTACCGAGCTTATCCAGTATTTCTCTGCCGAAAAGGCTGAAGACGACAAACTGCCTGGCGATGAAGAGGCGATCGATTTTGGTCGTGACTGGCTTCGTTTGACTGGATTGCTGCCGGCCGACCTTGGCAAAGGGAAAGTCGTTAGCCGGATCGAAGAGACCAAGCGACTGATCGTCTTCTACGGGCCGGCGGAGCCGGGCGACGTTCTCGCGTCGTTTCCAAGCATCTCGGTCACGATCGGACCGAAGGGCGTCGTGCTCGAGGCATCTTCACGCTGGGCGTCCGTCGTTCGCACCGACGTTTATCAGCTTATGCCGGCGGAACAGGCCTGGCAGATCGTCGAAAGTGGACAGGCCTATATCCAGGCCGATCTGGCAAAAGCTGATATCGATCCGGGCTCGGACATCAGCGGCAGGGTTACGTTTAGCGATATCTCCATCGCCTACTCGACATCTGGTCCACCGGGCGGCAAGCAGTACCTGCAGCCCGTGTACGTCTTCATCGGCAAGCTGCGAATCGATGACAAGGACGGCAGTTACACGATCAGGGCCTATGTTCCCGCGCTGGCAAACAGCGGCGCTCCCGTCGGTAGCCTGACTGTGGCGGGAAACGCCTAGATGATCGACCGGCGGATACTCCTGTTGAACGGACCGAATATTAACCTGCTGGGAGCCCGTGAGCCGGAGCTTTACGGTCACACGACGCTGCCTGATATCGAGCGAGCGGTTGCCGACGCGGGATCAGCGGTGGATCCGCCGGTCGCCATCCAGGCGTTTCAGTCGAATCACGAGGGCGGGCTGATCGATTTGATCCAGGAGTCGGGTCGGACTGCTTTTGGGATCATCATCAACCCCGGCGGCCTCACCCATTACAGCATCGCCCTTCGTGACGCGTTGGCCGCGACGAATCGTCCGGTCGTCGAGGTTCACCTGACGAACATCCATACCCGCGAGGAGTTCCGTCATCATTCGGTGATCGCACCAATCGCGGTCGGTCAGATCGCTGGTTTCGGCGCGGATGGATATCTCCTGGCGCTCGATTACCTTGTCAAGCGGCTTGACGGCAAGCAGCTTGCTCGATGAGCGACCTCGTCATCGCCAAACTCAGGGCGATCCTCGATGATCGCAATCTCGATGGGATGTTGATCTCCGGCGCAACGAACCGCCGCTATGCGTCCGGCTACACCGCTGACGATCACGCACCGGATGAATCATCCGGCGTTCTGCTGATCGGGCGCGACTCGGCACGGCTCTTTGCCAGTCCCAACAACACCGATTGGGCAGCTTCAGAGGCCGACGGGGTAGAAGTCGAGCCTTGGAAGCGACCTTGGGAGCCTTTCATTGCCGGGCTCGCCAAGGAGATCGGCTGGACGAAGATCGGATTTGAAGATCGTGCGCTGCCAGTCGCATCACTTGAAGCCATGCGAAGCGAGCAGCCCTCACTCACCTGGACGCCACTCGCCGGAAGCATCGACCATCTTCGTGCCGTCAAGACCGACGCTGAGATCGCTCATTTGGAAGAGGCGATCCGGCTGACCGACGACGTGTTCGCGAAGGTTGCCGCCGCGCTCGAACCGGGTATCACCGAAAAGCACGTTGTTTGGCAGATCGAGCGACTGACGCGCGAAACGACATCCGGCACGGTCGCATTCTCTCCAGGCGTCGGCGGTGGACCGCATTCCGCCCACCCGCACCATGCCGCGACGAATCGGCCGTTTCAGGTCGGGGAGCCGATCGTGATCGATATGGGAGTGGCCTCGAACGGCTATTGTGGCGATCTCACGCGAACGCTCTGGTTTGGTGAAGCTCCAGAACGGCTGCGCGAGGTTTACAATGTCGTGTACCGTGCGAACGCGGAGGCGACAAAAGCGATCTCCGCTGGTGTTCGCGCCAAGGACGTGGATCAGCTCGCGCGCGACATCATCACAAGCGCCGGTTTTGGCGACTACCTCGTTCATTCGCTCGGACATAGAGTGGGATTGCGTATTCATGAGGCGCCGAGTCTCTCGATTGCCTCGGACGAGGTACTGCAGCCGGGTCACGTTGTCACGGTGGAGCCCGGGATCTACATTCCAGCATGGGGCGGCGTTCGAATCGAAGATGTCGTTCTCGTCACTGAGCAGGGTTGCAGGGTGTTGACCGGGGCGGAGAAGCACGCGGGTTGGGACGCTTGATGGGAGTTTTCGAGAATGATTGATACGGGCGATCTTCGCAAAGGCGCGACGATGGAGTTTGACGGCCGCTTGGTCAAAGTGATCGAGTTTGCCCATAACAAGCAGGGTCGTGGCTCCGCTCAAGTTCGCATGACGTTGCGCGATCTGCGAACTGGTTCAATCACTCAGCACAGCGTGCAAGCCGGCTCGCGCTGGCCGGCGGTTCGCCTCGAGCGAAAGCATGTTCAATACCTCTATGCGGATGGCGATCAATATCATTTCATGGATACAGACTCCTTCGACCAAATCGCGCTCGATGAGTCGAACGTCGGCGAAACGATGAAGTACATCAAAGAGAACGAAACGGTCGACTTGCTGACCTATGAAGATGAGCCGATCGATCTCGAATTGCCCACATCGGTTCAGCTCCGGGTTGCGGAGACGGATCCGGGGCTGAAAGGCGACACGGCGAGCGGCGGTACCAAGCCCGCAAAGCTGGAGACCGGTTTGGTTGTATCAGTGCCACTCTTTATCAATGTTGGCGATATGTTGAAGGTCGACACTCGCTCCGGGGAATACGTGGAGCGCGTGAACTAAGCCCACGTGGGCGGCAAGGCGTCGCAATGACCAGTAACGAACAAACCGATCGCCAACTCAGCGATGTCACGGCCGCCGTGCGGGCGCTGGCCGACATCATGCAGATCAATGGACTCTCGAAAATCGATGTCGGCGTGGGCGATATCTCTATTCGACTGCAATCAGGAAACTCCCGCAAGGTTTCAGTGACAAGGAGCCCCGCGGATGATTTGGTCGCGGCCGAGCCGTCGATCGAGATCGATTACGACCACGGGTTCGTGATCACCGCGCCGATGATCGGCACCTACTACACCTCGCCGGCGCCTGGAGAACCGCAGTTCGTCCATATCGGTGAACGCATTGAGCCCGGCCAGATCATCGGTATCATCGAAGCGATGAAGATCATGAACGAGATTCCGGCCGAGCGCGGTGGCATCGTGGTCGAGATTCTGGCCGCAAATTCTCAGGCCGTCGAATACGGCTCACCGCTCTTGCGAATCGCGGCCGAGGAGGGCGACGAGTGACGACGCGAGTCGTCCCTGTCAGCATTCTTTCCGCGTACATTCGCCAACTCTTCGAAACCGACGACTTACTGAGTGACGTCTGGGTCGAAGGCGAAGTGTCGGAGATGTTCGTTTCGCGCGCCGGGCATATTTACTTTACGTTGCGCGACGCCGACAGTCAGATCAAAAGCGTTTTGTTCAAAGGGCCGGCACAGCATCAACGATTTCTGCCACAGCTCGGTGATCAGATTGCGGCCCACGGCAGGGTTTCAACATACGAGAAAAGCGGCGTCTATCAGCTTTATGTCGACGTGGTGGAACACGCGGGCAAAGGTTTACAGGCACTCCTGTTTGAGCAGCTTCGCCAAAAGCTCGATGCGGAAGGACTTTTCGACGAGTCGCGGAAGCGCCCATTGCCGGCCTTGCCGTGTGTGATTGGCGTTGTCACCTCGGCAGAGGGCGCGGTCTGGCACGACATCCAGACTGTCCTTCGCCGTAGATACCCACTGGCCCATCTCATACTTTCGCCTTCTCCGGTTCAGGGAGAGAGCGCGTCAACCGGAATCGTGGCGGCGCTCGATCTCCTCCAGCGGGACGGACGAGCAGAAGTGATCATCGTTGGGCGCGGCGGTGGTTCCGCTGAAGATCTCGCCGGATTCAACGATGAACGAGTCGCAAGGGCAGTCTTTGCGTGTCGCGTTCCGGTGATCAGCGCGGTCGGTCATGAAACGGATTGGACCATTATCGATCTTGTCGCGGACGTTCGAGCGGCGACTCCGTCGGCCGCGGCGGAGCTTGTTGCCCCATCAATCGAGACACTATTCGAGTTAGTTCGGGGCCTGGACAGAAGCACCACGACGAGAATGCAGTCCGTCATGCGGAACGCTCAATCAGATCTCGCCGGACATGAGCAGGCATTGGAACGCCATGCCCCGCAACTTCTCGTGCGGAGGTATCGGGACGAAGTCGCGCGGCTCGCCAGTATTGTGGAGTTTGCGTGTCGATCGACCATGGACCCACTGCGATCCATCATCCAACGAGATACCGCGCGGCTTCGGTCGCTCATCGCACAGGGCGCGGCCCATAAGCGTTTGGAAGTGTCGATCCAGTCCGCGGTGCTCGAAGCGTTGAGTCCGGGACGTGTACTTGGTCGAGGATACGCCGTTTTGGCGGACGCTCTTACCGGTTCGCTAATACTTGATGTTGGCGACACGAGCACCGGCAGATCTCTCATCGCTTATCTCGAGAGTGGTGAGATCAGAGCGACAGTCGATCGCGTGGACGAGATTCGAGGAGTCAGGCACAATGAGGCACGCTAATCTGGCCGCGCTCTCTTACGACCAGTGGGCCGCCGCCGCGCACGAGGGCCCGTTTGAAGAGACGCTCGCTGCTTTGCGCGAGGTCGTCGGCCAACTGGAGGCCGGGCAACTTCGATTGGACGACAGTGTACGATGCTTCGAGCTAGGTACTCTCCTTGCCCGAAGGTGCGAGCAGTTGCTGGATGAAGCCGAATTGCGTATCAGTCGACTTGATGCCGATGCCGGCAACTTGTCCGAAACCGATGGCGGCGAACTAAACGGCGAGTAACGCGAGGTTGATCGTGTCCTTTCAGGCAATTGGCATCGGGAAACTGCCGGGCGAGCTCCTCGGGGAGCTCCTTGGAAAGCATCCAATCACTGATCCGTCCGTGATCGTCGGGCCGGGAGTCGGCATGGACGCCGCCGCGGTCGACGCCGGTGGCGATCTTGTCGTGGTCAAGACCGACCCGATCACATTTGCAAAGGAACGGGCTCCGCATTATCTCGTCAACGTGAACGCAAACGATCTTGCTTGCCTCGGCGCGATCCCTCGCTGGATGCTCGTGACCGCGTTACTGCCGGCCGGGTTGACAACTGAAGAGCATGTCCGAACGCTTTTTGATGACCTGCAGATCGCGTGCGAAAGCCGGGGGATCACCCTCATCGGCGGGCACACCGAAGTGATGTCCGGACTCGATCGCATGATCCTTGTCGGGCATTTGCTGGGTACTGTTCAGCCTGAGAAGTTGCTGAGGCCCGGCGGCGCGCGACCCGGGGATCGAATCTTGCTGTCGAGACCGATCGCGATCGAGGGCACCGCGCTCCTCGCAATGGAGATGCGCGCTGAGCTCAGCAAATCCATCGATGCGTCGGTTTTGGATCGCGCCGCCGGTTTCCTCGACGATCCAAGCATCTCCGTTCGTTATGATGCGAAGGCGCTGCTCAAGACGGGTGTGGTCAACGCTCTCCACGATCCGACCGAGGGCGGACTGGCGACCGGGGTGCGAGAGCTTGCAACCGCGGCAGGCGAGAGTGCGATCATTGGACGGTCGGCCGTCCCGGTCATGCCTGAAACCGCGCTTTTTGCGTCTGTGCTTGGACTCGATCCGCTTGGAATGCTGGCATCGGGCAGTCTGCTCGCATCCGTTCCCCCGTCGGAAATGAGCGTCGTCGAGCAAGCGTGTATCGAGAACGACATACCGTTCGCCTGGATTGGCAAGATCACTCCACGCGATCGCGGCTTCATATTGCGAAACGACTCCCACGAGTCCGAGCTGCCTGTCTTCAACACGGATGAGGTAGCGCGTGCTCTCGCGGAGGTATCGAATTGATGGGGAGTGTGGGTTGGCTGGAATTGTGGTCGCGAGCTCGAATGGCGATGTTGGAATCAAGCAGGCAGTAGGCATCCTGAGGGGAGGTGGCACAGCGCTCGACGCCGTGGTGGCCGGAATCAAGCCGGTCGAAGCCAACCCAGACGACCATAGTGTTGGTTTTTCGGGTCTACCGAATCTTCTCGGAGTCGTCGAGCTCGATGCCAGCATCATGGACGGTCGTGGACTGCGCGCCGGTGCGGTGGGTGCTTTGACGACCCACCAGGATGCGATCGAAGCGGCGCGGCGAGTGATGGAAGAGCTCCCGCACGTGCTGATCGCCGGCGGAGGAGCAGATCGATTCGCGGCCGAAATGGGACTCGCCGCCACCGATCTCCTGACCGCCGAAGCCAAAGAGATCTGGAAGGAAAGGCTGAGTGGCGAAAACCGCGACGTTGCTTACGCCGCGCGTATTCGCGAGATGGTTGGGGACTTGACGAGCGATCCGGAGCTCGCGGAGCCGCCGCACGGCACCGTCAACTTCATCGCCCGCGATGACAACGGAGATATCGCCTGCGGTGTCAGTACCTCAGGATGGGCATGGAAGTATCCTGGCAGGCTTGGCGACTCACCGATCATTGGAGCGGGAAACTACGCGGACAATCGATGGGGAGCGGCGGCCTGCACGGGCCGGGGCGAAATGGCACAGCGCTGCCTGACGGCCCACAGCGTCGTTACCTTCCTGCGATTTGGAATGTCGCTCGACGATGCGCTGCGAACCGCTATGACGGACCTGCATGCGCTCGACGACCCGTATGCCAGCGAGATGAACATCGTCGCGATCGACAAGTTCGGCAAACCGGCCGCCGCGTCGACTGCTCTGGGCAAGACCTACATCTACATGACAACCGACATGAGTGAGCTCGTCGAGGAGCAGCGCTTGCACGTTCCATTGTCCTAGCCCGGCACGTAATCACGCTCAGGCAATCAGGGCCCCGGCGCGTCGCCCGCGGCCGATCGATTGTCGAGTCATCTAGACGACCGGACCATGAGATTTAGCACCACGGAATCCCTGGTCTGGCGGCCCTCTGGAGAGCTTGTTGTGAGCCAGAAGTACTTTGTCGACGGGGTGATCTAGTTTTTTCAAATCAATGGTGATATGTCAGATGTTGTCGCCAAGATACATTGCTGACGATTTGGTTTCAGCGTTGTCAGATCGACGCGAGTCGATTCGCGACGTAAGCACTCATTACCAAATCACGGGGAGCATACGTCAGTGATCGCAACCAGTGAACCGGCAACGCCCGATGTTGAGCTTCTCGGGTCCCGCCTTGCTGTTGTAGACGGTCCGCTTGACTCCGCGGAGGAAGACCTGCAGAGACCCGATTCGGACGTAAACGGGACCTCTGATACCGACGACCTGGAACGGTCATTGGCGGCCGTCGCGATGCTCAGGCAATTGAGCGGATCGAGCGAGGGCTTCGCGAGCGGCAGCACCGTGATGGCGGCGGCTATGGCAGCGCAACGCCAGGTCGTGATCGTGGTCAACATCAACCACGATGCAGTCAGTCTGGCTGATCTCTCATGTCTTCGATGCACGTATGACGAACAGGGTATTCAGCTTTCCAATATCGCAAACAGCTCGACGAAATCGACCAATCTCAAAGGGGAGCAATGGGTCGATCAATTGCTCGGCGAAGGCGCTATCGGTGATCTGCTGATCGTATGCGATCCTTGGGGCGACAGTGAATTGCTCTGCGCCGCACTCCAGAGTGCAAATCACAGGAGAACTGCAACGGTCGCAATCACGACCGATCAGCCGAACCTCCTCGCGGCCATAGCACAATTCTCAATTCGGGTTCCAGTTACCGAACCTTACCGACGGAAATTCGTGATTACCGTGCTTCGGCATCTGATGAAAAGAGCGGGCGTCGGCCTGATCTCGGCCCAGCAGCGGATTACCGGTCCCTTGCGGGAACTTGAAATCGACTAGGTGATGATCTTTGCCTACACGATTATCGGAGGATGATTGAGCACGAGCCAATAGAGACCCAATTGCTCCACTACCTCGGCAAATTTCGTGAAGTCCACGGGCTTAACGATGAAGCTGTTAGCGCCGATTTGATAGCTGGTCAGAACGTCGGTGTCTTCTCTAGAGGTCGTAAGTACCACGATCAGCAGAGTCCGGAGCTCTCTGTCCCCTCGAATGCGCCTCAACACCTCGAGTCCGTTGATCTTTGGAATTTTCAAGTCAAGCAGCACCAACTTCGGATTCCCAGGTCCCCGGCCTGCATAGACCCCCGTCCGAAAGAGATACGCCAAAGCTTCTTCGCCGTCGCGAACGACATCTATGCGGTTGGCGATGTTGCTCTTTTTGAACGCGCGTGTCGTCAGCTCGACATCGTATGGATTGTCCTCAACTAGGAGAATGTCAATCGAGCTGTCGTCTGTCATCGTGTCACGCTCATTTCCAATTCGGCGATCGATCTGTCAGATTGCTCGGCAGACGGCGGCTCGAAGAATGTGGGCGCCGGCAAGGTGAACCAGAATGTCGCACCTTGATCAACAAGCGCCTCCGCCCAGATTCTCCCACCATGACGATGGACGATACGTTGGACCAGCGCCAGTCCCACACCAGTGCCTTCAAAATCCTCGGACTTGTGGAGTCGTTGAAAAACGCCGAAGAGGTGCGATGCATAGTTCATATCGAAGCCGACGCCGTTGTCCTTGATGAAGTAGGTTCGCTCCGGCGACTCGGGATCTATTGGAAGAGTCCCAATCTCGATCTTCGCCGGTTCGCGCCCCCTGGTGTACTTGAAGGCATTACCGATCAGGTTGACGAAGACCTGCTTGAGCAACGATCGGTCGGCCTCACATGGAGGTAGGCTTTCGATCGTTAGTTCAACAAGTCGATCTTCGATTTCAGCGCTCATGTCGCTCAGGACGTCGTCAACCACTTCACGCGGGTTCAGCGTGCGTACTCTGAGCGGCTGGCGCCCCAGCCGAGAAAAGTCGAGGAGGTCGTCGATGAGTTGTCCCATCTGAACCGTGCCGTCGCGTACGATTTGAAGCAACCGCTTGGCGTCCTCCGGCAATTGCGGTCCGAAATCTTCGACCAGGATTCGGGTAAAACCGTCAACGATGCGAAGAGGTGCCCGGAGGTCGTGAGAGACACTGAACGAGAAGGCCTCGAGCTCCTTCGTCGCCGCCGTCACCGCCGCTTCGGCGCGTTTGCGCTCTGTGACATCATTCGCGATGGTTGCCGCTCCCAAGACAAATCCATTGGTGTATGAAATCGGAGCGACGGTGAGCAAAACGTCGATTTTTTGGCCATCTTTTCTGCGGCGAGAGGTTTCACAGTTCGTGACGCTCTCGCCGCGAGCGACGCGGGCCAAGAGCGCGTTCACCTCGTCTTCATCGCCCGGCGAAACCACCATCGGCGCGAATGGTTGACCGGGGGCTTCCCCGGCGGTGTACCCATGAACTCAGTTGGCGCCTGGATTCCAACTTGACACAATACCGTCGAGGGTCGTGCTTACAATTGCATCGGTCGCTGATTCAACGATCGCCGCGAGCCGGGCCTGAGCATCTTCCACGGCTTTGATTTCGGTGTAATCCCAGGAAATGCCGACAATTCCGACGATCCGATGGCTCTTGTCGCGGATCGGAACCTCTGTGGATAGCGACGACCTTGGAACTCCGTCAGCCGAGGTTTTGTGCTCAACGGTATTGATCAGCGACTCTCCGCTCAGAATGACACGCTGCTCTTCCGCAAAGGACTGTTGCGCTTGACCGTGTGGGTAAAAGTCAAAGCCTGTTTTCCCAATTGCCTTCGACGGTTCGGAGTACCCAAGAAGCCGTGCTGCTGCCGGGTTGATCCAGATGTAACGAGAATCCACGTCCTTGATGAAAACAGAATCTGGCAGATCGTCCATCAGAGCGCTCAGGAGATCGCCGTCTTGAGCCAGGCGAGTTTCTATTTCTTTACGTACGGTAATATCTTGAACGTTCGATACGCGATACAAGACATGGCCGGCATCGTCCTTGACGCATGAGATGGCAACGAGAACGGGGAAGGTGCTGCCGTCCGTGCGTTGGTGAATAGACTCAAACATGTGGTAGCCGAGGTCCTGAGCTTTGCCAAAATGGTCCGGCAGAGTGCCGCGTACATTTGTCGAAAATTGACTCGCCAGCGATCTGGTGGACATTGTACCCATGCATATTCGCGTAGGCTGGATTCACCAAGTCCAATCGATCGCCATCGTTGTTGCAAACGGCAACGCCCCAACCGGAATGCTCAAACACGTGAGACCATCGCCCGAACTTGGCTTCTTCGGAACGCAGAAGACCGATGGCCCCGACCAACGAACGTTCCAGGTCTCCGATTTCGTCCGCTGAGGATTCGAGCGGCTCGACCGGAAGACCCTCCGCCAATTGGCGTGCGTTCTCAGCAAGCCGTCGAATCCTGCGCGAGGCCCCGGACACGAAGTGGACCATTCCCAGGAGTCCGCCGATGAGGCCGACGAGCAGCGTGGCCCCGATAGCGACTTTACTCCAGAACCGAACCCTCGACTCGGCATCGGTGCGATCGGCGATCAGGCGATCTTCCTCAACACTCATCTCGTCAAGCAGTGACCGGACTTCGTTTGTGGTGGCGACGTTCGAGGCGAGCCGTTCGGCAGGAACGTGGACTGGGAATATCGGCGTTGATCCGCCCAGTCCTTGAAGTTCGGAGAGAGCGGCCAGCTGCTCGGTGACCAGTGGACGCAGCAATCTCAATCGCCCCAACTGATCCACATCCCCCTGCATTGACGCCTCTAGGCGCTCCATGTTTGCCGGGACCGATGTGGATGCGCTTTCGAGTGGCTCGAGGTAGACCGCATCACCGTTGAGCAAGTAGCTTTTTAGGCCGGCCTCGGCGCTGAGAAGATTGATGAGGACGACCCTCAGCGTGCTTCGAACCTCCAACGTGTGACGAACGCTTTTCAACGCTTCTTGTTGTGTCCGATCTTCAACATAGAAGACCACAGCCGCAATAAGCAACGCCGCGAGCGGCAGCACAATTTTCGCCTCAACGTTAGGCCAGTCCAACGGGACGTAGATTCAGACGAGATGTTTCGAAGAAGCGGCAGAGAATAAGTTGGCACAGTGGACAATCTAGCGAAGTACTCGCGCACGACGACTGGAATAAACCTTGGCACACAAGACAGGAAGACCAGGCCATTTCAACTAGCCAAAACGTACTTGCATCGAAATGACTGAAGTTGGATGCGTGAGCGCGTGAGCGTGAATTGCCGGGGCTTTCGGTGACGTGGTCCCGGCTACAAGCACGGGGTTTCTCCGGGCACCAGATAGAGCGAAGAAGGAGGCGATTCGTCGTATCTTACTCATGTTTTCTCATATCAATGCACGAAGCCATATCGCTCGATTGCGAATGCGAGCGGTATACGTTTGCCATAGCATTCGCTATTGAACGGTCATGTTAGCCAACGTATTCGTAGAGATCATCATGTCTGGATAAGGTCACTTTTACTCGCTGATACGCCTACTTTCTCGCTCGCGCGACCAATCGAACGGTATTTAGCGGTCAGCACCTATCTCTCGAAAAAGTTACTCACCAAGCAGGGGTATGACGAAAACGTCATGCTGTCGACCTTTGTTTCCAATAAGATTGGAGCACTACACATTGCCCGATGTATTTCAAGAGGGGCCAATTGTTCGTGGTTTCACTGCTTCCGCCAGAACCAATCGACCGCAGGTCCCTTCACCTACGTGGTGAAACTCTTTCCTCTGAGTCGACGACTGTTGATCTGCTCATCGTCGATACTGACTTGACGAACGGGAACGGGAACGTTACTTATCCATTCGACCCAACTCCAAAGGATGTGATGCTTAACCGGTTGAGCGTCGAAAGCGAGGCATTTGCCAGCGGGAGCATATTGCTTGCGAAGGCGCTCGACGCGCGTTACCGAATCGTCATTGGCGCGAACATGAGCAAAGAAGCGGATTGCGCGTCGAGCCTGAGCTTCTGGGAATGCACGCATGACGACGACGGGATCAATTTGATTCCAATTCCAGCCGATGTCTCGTGTTCAAACCTTGAAGACGCCGAACATGTCTTGACGGAAATCATCGATATCGGCACGAAGGGAGACGTTCTTGTAGTCTGCGACCCTTGGGGAGACAACGAGCTCTTTTGCTGGGCATTGCAGTTGTCGAAGGTAAGGGCAATATCGACCATTTCGATCACAACCGATCAACCGAACTTACTCGCGGCGCTGGCTCAGCACGCGATTCGCGTGCCGGTTGTGCTCCCATATCACAGAGAGAACATGATTGCGGCCCTACGCCAACTCATCCACGCGGCCACCGATGTTGTGATTCCGGCGAGCCGGCGAGCACTCGGGGAGCTCCGGGAGATCAAATTCGATTGACCGATGCAAAATCCAATTCTGTTTGGCAAACGAACGAGCCGCCTCCAATCGGGCGGCTCGTTCTTTGGCTCAGGTTATCGTGGCGATCTACTACACGTCTTTGTTGAGAGTCAGCAGGAACTCAGCATTCGTTTGCGTTTTGGAGAGTCGAGAGAGCAGAAGCTCGGTGCCTTCCGTGCCGCCGAGCATCGATACCATTCGCCGCATCGTCCAGACCTGGCGGAGGGTGTTGTCGTCGAGCAGTAGCTCTTCGCGCCTGGTGCCCGAGCGCTGAATGTCGATCGATGGATAGATCCGGCGCTCGGCGAGTTTGCGATCGAGATGGAGCTCCATGTTGCCCGTGCCTTTGAACTCCTCGTAGATCACGTCGTCCATGCGGCTGCCGGTATCGACCAAACAGGTTGCGATGATTGTCAGGCTGCCGCCGCCCTCAATGTTCCGGGCCGCGCCAAAAAAGCGCTTCGGGGGGTAAAGGGCAACGGGATCAATACCACCGGAGAGTGTGCGACCGCTGGGTGGCACGGCAAGGTTGTAAGCGCGGGCCAAACGGGTGATCGAATCGAGCAGGATCGTGACATCGCGGCCTGCTTCAACAAGCCGCTTGGCGCGCTCCAATGCCATTTCGGCGACCTTTGTATGGTCTTCGACCGGCTCGTCAAAGGTCGAGGAGATAACCTCGCCTTCAACCGATCGCCGCATGTCGGTCACCTCTTCCGGCCGCTCACCAATGAGACAGACCATGAGGTGCATGTCCGGACAATTGGTCGAGATTCCGTTCGCGATCGATTTGAGCAAGAGCGTCTTGCCTGCTTTCGGCGGCGAAACGATCAATCCACGTTGGCCGCGGCCGATCGGGGCGACCAAGTTCAGCAGCCGGGTCGACAAGATGTTCGGCAGCGTTTCGAGATCGATCAGTTCCAGCGGAAAGATGGGCGTCAGGGTATCGAAACCAGGTCGACGACGAGCGGTTTCCGGATCGACTCCATTGACCGCTTCGACCCGGAGCAGGCTGTAGAACTTTTCGTTGTCTTTCGGCGGACGAACCTGACCGGAGACGCGATCTCCGGTTCTCAAACCGAAGCGGCGAATCTGCGATTGCGAAACGTAGATGTCGTCAGAACCCGGCAGAAATCGGGGGCCGCGCAGGAAGCCGAACCCGTCCTCGATGATCTCCAGAACGCCGTCGCCAAAGATGTTGCCTTCCATCTCGGTACGCGCTTGCAGCAGTTTGCTGATCAGGTCCGGCCGCTTCATGCGGCTGTATCCCTGCAGCTCGAAGACCTTCGCCAATTCGTAAAGCTCTTCGACCGGTTTGTTCTCGAGCTCGGCGACGATGACGCTCGGGATATTGGCATTGCGTGGTTGCTGCGGCGGTGGAAGCGGCTGAATCATCGGCTGCGCGGGTTGGCTCGGGCCCATTGGTCGCAGACGCTGGCCATCCCGTGAATAGCCGGGATGGCGATCCCGGCCGTTCGAATGTTGATCGCGGTCGCCTCGTTGTCGATCTGGACGGATATCTCTGGGACGATCCCGCCGTGGCCGGTCCAGCCCGCGCTCGTGCATAGGCTGCACCACCATGGTGTCATGTGTCGGTTCGGACGATGCTTGAGGATTGAACTGCGCCGGTTGATCATGACGAACAAACGGTCGAGGCGCGGGCAATTCAACCGGGGTGTTCACCGAGGCGACCACGGGCGCCATCGACTCAGCGGCAGTGCTGGGCATGGTGACAATGCGATCGTACGGAGGAGTTTCGACAGCCTGGGTTGCAGCCGGAATTACCGCTGAAACATCATGCGACGCTGTTGTCTCGAGCGGAGTTGGTTGCTCCGGGCGGGGCCGCGGAGCGGGCCGGGATCGCTTTGCCGGCTCTGGCGCGGGCGCTTCTGCCTGAATTGCCGCGCCATTCTCGGGCACGGCTTCCGCCGCGGGCTGCTTTCGCGGCCGTCCGGGCCGTTTTGGCTTCTCTATTCTCTCTGGTTCCTGAATCAATACTTCTTGATTGTCAGACAAGGACGCTCCTCCAACTTTCTGCTGTTCACGATCCGTCATCGGTAATCCAATGGGAATTAGCGCACGCGGCGCGTGCAACCAAACAGTGTGCGGGCAACGTAACGAGCCGCAATGAGGTGATTTCGATCATTTCTCCGCGAGCAACACCAGCGCAATGCGCGCGCACAAAAACCAAAGGCGGCGTTTCTGAAACTGCATGCTGGTCGCGGTCGGACGCACGCTCGGCGAGCCAGTTGCTCAACATGCGAAGAAGATGAGACTCCAATGGGCCGAGGTCGTAGATAGCCCACTGTTGTGCATGGTCATACTAACACTCAACAAGCCGCGCGTCAATTCCCTCATTTCTTTGGTTTTCAACCGAGGTCTGAGCACAATCGGGATCAGAATTGCGGCAGGTTCGACAAATACGACCGAGGAATCTGAGCATTTCTACTCGTAAGGAAGTGAGCCGAACGACCGCAACTTGCTAATATGATGCGTTGCCTCGATTCGGCGAATAGTGCCTGTTCGGGAGCGCATCACCAACGACTCCGTCGTCGCACCATCTCCGAAGAAGTGAACGCCCTTTAGCAGCTCGCCATCGGTGATGCCGGTTGCGGCGAAAAAGACATTGTCGCCCGACACGAGATCGTCGCCGCGATAAATCCGCTTCAGGTCGATGGCATGCTCCTCTGCAAAAGCCCGCTCCTCGTCGTTCCGCGGCCAGAGACGACACTGGATCTCGCCACCCATGCACTTGAGCGCGCAGGCCGCGATCACCGCCTCTGGGGCTCCGCCGATGCCGAACAGCGCGTCAATGCCGGTCCCCGTTGTCGCCGCCATTACCGCGCCGGCGACATCCCCGTCGCTGATCAATTTGATCCGCGCTCCCGCACTCCGTATCTCCGTGATCAAGTCCTGATGACGGGGCCGGTCCAAAACAACGACGGTAAGATCATTGATCTCACAATGCTTCGCGTGAGCCATCCGCTTCAGATTCTCGGCCGGAGTGGAATTCAGGTCGATCACGCCAACGGCGACCGGTCCCACCGCGATTTTTTCCATGTACATGATGTCCGGCGACGCGAACATCGTTCCGCGGTCGGCCAAGGCGACAACCGCGATCGCGTTCGGCATTCCAAGCGACAACAACCGTGTGCCGTCAATCGGATCGACCGCGATGTCGACCAACGGATCAACTCCAGCTCCGACGCGCTCGCCCACATAGAGCATCGGTGCTTCATCCTTGGCGCCTTCTCCGATGACGACGATCCCGTCCATATGGATTGTGCCGAGCACCATCCGCATCGCGTCGACAGCCGCTTGATCGGCAGCTTCCTTGGCTCCTCGTCCCATCCAACGCGCCGCCATCATCGCCGCCGCTTCTGTCACACGGCAGAGCTCAAGCGCAAGGTTCCGATCGATCGCGCTGCTCATTTTAGGTTTCCTCTCGCCGGATGACCGATCGGTTTTCGGTCAAGCCAATCGACAGCCGCATTCGACGCTTCAATTGCCGCTCCCACACGTACCGTGCAATGCGGCAACGATTGCACGAACGAGGCACCGTAACGCTTGGAGATCGTCCGCCGGTCTAGGACCACGCAGATTCCGCGATCGCTGCTGGATCGGATCAGGCGGCCGAATCCTTGTTTAAACCGCAGCACCGCCCGCGGGATCGAGTACTGGCGAAAGGGCTCTTCGAATTGCTCGCTCCGTGCCGCGATCACCGGATCAGAAGGAACCGCAAACGGCAACTTGGCGATCACGAGCGCGCTCAACGCTGGGCCAACCACGTCGACCCCTTCCCAAAACGTCGATGTGCCGAGCAGTATCGTACGGGAACTCGATTTGAATTGCTCGATCAGTTGTCGCGGACTCCCGTCCGCTCGCTGGGCGAGCACCGTGATTCCCTCGTTCGCAAGCGTCTGTTTGATCGCTCGATGGGTTGCGCGCAACGCGGCATGCGACGTGAAAAGAACCAACGTCTGACCCTCGAGTGCCAATCCGAGGTCGATGATCGTATGTTCGAGAACCTGTTGGTACCCCGGCTGGTTCGGCTCTGGAACGTCGTCGACGAGATAAAGCATCGCCGATTTTCGGTAATCGAACGGTGACTCGAGTGAGAGCTCCTCGGCCTCGCCCACCGACAACCGGTCTTTGACAAACGCGAAGCTGTCATCGGTCGTGAGCGTGGCCGACGTCAACACCACCGAGCTCATCCGCTCGAAGAGGGTTGCTCGCAGCATTTCACCGACGTGCAGCGGGGCCGCGTTCAGGCTCAAGCGATTGACGGACGCAGAGAGCGAGATCCAGTACACGCGATCCGTTAGCGGTGACAGAACCGCCTCCGCCAGGTTAGCCGCGATCTCCATTCCGCGATCGATGCCGGCTCCGATCTCAATCTCAATATCCTCAAATGGATCCTGACCTGCTTCTTCGTCTGACTTGTCGGGATGTTGCTCATGTACGGCCGCCAGATACCAGCGGAGCTGTTCCTCGAAGCCGGCGAGCAAGTTGTTCAACCGGTCGAATTCGATTTCGATCTCCGACCAGGCCCGCGATCGGCGAATGGCCGGCGTGATCCGCAACGTGCGGCCGTATCCCATATCTTGTGCGCCGCCTCCTTCGCACACCATTCGGATTCGGGCAAAGAGCTCGAGGCACACCGAGCGCACTCTCGTGGAAAGTGCTTGAGCCGGCTGAAGTCGATCGCGAGCCTCGGCGGCCTTCTTCAGATCTCGTTCGTCAGCCACGTTTCTGCCGAGCATCGCCGCAGCCTCTGCCAGTAATCCACCGGCAATCACGCCGTCCATCCGGACGAAGATATCGAGAAGCTCCGCGATTGCGAGCTCTTGAATGGTCATTCCAAATTGCGATGTGGCCTGGTCTTCGAGATGGTGGGCTTCGTCGATGACAAGGCGCTCATAATCCGGCAGGATCGATCCGGCATCGCCCGAGTCCGAAAGCAGCAGGGCATGATTGACGATCACGAGATGTGCGTTTTCGGCGTTCCGGCGGGCCCGAAAAAGGAAGCACTGATTTCGTTGCTGGTAGGCGCATTTGGCGGCGTTGCAAACCTCGCCTTCGGCCGACACCCGCGAAAACTCGCCCTCTTCGTCAGCCGTCAGACGGAGCTCTGATCGATCGCCGGCGGGTGTAAGCGGAAGCCAAAGATTCACCTTTGCCCGGAGTCCGGCGTCCGCCGGGGTAAAGATCGCTTGACGCTCATGGGCAAACCAGCGGCGCAAACAGAGATAGTTCGATCGCCCCTTCAACACAACGCTCTTGAGCGGTCGCGATTCACCCGATTCAGCCAGCGCACGCTGCACATCGGGCACATCCTTCAAGATGAGCTGGTCCTGCAGCGCCTTCGTGTTGGTTGAAATAACGACACGCTCACCGCGCCGTAGTGCGAACCGGGCGGCGGGAGCAAGATAGGCCACGCTCTTCCCGGTACCGGTTCCCGCTTCCACGAGCAACCAGCCATCGTCATTGAACACCCGCGCAACGGCATCGGCCATGTCGTGCTGCGCCTTACGTCTCTCGTAACCAAGCATAATTCGGGAAAAGGAGCCTGAAGGACCAAGCATGTCGTCGATGTAATCGGCCGGAATCGAATCTGTATCGCCTGTTCGCTTGAGCGGTTCAGGTCGTTCCCGCGTCCCGAGAAAAGCGATCTCATGGGATCCGTAGGGGTAGTCGTGGTGCAACGGGACGGGCAGCGAATCGCGCAGATCGAGCTCATTGCGCAGCAGGGCGGCGAGCGACCACCCCGCCGCGGAGGCCAGACCCGCGGCCCGATTCAGCGTGAGCGTGTCGTACTCGCCGATCCGCGCGATCGATTCCCTGACAGACGCTGCAATCGACTCCAGTTGTCCGGATACGTCATTCGAACTGGCTGTCCGATCCCCCAGGAGGAGCGCGGAGCGCAGTTCGTCGATCGTCACGACATCGATATCGCCAAGCAGACCGAGCACCGAATCGATGGCGTTCGCTTCCGTGCGGTCTGAAACGATGACCGTACGGCCGGAAAGCATCCGCATCGCGGTTGCGCGGGTGACGGACGCGATTCCCGTGGCCGATTCACCGGTCTGTACGATCTCAAAATCGCTTTCGCGGTCGAATCGGAGCAGCCCGATGCCGGGCGGGCTATTGCGCCGATCCGTGCGAGAAGAGGTCGTTACAACCGCGACAAACTGTTGCGACACGAGTGTCCTGTCAGGGTGCTAATCGACTCGAGCGGTTATGCGCGGATCTCGCCGGAAGCGACATCGGCCGCGACCGAGAGCGCCAGCTCAACGAGTTGACTCAAACCTTTTTCGATCGGCGCGGTGTCGATGTATTCGTCCTCGCGATGAACGTTTCCACCCGTCGTTAGTCCGATGCAGACGGCGGGGATGCCCCGGCCGATGGCGATATTCGCGTCGGTCGATGATGCATCGCCGGCTGGCTGCACGCCTAGTTCTTCCAGAACTTCGACGGCGTGGCGAACGATCGGACTATCGGTCGCGACGAAGCCCGCGGGTCGCTCGCCGATGACTTCGATTTCTGTCGTGATATCGGTTCGGTGTCCACGAATCACTCGCTCGGCCCGCTCGGCGAGCCGGACCAAAGCGAACTCTTCAACGCTCCTGAGATCCAAATCGAAGGTTGCCGTTGGAGCAATGGTGTTAATTGAAATCCCACCTTTGATCGTACCGACGTTCAGGGTCGTTTTCGGTGAATGTGGAAGCGTGATCCGGTTCAGTTCATGGATGATCTCGGCCGCCGCGCTTATCGCGCTTGCATTGCCGAAGTCACCCCAGCTATGACCGCCGGGTCCCGAGACATGGATGCGCAATCTCCGGCTGCCGACCGCGACGTGCGTCACCCTGCCGAGGTTGTGTCCCTCGACCGCAATCACCGCCGCGATCTCCGGGTGAGCATCCATGATCGCTCTCATGCCGCGCAGATTTCCAAGACCCTCCTCCCCAACATTGCCGGTCAGCAGCAGATCGACGGCCGGAACTTCACCGATCGCTGACAGAATCTCAGTCACCGCCATCACGCTGGAAACGCCAAGGCAGTTGTCGCCAATACCCGGCGCGTAGACGCGATCAGGGCGCTCGATGACTTCGATCCGGGTTGCCCGCGGAAAAACCGTATCGATATGCGCGGCGATCAGAACGGATTTGGAACGATCACGTCCAGGAATCCGCGCGACCACATCACCGATATCATCGATCTGAACGTCGTCGACGCCGATTCGCTCGAAGAGAGTCGCAACGAATGTCGCCCGGTCCATTTCGTCGTTGGTTGGGGCGGCGACCCGGACAATCTCGATCGCGCGGCTGATGGCGCGCTCGACATGATCTGGAACAATCTCACGGATGCGCTGCAACCGCGTCGCACTCGGATGCGCGGTGCGGCTGTCGCTGCGCGTCAACATGAGTCCCTTTCATTGAATCAAGGATTGTTCTAGGCGTCGCCAGTGCTGGAGACCGCGCAAGAGTATACCCCACGGCACGCCCCGCCTCGTTCGGACGTATCGCTTCAGATTGCAAAACGATACTTGATCGAGGCGAATGCGGTCGCCCTTGACACCTATCTCAACGACGGATAGGTTTGCGCCGTTGGAAGCCATCGGGCGCACCAGATCGATTCGCCCGTGATCCAACAGGTACTCGCTCAGCGAATCGAGCTATTGGAGGAACCCGGCATGGCGCACCACCGCTTCGATGCAGTCATAGTCGGCGCCGGTGGCGCTGGACTCATGGCAGCTATTCAGCTCGCCGGGAAAGCAAACGTCGCGGTCGTTAGCAAACTCTACCCTCCCCGATCTCACACCGGCGCCGCGCAGGGTGGTGTCGCCGCCGCGCTTGGAAACGTGGAGGACGACAACTGGGAATGGCACATGTTCGACACCGTCAAAGGTGGCGACTACCTGGTCGATCAGGACGCGGCCGAGGTGCTCACCCGGGAAGCGATCGATGCCGTGCTCGAACTGGAGCATATGGGACTGCCTTTCAACCGCACACCCGAGGGGAAGCTCGATCAGCGTCGATTCGGGGGGCACACCCGTAACTTCGGCGAAGGACCCGTCAAACGCGCGTGCTTCGCGGCCGATCGCACGGGTCACATGATCATCCAGACGCTCTACCAGCAGGGCATCAAGCACGCGGTCAATTTTTTCGACGAACATTTCTTGGTCGACATTCTCTTCTCCAGCGACGGAAGCTGCTGTGGCTGCGTCACGCTCGAGCTCAAAACCGGGGAGCTCCATGTCCTGCACGCGAAAGCCGTGCTGATCGCATCAGGAGGGTTCGGCCGCGTCTTCAAGATCACCTCGAACGCGATGGCCGGAACAGGTGACGGTGTCGCAATTCCCTATCGTCGCGGCGTGCCGCTGATGGACATGGAGTTCTTCCAGTTTCATCCGACTGGTCTCTACAAGCTCGGGATTCTGCTTTCAGAAGCCGCCCGGGGAGAGGGCGGCATCCTGCGCAACGGCACGGGCGAGGCGTTCGCGGCGCGATACGCGCCGACGCTCAAAGATCTTGCGCCGCGCGACATGGTCTCGCGCTTCATTTTTGAGGAGATCAAGCAGGGACGCGGAATCGATGGCAAGGATTATGTCCATCTGGACCTGACTCACCTCTCACCGCAGGTGATCGACGAAAAACTCCCGGACGTGACCGACTTTGCCCGGACGTACCTTGGCGTCGAACCGAAAACCCACCCGGTGCCGATTCAGCCAACCGCGCATTACGCGATGGGCGGCATTCCAACCAATGTTGACGGCCAGGTCATTCGCGATGCTGACGGCTCGGTGATTCCTGGTTTTTACTCGGCCGGGGAGTCTGCCTGCGTCTCGGTTCACGGCGCCAACCGGCTCGGCACCAATTCGCTGGTCGACCTTATCGTTTTCGGCCGCCGCGCCGGCCGTCAGATGCTCGAATTCATCAGAACCGCTCCATTACCGGAGCTCCAACGTGATCCAGACGCCTTGGCGAGGGCTGAGGTCGACTCGATCCTGACCCGGGGCAAGGGAGAGCGTGTTTCGGAGATCCGCGCTTCGATGCAAGAGATCATGATGGATGAGGTCTCGGTCATACGCGAGGCGGTTGGGATGAATAAAGCGAAGGATAAGATCGCCGAACTGAAGAATGCCAATTCATATACCTCGATTGATGACAAGGGCAGAACGTTCAATACCGATCTGATGGAAGCGCTCGAGCTCGGGTATATGCTCGATTGCGCCGAGGCAATTGTCACCGGAGCGATTGCCCGCGAAGAGAGCCGGGGCGCCCACTTCCGCACTGATTTCGAAACCCGCGACGATCTCAACTGGCTCGCACACACGCTATTGCGAAAGACCTCCGGCGGTCTCGAGCTCACCAAGAAGCCGGTGACGATCACGAGGTTTCAGCCGAAAGAGCGTAAGTATTAGCCACCGGCGATGCCGGATATTGGAGGCAGAACGGTGGAAGTCACGCTTCGCATCAAGCGCTACAACCCGGATACAGACGTCAAGCCATCTTTCAGAGAGTATTCAGTCGAAGTCGAACCGACCGATCGAGTCCTCGACGCGCTGAACCAGATCAAATGGCAGGAGGACGGCACACTGACGTTTCGCCGGTCATGCGCGCACGGGATCTGCGGTTCAGACGCGATGCGGATCAATGGCCGCAATCGGCTCGCCTGCAAAGTCATGATGGGCGAGTTGGGCAAGCGAGTCACGATCGAGCCGCTCATCGGATTCGGCGTGATCAAAGACCTCGTGGTTGATATGGACAAGTTTTTCGACGCTTACAAGTCGGTTAAGCCGTACTTGATTGCCGACGACGGTCCTCCTGATCGGGAGCGGTTCCAATCGCCTGAGGAACGTGACAAGTTCGAAGACACGACGAAGTGCATCCTCTGCGCCGCATGCACAACCGCCTGCCCGGTTACGTGGACGAATGACGATTTCGTCGGTCCAGCCGCGATCGTGAACGCGCACCGCTTTATTTTTGACAGTCGCGATCAAGGAGCTCCAGAGCGCCTGAGAATTTTGAATCAGGGATCGGGCGTGTGGCGTTGCCGTACGATCTTCAACTGCACCGATGCTTGCCCACGTGGCATCGAGATCACGAAGGCAATCGAAGAAGTCAAACGAGCACTCGTGTTCAACAGCCTGTAGCTGAGACCCGGCCGAGGTACGATGGGTTTCGTCCCCTTTCGGGCGCTATACTGCTGACCTGATCACGATCGGTTCAGTGATAGGAACAAGAGTGTATGGACAACCCATTTTCGTGGGACTACCTGACCACGCGGCCCGGTGAGAACGAAGTCTTTGGACCCTTTGCCGTGCTTTATCTGACCATGTTCGGGCTAGGGTTTATTGCTTCGATCATTGTCTACAATGGCGCCGCGAGAAAGCTCTTTCCGAATCCAGTTCTCCATAAGATGGCTCGGCGATGGTCCGCATTCTTGGTCACGATCTTCGGTTTCGGCCTCTTCTTCTTTGGGATCAGGGCGCTTCAAATCACCTTATTGACGTTTGAAATGCGAATCTGGATGTGGCTCTGCATCTTCGCGCTCTTCGCGGTTGGCGCTTTCATGATCTATGAGTATCAGCAAAAATACACAGGAGCCATGAAGGCATTCGAGGAGCAAAAGCGGAAGCAGCAATACATGAGAACCGCTGCTGCAGGAGCGACAGCTTTCCCCTCCGCCGCTCGGCCGGTAAAAAAGCGCCGGCGCTAAGCGCGGCAGCGTCCCCGTCGTGAGGGATTGCGAGCATCTCAGGACTATTCGGCCCCTTTTCACTGTACCCCTCTTTTGCAATTGATAGTTAGCTGCTGACACAGACAGTGTGGCCAGGGTTCGTGTGTCGTTTCCTTGTGTCAGAGATTCATTTATGTATCAATTTTCAAAACTCACAAAGTCCCCCGCTGGTCTCTATGCCGCCTTTGGACTGAGTCTCATTGGCGTGTTCCTCGCCAGCGACAAACTCGCCCAGGACTTGCTCTATGCGTTTGTCAATGGTTCCGCGGCCGTCGCGGTTTTCGTTGGAGCATTTCGACAGCCACGCGGCGCGCGAGTCGCCTGGTTTGTGCTCGCCCTGGGGTTGGTCGCAACCGTAAGCGGCGATGTTATTTGGACTGTCTACGAACACGTTTTACTGGCGGAAGCCCCTTATCCCTCGCTTGCTGATGCACTTTATCTCGGTGGATACCCATTAGTCGCGCTTGCCGTACTGATTTATTGTCTCGCGAGAAAGCCATCGCGAACTGATCTCATCGACGTTGCGATTCTTGGAATTGGTTACGCCGTCGTCACTTGGGCTTTCTTCTTACACCCGTACCTTGAAGACGGGACGATTCCATGGTTGGAACGGCTCGTTTCCGCCGGGTATCCGGCGATGGATATCCCGCTGGTTGCTGTCGTGGCGCTGATCTGGCTGACGCCTGGCCTGAGGACTTCGACGGGCCTGTTGTTTACTGCGGCGATCATTGCCGGGGTATCCGCCGATATTGCATATGCTCGGGCAGTCCTCGACGACTCGTATGTCGGCGGCGGATTGATGGACATCGGCTGGATGGCAGCCTCGATCCTCTGGGGTTCCGCGGCGCTTCATTTCGACCACAAGTTTTCGAGCTCTCAAGACCCGACCCTGCGATTCATGGTGACAAAACGCAGGCTCGCATTTTTGGCGACGGCCGCCCTTGCTGGGCCGGCCGTATGGTTGGTTGCGCCAATCCACGATGGGTCACTGGACCTGCCTATAATTGCAGGCGCCACCACCTTGCTTGTCATTTTGGTATTCATGCGCTTATGGGAAACTATCAAGATTGTCGATCGGAACGAGCGTCATTTCCGCGCGCTTGTCGAACACTCGTCCGATATCATCACTATCTACGATCCCGACGGTACATTGCGTTACGCGAGTCCGGCATTGCTGCAGATGCTCGGTGAGGAGCCCTTAGCCTGGGTCAATCGCAGTGCCATGACGCTGGTGCATCCAGAAGACTCCAGAATGCTCCGTATCGAGTTCGTACGCCTGGCAAAAACGCCTAATAGCTCGCGAACGGTCAATGTGCGATTGAGACACCGAGACGGTTCGTGGCGCCTGTTTGAAGTAACAGCCACGAATAGGCTCTCTGATCCGGCGGTCCTTGGAATCGTGGCCAACGCACGTGACGTGACCGATCGCACGGACGCCGAAAACGGACTTCGCCGTACGCAGGCGTTTAGCACCGCGGTCATCGACAGCGGATACGACGGGATCTTTGCGTTCGACCGCGAATGCTCATTCACGGTCTGGAATCCCGCGATGGAACGAACGACGGGGTTGAGCAAAGATCAGGTCTTGGGCAAGAACGCGTTCGACCTCTTTCCCTTCCTTCGTGAGACAGGAGAAGACGCGCTCTACCCGGCCAGCCTGCGAGGGGAGCACAGTGTGGCTCGGGTCCAGCCGAACAGGATGCCGGACACGGGATTGGTGCGCTACTTTGAGTCTCACTATTCACCGCTTCGAGAGGCCACGGGTGAAATTGTCGGCGGCCTTTGTCTCGTCCGCGATGTGACCGAGCGCACAATGGCCGAGCACGCGCTTTCCGGTCGGAATCGCGTACTCGCACTCATGGCCGAAGGCGGGACGCTCGAAAAGGCACTTGCCGAAATCTGCTATCTGCTGGAAGAATCGCTCGCGGGTGGTCACTGTTACGTGATGCTGATCGATCGAGGCACCGGAAATCTGGTCTCGTTCACCGGCCCGACCATGCCGCCCGGGTTCCTACTGACGATCGCTGAGCAGCGAGGTGTGGCGCCCGGCCTCAAAACTGGCTCGTGCGGAGCGGCGGCCTTTTCGCGGGAACCCGTCGTAAGCGCCGACATCGCCACCGATCCGCTTTGGGCGAATTGCGTCGACCTCGCACTTGCTTATGATCTTCGCTCTTCATGGTCGGTTCCGATTCTGGACGGTGTCGACGGCGCCGTTTTGGGTACATTCGCGGTGTTTCACAAGTCGGTGAGAGCTCCGAAACCGGAGGAAATGGCTCAAGTAGTGGAAGCGGGGCATCTGGCCGGAATCACAATCCGTGCGGATCGAGCCCAGGAAGCGGTGCGATTCCAAGCGGATCTACTGGACCAAGTCGCGGCGGCGGTCATTGCAACTGATGACCTGGGTCGGGTAACGCATTGGAATCGACACGCGACCACACTGTACGGATGGCAGAAGGACGAAGCGGTCGGCCGAAACATCGGCGAGTTAGTCGCGGGCTCTGAAGGCACTGGAATAGGTCTGGAAACTGTCGAACAGTTGAGATCGGGGCAGAATTGGGAAGGAGAGATTTTAGTGCGGCGAAAGGATGAGTCGCTTCTCTCGGTTCAATTGAGTGTCGCTCCGCTCACTGATAACCGTGGAGAATCGATTGGTCGGGTAGGTGTTTCAGTCGACCTCAGCGAGCGCAAAGAGTTCGAAGCGCGATTGGCTCATCAGGCATTCCACGACGCGCTGACGGGCCTGCCCAACCGCACGCTCTTTTCCGACAGGCTAGAGCATGCCTTTTCAGTCGCCGGTCGTCGTGGTGAATCGATCGCGGTTCTGATGCTCGACCTAGATCGCTTCAAGGTCATCAACGATGGGCTTGGTCATGCGTTTGGGGATCGAATTCTTGTGGCCGTGGGGCACCGTATCGGCCACTGCTTGAGAGACGCCGACACGTTGGCCCGGCTCGGCGGAGATGAGTTCGCGATCCTGCTTGAGGGTATTACCCCGGCGATGGCGCGCGAAGTCGCGGCGCGGATCATCTCCGCGTTCCGCGATCCGCTTGTTGTCGATAGTCGAGAGATCTATACCGCAACAAGCGTCGGTATCGCCATCAGCGCGCCAAATCACTCCGGGGGAGAGGAGATTCTGCGAGCCGCGGATATCGCCCTGTATCGAGCGAAGCGGGTCGGCCGGGGCACGATTGTCGTGTTCGATCCACGAGACGCGGATCCGGAGATTGATTGGATCGCTCTCGAGGCGGACCTTCGACACGCGCTCAACCGTGGTGAATTGAGCATTCACTACCAGCCGGTGGTGGACCTAGACAGCGGCGCAGTGGTCGCGGTCGAGGCACTTGCCAGATGGCAACACCCGACTCGCGGCATGGTTCCGCCTTCCAGGTTTATTCACCTAGCCGAAGAAACCGGGTACATCACGACGATCACCGATTGGGTGACCCGAAAAGCATGCCGGCAGCTTTCAGCCTGGAGGAAGGAGCTTGGCCGCTGGGCTCCCGCTAGCGTCAATGTCAACTTGACCGCACGCGATTTGCGTGTTCCCGGATTGGTTGCCCGGATCGATTCAGCGCTTGCCGAGTTCGGACTGCCGGCCGAATGTCTGAGACTCGAAATTACAGAGGAGGTTCTCGTCGAGGAATTGCTGGCAGCTTCGGACGTACTGCGTGCCATCAGGTCTCGAGGGATTGGTTTGGCAATTGACGACTTCGGCGCCGGCGCGAGCTCGCTTGCATCGCTTCGGACCGTTGATGCTGAAGTGTTGAAGCTTGACCGCTCCTTCATTCGCGACCTTGGTACTAGTGACGATAGGAGAGTGGTTATCGGTGCGATTACGGCGATGGCGCACGCATTGGGCTTGCGGGTTAATGCTGAAGGCGTAGAAACTATTGAGCAGTTGAGCTTAGCAATTGCGGCAGGATGCGACCGGGGTCAAGGCTATCTCTTTGCTCCACCTGCACCGCCGGACGACGTTGCGTCATGGCTGATCGACAATGAGGGTCGTTCGGACGTCTGCAACGCCATCCATCTGTCACAGCCCGAATTGGTGCAGCGAATTCGATGACCGTCCGGCGCAACGGTTGGCTGACCGGAAGTGTCTGATCCGCACTTTGCGCCCGCCGGGACCCGCCATCAAAAAAACCCGCTCCAATCGGAGCGGGCTCATTTGTGTGCGAAGAGTGTGGCCGTGCACCCCTTGTCGATCACACCTTTCCGGCTTGCCGCCGTTCGTTTGCTCCGGGCAGGCTGTCCCGCGTCACCCAAGGAGTTCTGCTTAAGGCTGCTACCTTCCGGTCCTGACCTGGTTCACAGTTCCTCGCCGCGCGGGACCCACCCATCAACACTACGTGACGGAAGCAGTCCCACAAAGACGGACCTCGAAGGGGAATTCAACCCCGCTAGAGCGGGTTGCGGGTTCAGGGCACCGCTAGCTCCCCATCTAGCACGACCACATCTAAGTCTACCCGGGGGCAAGGTCTGGGTCAAAGCCAGATGGTCTCAACGGTTGCCGGACATTCCTATTCCGGTGGAAGCGGATGATCCGCGGGCCACTCGATCGGAGGCGGACCGGGGTCGGACATTTCCGGGTTGTCCTTTAGTCGACGGATAATCTTGACCTTGAGATCGCTATTGACCTGGACCTGACACGAGAGCCGTACATTCTCGGGAGCGCCGGCCACGTTGGCCAGCCTTGCCGTTTCGGCCTCAGTCTTGGGACCCGCATCGCCTTCCAGGATTTCGACCCTGCATGTCGCGCAGCGGGCATTCCCACCGCAACGGTGCAGGATATCGACGCCCGACTCCTCAATGGCCAGTACGAGGCGGCGGCCAGAATCGCATGTCGTGACGCCGATCCCGTCAATCGTAACTTGAGGCACTGATTGAATCCCTCTCACAATCGACTACCGCGCTCCAAGCATCAAACCTGAACGCCTTGCATCGCCGGACCTATGCCTGAAATCGCACCCCGCCGTTCGACCGCAACTGGTGCCGATCCGCGAAGTCGGCAGCGTGCGGCCCGGCCAAAATGAGCGAACCGGCGTGACCATGCCGCTGCGATCCCGTGACGAAGGGGTAGCGGATGGTCTTCGTATCAAACTGGCGCTCGGAAAAGAAGATCTCTTCGCTGATGCGACCGAAGATGTCAAACGCAAGTTGATCCGCGCCCATGAGATCGTCGATCGGAAAATCCACCCAGATATTGAGTGTGATCCGGCCATCCGCAAACTCGGGATCGCCGATCAAGTGAGCGCCGTCGACACCGCGCAGAACCTGTTCGACCTCGATCGAGAAACGTAGGTTCGCCTCTTCATTGCTTGTCCACTCCTCGCCAAACTGCTGTCTAAGGAGCACGACGATATCATCAACCATCGAATAAGCACTCCTGATTCATGCACGAACGCGCAACTTGGCACGGCGTGATCCGGCTCATCCTCTCATTCCCCTATACTATCGATTCCGGCTGGCCGTTGTCCGGTCCGGCCACATACATTTCGTCTGAACGAAGCCAGAACCAGAAAGGTCGCAGCGGTGCAAAAGGTTCTCGACGTGATCCTGCGAAAGACGCGCTTGAATCCTGAGATCCCGCTTTGCCCAGATCACAAGGTCGAGATGCGCTTGCGCGGCAAGCTCGGCCGACCGGCCCGATTCTCCTCCCAAACCGAAGAAGAATACACGCTGGTCTACTTCTGTCCGGTTGAGGACTGCAATCAGACCGACACCAGGACACGGGCCAAGACTCAAATCCCGGTTCCGGGCGAATCGCCGAACCGCCCGGCGTTCTCCCGCCGGGGCTGAGCTTCAGTCCAAAATCAACGAATCAGCGGGCATTTTCTCCCTGGTAGATACCCTGATATCCTTCATTCGCTGCCTTGGCAAGCCCAACGAAAACGAGCTGCAAAACCCGTGAGCCGATCTGCACCCGGAACCCCGCTGGATTGAGCACGGACATGAGCGACGTCGAGCGGCCGCTGTAACCGGCGTCCCAGACCGCGGTGTGGATCGTGACCCCGCTTCGATTGAGACTCGATCGAGGCCGGCCGAACGCCATCACGTCGTTCGGCAGCGACACTACCTCGTTGTACATCACATAGTAGATCCCGGGCGCCAGATCCAGGAACCCCTCGCCGTCCGGCGATAGCGGTTCGAGCGCCGGTAGTACCCGGCTCTCGTTCGATACCCCGATTGTGCCACGACCGTTGTGCCGCCGTACCTCAGCAAGCGTCAGATCGAAGCCGTTTGGCTGGATTTGCTCGTCCAGCGCTGACCAGCCGCTGACGAGCGGCGGGTCGCCCGCCACAAGTTCATATAGCAGCTCACGGCTCAAAACACCGGTTAACGAAGCGCTCAATGCTCGATTCCCCTCCCGCACTTGCTGAAATCTCTGATAGACCCTTTGACCACTGCTAATCGCGATGGTATCGTAAACATGAGCTATTCAATCATTGGGTATTCGATCATTGTCTACCAGTTCGATCCACCCGCCAGAGCAAGGTCGATGACATGGTAACTGTTGCCGAGCCGATCACGATAAGCCCCCTTCGTCTTCACAGCGTGAAACCGTTCGGCGTGTTCGACGCTTATGGCCGGCAGATGAGCTACCTGCGCATTTCGTTGACCGACCGCTGCAATTTTCGTTGTGTCTATTGCATGCCGGCAATCGGGATGCAATTCCAACCACGTGACGAATTGTTGACCGACGACGAATTGCTCCGTGCCGTCGGCCTCTGCGCCCGGATCGGCTTCACGAAACTGCGGCTAACGGGCGGTGAGCCGACAATTCGACCTCATTTGGTCGAGCTTGTACGCGCCATGAAATCGTTCCCCGGCATCGAGGAGATCTCGATGACCACGAACGCCTTGCTGCTCTCCCGGAATGCCGAGGAGTTGAAAATGGCGGGATTGGACCGGATCAATGTCAGTCTCGATACGCTCGACCCCGACCGGTTCAAACTGATGACGCGCGGCGGGCGACTCGATCTCGTTTGGGCTGGACTCGAAGCGGCCGATGCGGCCGGCCTAACGCCGATCAAGATCAACTCGGTGATCCTCCGTGGGCAGAACGATCATGAGGTCGGCGATCTGGCCGCGCTGACACTCGAACGCGACTGGCAAATGCGCTTCCTCGAGATGATGCCGATGGAGGGTGTCGGTACGGTCTACGACGAGAGCCTTGTTACGTCCGCTGAAACGCGGCGGCGGCTCGAAGATCGATTTGGTCCTCTCGAAGCGATTGAAACGCCGCCAGGCGATCCGGCCAGAGTTTGGAAGATTCCGGGAGCTCGCGGCACCGTCGGATTCATCTCGCCGATTTCCGCGCCATTTTGTGCCGACTGTAATCGCGTTCGCCTCACCGCCGATGGTAAACTTCGTCTCTGCCTGCTTCGTAACGACGAAGTCGAGCTCCGGGAACTGATTCGCTCCGGCGCGACGGACGATCAGCTGGAGAGACAACTCCGGCAGGGCATTTGGCGGAAGCCGTGGGGTCACGGAATCGCTGAGGGCGACCGCAATATCGGCCGAGGAATGTCGCAAATCGGTGGATAGCGAGATCACCGCTCCTCGTGAGCTCAATCGACTTGTCTTCGGCTGGCAACCGCCGGATCCGATTTTGGCTTCTCTTCGCAAGACGCTTCCAGATCTCGATGCGGTCGTCGCTCCCGGTGACAAGTTCATCCTCGCCCTTCCCACTGCCGATGCCGCGATCGCCTGGTCTATGACGCCCGATGAGTACGCGGCGGCGACCTCGCTGCAGTGGTTTCAATCGATCGGCGCGGGCGTTGACCGAGTGCTTTTGCCCGGAATGCGCGAAAACGGGTTGATTGTCACGAACACCAGCGGTATCCATGCCTCGAACATCTCCGAGCACGTGCTGGCGATGATGCTGGCCCTCGCGCGTCGATTTCCTTTCTTGATGAGATCGCAGGTGGAACGCGCCTGGCGCGACGACGAAGGTCGTCAGGGTGTCTTTGAGCTCAATGGGCAGACGCTTCTGGTTGTCGGCTACGGAGACATCGGGCAGGCGCTGGCGACGAAAGCGAGCGCACTCGGAATGCGCGTGATCGCCGTCAAGCGACGATCGGGTGTTGAGCCGCCGGCGAATGTCGATATGCTCGGTGGCTACGAGCACTTGCCCGCGTTCGTCGCCCAGGCGGACCATGTCGCGATCTGCCTGCCGCAGACGCCGGAAACGATTGGCCTGTTCGACGCCGATCTCATCGCGAGGATGAAACCCGGTTCGTACCTCTACAACATCGGACGTGGGCCGATCATTGACACAGATGCTCTTGTGGAAGCAATTGAGAGCGGACACCTGGGTGGCGCGGGCCTCGACGTGACCGAGCCTGAGCCATTGCCGGGCGATTCTCCACTCTGGGATCGCGAAAACGTGCTGATCACCATGCACACGGCCGGGGCAACGCCGCAGTTCTGGCCCAGAATCGTCGGGATCATCATCGAGAACGTGAAGCGTTTTCGTTCGGGCGAGCCGCTGATCAACGTGGTCGATTACGACACCGGCTACTAGGGGGTTCGGTCTCAGACGTAGTCACCGAATGAAGCGCCCCGTGAAAACTGAAACACCCGAACAGCAGACTCCGCGTTCATCGACCTAGGCGAATAGAACTCCGCGTCAAGGCGGCTTCGCAACGGATCGACGCAGTCTCGCTCAACCAGAATCAGGGCCGTTCCGCCTTCGCCGCCGCCCATCATCCTCGCGCCGGCGACACCCTGCACCTTTTTCGCGATTGCAACAATCTCCTCAACCGCCGGATGGCTGATCTCGTAATCAGTTGCAGACGAAACACCAGATTCGTTCATCAAGGCGCCGAATCGTTTCCAGTCGCCGTCGTTCATTGCTTCAATGCCGTGCCGGACCCGTGCGGTTTCGGTGACGACATGTCGTATGCGACTTTTGAGCGTTTTGTCGATGCCGGACGACATTAGCTCGTCCAACTCCGCATTATTGATCTCCGCGAGATCACTGCAGCTTCGGCCGAGGAGTCCGTTGGCGAGCGCGAGTGCCTGCTTCGATTCTTCCACCCTGCGCCCATAGGAAGAGGTCGCGAGCGACCGCGCAACGCCCGAGCCGGCAACCGCGAAGACATAGTTGCCGAGATCGGGAACGATGCTCTGCCAGGTGACCGTGGAGCCGTCATACAAGATCACGTTTCCGCCGGCGGACGCGGATTGATCCATCGTTCCGCACGGCGTTCCGGCTCGATGCTCCGCTTCCTGCGCGCGAAGCACGAGATCGCGACTTTCCGGCGTGGGCGTGTGCAGCAATTGCGTAAGCGCCACACACAACGCGGCCGACGAGCTGAGTCCAAAGCCGATTGGAACGTCGCCGGCCACGGAGATCTCGAGACCGTTCCGAACTTCCGCGCCGCGACTCAATCCGGCCGCGATCACGCCGCGCACGTAATCGAATGATGTGAGCGAGTGCGCGGGGTTTGTCCAATCAGTAAGAGCAGGCCAATTGAACCGCTCGGATACCGGCGAGAGATCGGCAAAGACGACGGAGATTCCGGATTCGGATGTGATGCCGGCGAGGCAATAGACGTCTCGATCGATCGCGGCGGCCAGCACGAGGCCGCCGTTGTAGTCGATATGGTTGCCGAGCAGCTCGAGACGGCCGGGAGCCCGCGACCAGAGCGCGGGTTGCCAAGCGGATCCATAAGCACGGAGGCCCGCATCGAGCGCTCGCTCTTTGCCGTTCGAGCTCATGGCAATATCACCGGCGCATATGAACGACTTTGTAGGCCTCTGCCAACTCGAACGGCTGGTTGGCGGCGACATCCCTGGCGCGATCTCGTACGCGCTCCCAGACGATCGGATCGGTGCCGACCTGGCTGACGTGCGCTTTCAGCGAATCGACCTTGCGATCGAAAACGTCGGTGATGTCGACGTAGAGATCGGGGTGCTCAGCGTTGAAGAACCAGATCTCGGCGGTTTTGTGGGGCTCCAATCCTTCCGCGAGGTGGTGATAAAAGTACTGCGGATCGCGCGCGGTCGGATAGACGCTATCCATTGCCGCGAACCCCACGGCTCGGTGGTCGGGATGAAGCGCGTATGGGCGATACGGATCGTGGGAAATGACGACGTCCGGCTTGTGTCTCCGTATCTGGCGTACGATCCTCTCGCGGAGAGCCAAATCTGGGGTGAGCTCGCCGTCCATCGCGCGGAGGAATTCGACGTGGGCGACTTTGAGCCGTCTGGCTGCTTCGAGCTCTTCTGCTTCGCGTCGCTCGGCGAGGGTATCCGGATGCAAATCGGCGTCGGGCGTGCCCTTATTGCCAGAGGTTACCTGCACAATTGTGACTTCCTTACCGGCATTGGTTAGCCTGGCGATCGTGCCGGCGGAGGAGAATTCGGCGTCATCTGGGTGAGCGACGACCAGCATATAGCGCTCGAACGATAACCAGTTAGGTGTTTCAGACTCCTGCATTGCGGTGTGAATCTCTCCTTGGGTTCAAGCGTGTCGAGAAGACTGAGCTTCGGCCGCTGATTGAACGGCGTCCCCGGTGAATTGTCGTAGATACGACGACAAGAGCGAGTAACTGCCGCCGAGCACAGACCAAGGCTCGCCCAGCGCTAAAGCGCAACGATACCTGATCTCCATTGTGATCGCTCCCTGGTACCCGGACTCGATCAGCGGTTGGAGCATCGATCGCCACGGTACCCGACCCGACTGCAATGGGAAATGGGAGATCTGCTCTGCGCCGCCGATGTCATGCAAATGGACATGGTTGACCAGTCGAGTAAAGGATTCCTCTGGGCTCGGTGTCCATCCCGGTATCGGGCCGGCGGATTCCCAGTCGTGCGCGACGTCCCAACAGATTCCCAAACGTTCGTTGCCCGTCCATTCCACGAACGCGGCGAGCGCCGCTCTCGATCGGTCGAACGCCGGCGGGACTCCGGGTTTCGGATTCCGCAATTCGAGCGATAGTCGCGCATCGCCACATTCCGATTCTGCCCAACTCAGGAATCCAGCGGTCGCGTTTTCCGCGTCCGGACCAGAGGCGCCATGGAGCACAAGTACGCAGGGCTCTCCCTGCCGCTCTGTGAACAATGCGGCCGCGCTCAAGACCGAACGAAGGTCTGCCTTGAGTACATCCGGGTCGGTGGCCCACCTGTCAAGCTTGAACCGCGGATGCAACGGAGCGTGAGCGTGACAGATCAGACCGTGGGACCGATACGACTCGAACACGTCAAACCAATCCTGTTCGAGCACATGAACCCGCCTGATCGGCTCGTCGGATTCGCCGGCGTGCAAAACCAGCTCGGTCGACGTCGCACCCCATTCGACAAGCCGCTCGATGTACTCCTCGAGCCGATCAGACGAGAGGTCGTACCATCGGGGCGCGGACGCATTGCCGATTCGAATCGTCACGATGTCTTCGCTGTTCTGCTTAAGCGGACCTGATAACCGAAAGCAGCTCGGCGGCGAGCGCGTCCAGTTTCACCATCCATTGCCGGCCGGTCGCGATTTCTTTGATCGAGACCTCGCCCTTCTCGAGCTCAGCTTCGCCGGGAATCACGACAAACGGAATTCCGCGTCGATCGGCGTACTTGAGCTGGTCCCCGACGCCGCGTTTGGAGAGCAAGGAGAGATCGACGTTGAGATTTTGCGCCCTCAGGTCGGCCGCGATCTTGGCTGACTCGGCCGCCAGACTCGGAAAGACGGCCACCATGACGTCCGCAACCGTCCGCCGGACTGGAAGCAGCTTGAACTCGTCGACCACCTCGATGATCCGCTCCAGGCCCAGCGACATGCCGGTGGCGGGGATGTTTCTTCCCAGGAATCCGCCGATGAGTCCGTCGTAGCGGCCGGCGCCGACGACCGAGCCGACCTTCGGCTCATCGACCAATGCTTCGAAGACCGGTCCGGTGTAGTAGTCGAGACCGCGGGCCAGGCTCGGATCGAGCCGGTAATTGGCTTCATTCACGCCGAGCGCCGGCAAAACGGCGAAGAGCTCGGTCAGCTCATCGACGGCTTTGATCGCGTCGGGCAACCCTGACAGGCGCTGACGCAGCGATGCCAGTTGAACAGCGGTCGAGCCGGCGGCAGTAACAGCATCCAGCAGCCTGTCTGCCGCGTCGCCGTCGACGCCGGCGGAGACCAACTCATCTCGGACGCCATTCGCGCCGATCTTGGCGAGCTTATCGACCGATCGGTAGACGGAAGCTGCCGACTCCGCGGGAATTCCGGCGGAGAGCGCGATCCCTTCCAGCAGCCGCCTGTGGCTGATGAGGACCATGAAGTTCGGGAGGCCGGCGGCAGTCAGGGCTTCGGCGGCGATCGAAATCGCTTCCGCATCGGCGGTCATCGAGGCGGAACCGACGATGTCGGCGTCGCATTGCCAGAACTCGCGGAAGCGTCCGCGTTGCGGTTTTTCCGCGCGCCAGACCGGGGCGATGTGGTAGCGCTTGAAGGGCAGCACGATCGCCGATTCGTGAGCAGCCACAAAGCGAGCCAGGGGAACGGTGAGGTCGTAGCGCAGTCCGACATCGCGACCGCCCTTGTCCTCCCACTGGTACATCAACTTTTCGTTCTCGCCGGCTTTGCCAAGCAGCACTTCGGCGTGCTCGAGCGCGGGTGTGTCGATCGGGTCAAAGCCATGGCGCTCGAAGATGTCGCGGAACAGATCGATGATCCGGCGGCGCAGGATCATCTGCTCCGGGAGGTGGTCGCGAAAACCGCTCAGCACTTGCGGACGCTTGTTCGACGGCTTTGACTGAGCGAGATCGGACACGTGATTGAGACCCTTTCAGTGTGCAACGGCCAGCGTTCGGATTGCCGGGAGCTCCATTCTAGAGCAAACGAGGCCATGTGCTCTGATTTGGAGAAGTGGGGCGCGAGGCGGCCAAAGTCACACTTAATCACACTTTTGAGTTTCGAGCGATCCGCTTGCGCGGTGGTGGAACGAGCCGGTGCGAGGCAACCCATGTCACAGAATGTCACAAAATGTCACACCTTGGGAATGTGGGAACGCTGTATTCGACAAGAGATTGTGTTGGCTAACCTATGATACGTTAGAAAAATCACCATCTAAAAAACCGAGGTCGCTTCTTCGCCACGGGAATGAATTCTCGTGCTCAGTCCCTGAAGTCCCTCCGGGACTGAGGACGGGCGACGAGGGCGATGCTGTGGTGTGTGGTGGGAGAGACGCTGGACTGAAGTCCGCGCTCAGGAACGGAAGTCCCTCCGGGACTG
>CAYJPA010000019.1:0-71720 GCA_964371945.1 uncultured Sphaerobacteraceae bacterium | reverse complement strand
GGTCGGGTGCCCTCTGGGCGTGGCGTAGCCCGGTCAATTTATTGCCGGGCGATCTTCGTGATCGAGACGCATCGGTCAATAATATTTAGTTTCGAATACGTATTTACTGCTCGCCCGGTACGCCATCGTGCCGGGCGCAACTCATAGCAATCCATTCACCCTACCTGTGACATTTTGTGACATTTTGTGACATCGGCCGACTCCGTTCTCCACCCACTCACCACGTCATCCTCCTACTCCTAGCGGCTAGCAGCTCACGGCTAGAAGCTCAAAACTGTGATTAATTGTGCGTTTGTGTGACATCGGCAGGGCGGCACGATGCCTTGTGATGGTGCGGTTCGATGAAGAGAGGTCGTTTGCCTGGCCGCCGGGCGCATGCCATGCGCCCCTACGAAATGTTCGGCATCACTCACGGTCCGACAGTCGTTCAACCCGTGACATCGACGGGCGCCGTTCACCGCACCTTCACGCCGTCGTCGTCAAACTCCTAGCGGCTAGAGGCTCGCAGCTAGAAGCTCGTCCGCCCTACGTGCCGATTTTGCGGACGTGAACGAGGTTGGTGCGGCCGGCGACGCGCATCATCGGCAACGAGCCGACGATCAGCACGTATTCGTCCTGGTTCGCGAGCCCCGCGTCGATGATGACCTTGCCCGCGGTTCTGAACATCTTGTCTGGATCGACCTCGAGCGGCACCACGACTGCACGCACACCCCACACCAGACTCAACCGCCTGGCGGTTTGGTCGTCAGTCGTCACCGCGATGATCGGCGGACGCGGCCGGTATTTGGCGACCCGGCGAACGGCCGCGCCGGTCAATGTGAAGACCACGATCTGATGGGCGGGGGCCGTTTCCGAGAGCTCGTAGGCCGCACGCGCGATCGCATCGGCGAACGCAAGTGAATCGTCCCCTTTCGTCGGCAGCGGCTCCATCGCGGCCGAGGTTCGAATTGGGCCGTCGCGCTCAGCCTCTTTGATAATCCGCTCCATCGTTTGCACGGCTTCCATCGGAAACCGCCCGACCGCGGTTTCCGCGGAGAGCATCACGGCGTCCGTTCCGTCCCAGACCGCATTGGCGACATCGTTTGTTTCCGCGCGGGTCGCCATCGGCTGCGTAATCATCGACTCAAGCATCTGTGTCGCCGTTATCACGGGCACGCCGAGGTTGTTGGCGACCTTGATGATGTTCTTCTGTGCTCTCGGCACGCGTTCCGGCGGTAGCTGCACGCCGAGGTCGCCGCGGGCGACCATGAGTCCGTCCGCCTGCTGGGCGATCTCACGAACGTTGCCGAGCGCCTCCGGCCGCTCAATCTTGGCGATGAGCGCGGGGGGAGTCTGACCGTGCGCGCCCGCGACCCCGCGCGCCAGCACCAGGTCGCTCGCATCGTTGATGAAGCTGAGCCCGAGATAATCGACCCCGTGACTCACGGCAAAGGCCACATCTTCACGGTCACTGGCAGTCAATGCGCCGCCGATGATCGGCGCACCGGGCAGGGTAACGCCCTGGCGACCGAGCAACAGACCGCCGCGGCCGACCTGGCAGACCGCGGTGCTGCCCTCGATGCGCTCCACCATGAGCTCGATCAAACCATCGGAAATGAGCAGCCGGCTGCCTGGCTGAATGACGTCGAGCAGATTCGGATAGTCAATACCGATCGTGCCGGTCCCAGTTGGCACCGGCTCGGAATGGATGACGACATTGCTGCCCCGTGCGAACGGAACCGGCTCGTCACCCGCGAGCGGACCGGTGCGGATTTTGAGCCCACGGAGATCGAACAAAATCGGAACGAGCCGGCCGAGATCCTCCGCCGCGCCGCGAACATCGTCGATCAAACGCGCGCGATCATCGGGACCGCCATGAGCCGCGTTGACGCGAACCATATCGGCGCCCGCCGCCATGAGATCGCGGAGGCGCTCCCGGCCCGCGACCGCTGGACCCAGCGTTGCCACAATCTTGACGCGTCGATCGATGCTCACCGTGGTCCTTCCCGTGTGATTTGCGCTGATTCAGCTTGCGATTGCCGCACATCTAATCGTAGCAGGCGGTAACGACAGAGGTCATTCCGTGAGCGCATTCGGAGATGGCGGGGTTGGTCCCGTCATTTAGTCGCTTGACACCTGAGGTAGGCTGATCGATATTGTTATTCTGTAGAATCAACTCTACAACTATCGCGGCGTGCGTCGATTAAGGCTTCCATAAGGCCATGGTTTGTACCGCCAAATCCGATTCAATGAAGCGCCTTCAGCGATCAGCAGCGATCCGCGCGATCGGTAATACCCCGCTGATGCGATTGACGCGTTTGACCGAGCATCTGGGCATCCCGGACAACATCGAGATTTGGTTGAAAGCCGAATGGAGCAACCCGGGCGGATCGGTCAAGGACCGGCCCGCGCTGTCGATTGTGCGTACCGCTCTGGCCGCTGATCTCCTTGGCCCGGGCCAAGTGCTGCTCGATTCCACATCCGGCAATACCGGGATCGCGTACGCGATGCTCGGTGCGGTGCTCGATTTCCCGGTCGAGCTCGTTGTTCCGGAAAGCGCATCGAGCGAGCGGAAACGAATTTTGAGCGCCTATGGCGCTAAGGTCATCTTCAGTGATCCGTACGACGGTTCGAACGGCGCCGCAAAACTGGTGGAGCAGATCGCGGCGGAAAACCCGAGTCGCTACTTCTTTGCCGATCAGTACGGCAATCCGGCAAATCCGGAAGCGCACTTTCGGTCCACCGGTCCGGAAATCTGGGCGCAAAGCGGCGGACGTGTCACCCACTTCCTGGCGTGCCTTGGGACGACGGGCACGTTAATGGGCACCGGCGCGTTTCTCAAGCAACAGAATCCGGGCGTCAAGCTCGTCGCGGTGCAGCCGTCGGAAGCGTTCCACGGGATCGAAGGGCTGAAGCACATGCCGACCTCGATCGTGCCGGCGATTTACAACGCGTCGTTGCCCGACATCCAGATCGGCGTCGAAACCGAAGAGGCGTTCGACATGTCGCGGGTGCTGGCCCGCTTCGAGGGCCTCTTTGTTGGCACGTCGACCGGGGCGGCGCTCGCCGCCGCCGTTCGACTCGCCAAAGAAGCGCAGGCGAACGATGAGCCGGCCGTTCTCGTGCAGGTCGCGCCGGACGGCGGCTCGAAGTATCTTTCCACCGGTCTCTGGACCGAATGATCAGAAATCGCGCTCAATTCAGAAAGTAGGAGCATCTCATGTCCGACGGCGGATCGATCACCGTCCTGATTCCAACCCCACTGCGTAAATACACCGGCGGAGAAGCTCGCGTTTCCGGGAACGGCGGCACGATCGGCGAGCTCATCGATTCGCTCGAGGGTCAGTTCCCGGGAATCAAGGAGCGCGTGGTCGAGCCGGATGGCGAGATCCGGCGATTCGTCAACATCTTCATTAACGGTGAGAACGCCCGGCAGCTCGAGGGAGCCGCGTCCCCGGTAAAGAGCGGCGACGAGATCGGGATCATCCCCGCGATGGCCGGCGGCGCAACGATCTGATGCCAGGAATCCAGTCAACCCTGCAACTGCCGGTCGAAATGCGCGACGAGATCATCGAGCACGCCAGAGCTGAAGTTCCGCGAGAATGCTGCGGTGTGATCGAAGGCCGCGACGGCACATTGGCGGCACTTCACCGGCTCACCAATGTGTATGAAGGCGTCGACTTTTACGAACCAGAGGCCAGAGAGCTTTACAGGCTGCTCATGGATCTGGATGAGCGCAAGAGCGATGTCGCGGTCATCTACCACTCCCATCCGGTTTCGGTGGCGTATCCGTCCGCTCGGGATGTCGAGCTCGCCGGCTGGCCTGATTCGATCTATGTGATCTGCTCGCTCGAACATCCGGAAACGCCGGTACTTCGCGCCTTTCGTATCGTCGATGAACAGATCACCGAGTTAGCAATTGTCTGAGGCAGCCATCGCCTCGCAGCGGTGGGTGATTGCTAGTGGACGCCCGCTAGCGCCGGAACCGCACAGCCGGCATCGGTGTAGTCGATGTCGTCCAGCGACGCCGGCGCGCCGGGACCGCAGATCGGGCAATGCGGATCTCGGCGGAGCTTCATCTCGCGGAACTCCATCTCCAGCGCGTCGTACATCATCAACCGGCCGCTCAACGTGCTCCCGATTCCGAGCACGATTTTGAGCGCTTCGGTCGCCTGAATCAGCCCAATCGTGCCCGGCAAAGCGCCTAGCACGCCGGCTTCCGCGCAGTTTGGCGCGAGGTCCGGCGGCGGCGGGTCTGGGAAGAGACAGCGGTAGCACGGGCCGTCGTTGTAGCTGAAGACCGTGGCCTGCCCCTCGAATCGGAAGATGCTCCCGTGGACATTCGGCTTGCCGAGCAGCACACAGGCATCGTTGATCAGGTACCGGCTGGCGAAGTTGTCGGTGCCGTCGACCACGATGTCGTAGCCGGAGAAGATGTCAAGCACATTCTCCTTGCTTAGGCGGACCTCGTGACCGATCACCTTCACGTCGGGATTGAGCGCAGTGATCGCAACCCGGGCCGATTCGACTTTCGACATGCCGATCCGTTCGGTCGAATGAAGCACCTGGCGCTGCAAGTTGCTGTCATCGACCACGTCGTCGTCGATGATCCCAAGCGTGCCGACGCCCGCGGCGGCGAGATAGAGTCCCGCCGGCGACCCACGCCCGCCGGCGCCGACGAGCAAGACCTTCGCGTCCAGGAGGGCGCGCTGTCCCGCCTCGCCAACTTCAGGCAGGAGAAAGTGCCGGCTGTAACGGCGCCGCTGCTCCGCCGAAAAGGCCCTTGGAATGTCGAAGGGCATGCCCTTCGATTTCCAGGCGCTGAAGCCGCCGATGAGCGAAACAGGGTCCCTGTAGCCAAGCTCCCGCAGCGCTTTGGCGGCGAAGGCGGAACGTATGCCGCCCGCGCAGTAGATCATGACCGGTTGATCCTTATGCAGGATCTGCTCCTCGGCGCGCATTTCCAAGAACCCGCGAGGAATGTGCACGGCGCCCGGAATGACCCCCTGTTCGACCTCATCGGCCTCGCGGACATCGAGGATCTGGGCGCCATCGGCGATCATCTCGCGAGCTTCGGCGACGTTAACCTCGCGGATCGCCGATCGAGTGCGCTCGAAGAGGTCACGGTAAATAGCTGACATTTGAAATCTCCGAAACGTGAAAACGAATGACTAAGTTGTTACTCAAGAATAGATCAAACCAGAGTCTCCGGCAAACCCCGCGTTACTCGCGGGCCGCCGCGAGCGCTTGATCGAGGTCTTCGATGATATCTTCGACATCCTCAATGCCAACGGACAATCGAACCAGTCCTTGAGCGATTCCCATTCCGTCGAGCTCTTGCGGCGTCAGCCCGCGATGGGTCGAGATCGGAGGATAGAGCACCAGACTGTAGACGTCACCGAGCGACACGGCCGGCAGGCAGAGGCGCAAGGCTTCCATGAAGCGGAAGATGTTGTCGCGACACGCCCCGGCAATTTCGAACGAAATCATGCCACCGCGAAGCTCATCGTTGAAGATCGGCGGCGTTTTGACCAGCCCAGGGTAGTGAACCTTCGCCGTGCGCGGGTCCGCGCTTAGCCAGCCGGCAACGGCGGCAGCGTTTTCGGACTGCTTGCGTACACGAAGTGGCAGCGTCTTGATGCCTCGGAGCGTCAACCACGCCTCGAACGGACCGGGGATCGCGCCGGTCAGTTTGGTGATCTCGCGGATCTCCAATGCCCTCTCGGCGTCGGTCGCGATCACCCCACCGGTCACATCGCCGTGACCGCTCAAGTATTTGGTGCTGGAATGGACCACAGTGTGCGCGCCGTGCTTGAGCGGATTGACGAGCACGGGCGAGGCGAAGGTGTTGTCGACGATCAGCGTCGCCTTTCCCTTGCGGGAGATCTCCGCGATCGCGGGGAGATCGGGGATGCGCAAGAGCGGATTTGAGATCGTTTCGAGGAAGACAACGCGCGGTTTGTGCTTGTCGATCGCCGCCGCGACGGCGTCGATGTCCATCATATCGACGAAGGTTGTGCGGACGCCAACGGTCGCGAAGACATTGGTCAGCATGGTGGCGGTCGCGCCGTAAAGATCTTTAGCGGCAACGATTCGCGAGCCGGATTGGACTTGATTCAGTATCGCCGCGTGCAGTGCGCCCATACCGGAGCCGTAGGCGATCGCGTCCTCCGCCCCTTCGAGTGAGGCGACCGCCGTTTCCAGAGCCTTGAAGGTGGGGTTTCCGTAGCGGGTGTAAACGAAGCCTGGCTGCTCATTGGCGAAAACGGCATCGAGCTCGCTGAGCTCGTCGTAGACGTATGAGCTGGTGAGATAGATCGGGGTGGAAGTCGGGAGGAAGCTCTGTCGCGCCGCTCGCTCCCCGGCGTGCACGGCCTTGCTCGCGAATCCTTTGGCGGCGCTCGTTCGGTCCACTGACGGCTTGGTCACAACGAGTCCAGTCTCATGAATCCGAACCAATCGAGGCCGACGGGCGAGCTATGGGAGTCTACGGAGCATGGTGCGGGACGTCAATGTGTTCAGTTCCGCGGGCTCCCACGAGACCCCAGGCTGAAGCCAAGCGCTCAGATTGCAATGTCTCTCCGGGGCTCACGTGGGCAGCCAAGCAGCGTTCGACGAAACCTTGGATACTCTGAAGCTGGAATGCAACAGAATGTCACAAAATGTCACAGGTTGGAGCAAGGAGAAGTCGTCGCGTGATCACCACATTGATTGGGCTTTCGATCGAACAGCTCGACACCCCGGCGCTTTTGATCGATCTCGACGCATTTGAACGCAATCTGGCGACGATGAGCCGGGAGATTGCGGCCGCGGGCGTTTCCTGGCGACCGCATGCAAAGGGACACAAGTGCCCGGCGATCACACACAAGCAGATCGCCGCGGGCGCTATCGGGGTGACCTGCGCCAAGGTTGGCGAGGCAGAGGTGATGGCGGCGGCTGGTGTCCGCGACATTTTGATCGCGAATCAGATCGTGGGACCGATCAAGACCAGGCGCCTGGCGGCGCTCTGCCGCCGCGCGGAAGTTGTTGTTGCCGTCGACAACATCAAGAATGCACGCGAGATTTCGGAGGCGGGAATCACGGCCGGGACAAAACCCAGGGTCATCATCGAATTGAACGTTGGGATGGAGCGCGCCGGCGTTCTGCCTGGCGAGGCGGCCGTCGGGCTGGCGCAAGAGATTGCCGCTCTCGCTGGAGTGAGATTCGCCGGCTTGATGGGGTATGAGGGACACGGAATGGACATCGCCGACCCGGCGCTCCGCCGCGAAACGATCACAAAGTCCGTTACTGCTCTGGTAGAAACGGCAGAGACAGTCAGAGCGAGCGGTTTGCCGGTGGAGATCGTATCTGCCAGCGGCACAGGGACGTACCGCAATGCGATCGCCGTTTCCGGAATCACCGAGGTTCAGGCCGGAGGTGGTATTTTTGGCGACTCGGTGTATCGCGATCTCGAGGTCAATGTCGAGCCGGCGTTGTTACTCCTGACTCAAGTGACCAGTCGACCGACCTCGAGTCGGATCATTATCGATGCCGGTCGCAAAAGCGTCGATCCAGGTGAGAGGGTGCCTTCGATCCGTGGAATGCCGGGTGTCACGGCTTTGATGTTCTCCGCCGAGCACGGAACCGTTTTGCTCGATGACGAGACGGAGACGCCAGATCTCGGCGACCGGCTCGCGCTCGAGATCGGCTATCACGATCAGGTTACGCATCTGCATGACTACCTTTTCGGTGTGCGAAATGGCACGATAGAGACGATCTGGCCGGTCGCCTCGCGCGGGCGTCTCCAGTAGCCGCAACCTTGTAACGAATTTGCCTCGTTCGAGACTATTTGAGTGCCTCTCCATGGGCACGTGCGGTCGAACTGCCTTCACGATGATTGACCGTAGCGTCTTTCCTAAACGCGCGGTTCGGAGGACCTATCAATGCTGTTTGGACGCAAGAAGACCACCATGATCGAGCCCGAGAAGGCGCTCCCTGGACGCTCGACCCCACTAGCCGGCATTCCGGATCGCCATGCGGTTCTGGGCACGCCAATCAAGCCGCCATTCGATTCCGGTCTTGAAACCGCAATCGTCGGCATGGGCTGTTTTTGGGGTGCCGAGCGGCTCTTCTGGCAGACCAAAGGTGTCGTGAGCACCGCTGCCGGCTATGTGGGCGGAGTTACGCCGAATCCGACATATGAAGAGGTTTGCAGCGGCCGGACCGGCCACACCGAAGCGGTGTTGGTGGTGTTCGATCCGAGTCGCATCACTTACGACGAGATCCTGCGGGTTTTCTGGGAGGAGCATAATCCGACCCAGGGAATGCGCCAGGGGAACGACCACGGCACGCAGTATCGTTCCGCGATCTACACCACGAGCGATAGGCAGGCGCGAATCGCCGAGTTGTCGCGCGATGCCTATCAGTCTGAACTGAGCAGATCCGGGTATGGTGAGATCACGACCGAGATCGCACCGGCGGGGCCGTTCTACTATGCCGAGGATTACCACCAACAGTATCTACACAAGGTGCCGCACGGCTACTGTGGGTTGGATGGGACTGGTGTGAGTTGTCCGATCGGGTCGGCTGTTTCTAGCCGCTAATTGCGGGTTCCAAGCTCCAAGCTCCAAGCTCCAAGCTCCAAGCTCCAAGCTCCAAGCTCCAAGAAGTGATTGAAACACAAGCGCGGTCGAAATCGACCGCGTTTGTAGTTGTCTGGGCGAAAATCTTTGCAAGGGAGATCCTTCGACTTCGGCCGCGGCCCTCGCTCAAGACGACAAGTGGGCGCGGTTTGTGCTCATGTTGATGGAAGGGAAAGACACAGCGATGGATGTGTCCGCTTTTGCATTCCGGCATCGCGACGGACGACGAGGGTCAACACGGCGGTTGCCCCCTATAAGCGTTCGGCGTCCACGATGAGGTGCGTGGTATCGAATGAAGAGTCCGAGCTGTCCTTGAGCCAGTCCCGGGTAGATCTTGACTCTTTGCAGCTTGGCTCTCGCTTTTTCGCAGGTTGGATTGTAGGCGGCCTTGGTGTTGAAGACGCATGGGTTCTCATCGACCGGGCGTTGAAGTCCGTCCTCCGGATCCTAATCGGAGCGACGGGGCTTCCGCGGTCACCGCGGCGCGTTTACCCCATAGACAGGTGTGTTCCGCAGATAGTTCTCCAGGTTTCCGAATTGCACCGTTTCCAATTGTGTGTTGCTCGAACCACTTCCGAGATCGTTGAGAACCAGCGTCACATTTGGATCCTCGGCTGGAATCCAGGTAGCGATGTCGGGGGCCGAACCCGCCTGAACCACTCGCAGGCTGAAACTGTACGACCCGTTGAACACGGTTTTTTCCGCGCCGATCAATAGCCCGTTCGCGGTCGGGTAGCCAAATGTTGAGTTCGAAGGATCATCGACTAACGGGTTGTCAGTCGCTCCGAATGTTCGCACCACGCCGTTGAGCTCGTCGGATTTCGCGAGTCGTTTGAAAAAGGTCGCACCATCGCTCGCCACGACGTCGGTGTTGCTCCAACGCGTGATCGTTAGCGTCCGGAGTTGTGCTCCCTGGAAATACGTGTAGGTCATTGACGTTTGGGCGCCCGCGTAGAACGCCTTCGACTGCTCAATGGCCTCATCGGCCGCACCCTCAGCCGGCTGCACCCTACCGCCCAAAACGGTGTACCTGACGTTCAGCGCGGGCACCAGGCAGGCGCCGTTTTGGGCCGATGGGATCAAGCTTGCTCGAATCGCGCCGGCACTGCCGGCTAGTTCGTCGCTGGTCACGCACGCGAGTGTCTCGTCTGGCAACCAAGCCAATGGAGCCAGACTCTCGGTCTGTTCTGGCTGATCCGCGATGGCGTCGGCGACCGCTTGCTGAAACCGAGATCCAGTTTCCGGATCCGGAATCGTATCGATTCCTTCGATCGAGAACCAATGGACGAACTCGCCGATGCGGGTGATGCCGGCGAGCCGGGTCACGGTTTCGCCTTCCGTTTCAGAGGACGGAAAGGTGAAGCGGTGAAGATCAGCGACATCGACCTGACTCAACTCTTCCGTATGTTCTTCCGCCTCAGGCGGCCACAGCTGCCCGGCGGCATAGTTACGCCACGTCTCGGCGGCTTCGATCGAGGCGTGCTGACTGAGAAAACTGATGAGCGTGAGCTGACCGTTGTCGACAGTTCGAACGCTATGAAAGGAGTAGACGCCCTCCGAATAGAGCAGCGGTCCACCGGTTTCGCCGGCGTATCCCGACGCCTGGGCGGCTTCGGACGTAAAAATGGCCTCCGAAACCCGGACGGCGCCTGGTCCATAGGTTACAGCGCCAACCGCGTCGAAGAAGGCCAGATCGTAAACGCCCGGAACCGAAGCGGTAATTGCCGCGCCAGTCTTCTTTCTGAGTTTACAGACTTTGGAGATGCTCTTTCCCGGCTCGCACGTGTGATTGCACGAGAAGATCGCCTGCTTCGTTCCGCATAGTTGCCTGCATTCGCTCAAACTCGCAACGTCGTCCTCGCACTTTTTCGTGCCGGAGCATTTGCAGCAGCAGAGATCGGCCGCCAGTGCATCGAGTCGCAGTCTGCTGCCTGAGACGGCAAACCAACCCCCCGCGGCGAGCGCCTTCAACGTCCGGCGACGGGTGCAGGCGTTCCCGGCCAAACGAGCAACGAGGTCAAGATCATGAGCTTGCATATGAATCCTTTCGGGTTTTCGATCGCGCGGAGCTTGCCGATCTGCCGGCGTGAGAAGCGGGACTTCTCCCATCCTAGCGGGATCGGCGAACGGGTCCACACAGGATCCACAGGATTCGGTTATTGACATTCGATTGGCTCAGGCGCGCGATGCTTCGATCTGGTTCGCAGGCGGCCTTGGTGTTGACGACGCCGGGGTGTTGATCGCCGGCGGCGTGGGCGACGATGACGGCTTCGCCGGCAACAGCGAATTCGGGTTTGACGTAGCCGAGCGCGATGCTCTTGCCGGCGAAGCCGCGGTCGCCCGAGGTGACGGTTCCGACCGGCTCTCCTTCAATCGAGATGTCGTTGCCGGTTGCAGGCAGGAATCCGAGATCCGGGAATTCAATCGCGACCAAAGTCCGGCTGACGCCATTCTCCTTCTGGCGGAGCAGCGCATCGCGGCCGATGAAGTCGCCCTTGTCGAACCGAACGGTCCAGCCGAGATTCGCTTCGATTGGGCTGGTCTTGTCGTTTAGGTCGAGACCGTAGAGCGGGTAGCGCTTTTCCATGCGCACACTTCGGAGCGCGCCCAGACCGCAGGGCAACATGCCGAAAGGCGCGCCCGCGGCCATGACTGCATCCCAGACATGAATGCCGTCCTCCCGCGGAAAGAAGAATTCGTAGCCGAGCTCGCCGGTATATCCGGTTCGGGCCAACGTTCCCGGCACCTCGGCGATCACGGCGCTCGTGAACGAGAACTAGGGCAAGGCGGCGGTCGATAGATCGGCGTCCGTCAGACTTCCAACGATCTCGCGCGAGCTTGGTCCTTGAACCGAGATGAAGCCCGCGCCCGAGACAGCGTTGACGGCGTAGGCATTGAAACCGTGTGCCTGCTCGCTTAGCCAGGCGACGACGGCGTCGACCCGCGACGGAGTGGGGCTCAGGAAGAAGTGGTCGGACGCGACCCGGTAGACCGTCAGATCGTCGACGATTCCGCCCTGCTCATTGCACATCGACGAATAGAGCACCTCGCCGTCACCGATCCGGCGGATGTCATTGACCAAAGTGCGCTGAAGCAACGCCTCGGCATCCTTGCCGTAAATGTCGACCGGTCCTTGATGGAAGACGTCGTACATTCCGGCGGCTTTGCGGGTCGCGAGATGATCTTGCTCGATCGATGTGAAGCGATAGGGCGCGTCGTAGCCGATCCGGTCGACAAGCTCCGCGCCGTGTTCGAGATATCTCTGACGGTCAGCCGACTGTCGCCGTGCCAGTGCGCAAACTTCCCACATATTGCCGCGTGAAACTCGTCATCGCGGATGATTGTTGTGACCGTTTGATGGTCGTTCGCTCTACCCGAACAACACCGTTTGATCGCGGATGACCCAGGAATACGCTGATATACGTACGGACATCGTGGTTCGATTGATCACTCGAATAGGCAAAAATGCTGATGCCGGCCATTGGCCGGTGACGCATGATCAATCCAGTGACTCGGATGGGCGAGCGGTTCGACGAATTCGCGGACGGATAAGTTGTTCCGGATAATGGAGGAGGAGGGAAATGGCAATGGTCGCAGAGATCACACAGGTAGACGTTAGCAAGGCAATCGACCCTATTTTGCTGATTGCGCTCGCATCGTCGATCGACGGCACGGTGATCCTGCCGGTCGACGAGCAGTACGACGAGATTCGAAATTCTTGGTCAGGACCAGATGTGAGCAAGCCGGCGGTGATCGTCCAACCTGTCTCGGATTTCGATGTTCGGACCTCGGTTCGGTTTGCTTCGATGTTTGGACTTCCGCTCTCGGTGCGTGGTGACGATTTTGGCGTCACATCGCTGGCGACCGCGGACGGCGGCGTGATGATCGATCTCAGTTATCAGAGTTTGGGCGTTCAATACGCGGTGTAGAGAGCCCTCAGCCGGACCCTCTCCCGCCGCGGCAGGAGAGGGGCATCGCGAACCTGAACTGGATTGCTGGGACTTAGAGCCGGATTACGCTGCGCAGGGTTTCGCCGCGCTCCATCGCGTGGAACGCCTCCTCGGTTTCATCGATCGTGATCACGCGGGTTACGACACGATCGAGATCGAGTTTGCCCTGGGCGTACCAGGCGGCAAGGAGCGGAAAGTCGCGCGTGGGCAGGCAGTCGCCATACCAGGAAACCTTGAGCGAGCCGCCGAGATCGAAGAATTTTGCGATCGGCATGTCGAATTTCGCCTTTTGATCGGCGACTCCGATGATCACGCAGGTTCCGGCGAGGTCGCGGCACCAGATCGCGGTTTCGAGTGTTTCGGCCTTGCCGACCGCCTCGAATGAGTGGTTCACGCCATTGCCGCCGGTCAACTCCTTGATCTTGGCGACCGCGTCGCCGTCGCGAGGATTGACCGTGTGGGTGGCGCCGAACTGCTTCGCCCATTCGAGCTTGTTCGGATCGACATCGACCGCGATGATCGTGGTTGCCCCGGCCAGCACCGAGCCCGCGATCACAGAATCGCCGACACCTCCGCAGCCAATCACCGCGACCGACTGACCCGGTTTCACGCCCGCGGAGTAGAGCGCCGCGCCGACACCGGTCATCACGCCGCAGCCGATCAGGCTCATTTGCTCGGGCGGAAGCGACTTGTCGATCGGCACGCACTGTTTGGCGTGTACCAGGGTGTGCGTGCAGAAGGAGCCGATGCCGAGGATCGGCGTCAGGTTGACGCCGTCTTTGGTGGTCATTTTCTGCGAGGCATTCAGACTGGCGGAACAGAGGTGCGGTTGTCCCACCTTGCAGAAGCGGCATGATCCACATGGCGCGCGCCAGGCCATGACCACATAATCACCCTCTACGACATTGGTTACGCCTTCGCCGACCGACTCGACGATGCCACTTCCCTCATGTCCGAGTAGGAAGGGGAAGTAGTCGGTGCCGAAGACGCCGTTCTTAGCGGAGAGATCGGTGTGGCAGACACCGCTGGCAAGCAGCTTCACTCGCGCCTCGCCTGGACCCGGCGCCGGCACATTGAACTCCTCAACGACTCCTGGGTTGTTCGGTTCGCGCGCAATCACCCCGCGAGCTGTGATCGCTTCAGCCATTGTGCTCTCCTCTTGTCGCAACGTCGCTCCATCATCCTCGGAGCAATTCTGGATTCGCCCAATCGTCATTGAGCGGTCGGATGGCTGTCAAGCAAGTGGGCGCTGACGTCCTTGACCAGATGCTCCGTGCCGGTAGCTGAAGATCCCCGTCGATTCACAGTCGACACACATGTACGGAGCTCCGCGTCTACAACCTTTGAGATGGTGGTAGCCTTGTGGGCGCGAATCCATATTGGAGAGACTGATTTCAAAGGAGAGATTGCTCGATGTCGACATCGACGACCGGCAACACCCACCGGCTGCCCGCTTCCGCAACGCATTACCGCTGGAGCAGGGCCTTTCCGCCTGCAATCGAGATCCAGCCGGGAGACACTGTCATTTTCGAAACGCCTGAGATCACGCGCGGGCAATTGGGTCCGTCGTCGACATCGGCGGACCTCGCAACGCTGGACTTCGATCCGATTCATCAGATTTCCGGGCCGGTCGCAATTGCTGCTGCTGAACCGGGCGACACGTTGGTGGTCGAGATCGTCGATGTCGTGCCGAAAGCGTGGGCGTGGACCGGGGTGATCCCAGGTTTCGGGCTCCTCGCGGAGGACGAGGCGTTCCAGACACCATACTTGCACCACTGGGATCTCACCAATGGCAATTCGGCTGAATTCAAACCGGGCATCGTGATTCCGTTCGAGCCCTTCTGCGGCGTGATGGGGCTGGCTCCGGAAGAAGACGGTGAGCTCTCGACGATTCCGCCTCGCCGAAATGGCGGGAATCTCGACACCCGGCAGCTCATCAAAGGCGCGACCGCCTACTTCCCGGTCCTGGCTCCGGGCGCGCTCTTTTCGTGCGGCGATGTGCATGCGGCTCAGGGCGACGGCGAGGTCTGTGGTTCCGGGCTCGAGTGCGAGGCGACGGTCACGCTCCGATTCGACTTGATGAAAGGGCATCAGATGCCGGAGCTGGCGTTTCGGATGCCGGGCGCGATGACCGCGAGCTGGAACACGGCGGGCTGGATGTGCACGACTGCCCATGGTCCTGACTTGTTTGCGTCGAGTCAGCAGGCGATCCGATACATGATCGACTACCTGGGTCGAGCGCACGGGTTGACGCCGGCGGAGGCGTACGTGCTCTGCTCGGCGTGTGTCGATCTCAAGATCAGCGAGATTGTGGATGCGCCGAACTGGATCGTGACCGCGGCTTTGCCGTTAGGCATTTTCCAGAAGTAGTCGACGGCCGAGAACTACGGGCCGGCGCAAACGGTGCGGACGACCACAAGGTGATCCGCGCCGGATTCAGCGCCCCATATCTCGCCGTGGCGGCCGAGGAGCTGGCGAACGCTGCCCGCGGCGTGCGGCAGCGGCAGTTGTTCAAAGGTTTCGGTTTCGGCATCGAAGCGGACGATCGCGTTCGCGCCGAAATCGGTCAGCCAGACGATGTCCCACTCATCGACGTAGACCGCGTATGCCTTGGGGGAGTCACCCGGCAATCGCCATTCGTTCCATTTCTTGCTCTTGGGATCGTAGACACCGACCTGACCGGCGTTCCATTGAGCGACCCAGAGGCGGCCACTGGAATCCGACCAAACCCGTCGTGTGCCGGCATTCGCGGTCGGCGGGTCGTACTCAGTGACGACGATTTCGTTTTGGCGGTAGGTCAGCTTGCCGAGAAAACTCGCGGCGAGCGATACGAACCACACGTCCCCATTCGGCGTTGCGCAAATGCCATATGGTCCTCGTCCACGCGGAGCATTGAGCGTCGACAAGTTGCCGTTGCCGGGATCGAGGCGTCCGACGATCCCACCCTGTCCAGTGAACCATTGGCGCCCTTTGCCGTCGAACGCGGCGGTGTTGAGGTTGGATCCGGTCAAGCCGGTCGGGAATCGAGTGATCTCTTTGGAATCGGCATCGACGCGCAAAATCTCGTCTCGCCCGCTGTCGGTAACCCAGGCGGCTCCGTCCGGTCCCACGATCACTCCATGCGGGGACGAACCGTCGCCAAGGTCGATGAGCTCGGTTTCGCCAGTTACCGGCGTCAGCAACCCGAGCTCGCCTGATGCCTGTGCGGTAAACCAGACGCCGACACCGTCCGCAGCGGGAGCCACGTCGTGAGGATGGGTGCCCGCGGGGACCGGAAAGGATTCCATGTGAAGACACACGTCGTTCTGGGCCGTTGCCGAGAACCGCGGAAGTGTGATTGCTGCTCCGCTGGCCACGGCAAAACGCAGCAGACCTCTTCTCGTCATCAATGAAGGGGATCTTCCCATCCGGAGCTCTCCTAGAAAATCACCCCGCTGATCAGGATCACATTCGCATATGGCGTGCACTCACCCGTGCGAACCACGGCCCGCGCCCTGGCCGTCATTTGTTTGAACTCAGTGTGCGGCACGTGAGACGAAGTCGCCTTCGGGTAAACCGCTTTGATCAGCTTCGCGAGTTGCGGATTCCCCTCTTCGAGCTCGGACGCATAGGTGATTTGCTCGACCTGCAGTTCGCTCGCGATCGCCGTGACGACATCGAGCATTTTAGGCAGCCCCTGACACACCGCGAGATCGATTCGCTCGACTCCGGGAGGAATTGGCAAGCCGGCATCGGCCACGACGAGCACGTCGCCGTGCCCCATCGCCGCGATCACGGCGGACAAGCGATGATTCAGGACGCCTTGCTTTTTCACGGTTCCTCCCGATCAACACTGGCTACTCGTACCGTAGCGCCTCTGCCGGCGAAAGTCTTGACGCCTGTTTCGCGGGCACCAGCGTCATCAACAGGGCGGCCAGCATTGTGACGACGAGGATGATCGCGATCAAAAGCCAGGGCACGGTAAACTGGACTTCTTCTATGCCGCCCGTGAAATCGTCGCTACTGAACAGGTTCCGGGCAAGCGCCAGACCGAGCACCGTGCCGCTGATTACGCCCATTCCGACGATAAAGAATGTCTCAATGAGGAATGAAAGCGATACCATCGACTGCTGGTAGCCGATCGCGCGCAAAACGCCGATTTGCTGCCGGCGCTCGACCACGGATCGGAACGCGATCACGCCCACGGCCGCGATTCCGACGACCAGTCCAAGCCCCATGAATCCCTGGAAGATCAGCAGGAATCCGGTTGACTGACTTTGCGCTTCTTCGAGCTCATCCCGAATCGAGTTGCCCTGAACGCCGCTGGAGACCAGCGCGGCCTCAACTTCCTTCGCCTTGACGCCGGCATTTTTGGGATCGCTCAATCGGAGGAAGTAGGAGGTCACGTTGGGCTGGGGCCGGATCTGTTTAGTTAGTTCTTGCGTGCCATACATCCCGAAGAGCGTGCTGACTTTGCTGTCGATGACGGCAATCACGACGACCTCATGGGTTGAGCCGTCGAGTCCTTCGATCTGGACAGTGATCGGATCGAAGACTTTTATGCTCGAGCTCAGGGCCTGTTCCGGTCCGTCGTCATCGGGATCGGTGAGCGTGAATTGAGTGGGATCCGAGCCAAATCCGCTGTTCTCGGCCAGGGCAAATGCGCTCACGACGACCGCGTTGGGTTGCGTTTTCAGCGCTTCGATCACTGCCGCATCGTCCGCCAACCCCGTGGCTCGTTGCTGGAACTTGACCTCGCTTGATTCGAGGAACGATTCGTCCATGCCGACCAGCGGGAAAAATTTCCAGTCCTGCTCTTCGGAGCGCCGCATGTTGAGTTGGAAATTAGCCGTGACCTGACCTGAGGCGACGATATCGGAGGTATCTACCTCGCTGCTCGCAAGCAGTTCAATGAAGGCCGGCGTATCTCCAATCGGATTGGCGCCCCCCGCGTCAGCGCGAACATCCCAGCCGGCGTTTGCCTCATCGCTGGTGAAGAGATCCGTGAAGTTCCGGTTGATCGTGGCGAACATGACCAGGGAAAAGATGATCAAACTGAACATCGCGATCGTCATTCCGGTGCGGCCCTTGGCGGCGCCGGGAAACGCGACCGCGGTGCGCACCGCGGGGAGTTTCGAGCGGAAGAGCCCACCCAACCTGGTAACGCCCGCCAACAGGAGATCAAGGTTCTGGACGATCAGAATCGTCGCGCCGGCCACCATGAAGATGCCGGAGAGGAAGAACATTTCGATCCCGCCTCCGAGATCTCCAAACAGGTCCTCGGAAATCCCAGGAGGAAGCAGCCAGAGAACGACGATGTAAATCCCGACGACGGTAAAGATCGGGCGGGTCGGCACCCCGAAGAATCGCAGCAAGAGCGCGATTCCAAATGGGAGGAGGCTCATACCGCCATAGAAGAGGGCCGCCGACTCAGCCGTTTGGCCAAGAATCGTGGCTCCGATGCCGGTGAGGGTAAGAAAAATGCCCCAAAACGGCCGCAATAGCCGATGAGCCCCCCAGATCAACAGAACTCCCGCGAGTAATAGAAGCGCCGATCCGACACCAGCCAGCGCCTTTTCACTGTCGGTCGCAGAGTCGCCGGTTGCTCCCATCGAGGCCAAGACGCCGCCCGCCACGGCGAACGCGATACCCAGTCCGAGAATGACGGAACCGCTGCGAACCTTGCCCTTGCGCGTGATTCTGCGATCGAGTCCGTGCGTGGCAACCTCGGTGATATCCCGAATCGCGGCCACGATGTTGAGATGACTGATCCTCCAGGAGGAGATGACGACGGCCAGGAAGGTGATCACGACGCCCAGACAATATGCGACCACCATGCTGCGGGGTGTGACGTGGGGTTCGATGGTCAGGAATTCGCCCAGAATCGGGCGGACGGCATACCCGATCAAGTACGCCGCTCCGACACCCAGCGCCGCTCCGACAAATCCGGCCGCTATCGCGTACACGGTGCCTTCCGAGATGAACTGCATCATGAGCTGGCGACGTTGCGCCCCAATTGCACGGGTCATGCCCATTTCGGAGCGGCGCTCCGCGGCGAGCATCGTAAAGATCAGGACGATCAACAGAATGCCGACCGCGATCGAGAAGAGGCCGAAGACGAGAAAGAAGCTGGTGAAGATATTGGCGAAGATCTCCGCGAATTCGATGTTGTTCTGCTTGATTTTGTCGACGCCGTACGGCCGATCCTGGAACAACGCGACGAGCTTGTCGGTTACCTCGTCGCTGTACTTCATTCCGCTCTCGATGCCGCCCTTGTTCGAAATGGCGATCGTCGTCACTTGATCGGTGATCCCCGTGAACTGTTGAAGTCGATCAAGTGGGACGACCATACCCGGAGTTGCTGGGTCGAACTGGCCGCTCAGTGGCGAATTCTCGGCGACCGCGGCGATCTTGAGCGGAAACGGCGTGTTGTTGTAGTAAAACGCGACCACATCGCCGGCTTGGGCATCGAGCGAGTCCGCAAGGTCCTCGCTGATGACCACCTGGTCGATCGGGAGTCCGGCCAAATCGATTGGGGTTCCGTCGGCTTCCTTCAGGCCGCCGAATTGTTCGGCGCGAACGGGATCGATTCCCACCAGGTAAACCGAGGGCTCCGAAAGCGATGGCTTGTTGTCGACGAGCTTAATGGCCGGCACCCGCTGGATGAGCACCGGCAGCACGCCGTCCACGAGATCGGAATCCTGGAACGCCGCTTCAATCTCTTCGACCAGGCTCCGCGGAATCAATTCATCGACAGAATTGACAAAGTTGCCCTCTCCGTCCTCACTTCGACCACGAACGACCAATTCATCGGCGTGCCCGAGGCTTTGATACGTCGCCGCGGTGGCGGAGTGGTCGATCGTATCGCCCGTGCCGAGGGCGGCGGCGATGATCAATGTCGACAGCATTAGGCCGATGACGATCAGGATCGTCTGCGCCTTCCGCCGGGGGATATTGCGCACCCCGAGCTTGAAGACCACCGGTCGACGCAACGCAACCCAAACCACCGTCATCAAGCAGATCGCTAGCAAACCAAGGAGTACGAACATAATCGCGGTCATCGAAAGGCCGAAGATTTCGTTCATCGCTTGTTCCTCGTTCGCCTAACATCCGAGCGACTTTCATGGCCGGCGGCCCAACCCTCGAGGTGACGAGGGCTAGTCCCCAACACGCTCCAGCCCTTCGCCAACAATCTCGCCGTCACGCATCCTGATCACGCGTTTGCATTGACCTCCCACACCGGGATCGTGGGTCACGATCACCACGGTGAGCCGCGAACGCTGGTTTAGGTCGCGCATGAGCGAAAGAATGCCTTCGGCCGAAACGGAATCGAGTGCACCGGTCGGTTCGTCGGCCCAGACGATCGCCGGGTTATTGACCAGCGCCCGGGCGATCGTCACACGTTGACGCTGACCGCCGGAAAGCTCCGCCGGGCGATGGTTCGCCCACTCGCGCAGTTGAACCTGGTCGAGCGCCTCCAGGGACTTCATCCGTGCATCTTTCGGTCTCATTCCCGAAACCAGCAACGGCAGCTCGACGTTTTCGACCGCGGTCAGCACCGGGAGCAGGTTGTAAACCTGAAAGACGAAGCCCATCCGCAGAGCACGATAGGTCGTGCGGTCCTTATCGGACATTTTTGCGAGGTCTTTGCCCTCGAGCAAAATCTGACCGTCGTCGACGCTGTCCAACCCGCTTAGGCAGTTCAGCAATGTGGTCTTGCCGCAACCGGAGGGACCCATGACCGCGAGCATTTCGCCCCGGACGATCGACAAATCCACGCTCTTGAGCGCCTCGATTCTGGTCGTGCCGGTGTCGTACGTCTTGACGACATTGCTCGCGCGAATGATCAGATCGGCACCGGCTGGATTGTGAGGAGCTAATGTTGCGCCCTGGGTCATGGTCATTGGCTGGTACCTCGCAACGTGTGTGGTCGGTTATCTATCGAAAATGATCGCATCAACCGCCAAGTATAAGTCCTTGCTTCGCTTCGTTCCGGTTTTGATAATTTCCTCCCTATGGCACGCTGATTGCGTTTCTCCATTGGCTCGGAGCGCACATTGCGTTTAGGAAACCAGTTGTGGCTCCTATCTCACGATAGCCGCAAAGCAGACGTTACAGGTCAGTGATTTGGCTCGGATGGGGACGCCGATTGGAAATCCCGCGCGATGCGCTGTGATACATCGACGATAACCCGGATCGGTTTCAGAACGCGCTTTCTGCTCACGTTCGTTTGAGTCCCAATGCGCTTGCCGTCCCGGTCGTCATCTTCCCACTTGGATTGCTCTCGGCTCGAAGCCGGCGGGCCGGGCCGGCGATTGTCGGTGCGGTGTCAGCCGTGAGGGTCGTTCCCAGCATCGCCGTGATGTTTTTGCTGTTTCCATATCGCAAGGAACTGGGCGCGCTTCTTCCATTTTTCGACCGCACGTTCGCCCTTTCGCTTATAGCGTTGACCCTTCTGGCGGGTCCTCCAGTCATCATCAACACCGACGCCGGGCCGAAAGCGGTCGTGGCCGCCATGCTGGAGAACGCACGAGGACTTGGGATGAAGGGATTCCAGGTTTTCGCCAAAGTTCAATTGCCGGTGCTGGCTGGACCGCGGACGGCCTCAGTCGAGGTCCTTGCCAGCGCGACGCTGGCCAGTTTCGTCGGAGTAGGCTGTCTCGGACGCTTCATCACCAGTGGTCTGACCCTACTCGATTACCGGCTGCTTCTCGCCGGAGCAATCCCCGTCACATTGCTCGCATTAACCGTTGAAGCGGTGCTCGCGGGACTCGAACGCCTGGTCACTCTTCCGACCGGGTCATCAACCTACCAGCACGGGCAAGACCTCAAGTCGCCAGCAACGAAAGAACCAGTTCAACAATCATCTCGCGTCGCACCATCATCAAAGTGATCACCGCTTCATCGCTTGTCATCCCGTTCGGTCACCAAACAAATTGGACGTCCGCGAAAACGGGGCCGGTACGGGTCGGTTCTAAGGATTTTTACGGAGTCGATCACGATTGGCGAGATGTACGCGCTTTCACTTGAAAATGCCGGAGGCCAAGTCGAGCGGAGGCTCAATTTGGGTGGGGCCGTTGTCGCACAGGAAGCTCTGGTCAACGACGAGCTCGACGTCTATCCGGAGTACACAGGAACGGGACTGCTCGTCGTCTTGACGAAGACGGTTGCCGATGCTCTCGCGGCCGCGGGCACGCCGGAGGCGGGAATGGCAACACAGGTCGCGGATCCTTCAATCGACGCCGTCTATCAGTACGACAAGAAGGAGTACGAAGCTCAATCCGGTTTGATCTGGCTCGAGCAGAGCGCAATGAACGACTCGCAAGCCCTGGCGGTCAAGCGCGACTTCACGACCGAGAAGGGATTGACCACCATCTCGCGACTTGCCGAGCCAAGTCAGCGTGAGGAGATCACCATTTCGGCGCCATCCGACTTCGAGGAGCGGGAGGACGGACTTCTGGGGCTGCAAAGCACTCACGGTCTCAACGCCTCGGTGAGTGGGGTCACACCCGGCCTCAGATACCAAACGTTCCCGGATAGCGATGCCAACGTAGTGCTCCCGTTCAGCACCGACGCGGAAATTGCGATCAACGATCTCGTCATTCCGCAAGGCGCCAAATCGCTGTAGCCGCCGTATTACGTCGCTCCGGTCGTTCGCCTGGCGGCGCTGGGAGCGCGAATCCGCAAATTGCGGAGGCGCTGAATCCGCTGGCGCCTATTTTGACGACCGAAATCATGATCGAGCTCAATCGCCAAGTCGTCGGAAAGGAGAAGATGGAGCCGGCCGGCGTGGCGAAACAACTCCTTCAGGAACAGGGCCTGTTGCCCGCGTAGTTTGCCGGGAGGCGGGGAGCGGTGCACCGCTCCCCGCCTGCTCAACGAGGGCTAGGGGCCAGCCATCCAATCACTGCATGCCCTTCAAGCCAAAGACGCACGGGACAGCGGCGATGCCGCGCGGTGCCAAACTGAGCAGGGCCGATCATTCACGGCACCACCGCTCGAGATTGTGCCGCGGCCCGCGGACGATTTCGTTCGAGAGCTGGCCGGCGCGGAGGACGTTTTACGGTCGCTGAACCTGATTCCAGTCTGCTCAGTGGCAACTCAAATCTCCGGCGCCGACTCGCTGATCTCGATTGGCTACAGAGCAACATTGCGGGGGGCGCTTGGACTTCTTCTGGCATCGGGCGAGCGCGTCGTGCGGGTCGACGATGATCGCGGTTCGGTGCCCGGATTTGTCGATCTTGACATGATCAAGGCCGCCAGCGTCGACGGTTGGTTGCCGTCACCCCGGGGTCGCGTCGTGAACCTCGATTATCACGTCGATCGCTGGCGGCGGGTCACAGATCTAGGGGGGCGACCACCTTTCGCTCTCCGCGCCGGCGGTGGGGTTGGCGCTGGTTTTCGCGCTACCGCTCGGCATTCTCGTGGCGGCCGTGCCCAGACTTTCCCTGCCGGTTTTGAGTTTGCTTGGGATCGTCTATACGATTCCAAATCTCGCGTTTCTGGCGTTCCTGATTCCGAGTCTGGGGCTCGGTAGACAGCCGGAGATCGGTGTGCTGGCGGCCTATGCTCAACTCGCGCTCCTATGGAATATTGCGGCGGCGCCGCGAGGAATCGATCCAGCGATCTTAGAGGCGGCGCGCGGAATCGGTATGGCCGCGGCTCAGGTCTTTGCCCGGGTGCCGTTGCCACTTGCTCTACCAGTGCTGATCGCCGGGCTTCGAATCGCGGCCGTGACAACCATCAGCCTGGCGACAATCACAGCCTGGAATTCCGCCGGCGGCCTGGGAACATTGATGCTCGACGGGATCAGCCGGGACAATCTGTCGATGATTCTCGCCGGTCCGATTGCGATCGCAACGCTTGCGATCATGACGCATACGCTGCCGCGATTAACTGAGAGAATGACGCCCGCGGCAAAGGCTGCTCGTTCGGCTGGATGAGCCGTGAGGGGAGAGGCAGGATGAGCAAGTCGCGAACAAAAACGCAAGGCTTTGTCGATGTCGGTCCTGGCCGCGTCTGGTACGAGAGCGTCGGCGAAGGTCCGGCGATTCTGCTCTTGCACGGTGGCCCGGGTGGAGCGTCCGACTATCTGATCCCGTTGATGGAGCTTGCCCAAGACGGCTACCGGGTGGTTCGTTACGATCAACTCGGCTCCCGCCGGTCGGACAGACCAGACGACCCGTCGCTATTGCAGGTGCCCCGGTTTGTGGAAGAGGTCGAAGCGGTCCGGCAAACTCTGCGACTCGGCAAGATACGGTTGATTGGACAGTCCTGGGGCGCCTTTCTTGCTCTCGAGTATGCGCTGAACTACCAGCAAAATCTTCACAGTCTCGTGCTCTACAGCGGAGCGGCGAGTACGAAGCAATGCGTCGAGGGAATGGATTCACTGCGGCGGCGGCTGCCGGCAGCGAGTCAAGAGGCGCTCGCTCTTCACGAGGCAAACGGCACAACCGATCATCCCGATTACCTGGAGGCAATGGAGGTGCTCTATCGCCGGCACCTGTGTCAAACGCATCCATACCCTGCCTATTTACAGGAGTCGATGGAGCATATGTCCGCCCCGGTTTACAACACAATGTGGGGACCGAATGAATTCACCTGCACCGGCAATCTGATGGATTGGGAGCGCCGCGACCGGCTCGCGGAGATCGCCGTCCCGACGATGATCACATGCGGCCGATTCGACGAGGTTGTTCCAGCGTGCTCCGAAACGATGCACGCCGGCATTCCCGGGTCGATACTCAGGATCTTCGAAAACAGTTCGCACTTGGCTCATTTCGAAGAGCCTGACCTGTTCAAGGAGGTTTTGCGGGAGTTTTTGAGCCAACCCGAAACCAACTAGCCAGGTTCGAGCGTACTAGAGAACACGCGGACCGGCAACCGTGTTGCGAGTATCTGATCTGGTCTAGCATTCATCAACACGCCGTGGAGTAAGTGAGATGGCGCAGCCCCGCGCGCGCTCACGTTCGCGATCCCTCATCCTGTCGCTCGCGCCGATGCTGGCGGCGTTTATTGGCGCGGCCGCAATTGTCGGCGCGATCGCGTTCGCGGTGCTGCCCGCGGACGCCGACAATGGACCGTCCAAACCACGGGGAACAACCATCGCAGTGCCTACTCAAAGCTCGGAGGAGTCCGTCGATGACGCGTCGACCGAGCCAGAGCGCGAGTCGACCGCAGGGCCTACGAACGAACCCGACGAAGACGCCGAGGTGATCCCGACCGCACCTGAGGTGCCTGTGCAGCCAAGCCCGACCGTGCGCGTGGTTCGGCGCCCGGCGAATGTACAGGATATCCAGGCGACGTCAACTTCAACGACCACTGCAACCCCGGGAGCGATTCTGCAGCCATTGCCAACCTTCAATTCCGCCAGCACCTCTTCTCCGCCGCCGCCGATCGTCACCCGGTCGATCATCATCTACGCGACGATTACGCCGCGACCTCAAAACACCGCAACACCAACACCGACCAGAACCGCCAGTCCCAAGAGCACCAGTACGCCGGCGCCACCATCTCAAACTCCGGCGATCGTCCCGGTCGCGACCAATACGTCAACCTTGTCTCCGACCCTAACACCGAGCAACACTCCACTGGTTTCCATCTCGACGATTGAGCCGACCTCGACCGAGACGGCAACGCCTACGAGCACCTCGACCCTCCCCGTGGCGACCGAGATGTCGACCGAGATGTCGACCGAGATGTCAACCGAGATTCCGACCAACGAACCGGAGTTGACGCCATCGGCCGAACAGTCGCCATCGTCCACCCCATCTCCCGGCAAGACCGGATCGGCCACGGCGACCCGGACGGCGACCGGCGATGCGACGTCGCCGACACCAACCGATGACACAACGGGAACAGTTCAGTCCGCCTCAGGCACACCTGACAGTCAATAACGGTCATTTGAGTTCCGCTTGCTCGACGCAAGCTTGGTCGCGTACGGGTTGGGACACGATTGGCACATCCCGTTTTGCCATCGTGACGAGCCTGTGACACGCCCACCCCTACCTTCAGATAAGAGAATCCGCTCCCGGAAGGTTCCGGCTTCGGCCCTACCAAGGCGCGATCGATGACCGATGCCGGGAATTACTCCTCGTCGAAAGGACGCATCAATGAAGGGCCATTGGGTCTCCCTTTTCCAGGAAGGACACGCCGAACAGCGGGAACTACTTGGCGGCAAGGGCGCCAACCTCGCCGAGATGACGCGCATTGGGCTGCCGGTTCCTCCTGGATTCACGGTAACGACGGAAGCATGCCGCGCTTACCTTTCGAGTGGGGGAGATGTTCCAGAATCCCTGTTGCCGGAAGTGCGGAAAGCGCTCGCGGGTATTGAGGTTCAGATGGGCCGGCACTTTGGTGATCCGACAAATCCGCTTCTCCTCTCGGTTCGTTCCGGCGCGAAATTCTCCATGCCCGGCATGATGGATACGATTCTCAACCTTGGGCTGAACGACAAGATCGCGGCGGGCCTCGGCCAGCGAGCGAACGAGCACTTCGCGATGGATGCTTACCGTCGCTTCGTGCAGATGTTCGGCAAGGTGGTGCTCGGCGTCGACGCGGATCTCTTCGAAAAGGCGATCGCGGACGCGAAGAGTCGAACCGGCGTGTCCATCGATTACGAGCTCTCGGCGAAGGCACTGCACGATCTCGTCATCGCCTTCAAGCGAATCATCAACGAACATGGTCACGCGTTCCCCGAGGATCCGTTCGAGCAGCTGCAGATGGCGATCGTGGCCGTATTCCGCTCCTGGAATACGCCACGGGCACGAGCATATCGTCGATCGAACCACATCTCCGAGCATCTCGGCACGGCAGTCAACGTGCAGGCGATGGTTTTCGGGAATGTCGGAAGCGACTGCGCCTCCGGCGTCGCATTCACGCGGAATCCCAATACGGGCGAACGGGTGCTGTTCGGCGAGTTCTTGCCGAATGCGCAGGGCGAAGACGTGGTGGCTGGAATCCGGACACCCCAAGCGGTTCAGCAAATGGATGACGATCCACTATTCAAGCCCTCATACCGCCAATTGCTCGATATTGCCTCCCGTCTGGAAGCGCACTACACCGATATGCAGGACGTGGAGTTCACCGTCGAAGAGGGGCGGCTGTGGATGCTGCAAACCCGCACTGGAAAACGGACGGCTTTTGCCGCGGTCAAGATCGCGGTCGACATGTCGAATCAGGGATTGATCGACCGGGAAACAGCCGTCCGCAGGGTTCAGCCAGCGCAGCTTGAACAACTGATGCACCCACGGATTGATGATCTCCAAAAGATCACGACGATCGCGACCGGACTGCCCGCGAGTCCCGGCGCGGCGACCGGCGTTGTTGTGCTCGATCCAGCGGAGGCAAAGCGTCGAGGCGAGGCCGGTGAGGCTGTGATTCTCGTCCGTACTGAAACCTCGGCCGACGACTTCCCTGGAATGGAGCACGCGCAAGGGATTCTCACCGCACGCGGCGGAATGACATCGCACGCCGCCGTTGTCGCACGCGGAATGGGCAAGCCGGCGGTCACCGGCTGCAGCGCGATTGTGATCGATGACAAATTGCGACTCTTCCATGCGGGAAAAATCACTGTTCGCGAGTTTGACGAGCTGACGATCGACGGCTCAACCGGCCGGGTCATTCTCGGTGCTGTGCCCATGGTCGAACCGACTCTCAGCGGCGGCATCGACACCCTCCTGGCGTGGGCGGACGAATTTCGCAAGCTCGGAGTGCGCGCAAATGCCGACACACCGGCCGATGCCCGGCGATCGCGCGGACTCGGGGCGCAGGGCATCGGTCTCTGCCGCACCGAGCACATGTTTTTCGCACCGGATCGAATCGACTTCATGCGGCAAATGATTCTGGCTGAATCCTTCGAGGCAAGGGAAGCGGCGCTCGCCCAGCTCGAGCCGTTCCAAGCCAATGACTTCGAAGCGATGTTCCACGAAATGGACGGATTGCCGGTCAAGATCCGGTTGCTCGATCCGCCACTCCACGAATTCCTGCCACGAACCGAAGAAGAGATCAGACGGCTCGCAACCCTGATCGGCCAGCCGCAACGGGTCATTCATGCCGCGATCGAGGCGCATCACGAAATCAACCCGATGCTCGGCCTTAGGGGATGCCGGCTCGGCATCACCTACCCGGAAGTCACGCGCATGCAGTCCAGGGCGATCTTCACGGCGGCGGTTCGGAGCTCGCTCGCGGGCATCCACGTTGAGCCTGAGGTGATGATTCCACTCGTCGGCGGCCCCGAAGAGCTCCAGAACCAGCGGAAGGTGATTGTTACCACCGCGGAAGAGGTCTTCCTGGAGCTGGGTCACAGGGTGACGTATCACATCGGCACAATGATCGAGGTGCCGCGCGCGGCGATACTGGCCGCTCAAATCGCCAAGCAGGCGGACTTTTTCAGCTTCGGCACCAACGACTTGACACAGATGACCTTTGGACTCAGCCGCGACGACGCCGGGCGCTTCTTGCCGGATTACGTCGAGCATGGCCTGCTCAAAGACGACCCGTTCCAGACACTTGATATCGAAGGGGTCGGGGAGCTGATGAAATGGGCGACGACAAAGGGAAGAGCGGTCAAGCCGGCATTGACGGTCGCGATCTGCGGAGAGCACGGGGGCGACCCCGCGTCGATCCAATTCGCGCACGAGATCGGACTGGACTACGTGAGCTGTTCGCCCTTCCGGTTGCCGATCGCCCGGCTCGCGGCAGCGCATGCGGCGCTCGAGGAGATTTCGCGCGATGTCTAGAACGGTTGCGGTGTGGCCGCTGGTTTTCGGAGGCTAGCCGGCATCCGAGCGACGGAACTTTTGCAAACGGTTGGGCGTGATCACTTCGCTGACGTAGATGTCGCCAAACGGATCGATCCAGATGGAGTGCGGGCAGTCCAAAAACTGCCCCGCACTGTCTCCGGAGAAGCCGGTGACGCCGGTGATTGTGCCGTCGAGGGCAAACATTAGAATCGGAGCAGCCGGCATGGTCTGGTGGTACGGCACGGTCGATTCTGGAATGCGTGGTGCGCAGTCGGTCACGAGGACATGCTCGTCCGCGGTCATGAAGATGTCGTGGGGGAATCGAAAACCATCCCATTCGGAAACGAACGTGCCGTCCCCTTCGAATACCTGGACGCGGCCGTTTGCCCGGTCCACGACGTAGACCCGCTCTTGTTGGTCGACCCAAAGGCTGTGCGGCGTATCGAACTGCCCCGGGCCACTGCCCGGCTCACCCCATGAATGCAGCAGTTGACCGCCTGGTGAGAATCGATGGATTCGGTTCTGACCGTAGCCATCCGAAACGAAAATGTCGCCCGAGGGACCGACGACCGCTCGCGTGGGCGCATTGAATGGCTCGCCCGGTGCGCCGACCTGTCCCGGCCTTCCGATCGTTTGCAGGAGGACGCCTTTCGTGGTGAAGATCCGGATCGTGTGATCGCCGGTATCGGTGGTGTACACGCGGTCGTCCGGACCGATCCAGAGTCCATGTGGCTGCACGAACTTGTGCTCCGACCAAGAGCCCTGGTATTCGCCATTCTGGTTGAACGTGAGCATCATCGCTTGAGGAGACCGGCAGAGCACGAAGACCTTGCCGGTGGAGTCGGTCGCAACCGTTGAGATCAGTCCGAAGTCAGGTGCGCCGGCATTGCGCCTCCAATCAGCAACAGCCAGATTCGGATCGATCGTCGGAATCACTTTCCAAATCACCTCGCTGCCAGCGTTAGGCCCTCTGATCCGCCGTTCTTCGCCAATTGCATCAAGACGCCCTCGACCAGGCCGAACGCGCCGGTCAGCATCATATCGCCGTGTGGAGCGGCCTCGTGGAATCCCAAGGGGCGGGCAATCGCTCGGTTCGGGCCGGTCACCGCGACAAATTGGAACGGACCCTCCGCGAAGTACCGAGGATCGAGCGCGGCGCCATGACCGTCGAAATCGCGGGCGAATGTCGCTCCATCGATCGTACCGGATCGCAGTCGCTCGACCAGATCGCCGATGATCTCGGCGGTGATGCCTCCTGTGTGATGCTCGAACAATCCAAAGAGCCTGCGGCCCTTCACCAGCGTGGCAAAGGTGTGCATGTTGCCGACATTGACCAACACTGCACCTTCGGAATCCACCGCACCGGCAACCATCGGGTCCCCGAGCGCTCCCAACACGGCCGCCGCACCGGTGTCCATCACATAAACACCTGGCACCGTTTCTACGACCGCCCCCATGCGCGTCATCCCCGATGGCGGATCGCGGAACACGGTGTCGGCAAGCTGTCCCCCGTTTTCGACCAGACTTTGGAGGTACTCGAACCGAACCTCGTTGTTGCCGCTGCCGGGCCGGTACCCGTGGTCCTGGATCGCGATCGCCACGGTCTTGGGCAACTCCACGCCGAAAAGATCGAGTGCATGTTCAAGCGCGTGCAGGTCGATATCGGAAAGCTGGATTTCAGTTGCGTCGTCAGGAGCATCATCGCGAACGATCACACCTATGCTCGCTACGCGTGCCGGATTGTTGTGGAGGGTACGCGCCGCGGCGGGCGTCGCGGTGACTCGATATCCGGCCGCGAGGTGATCCGTCACCGCGTACCCGGACTCGCCTCCGCCCATGAGCGAACCTGTCAGGTGGATTGACCGTCCGGCTTTGGTCGCTTCTCGGATTCTCCGTCCAACGATTTGCGTTTGTGACGGCAGTACGAGCTTGAAGCAATTTTCCGGCCTACGGAGACTGTCGTAGACCAGTATGTCTTGCGTACCCGCGCCGACATCGACCGCGAGCACACGGATTGCCGATCGATGGTCAACTGGGTCGGAATGGTGAGCGTGGTCGTCGGAATGACTGTGCATGATTGCTCCGCGGGCATGACATCAACGATTCCGTGCAAGCATCGGGCTACCAGGTTCAAATCGTCAATTTGATCGCGAACAACGAATGCGGGAGTTGAACTGATCCTGGTATGCTCGCGACATGAAGCTGATCACCTATCAACACACGACTCACGGTCCGCATCCGGTTGCCGGTGTGCTCCAGGGCGACCGTATCCTTAACGCGGGACGACTCCTCAGGACCGACGATGAACTCACGATGATCGACGTGCTGCAGGGCGGTCCAGAGCTTCTCTCTGAGCTTTCCGCTGCAGCGAGTGGCTTTGCTGAACAGCATGCTTCCAGCGCTCAAGTACCGCGCGACACCGCGGTGCCAGCCTGGGAGGCCGTTCAGTTCCCACCCGTTCCAGATCCACCGAGCATTCGTGACTTTTATGCGTTCGAGCAGCATGTCGCGTCAGGGTATCGCAAGCGCGGCCGCGTGATCCCAACCGCTTGGTATGAGCGACCCGTCTTTTACTTCGCCCATACCGGCAATCTCTTCGGCCCCGGGGAAACGATTCGGAAACCTTTTGAAACCTCTGAGCTCGATTTCGAGCTGGAACTGGCCGCGGTCGTCGGCATAGCCGGCCGGGATATAGCCGCCGCCGACGCCTGGGACTACATCGCGGGCTTTACGATCATGAATGACTGGAGCGCTCGAGATATCCAGCGACAGGAGATGAGCGTTGGTCTTGGACCCGCGAAGGGCAAAGATTTCGCAACATCATTCGGACCGGTGATTGTGACGCTGGACGAACTGAAGGATCGAATCAAAGGCGACATCGTCGACCTTCAGATGACCGGGCGGGTCAATGGAGATGAAATCTCGCGAGACACTTCGGCGTCGATGCACTGGAGATTTCCGCATCTGATCGAAGAAGCGTCCCGGCATGCCGATCTCCGTCCCGGCGATATCATCGGCAGTGGAACGTGTGGCGCTGGTTGCATCTTGGAGCTTGGAACCGATATTCAACCATGGCTGGAACCGGGAGATGAAGTCGAGCTCGAGATCGAGCGGATCGGGCGGCTGCGATCGGTCATCGGTCAAGGCTGATCCTACGTGAATGCAGCTGTACTAGGGCTAGACCAGGGTGTCGTCGTTCTTCGCGTCAGACGTTTTCAGTTTATCGTCCGCCGGCTTCTCGCCTGAGTCCGATTCAGATTCAGTCTCGACCGACGCGGGCTCGCTTGCCTCTGCGCTCTCCTCGGGCTGCGTTTCATTCGCGAGATCCGCAAGCAACGGGGACTGGTAATTCGGATCGTTTGTGACGGCGGTTCGGTCGACATCCGCGAGCAGATTCGAAGCGAAACCTCCATTCGCGGTTTCGGGTGATTCAGGCACTCCGATGTCGGCCAGCAATCGCGACTTGAACACCCCTAAGGCCGCTGGAACCGTTTCGACGATTGCAGTTTGATCCTCGTCTGATTTCCCCTCGGCAACGGCTGCCGGTGGCGCCGTTGAGCTGTCAGTGACGATCTCTGCATTCGATCTTTGGAATAGGGCGGCATCCTGGTGGTCAAAGTTTTCGTCGAACTCCGATGGCAGGAGTTTGGTCGCGTCGAAGGATTCTTCGATCTCAGGCTCTGGACTCGTCATTGGCTCTGAAGGCAGTGATTCAGGCGAATCTGCGGATTCCACGATCATGGGAGACTGTTGTTCGATTCGGCGGACAGTCGTTACCTCACCCGTCGACGCTCCCGATTTCAGCGAGCTCGCCACCAGGTCACTCTGTTCGGACGCGATGCCCAAATTGAATGCTTTCACCGGCGCAAGTTCTTGGTAAGCGCGCGCCGTCGTGGCAATGGCTACGATCATCCCAATGACCGTGATCGCAGTCGCGACAATGACCACGAGTTCGCCGGCGTTGTCGGAAACCCCGGCGAAGATCGCCACAACCGTTGCGATCAGAACCAGAGATCCTGCGACCGTTAGGATGGTCGCGATCGAGTGGCAGAATGCACGCCAGCGCTCGCGCTCGTCGTCGGTCCTGGAGAACGCACCGTATCCGAGCCGCTTCCAAAGCAACGGCCCGAGGTCCCGAATCACGAACCCGATGACAACAATTAGCGCGCCGAAGCCAAGTCCAGCGACGACAAAGTCCACAATTCGCCCTCGCCGGCAATCCGGGCAGTTGGTCAGATAGTGCGGACGACGTCTCACGTTGCTGCCGGTGCGGGACGACACCTCGACACGCCTGACGACCGTCAATGCCGATCACGATTTCTCACATGCATTCTAGTGCCAAATGAGGAGGATCGTCTGCGATTGTGGGTAGTTCGGCCGAAATCGCCGACGGATTTGGAGTAGCATCTCCCGGATTGACAGTTACAAGACCGAAAGAAGGAGACGATCCGTGGTTCAGGCGAATCAGCGGCCGATCAAAGTCGGCCTCTACATTCCGAATGGCGATGGCTACATGAGCGGGTCGATCAATCGCTGGTCGGACGTATTGGCGATGGCCAAGGCCGCGGAAGAGGCCGGTTTCGACTCCATATGGGTGGCGGACCACATGATTTTTCGCTTTCCCGAGGACGACAGCGCGCAGAGCCGGTGGGAGTGCTGGTCGCTGCTGGCGGGACTGGCGGCCGTGACCACACGCGTCGAGATCGGACCGCTGGTGAGCTGCATGAGTTTTCGCAATCCCGGGTTGCTTGCCAAGATCTGTGAAACGGTCGACGAAATGAGCAACGGACGTCTTGTGCTTGCGGTCGGCGCCGGGTGGCACGAACCTGACTACACCACATTTGGATTTCCGTACGATCATCGCGCGAGCCGGTTCGAAGAGGGCTTCGCGATGCTGCACGATCTCCTGCGGACCGGCCGCTCGAATTTTCAGGGCACCTACTATCAAGCCACCGACGCCGAGCTCCTACCGCGTGGTCCCCGGCCGAACCGGATACCAATCGTGGTCGGCACGAATGGAGAACGGCTGCTTCGACTGACCGCGAAGTACGCGGACGGCTGGAATACCACCTGGGTCGCTGACCCGAAGGAGTTGGATCCGGTCATTGCCAAGGTCGACGCGGCTTGCGAAGAGATCGGACGCGATCCGGCGTCGCTCGCGCGGAGCGCCTGCATCTTCCTCGATATGGAGAACAAAACGGGGCGAACGTTGCGTGAACGCTATCCGGTGCCTCCGGCGCGATCGGCGGCCGGGAATGCGGAAGCCATCCGCGCTTACGCTGAAGCCGGCATGGCCCACGTTATGATTTGGCCCGATCCGTGCACACCGGCCGGAGTTCTCCAGTTCGGAGAGACACTTCAACTCCTGGACCGAGGATAATCGGAATCGGAACGCGGGCTTACTCGTAGCCGCGCAATTATGAAGTGTGCAGTTTTGATCGGACTATTGTGTGTTGTGCATCGCCCGGCAATAAATTGACCGGGCTACGCCACGCCCAGAGGGCACCCGACCCTTCCAGGGTTGAGAACGAAGACGTCGTACGGCGAGACGCGCTCCCTGATACACCGAATAAGCATGCACGTTTCATTATTGCGCCCGGGGCACCTCGTCAACGGGCGCAATAAATTGCGCGGCTACAGGTGTGAACCGTTTCCAAAAACTCGTTTGGGATTCCTATTGACAAACCCATGGTGTACGTCTAATCTGTACGTACAGTCCCGAGGAGCCGAGCCAATGCGCGACTCCCCACCGAGACGGTCAACGGGCGGAAGACCATTGCGGGGTTGTCTTCCGAAACCAGATCGCCGCGGGACCGATCAGGAAGCCATGGACGTTGCGGGGCGTTTCCGTGGTGGAGCGGTTTGTCGCGGGGAACGCGTCATGCAAAGCTTGTCGGGACTGCACTCATTTAAGTCAATCCTTCCTCAATCCAAGTCCTCCCTGTGCGATAGTTCAGTGCATCTTGATTTCCACTGCAGCGGCTTGCCGGCACCCGCGCCGCCGGTTGCGCGTTGAGGTTCCTGGAGGGTTGAACTTGTCTCTCGCTACGCACGTCCTCGTCAGCACATCCGACCGCTACGACTTCGAATGGGAGCGCGCTGCCCTTGCGGCGATCCCGGACTTCCCGTTTGAGCTTCGTTCGGGGCAAGTCAAGAGCGCCGAGGACATCCTGGAGTTGGCGCGTGGCGCCGACGCCTTGTTGTTGAGCTCTCGCGAAACGATCGGCCGTCACGAAATGGAGCAGATGGGCCGGTGCAGAGTCATCGCGCGCTATGCGGTGGGATTGGACGACATCGATCTCGACGCGGCAACGGACAACGGTATTGTCGTCACGCACTATCCGATGTATTGCACAGATGAAGTTGCCGATCACGCTCTTGCGCTCATTCTTGCGCTGAATCGCCGGATTGTGCAGTTCGATCGCGATCTTCATGCCGGCGTCTGGGTGGAGCATCGACATCATATGAATCGCTTGGCTCGGGGTCCGATTCCGCCCCTGCGCGAGCTTACTGCCGGCATTGTCGGCATCGGCCGGATCGGCAGCGCAGTCGCAAAGCGTCTCAAGCCCTTTGGGCTCCGGATACTCGCCAACGATCCGTTTCTTGACGATGATGAGATCCGCGGGAGGGGCGCTGAGCCGGTGTCGCTCGAACGACTGCTCACCGAAAGCGATGTCGTGACTTTGCACTGCCCGTTGACGCCTGAAACGCACCACATGATCGATGCGACCGCGCTGTCATGGATGAAACCGACATCGATCCTGGTGAATACCGCTCGCGGCCGGCTCGTCGATCTCGACGCGGCGTCAAGGGCGCTCTCACATGCTTTGCTTGACGGGGCGGCGCTGGATGTCGTCAATCCCGAACCGCTGCCGCTGGACTCACCGCTCTATTCATTGCCCAACGTCATCTTGACGCCCCACGCCGCGTATTACTCTGAGCGGTCGGTTGAAGTGATCAGAACTGAAACGCTGATGGCCGCGGTTGACGTGCTGCTCGGGAGACGGCCGAAGGTTGTCGCGAACCCGGCGGTGCTTACGAGGGTGAATTTGGCTCCAGCCAGTTAGCTCAAGATCCGGTTCGGCAGCGAGGCGGTAGAGTCAATGATGCAGGTAGCGGACAGGTAGCGCTGGGTGTTCCGCCTCGGTAAACGGGAGCAACAAACCGAGCCGGCGGCCGCGGATGTCGCATCGCCGCTAGACGACGCGTTCGATACCGAGGCGCGTCAGGATGAGCGCCTGGTCCAGGCGGCGCAGCGCGGCGATCTTCCGTCGTTCAATGCACTTGTTGTGCGGCATGAGCGAACCGTCTACGCGGTCTGCTTTCGAATGCTCCGTGAGGTAACAGCCGCGGAAGACGCAACGCAGGACACCTTCATCAAAGCCTGGTCGTCGATCAAGTCGTTCCGTGGCGGACTCTTCCGACCCTGGCTACTGAAAATCGCGACGAACCGGTGCTATGACATCATTCGCGCTCGCGGGCGTCGACCGGCGGATTCGCTCGATGCCGAGCTGTTTGAGGTCGAGCCCCGTTGGACGAGTCAGTCCTCCAACACAGAAGACCCCGACACATTTGCAGCTCGAACTGAGCTATCTGCTTATCTCGAGCAACAGCTCCGGTTACTTCCTGACGATCAGCGTGCGGCAATCATCCTGTCGGACGTTCACGGTCATTCGTACGAGGAAATTGCCGAGATCACGGGCGTCGCCATCGGCACCGTGAAGTCGCGAATTAGTCGCTCGCGTTCGCGGTTACGCGAATTGCTTAGCGAGGATGAGTCGTCGCGGGAACTTTTCGAGCGTTTTATACGTCGTTATGACGAATAGCCTGAAGATTCGGGCGACGAGATTCGAGAGCAGCACAGCAACATGACCGATCGCGACGATCGACAACCGAAGCGAAACGACCACGGCGACCACCTTGCGGACGAGGTGCTGAACGCGTTCGTCGACCGTACTCTCACGCCGGACGAGCATTCGCGGGCCGCGGCTCATTTGGAGTCGTGCAACGACTGCCGGAAGATTTTCGGTGGACTGATCGCTACAGCCTCATTGCTGCGCGAATTGCCACAGCCCGTTTTGCGGCGCTCGTTTCAGCTCAGCCCAGAGATGGCAAGAGCGAGCGCCCCGATCTGGGTTCGGCTTGGAGTACTGTTGCTGCCCGTTCTGCCCGCCCTTCGTACGGGAACGGTCGCGGTCGCGCTCTTGCTTGTCGCCGTCAGCGCGCGGAATGCGCTGGTCGATTCCGACGGTTCGGACTCGTTCTCCGATATTCCTCAGGCAACAATTCAACTGCCGGCCGCACAAACAACGGTGACCGAGTCAGCGGCGCGAAATACCGCTCAGATACAGACTAATCAAGTCGCGAGCACCGAGGTGCCGGTGGGCGAAACGATGCCCAATGAGGCTGAGTCTGATTTTGCGGTGTCGGCGGACGAGCAAACGGCATCGGTTCCAACAGACGAGCCGGTAGATGACGCCTCCGGCTTCCAGTCTGATGCGGCCGCCAAGGGCACGGATGGCGAAACCGAAAGCACGGGAAACGAAGAGGCAGAAGAACCGGGGTCAGTGGGTGACGATACGTTCGCCGCCGATGTCGCGGGCGGTTCAGTGCCGGATTCCGCCGATGTTGGAGATGCCGAGTCGACGGAAGGCGATGCGGACAACAGCACGATGGCGATGATCGTGGACGCTTCGCCGGAAGCGACGAGCACCACTATTCCATCGCCGACTGCTTCGTCCACACCGACGGCGACAGCGACGCCACCTCCGACGGCGACGGCAACGGCGACGGCTTCGGCAACCGCGACCGTCACACCGGTCCCGACAGTCGAGCCTCAGGTGTCGGCGACGCAATCGGACGACGACTCCACATGGCGAGCTGCCCAGATCGTATTGGCGATCGTTTTCGCCGTGCTCTTGGTTCTCCTGGTGCTGCTCTATCGACTTCGCGGTCGAGCAGGACCAAAGACGAACTGACCCATGGAACTCAAATTGAGGGTTCGGCGTTCTAGCTTATAGAGAGCCGCGGGGATTGGCGATCGGAGCGTCGTGCGCAAGCCCGCGGATGAACGCCTGACGAGGCATCGAGGAGAATGAAGATGAACGTGTCAAATCGACTGAGGACCACCCTTATTGCCGCGACCGCGTTCGCGGTGATCGGCGGAGGGATGATCGGCATGAGCCGATCAGCGATCGCGCAAGATGCGACAGCGGTTGCCGGTTCAGGCAACGCAACCGTTACCGTCAACGGCACCGGTTCGGTGACCGTCACCCCGGATCAGGCATCGATTTCGGTTGGCGTGAACGTCATTCAGAAGAGCCTGTCTGAAGCGCAGGCCGCGGCGACAAGTCAGATGACCGCGGTGATCGACGCGCTGAAGGCGGCCGGGATCGACGAAAAGGACATTCAGACCAGCAACTACAGCGTCAACATCATGCAGAACTACGACAACAGCGGCTACCCATCGGAGGTTATCGGTTTCCAGGTCAACAATCAGGTGAATGTCACGGTGCGTGAGATCGACAAGCTCGGCGAGATCCTCGATGCAGCCGTCACCGCGGGCGCCAACTCGATCTACGGCATCACCTTCGTGGTGTCCGATTCAACCGAGGCCGCAAGCCAGGCGCGAACAGCCGCGGTCGAAGACGCCAAGGCCAAGGCGGAAGAGATCGCGGCGGCCACCGGCACAACACTGGGCAAGATCGTCTCCGTGACCGAGACCTATTCACCCTCCCCGCTTCCGGTTGACTTCTACGGTGGCGCCGGCATGGCTGAAGACATGGCACGGTCGTCGGTTCCGGTTCAGGCCGGCGGTTCGGTCGTCCAGGTCAGCGTGCTTGTCACGTATGAGCTCATTCAATAATCGATCTCCCGGTCAATAATGCGCATTCGAGGGCGGGCCGTTTCGGTCCGCCCTCTTTTGTTATGACCAGTCGGATAAACTGGATTTCATGAAGGTCTCCCGGTGTTGGATTTCTATCGTGATTGTGGTTGGCATCCTGGCGGGCTGCACGTCTGGGACGAAGCCCCCTGAACCGATGCCGGCGGTCGAGGTCGCGGACTATCCAGGAAATGCCAATCAGCTGCTCGTGAGCGCCACCTGGCTGTCGGAGCAACTTCTTTCAAGTCCGCGGCTGGTGATTCTCGATGCGTCGGCACTCGAGGTCTACCGGGGTGGACACATTCCCGGGGCAGTTCACGCCTGGTGGCAAGATGCCATGGATCCGAATGGCGCGGTGTACGGCACCATTCTAAAGCCGGACGAAAACCAGCCGGACCCGCAACGGCTGCGAAAGAACCTCATTGAAGACCTCGGTGTCACTCAAAATTCGCAAAACGTGATCTACGATGACGTCAACAACCGAGACTCGGCCAAGCTGCTGTGGATGCTCACCTTTCTTGGCTATCCCAACACGTCGTTACTCGACGGCGGGCTGGCCGCCTGGCGCGGAATCGACGGTGAGATTGAACAGTCAGCATATCGCCCCGCTTCGGTCAAGAACCCGCCGATCGCACCGCAACAAGACCGCTATGTCTGGAAGGACCAGGTACTCGAACGTCTCGGCGATCCGTCTTTCGTCCTGGTCGACATCCGCACCGATGAAGAGCGTGCCGACGATATCGACGGCACAATTGTGCCCGGATCGATTCCTGGATCGGTCGCGGTCTCGTGGAAATCGCTCACTGACCCGGCCACTGGGCGCCTGTTGGAACCTGACACGTTGCAGGCACTGTTCAATGACGTTGGTATCACACGGGACCTCCCTGTTTTGCTTTACGGCCGCTTTGGACTAGAATCAGCTTTCACGTGGTTCGCTCTGACCTTACTTGGGTACCCAACGGTCCTGATCTACGACGGCGGCTGGGCCGAGTGGGCACAGGACCAGACAACACCAAAGGTACTGCTCAATGGGCAAGAGGCAGTTTGATCGATTAGTCCCGACGACACGGCCGTCATGGACATGTTCATCCGGGACGAAAGGTATACCGCCTTTCAAGTAGTTCGCGAACCGGCTTCCTATACTCGAATCGATGGCCAAACTAGGCGGTCATCCGGCGTTCCTGTCCCGTGGGAATGCCCAGCACTTCGGCCATCCAAACTGCAGCGGGCGGTATCGGGGACCGGAGTGAACGACTAATTGCCGCTGCCTCGGAACGGGTTGAGGGACCCGAACCGTCCTCACTGGAGGAATCAGGTGTCGGTTTCAGGCCTTCAGCGGCCACACAAGTCAGCGGCCGGCGCGAATACGTGCGGCCGCCACGGACGTTGAGATCCATCTGGACCGGCATCCTCATGCAGGTAAGGATCAACAACGGCCGCGGGAGTATATGAATGCGCAGTCTCACCAGAACGCGGTCGACAACGGCCCCTGGCAAGATCTTCAGCACTTTGCTTGTCGCCGCACTTCTCTTCGTCAGCATTCCATTCACCGTGCAGCCGGCGGCCGTGGAGGCCGCGGGCTCGACCATCAAGTGGCCGTTCGTTGCTGGATCGACCTGGTACATCTCGCAGGGATACAACACGTCACCGAACGAGGGATGGAGTCACTACAACTGCGACCCATCGACGCTCAAGGATTCGATTTCGCAATCCAGAAGCTGCAATCAGTATTACCAATACAAGTATTCCTTCGATCTCAAGAAACTAGATGGCAATACGGCTGGCCAGAATGTCGTGAGCCCGGTAAACGGAACGATTCGCTGGATCGATGAAGCCTATGGCGGAATGTCAATCAATCTCGGCAATGGATACGCGGTCGCTTACTTCCACACGAATCTGGCGGCAGGACTTGCCGCGGGTCAAACTGTTACGCAGGGGCAGTTGCTGGGCACCATCGCCCCGGCGGGCCAGGCTGGAAACAGCGGCACGGCGCACATCCACTTCACGCTGTGGCAGACAACGGATGGCGGCAACTGGAGCCGCAACGCGATCCCGTTCACCGACGAGTTCGGGGTCGACGGCTACGATCTCCCCGGACTCGGTGACGCGTCCAAAAATCAGCATTATCAGCAACAGATCGTCTCATCGAATCAGGTCACATCGGCCGGCACGGCAACCGCTCCCGGCGTGCCCCAGCTCTCCAGCCCGGCAACAGGCACCACCTACACGACCACCGGACCCACGCCGGCGCTGACCTGGGCCGCGGTTTCGGGCGCGACCGAGTATCAGGTCGTGGTCAATGATGGATCGATGACCAGCCCCTGGGTGTCGACCACATCGTGGAAGATGCCCGCGCTCGCCAACGGCCAGTACGCCTGGCAGGTTCGCGCCAAGAACACGGCGGGCACCTCCAACCTAAGTGCGAAGTGGGTCTTCTGGGTCGATCCGGTCAACGGCGGCACCACGACGCCGACAGCGACCGTGACCGGAACACCGGGAGCGCTCGGACTGACGCTCAACAAAACGTCGACCACGGTCAACGCGGACGTGCAGGCGTCGGGCACCGGATTCAATGCGAACGAAACGGTGAATCTCTATCTGGATAGTACGAGCTCGACGCCGATCACGAGCGTCAAGGCCGCGTCAAATGGAACGTTCACGAAGCTCTTCGCGATGCCGGAGGCCAAGGGCGGCAGCCATTCGATCATTGCCAAAGGCGCGTCGAGCGCAAAACAGGCGACCAAATCGATTTCCGTCACTCCAACTTTGACACGAACCCCATATCAAGGTGTGCCGGGCACATCGATCGCGGTCACCGTGTATGGATTCGGCGCGAGTGAAACAGTTCGTTTGGATTTCTTCTCGACGACCACGGTGCTGCTCGGCAACATCACGACCAATGCCAAGGGCACCGGAACATTGAACATCACCATGCCGGACGCCACGAATGGCTGGCACGACTATTCCGGAACCGGTCTGACCAGCTCCTTGAAGGGCTGGGGTGCGCTTTATGTCGAGAGATTGGTCAAACTGAGCCCGACATCAGGTACGACTGGAACCTCGGTCACCGTCACCGTGAAGGGCTTCACCGGCGGCGAAGCCATAACGGTAGGTTGGAATCGAACCGCGACCATCAGCGGCACCACGGTCTGCACGGGCACGTTGAGCTCAAACGGCAACTACAGTTGCAGCTTCAGCGTTCCGCAATCTGTCTCGGGCGCGTATCCGGTCACCGCTTCGACGGGTAGCGGCGCCACGACAACCGCCAATTTCATCGTCGCGGGCCCCGCCGGCATATCGATCAATCCAACGTCCGGGGCGGTATCGTCCAACATCACCATCAACGGCGGCGGATTCACCCCGAACGAGCAAGTCAGACTCAACTGGGATTCAGCCGCGACGTGGGTGACCGTTCAAACGGATGCCAGCGGCACGTTCCTCTGGAATGCGACGGTGCCGAATCTGAGCCAAGGCGGCCATACGCTCAAGTCCAATGGCGTGAGCAGCAACAAGTCGGCAAACACGAGCTTCAACGTGACCGCAAGCGGCGGCAGCACCGGCAGTTCGATGATCGGTCCAGGAACGTTCCGGGTCACCGCGACCATCGAGGGCCTGGTCGGACATACCACGTCGAACGGGCACTTGATTACACCGTTCGATCACTTCGTCGCGCTGCCGGCGTGCACGCAAAGCTCCTGCCCATGGGTGACGCCCGGATCTTCTTCGACGTATGTCGCGGAGTGCGCGCCCAACTGCTATGTTCGAGTAACAAACCCCGCCAACGGCAAGTGCTCGGTCGCGCCCGTATGGGACGTGGGACCGTGGTTCACGAACGACAACTGGTGGGATCCCGCGAACAAACGGGTGCTCAACACCCGGACGGGCGCGGTCAATCAACTTGCACAGGGATACACCGGAGCCGATGCGGCAAAGAATGGCCTGGATGTCGGATACGGTCTCTCGAATGGGATCGGCATTTCAAACGTCGGGTACCAAACCGGCAATAGAGCGGCGATCGACATCGCCGACGGCACCTGGGTCGATATTGGATTCGCGCAGGCCGCGGGAATCGGCACGGTGGAAGTGACATTTCTTTGGTTGACCGGACAAAGCCGCGCGTCGGCCGAGGCGGGCTGCGGTCAGGGCTCATCTTCCGCCTCGATCTCACTGAACGCCAGTTCCGGCGAGGCCGGCACTTCGGTCAAGGTCTCGGGGACCGGCTTTGCGGCGCAGGAAACCGTTGAGATCTACGTCGGTGCCACGACGGGCACTCCGCTGATCACGACCAAGTCCGACGAGTCGGGCAAGATCGGCAAAACCATCGTCATACCCAACAAACCCGCCGGGACTCACGACATCACCGCAAAAGGCCGCACGTCCGGTAAGAGTGACACGGCTACGTTCACCATCACCGTTCCGAATTCGGTCGTCGCAATCACTCTGAGCTCGACCTCTGGGCCGGTCGGGAAATCGGTCAAGGTCTCGGGGACCGGCTTTGCGGCGCAGGAAACCGTTGAGATCTACGTCGGTGCCACGACGGGCACTCCGCTGATCACGACCAAGTCCGACGAGTCGGGCAAGATCGGCAAAACCATCGTCATACCCAACAAACCCGCCGGCGCTCACGACATCACCGCAAAAGGCCGCACGTCCGGAAAGAGTGACACGGCGACGTTCACCATCACGGTTGCAAAACCGGTGATCGCGATCAATCTGAGCTCGACCTCTGGGCCGGTCGGCAAGGCCGTGAAGGTAACCGGCACCGGCTATGGCGCGAGCGAGACAGTGAAGATTTACATCGACTCGACGTCTCGAGGATTCATTATCAGCACCAAAACCAACTCCTCAGGCGGCTTTGCAAAGACAATCACGATTCCAAACGTTTCCACGGGTGTCCACAAGATCATCGCGGATGGTCAGACAACGAAGTTGCGAAGGACGGCGAATTTCACTGTCACCGCTCCTCCAAAACCGACCCTGTCGTCTACCGCTCCGGCTCAGGGACCCGGGGGCTCTTCGCTACGGATCACCGGCAGAGACTTCCTTCCAGGCGAGACGGTGAAGCTCTTCATCGATTCTTCCAACAGCACGCCCGTGGCGACGGCTGTGGCATCGAACTCCGGCACCATCACCGCGGAAGTCATCATTCCAGACCTCGTGGGCGGTAAGCATCTCGTGCTGGCGGTGGGGCAAACGAGCAAGAACAAAACCTCGCTGGCATTCATGCTGACGCCGACAATCAGCCTCTCGCCATCCTCCGGTCAGAACCGGATCTTTGTGACGGTGAACGCGAAGGGATTCGCGGCAAACGAGACGGTCGAATTCTTCTGGGATGGCCTGTCGACCGTCGAAGGCAGCGGCCAAGCGAGCTCGAGCGGGGTCGCGACCTTCACGGTCCGCGCTCCCTGGACGAACGGCGCGCATACTGGGGCGGCTCGTGGAACGACCAGCGATCTCGAAGAAACCGTTTCGTTCACCGTGGTCGCGAATATCAAGCTCACGCCTGATTCGGGAGACATCCTGACGGACGTCACCGTTCGCGGCACGGGCTTCGCGCCCGGAACCCCGGTCAACATCCATTGGAGCTCGGTGTCGAGTCAGAACGTGCTCTGCACGACACGCAGCAGCAACGATCTGGGCACGTTCACATGTAAAGTATCGGCGCCCGATTCCGCCGCGCCAGGCGAGTATTCGATCGTCGCCGTTGGCGGAAACGTGACCGCGACCGCGCCATTCACACTCGTTGCGCACGTTGCCAAGGCCGAGGCGACCGAGCGAAGCGAACCTGAGACGCCCACTCCTGTACCGGCCAAGGAGAGCACCGCGACCCCTGACGCCACGGTTGAGAGCACTCCATCGCCGGCGGAAGCTGCTGAGCCTGAAGAAGCAATGGGCGGCGACGCGAGTCCGGACGTGTCTGAAGTTGAGACAGTAGAGCCAACCGAAGAGGCAACGCAGGAAGCAACTGAAGAACCTGCGCCGGAACCGACGGCAACGCCTGAGCCGGTCGAGCGAGAGATCGTGCTCAATCCGATCGCGGACACCTCGGTGTCAAATCTCACGCCGGATCAGCCGCAGTCCGCGGAATCACTCGGAACGCTTGCCGCGGGAGGCGAGAACGGCGATCTGACGTTGATCACCTTCCAGGTCGACGGCATCGCGGTGGGAACAGTGGTGCGGGCGACACTGATCCTGACCGGCGCGGGCGAAACCGCAGCGGCAGGCGGCGAGCTCCTGCTGTTACCGGGCTATCTGGTTGATGAAGCTGGGGTTACCCATTCCGGAGTATCGCTTGTCGATGCGCCGTACGCGCTTCAGAGCGACGGATCGGTATCGACTGCTGAGTGGATCGAGCCTTGGACAGAAATCGAGATCGATGTCACCGGCAGTGTGGCCGCGGACGGTTTCGTTACCTTCGCGATACCGGGGCGAGCCGAAGCTTCGATTGTCGTCGGCAGCCGTGAGAGCGACGCTCCGCCGCGGCTCGTGATCGTGGTCTTGGAGTAGCATTTCGCCTCCCACTCCATCCCATCCCCCACCGTGGGGAGGGGGCTCACAATCAGTCACGCTGTGCCTCGTTTTCGATTTCCCCTGTGTAGCAATATCGAATGGAAGTGCGGGCTGAACTCGACTCAACGTGCGACAATGACTGAGATCACAGGCAGGGTAGGTTGAGGTCAGTCACTCACGGGCGCGGTTAATGTCCTTTCAGCAGCCTGACGACCCCGGCGACACGGGAACTGGCGCTTCCATCCGCGGGTCGAAACTTCCGCGCGGCCTGTCGGCCTTCAAGCACCGCAATTACCGCCTGTTCTTCAGCGGTCAACTGATTTCCGTCACCGGCACGTGGATGCAGTCGCTGGCCCAGGCATGGCTGGTGCTCACGCTGACGGATTCCCCACTTCAGTTCAGTCTGGTCAATGTTTGCCAGTTCGCGCCAGTGCTTCTCTTCGCGATCGCGGCCGGTGTCGTGGCCGATCGATTTCCCAAGCGCAACGTGCTGCTCATCACGCAAGCACTTTCCGGGTTATTGGCGGGAACGCTGGCAATCTTGGTCGCAACCGATTCGGTCGAGCTCTGGCACGTTTATGCGCTCGCGCTCGGACTCGGGATCGTCAACGCATTCGACATGCCGACCCGGCAGTCGTTCGTGGTCGAAATGGTCGGACGTGAGGATTTGATGAATGGCATCGCGCTCAATTCATCGCTGTTCAATGTGGGCCGGATTGTCGGACCCGCGATCGCCGGACTTCTGCTTGCGACCAAGGGTCCCGCGCTCTGTTTCGGCGTCAACGCAATAAGCTATATCGCCGTCATCGCCGGGCTTCTGATGATGCGGTTGAAGCCTGTCCAGACGGCACGCGAAGGCACCGGACTTCAGCGCATGCGAGAGGGATTCTCATATGTGCGAGCAACGCCGGCGGTCCTGATGCCGTTGACGCTCGTGGCATTGATCGCCATCTTCGGGCTGAACTTCAACGTCTGGATTCCGCTCTTGGCGAAGAAGGAATTTGAGGTTGGGGCCGATGGATTCGGCATATTGATGTCCGCGCTCGGTTTGGGCTCGTTGACGGGGGCGCTCTTTCTTGCCTTTTCGGGACGTGGTCCGCGGCCCAGGCTGATTCTGATCAGTGCCGCCATACTTGGTGTGGCGGAGATGGCGCTCGCGGTGGCGGCGATCATCCCGCTGCACGTGGCGATCGCGTTTGTGATCCTGCCGTTGATGGGATTTGCGATGTCGACCACGAACGCGATGGCGAACACGATCGTCCAGACGGCATCGCCGCAGCACATGCGAGGACGGGTCATGAGCGTCTACATGACCTTCTTTGCCGGAACCGCGCCGATTGGCGCTTTCCTAGCCGGTCTGATCGCCGACAAACTGGGCACGCCTACGTCAATGGCATTTGGCGGCGCGATTTCGCTGGCCGCCGCGATCGGGGTCGCAATCTACTTCGGCGCATGGCGGCCGGACGCGCCTGCGTTACGATTCAGCTCACCAGGACGCAGCGAAGCAACGGCGCGGGCCGCTCACTCAGGAAGTCGAGACTAATCGAACCGTGGATTTTGGCCCTTTTGCGATTCTTGCGCTCTTCATCGCGTTTGCCGGCATCAGAGTTGTTGGCGCGATCGTTCGCAACCGGCGGACGATGTTCGACATGGAGTTTACCGACGCCGATCGCGCGCTCGTCGATCAAGCCGCGTTCTTCCTCCTGCTGCCGATTTCGGTGGCGCTCCATGAGCTCGGACATGCCACGATGGTCTGGGTCTTCGGCGGCGAGGTAGTCGATTTCGGCTACTACGTTTTTGCTGGATTTGTCAGTTACCAGGGTCGATTCACGGACGAACAACAGATCATCGTCGCCGCGGCCGGGGTGACCGTGAACGCGATTCTGGCGGGATTGGCGTTCGGATTCGTATTGCTCAAACGGCCCTCAATGCGCCCCGCGTACAACGAGCTTCTGGTGCAGTTCGCGATCCTTTCGATTGCCAACGCGCTCATCTTTTATCCGCTCCTCGATCTGGCGACCGGCGTAACAGGCGGCGACTTCCGCCAGATGTACGACGGTGGAGTGCCGTGGCTCTCGGGGATCATCCTGGCCGCTCATATCTCCATCCTCGCCGGCGGCTTCCTAGCATTCAAAAACAACCGCTTCAGCGCATATATGGCGCTCTTGACCGGCTTGCCTCCGCATGTGCGGCGCGGATTCCTGGGAGGCCTCCGACTTGCGCCCGGTGCGGTGGCTCAGGCCGAACCGCTGCCACTGACCGAATCGGAAACTATGTTGCGCAGCGCGATGAGCCGCATCGCGAGTGGATGGCCCGTGCCGATCCGTGGACAGGTCCTGCGGCGGCCTGACGGCCCCGCGGTTGTCGCGATGTGGCGCAAGGCCGACGGCAATCGAACAGTCGCGGTGGTGTGGGAGCCCGCGGGGTCGGTGGCGATCGTTTTGCCAAGACCTGAGGCGCGAACACCGGTAGAAGCGCTTAACGGCCGTGTCTGGCAACGATGGGCGTCAGCACCGTCAGAAGACGAGCTTGTTATCGGTATTCGCAAAGCCATGGAAGACGCGGACGAGCGCGCGCCGTCGCTCTTCCCAGATCTCGCAATCGTTCAGTAATGACGGACCGTACCTAAGGATCCTACACGAGCGCGGATGCCGGGGATTTAGTCACAACTAATCTTGAAATTAGTTATCGTCTGCAATAACATGGTCACTGCCCTTTGGTTCGGCAGCGCGGCGACGTGCGCGTCGTCGCCGGCGGCCGAAAGAAATCAGAAACTATTTGCTTGGAGTTTGTTCGAATGCGCTCCGGTCAACGTGAGTCGAAATCGCCCTGCCCATTGTCACGATACTCGCGAACATGCTGGAGCCGCCGCATTTTTCCACTGGTCGTTGTCTGCCTACTGTCCGTTGGCGTGCTCACGGCGTGCGGCAAGGTCAAGGAACACGGCCTGACGATTGTCACAGACCGTCAGATCAAGGTCGTCGCCACCACGGGGATGATCGGTGATGTCGCCGCGATCGTCGGGGGCGATCGAGTCGATGTCCGCACGATGATGGGCGCTGGAGTTGATCCCCATCTCTATAAAGCGAGTGAGGGTGACGTTCAGCGACTCGCCGAGGCCGATATTGTCCTTTTCAACGGACTCCATCTCGAAGCGGGGCTGGCCGAGGTTCTAGAACGGATGGGCGACCGTAGCGTCACTGTCGCCGTCACGGATCGAATCCCTCGCGAGCTGCTCCATTCACCGCCTGAGTTTGCGGGACATTACGATCCGCATGTTTGGTTCGATGTCACCATGTGGAAACTCACGGTCGAGGTTATCCGCGACACGTACATCGCGATGGACCCCGGTCACGCCGTCGACTATAAGGAACGAGCGATCGCATATGCGGTGCAGCTGGATGAGCTCGACGCGTATGTACGAGCTCAAGCCGCTCGGCTGCCCGCCGAGAACCGGATCCTTATTACCGCACACGACGCGTTTGGTTACTTCGGCGCTCAGTACGGTTTCGAGGTCCGTGGACTGCAAGGGATCAGTACCGCAACCGAAGCGGGCACCGGGGACGTCCAGAAGCTTGCTGAATTCATAACCGAACGCCGAATCCCGGCGATCTTCGTCGAATCCTCGGTTCCTCGTCGGACCGTCGAAGCGCTTCGGGAAGCGGTGAAATCGCGTGGATGGAATGTCCAGATAGGCGGTCAACTCTTTTCTGACGCGATGGGCGACAAGGGAACATACGAAGGCACATACATCGGCATGGTCCGCACGAACACCGACACCATCGTCAGTGCGCTGCTTGGCCTCAGCGCGGAGGAACCTGCATGACCGTTATCCAAGGCGCTCGCGCCGAAACAGGCACCGCGGCGATCGAGGTGACGGACCTTACCGTCGCCTACAACGAGAATCCGGTACTCTGGGATGTGGATGTCTCTGTTCCGCCGGGCGTACTGATGGCGATCGTCGGCCCGAACGGCGCCGGCAAGACGACGCTGATCAAGGCGATTCTTGGCTTGCTCAAGCCGGTCGCCGGGCAGGTCAGCATCTTTGGCAAGCCATACGTAGGGCAGCGCCGCTCGGTTGGTTACGTGCCTCAGCGCGGAAGCGTCGACTGGGATTTCCCGACGAGCGTGCTCGATGTGGTCACAATGGGGCGATACGGCGCATTGGGCTGGGTCAGGCGGCCCGGGAAAGACGATCGATTGAGAGCGCTCGATGCGCTATCGAAAGTCGGAATGGAGCAATTTGCGAACCGGCAAATCAGCCAGCTCTCCGGCGGTCAGCAGCAACGGGTCTTCCTGGCGCGCGCACTCGTTCAGGACTCGCTTATCTACCTCATGGACGAGCCATTCCAGGGCGTCGACGCAACAACCGAGCGCGCCATCATCGCCTTGCTCAGAGACTTGCGGGCATCCGGCAGAACAGTCGTCGCGGTCCACCACGATCTGCAAACCGTGCCCGAGTATTTCGACTGGGTCACCCTGATGAACGTTCGCCGAATCGCCAGTGGTCCGGTCGACGAGGTCTTTACCGAACGGAATCTTCGTCTCGCCTACGGCGGCCGCGTTGCATTCCTCAATAGGACGACTGCCGAAGGCGGCGATGCCGGTCAGGATTAGCGACCTTGGATGACGTTCTCCACGATCTGATCTTCGACTATACGCTCAGAACCGTGGCACTGGGCTCCGGGGCATTGGGCATCGTCTCTGGGGCGTTGGGGTCGTTCGCGGTTCTGCGCCGTCAGAGTCTCGTCGGTGATGCGATCTCGCATGCCGCGCTGCCTGGAATTGCTCTCGCGTTTCTCCTGACCGGCAGCAAGGCTCCGCTCGTGTTGTTGATCGGAGCCGCGATTGCCGGTTGGATCGGCACTTACCTCGTAGCGGGCATCGTTCGCACGACCCGGGTCAAGTTCGACAGCGCGCTTGGCTTAGTTCTCTCCGTCTTCTTCGGCGTCGGTTTGATGCTGCTCACCTTCATCCAGCGCCGTCCCGATTCGTCCCAAGCCGGACTGGACAAGTACCTCTTTGGGCAAGCCGCGACGCTCGTCGTCAACGACGTGCTCACTATGGCGGGGATCGGCGCGATCGCTATCCTCGTTCTGATCATGTTCTGGAAGGAATTCAAGCTCCTCAGTTTCGATCAGGACTTTGGCGCAACGATCGGTTACCCGGTTCGCCTGCTCGATGTCGTGCTGACCTCGCTGATCGTGATCGCGATCGTGGTGGGGCTCCAAACGGTCGGTGTCGTTCTGATGAGCGCGATGATCGTCGCCCCGGCCGCCGCCGCCCGGCAATGGACCGACCGGCTCGGCCTGATGGTCATCCTGTCGGCTTTTTTCGGCGCGCTTTCAGGCGTGGTCGGTGCAACCTTAAGCGGCACGACAAACCGGCTCCCGACGGGTCCAACAATTGTTGTGACCGTAAGCGCGATCGTATTGATTTCACTCCTGTTCGCTCCGGGACGGGGGCTCCTATGGGGCATTGTCGTTGAGCGTCAGACACGACACCGGCTCCGAGGTGACGCCCTTCTCGCCGATCTCGCGGTTCTCGAAGCGCAACATGCCGGCGGATTGGCGGGTCACCCGGCCGCGGTGCTGCGCGCCATGAATCCCGGTCGATCAGGTCTGGTTCGCACCCTGGCTCAACTCGATGAACGCGGATTGGTGCATCGAACCGATACCGGCGCGTGGCTCCTCACCCCTGAAGGTCGAGCTGCCGCCATGGAAACCGACCTGCACGGTCGCGACCGCGGAGACGAGTCTTCCGATGAGCATCCTGGCAACAAGACCGTGAGGCCGGCCAAATGACGTCTTCGCAGATAGAGATCCAATTGATTGCCGTCGTAGTCGCCGCTGCATGCGCGCTGCCGGGCGTCTTCCTGGTGTTGCGCCGCATGTCGATGATGAGCGACGCAATAAGCCACTCAATCCTGCTCGGAATCGTGCTCGCGTTCTTCGTGGTCGAAAATCTCTCGTCACCGTTCCTGGTGATCGGAGCGGCCTTGGTCGGGATCGCGACGGTCGTGCTGGTCGAGCTGCTTCAACGCACGGGTCGGGTGCGTGAAGACGCCGCGATTGGTCTTGTTTTTCCGCTCCTGTTCAGCGTTGGCGTCATCCTCATCTCCCGCTATGCCAGCAACGTGCACCTCGATATTGACGCCGTGTTACTTGGAGAGCTGGCGTTCGCACCGTTTCGCCGGGTCATCATCAGCGACTACGACATCGGACCACAGTCGCTGATCCTGATGACCGCAATTTTGCTGCTGAACGCGCTCTTCATTGGCGTGTTCTACAAGGAGCTCAAACTCGCGACATTCGATGCCGGACTTGCCGCGACGCTGGGTTTCGCGCCAGCAGTTATGCATTATGCATTGATGAGCTCGGTTTCGATCACGGCGGTCGGCGCGTTCGACGCGGTTGGATCGATCCTTGTCGTCGCGCTCATGATCGGGCCGCCGGCCACGGCTTATCTCCTCTCAAATAGGCTTTCGTACATGATGGTCATCAGTGTGTTTCTGGGTGCGACGGCGGCGATCTCCGGCTACTGGCTGGCGCACTGGCTCGATGCATCGATTGCGGGAGCCGTGGCGACGATGGTCGGGGCGATCTTCCTCACGGCGTTCCTCCTTGCGCCCGAACAGGGGCTCGCCGCGGCCGCCCGTCGTCGAGCACGCCAGGGTTGGGAATTCGCCCTAACAATGCTGACGATCCATCTCTTCAACCATGAAGGGCTGCCGAGCGCATCAGAGGAGAACCGCGTCGAGCACTTGAACGCCCATCTGCGCTGGCAACCAGATTTCGCGGTTCGCGTCGTTCAGTTGGCGGAACGGCATGAGCTCGTTCGCCAACAGAATGGCGACCTGTCGTTGACCGACGACGGCCGCGCGCGTGCACGCGAAGCGATCGTCATGACATAGCCGGCTGTTCGCCGCGACTCATTCTTGTCCCGGGTTGATGTCGATCATGGATGAGACAGGGCTCTAGAAGGACGCATCCGCTCCATCGTGATCCGGTTGTGGGATGTCCCGCACGAAGGCGGAGGCCACCAGAGGCAGCGATTCGAGCGCGGCCCAACGCCGATCACCCTGCCAGAGCCTGTAGGCCCGCTCCGCTAGCATACGCTCGGCGTCGTCCCTCGAGACCGAGATCAAACTGCCGGTCGCGGACGACGCCAAGTAGATGGAGCCTGCTCGATCTTCGAGCAAAACTGTCGACCAGCCATGCGGTTCGACGGCGAACAAGCGGTACACATTCGCTGGGGTTGATTGTTCCGCGACGACGCGGTCCTCGGGTTTAGACGTACGGCTGCGGGTCACCGTTTTGCTCCTCGACGACGGGTGTCTCTCAGGCAAGGGTCCTAGGAAGATTGTACTAGGACCCCAGTTTTGTCAAGAGAATGTCCGCAAAGAGCGCCGAATTCGCCTATTCCGTTCACCAAGACGCGGATCGGGAGCCGTACGGAGCGTCCAGGTCCCGATGTGGGAGTAGCTAGGCGACGTGGAGTCCGCGAGCTTCCAGCGGAAGCAGCGCCGCGTCGAGCACCTCCGACAGGGCGCTAACTTGAATGAGCTTAATTTCGGATCGCACCACTTCGGGCAGTTCCGACACATCTTTCGCGTTCCGCTTCGGCAGAATGAAGGTCTTGATTCCTCCGCGATGTGCGGCGAGCGTCTTTTCGCGTAGTCCCCCGATCGGAAGTACCTTGCCGCGCAGCGTCACCTCGCCGGTCATCGCGACATCCTTGCGCACCTTCCGTCCAGTAAGGGCGGAGATCAGCGCGGTCGCGATCGTGATCCCTGCCGACGGACCATCCTTAGGAATTGCACCGGCCGGAATATGCACGTGGATGTTGCGCTTGTCGAAGAAGCCTGGCTCCAAACCAAAGTCGTCGGCATTGGCGCGGGCGTAACTGATGGCCGCCCGGGCCGATTCCTGCATCACCTCGCCGAGTTGTCCAGTCAAAAGCAGCTCGCCCTTGCCTTCCATCACGATCACTTCGATCGAAAGGAGGTCGCCGCCGACGCTGGTCACCGCGGCGCCCGTTGCCACGCCGACTTCGTCTTGCTCTTCGGCCAATCCGTACTCGTAACGCGGCACCCCGAGGAACGCTTCGACCTCGACCTCGGTGATCGTGACCTCGGCCGGTGGATCGTCGCCGGCAAAGCGCTTCGCGATTTTGCGGCAGAGAGTGCCGAGCTCGCGCTCCAGGTTACGAACCCCGGACTCTTCCGTGTACTCCTGAATCACACGCCGGAGCCCGTCCTCGGTCACCTTGAGCTGCTCGGGAGTCAAACCGTGGGACTCCAATGCCTTTGGCATCAGGAAATCGCGCGCAATCGCCAGTTTTTCGACCTCGGTGTAGCCTGGAACCTCGATCACTTCCATCCGGTCACGAAGCGCCGGCGGAATGAGCTCGAGCAGATTCGCGGTCGTGATGAAGATGACCTTCGAAAGGTCGAACGGCACCTCGAGGTAGTGGTCCGAAAAAGACGAGTTCTGTTCCGGATCGAGCACCTCGAGGAGAGCGGAGGCGGGGTCGCCCCGGAAGGCATCCGAACCGACCTTGTCGATCTCGTCGAGCACCATCACCGGGTTCTTGCTCTTCGCGTCGCGCAACGCCTTGATCACACGGCCGGGCATTGCGCCGACATAAGTGCGGCGATGTCCGCGAATTTCGGCCTCGTCGCGCACGCCGCCGAGCGACATCCGCACATAGTTGCGACCGATCGAGCGCGCGATTGAACGGCCGAGACTCGTCTTGCCGACCCCTGGAGGTCCGACAAAACAGATGATCGGAGCGCGCAGCTTCTCACCGGCCAGCTTCCGCACCGCGATGTACTCGACGATGCGCTCCTTGACCTTTTCCAATCCATGATGGTCGGCATCGAGAATTGCCGCCGCTTCTGTTAGGTCGAGCCGGTCAGGCGTTTCCGTCGCCCACGGTAGCTCGACCAACCATTCGAGGTAGCCGCGGATCACGCCGATCTCAGGCGAGAAGGGATGCTGCTGCTCGAGGCGTTCGACTTGAACGAGCGCCTTCTGCTTCACATCCTCGGGCATTCCGCATTCTTCGATCTTGCCGCGAAGCTCGCCGGCGAGCGTTTCTTCGGCGCTGCCCTCGCCGAGCTCCTTTTGAATCGCGCGGATTTGCTCGCGGAGGAAGTACTCGCGCTGCTGACGATCCATCCCGGCCTGGGCTTCGGTCGCGATCTGCTGGCGGAGATTCAGCACGATCAGCCGCTTTTGGATCATCACGCTGAGCTTGCGAAGCCGCTCGACCGGATCGAGCACTTCTAGCAAATCCTGACGTTGATCGGCCGTGAATTCCGGCGAGAAAGCGATCAGGTCCGCGAGCCAACCCGGCTCCTCGACGCTGCGAACCATCGTCAGCACTTCTTCGGGAACGTTCGGAAGCATGCTGATGTAGTTCTCGATCTGCTCCAAGACCGCGGTCATTGCGGCTTCTGACTCGGGCGAATTGCTGACCGGATCGTCGTGCCGGTTGACCCTCGCAACGAGATAGGGCTCCTGCTGTAGATAACTGACCACGACACCGCGGGCCACGCCTTGCAGGATGACGTGCGAGTGACCGCCAGGCCGCGTAATCCGCTGCCCGACCTCCGCGATCACGCCGACGGTGCAGAGCTCGAACTCATCGTCACTGAACTGGTCGTCAGGGACCCATTCAGGGGAATCCTCGGTGGCAATCGGCTCATCTTCATTGAAGCTGGCAAGCCCGAGATCGGCAAAGAGCTCGCGGAACTCGCCGATATCATGACCGTCCGCATCGCCCTTTTTGATCGGGCGTTCGGTAAGCACCAGCACCTGACGCTGCGGCATTCGAGAGGCACGGTCGATCACCGCCGCGGCCTCGTCATCCTCGATTGGGAAGGGAATCGACATGTGAGGCAGCAGCACGGTTTCGTCAACGACAAGCACCGGCAGGGCAATCGGACGCTTCTTGGGGCGTTCGGTTCGGGGACCTGTTCGCCGTTTGCGGACGGGGGCCTTCTCTTCGGACACCGTAACTGTCGGATTCTCGGAGGCGGCTTCGGTTTCTGCAGCTTTTTTGAGTGTTGTGCCAAACGGCATGCGGCTATCTTTCAGGTGAATCGGCCGAGCGCCACGGCAAAACGGTGAGGTGTGCGCGCAACTCGCGGCCTGCCCAACCGATTGCGCTCAACCACATCTGGTTGTCGGTGAATTCTATCCGCTCTCCTACCCATCAACCACCCGCGGAACCGTCATTTCAGCCTCACCCTGCACAAAACGATGCCAATGCGGACAATTCTCGGGAAAACAGTGAACAGAAGGGAGTATTGGACTTGGCAGACACGAAATCGCTTGCACAGCGCGCTCTGAACGAGCTGAGTAACGCCTTTGAGGCGATCGAATCTGACTCCGCTGATCGACTGGCAGCTGAATTGCTGGTCGCCAACCGTATCGTTTGCTACGGACTTGGCAGAGAGGGTTTGATGATTCGTGCGTTCTGCATGCGCTTGATGCATCTTGGGCTCGACGCGCACATGGCCGGCGATGTGACCGCGCCACCGGTCGTTCCAGGCGACGCTCTTTTCCTCAGTTCGGGGCCAGGCGACCTATTGATGGCCGGGTCAATGATTCAGCTGGCGCGGAAGGCCGGTGCACGGGTGATCGCCCTCACCGCCCAACCGGACGGACCCGATCCGCGGGCAGCGGACGTCGTCATCCACATTCCCGCTCAAACCATGGCTAACGACCGGGGTAGCGAGAGCATCCTGGCGATGGGCACCGCCTACGAAATCGCGATGCTGGTCTTTCTTGATTTGGTGGCGATACGAATCCGGGAGTTGAGTGGCCAGACAATGGAACAGATTCGGGCTCGCCATTACAACCTGGAATGAAAAGGTCGCTGAACTCAGCACCGATGCCCGGTTGTGCCGATGCGAGATTGACCGAACCTGCGCGGAATCGCCGTAGTGCGTGGGCACCGTACCCCGCCGGTCTCTCTAAGTCAGGCAACCTCGCATTTCAACATCTCGTCGATCCGCGGATCGACCCTTTGGTACGGAGCCCAAAGGCTACGAACGGTCGCAACGAGGCTCATCGGTTCTACTTGTTCACTCCAAGCGATTACGGCGCCAATCGCTCAATTCGCCAGGTGTTGTCCGGGTTGCGTTGGTAGCGGAGACGATCGTGGAGGCGGCTGATCCGGCCCTGCCAGAATTCGATCGAGTTTGGCACGACCCGGTAACCGCCCCAATGCTCGGGCAGCTCAGGTTCTCGCTCGCCCAACTCGTTCTCGAATCGAGCGTAGGCGTCCTCGATGACCCCGCGCGAATCGATCACAGAGCTCTGGGGCGAGACCGCCGCGCCGATCTGACTCCCGCGCGGCCGCGAGCGGTAATACGCTTCGGTCATCTCCCGAGCGATTTGCTCGACCGAACCATTGACTCGAACTTGGCGCTCCAGCTCGGGCCAATAGAAGAGCAGTTCCGCACGCGGGTTCTCGCCAAGATGCTGACCTTTTTGGCTTAAGTAGTTGGTATAAAAAAGAAATCCGTAGTCCAGTCCTTTGAGCAGCAATATCCTAGCCGACGGTTCACCTCCCGCCGTAGCCGTCGCGACTGTCATGGCGTTCGGCTCGTGGCCCATGGCAGCCTGGGCCTGCTCAAACCAGAGCTGGAATTGTTTTAAAGGATCGGGATCGAGGTCTTCCTCGGTCAGACCCGCGAGTGAGTAATCCTTTCGCAAACCGGCAAGCATTTTGGCACCTCGTTCTTCGGTTGTGATCGTCGCGTCTGGCGATTACCGGGCAGTCTAGCACCGGGTCTCACCTGCTGGTGATCCCTCGATTCGCGATCTGCATTCCCCGCACGACATCCTCGACCGTCAGGAATCCGTCGCCAAAGAGCTTGTTCATTTGGGTCGAGTAAGAGAGGGAGCCCGAAAGCACTTCGCGGGGCGTTCCGTCGGCCACGATCTCGCCCGCCCCGAGGAGAACGACCCGCGTCGCGCACTCCGCGACCAGCTCTACGTCATGAGTCGCCAGAATCGTGGCAACCCCTTCATGTCGGCGACGACTGATGAAATCCGCGAGCGCTCGCTTGCGCCGGTAATCCATGCCCCGAGTCGGCTCGTCGAGCAAGAGCACGCGGGGATCGGCGACTAAAACCGCCGCGAGCGCCGCCCGCTCTTGCTCGCCCGCGCTCAGGTCGCGCGGGTTGCGATCGTGCAGTCCAGAGAGGCTTAGCTCCGCCATGAGCTCGTCTGGGTCGCGACCAGCGCCATTCTGATACTTCAGGGTGAACGCGAGCTCATCACGAACCGTCTCGCTGAAGAGGATCGCGCCTGGACGTTGAGGAAGGTAGCCGACGCGTCGCGCGATAACGGACGGATCGCTTCGATCGACATCGACGCCGTCGACCTCGACCCGGCCGCGATCGGCACGGTGGAAACCCATAATCGTGCGCAGCAAGGTCGTCTTGCCGGATCCGTTGCGACCCATGAGCGCAACGACTTCGCCGGGACGAATCTCCGCCGAAAAATCCCGGAGAACAACCCGCCGGCCGTAGGTCGCGTGAACGCCCGCAAGCAGAATCGCCGGTCTTCCACCAGGAGAACCAGGCGCATGAGACGGCGAAGCCGGGGCGGCACCAGTGCGCCGGACGATCACGCGGCCCTCTTTGATCGTGAGAGGAAGGGGAACCCATTCGAGCGAGCGAGCAAGACGGGCGACTGGGGGCAGCATCTCCGCATCGAGCTGCGGCAAAACGTCCCGCGGGGTCCCGTCGACCAGCGCACCGCCCGAGCCCAGTACGCTCAACCGGTCCGCCGGCGCAATGACTCGCTCGAGGCGGTGCTCCGCCATAATGACGGTTAGTCCCAGATCCTGATTGAGCCGTTCCAAAGCGGAGACGACATCATCAGCGCCCCATGGATCGAGCTGACTCGTCGGCTCATCAAGCACAAGAATCCGGGGCTGCATCGTCAATGCCGCCGCGACCGCCACCCGCTGCCGTTCGCCGCCCGAGAGCGTCTCCATCTCGCGATCGCGCAAGTCCGCGATGCCGAGGAGATCGAGCACTTCCTCGATGCGTTTTCGCATCGTCAATCCCGGTACGCCGAGCTGTTCCATGCCGAACGCGAGCTCGTCCTCGACGATCGCCGTGACGCGCTGCGCGTCAGGGTCCTGGAACACAAATCCGACCGCCGCGCTCAGCACGCGCGGACCAAAGCGGCGGGTGTCGAATCCACTTACATGGACGGCGCCACCGAACCGCCCGCCTGAGAAGTGCGGCACCAACCCGTTGAAGCAGCGAAGGAGTGTCGATTTACCGCTGCCCGATTCGCCGGCGACGACGACGAACTCCCCTTCCTCGATCTCCCAGTCGAGATTTCGCAAGACCGGGTCGGGTGAGCCAGCGTACGCAAACGAGACGTCGTCGAATGAAACCCCGCTGGTTCGGATCGAATCGCGCACGCTCACGACTGAGTGTCCACTATTCGTTCCGGCATTGGAGAAACGAATGCAGGCACGAGCAGCGCGAGCAGCCCAATGAGCAGCGGAATGCTGACCATCGGCAGATTCAAATGGGGATAGGGTTCGTAACGGAGCGCTGAAGAAGAGGTTTCCAGCGTGACGGTCGTCGCCAGAAGCGCAATCGCGGAGCCTGCCACGACCGCGGTATCAGCCCGTCGCCAGACTGGCAATCGGTAGCTCGTCCGATGCATCACTGATCCTTCGCCTGTCCTTACAAAAAGAAACAGCGTGAAGACGGCAATTCCAGTTGCAGCAAACGCGGCGGCCGTCCGTCCTGAGACCAGAAGGTAGATTGCGATCGTTGCCGATGCGAGTGCACAGGCCCCGAGATAGCGAGTCCAGGTTCGAGCATCGCGCAACGGAGAGGCGGGAGCACCGAAAGCCCTCGATTCCAGCGCCTCGGCGAGGGTGATCGCCCGTTCGAGCCCGGATCCGATCATCGGAACAAGAATGGGCAAGAGATCGCGAGCGCCGCGGATGCGGTGACCGCGCGCGGACTGCGCCTCCCGAATCTCGCGGTACGCAACCGCGGTTTGAGGCACAAACGCGAATGCGATCGATCCGGCGACCGCGATCGAAGTCAGCGATTCCGGCAGCAAGCGTACAATCGCCGACCAGTCGAGAACCGCCGCCAGTGTTGAACCGATCATCACCAGCAGCACGAGCGCGAGCCCGCTCAATAATCCATAGATTGCGGCATTGAGCGAAATCTCGCCACCGATCAACGGCAGTTCGCCCGGCAGCGTGGCGATGACGTGATCGCCGGCGCAAACCGTCAACACGTTGAAGACCACGCCGATCGCCGCGAAGATCAACGCAATCCGCAGAAAGAGACCCCACGATCGGCCACCGGTCATCCGGTCAGCCCAGGCAAGACGAACGCCAATGACAGCAACCAATACGGCGAGCAGCGGCCAGGGATTGCGTCCTAACAGCGCCGGCATGCCCGCCGCGAGCCCCCAGGCGAGCCATGCTCGCGGATCGAGCTGTTGGTGCCGGCGGCCGTTCATCAGGATTCGATCGCTCGACGAGCGCGGAATCGCGTCAACGCAAACATCGCAATGACGCTGAGGAGTAGAACTCCGGCAGCCGCTGCATAGACAGCGGTGCTTTGACCGTCATCTGATGTCGCAACCACACCCTCGCGACGAAAGACGGCCACTGGCATCGACGCCGGCGAACCGGCAGCCGATGTGCCGTTGTACCCGGCTCTCTGAGCGACCTCAGCCAGGATTAGGGGCGGCAGTTGGGCTGTTGTGCCCGTCCAAGACCAGCCATCGATGTCTCCATTGTGAACCTTGGCGCCGCTGCCGCCGAGCGCCATGGCCGTCCAATCGCCCCCTCCGGCCGTTGCCTGGCGGAAGTACTGCCAAAAGGGATCGTCCGGCTTGGGTCCCTGACAGACGCGTTTGCGACAGTCGGTCGACGGGCAGCCGTGCTCGTCGATTGAACAGACGCCCTCGCCAAGACCGCCGAATGAAACGGTGACGACATCGAGTCCGGATCGCTTCAGCAACTCGATTCCGTTGATCTCCGCTTCCTCGAATCCAATGTAGGCGTACGCCATTTGTCCGTCGCCATGGCGAACGACGACACCCGCGTAATTGATCGTTGCGGCCGAGGCGTCGCTCCAACCATGCCCGAGCGTGACCACGAGCAACGCGGCCAATGCGACGATCGCGTGAAGGCAGCGGCACCCCGGCATCATCATCAGATTCGCCTAGGCCGCAATCGGCGATGCGACTTGTTCGGACTCGTCAGCGACAACTGGAAGCGTGACGCCTGCGGCAGCCGGAATCGCCTGAACCGTCGCGTACAGATTGTCGTCAGCTGGCTCTGCCATATAGCTGAACGACCCACTTTCGTTCTGGAACGTGAGCAGCGCGGCCGTGGCGTTGCTCCAACTTTCGGAGGATGGATCTTCACCGGCCGCAATCAGCGCCTGAATCACGATTCCGGTCGAATTCGCATCCGCGACTGCCCCATCGCCAGGCTGATACGGAAATCCGCCACCTTCAACCTGCGCTGACTCGAGATAGCTGAGCGCGTTGTCGATTTCCGGCGCGCCGGTTGCGCCCGCCGCAACGAGGGCCATAATCGCGGCGGCGGTGGTATTGGTATCCCCGGCGCCGCGAATGTCCGATCCGTCGAAGGCCCACGATCCATCGTCGATTTGGTAGTCGATCAGCGTTTCGGCCGCGGCATCCGGGATATCGTCGCCGGCCGCCGCAATCGCCAGCATGACCAGCGAATGGTCATAAACGCCGGTGCCGTAGAGCCCAGTTGTCTCGTCGAGCCCCGCGACCGCGAGACTGAGCGGATCGACCCCGTTGACGTTTCGTGGGTCCGCTCCCGCCGCCGCGGCAGCGAGCACCAGTTTCGCGGCCTGGCCAGCGCCTGTTTGGGCGTAGACAAGCGCGACATCGCCGGACGTCAGGAAAGCGAATGCCGAATCGAGATCGACCTCGATTCCGGCTGCTCTTGCCGCGGCCAGCGCGATGATCGCGTCCGAGGTGATGCTAGGATCCGATTCGCCGGAAAAGCCGACAAATCCGCCATCGTCCGCCTGCTGCGACAGCAACCAGGAGGTCGATTTTGTGACGGCTTCTTTTGCCTCGGGCGCCTCCTGGAATGCGGCACCGGGAGAGGCAAACGTCAATAGCGCCATGAGGGCGACAAGCAACGGCGAAGCCGGCGTTACGACACGCCGCGACACCCACGGCAAACAAAAAACCCGCTCTCGTGAGAGCGGGCGGGCGGTTGACCGGCCTCGTGCCGGGTTCGATTGCGATCCGGATGGAGCGGTGAACATAGTCCTCCCCCTGTCAGCGAAGGGAACTGGACGCGGTCATCGGCAGGCGATCTGGCTCCGCCGCTCGTGCACACGCACGGCGACGATACAGTTGCGCGACAGCGCCGGCATCTCACCGGCTTCCCCTTGTGAACCCCGCTCCGGCTGAACAACTGGAGCAACGGCACCCAATGACACTGCATCTCAATTGTTAAAGCGCCGGTTCGATCTCCAGCTTATCGAGTGTCGCATCAGGCGAGCGAACATGTCAACGCTCTGGGTCGTCCGCTCGCGCCTCGTCTGAACCTGATCGGCAATGAGGTGTGCCCGGCGCATTTGTCCAAGGTGAAGTAAATGGAGCCGCCAGCCGCGACCTCGAGTCTTGAACTAGGCAATGCGCATTCGAAAATCCGAATTCCTAAACAGTCTGGGCGCGCGTTCACGGTGAGCGCCGGCGAATTGGTTCGGGTGATCGATGTCGAGGGGGAGCAGGCCGCGGACTTCGTGGCGTTCACGTATCAGGATCGGTCGTTGCGGTTTTCGACCGATCAGACGAGGGATGTTGCGCGAACGCTCTACGTCACGACCGGTCATGGTCTCCACGCCGGGAACGGCGAAGAGCTGCTGACGATCGTCGCGGACGACGTCGGGCGGCACGACATGCTCAACGCCTGGCGCCGGCCAGAGCTGTGTCTGCGCGTTTATGGGCAGGAGAACCACCCGAACTGTCATGACAATCTGCTCGCGGCGCTTGCACCCCACGGTGTGGCCGGCGCCCAACTGCCGATACCGTTCAACATCTTTCAACAAATGGTGGTTCATGAAGATGGCAGGATGGAGGTGCGGGCGCCGTTGTCGAAACCCCGAGATTCGATCCCGTTGGGTGCTGAACGCGATCTCTTGATTGCGGTGCCCTCTTGCTCGGACGACAAGCCGGCACGCACCTGGTTCAATCCCACGCCGATCGAGATCGAGATTTATGGGGCGAGTGAAAACAAGACGCGAATCTCGAAGGCGCCCGCCAGGCTGTCTTGGAGGGTTTGACCTCGGTCATTCCAATTCATGGAGCGCAGGTCGAAGATCTGAAAGACGACAAACGCGTGGAGCACGGGTTCGCTTATTGAGACCAGTATGCTTGAGATCAAGCTGAATGTACTTCGGACGGTTGCACGGCGCAGACCCGGGGGATTTCCCTCGGCAAAGGTGATCATGAGTCCGAGTAAACGTTTGCCGGGTGTCGCACCCTAACTGTGAACGTAGGCGAAGAATGTGAGCGGAATGATCGCGGCCAGAACTGTATAGGCGGCATCACTGACGAACACTTGAGCGAGCGCGTCGAACGCAAGAATCAGCCGAAAATCGACCAGAGCGGCTGCGCCTTGACGCGGCTACGACACGTAATCGAATGCCATGTCAGTCGAGGCTTGGGCGGGTGGCATCGCCACACTTGAGTGTGCTCCCAGGCGAATGGCGATCACCGAATTTCGTTCCGCTCGTGACGTATGTTGGCGGGTAGTTTTGCGTGCGCATCAGACTTCAATTTGCGCCAAGTGCCGGTTTTACATTGAACATCGATTTCACTTGATTAGTTCATCGAAAAGTCGTTCGTAACATCGTAATATTCGGATCACGCTCGAGCAACCGCGCTCCTGTCGTTCGTTGCACCGAAAGGAATTCGCATGTCCGAACGCGGCAGACTCCACCAGATTTATCTGGACCTACAGGCGGGGCGAATATCGCGCCGCTCGTTCATTCAACAAGCTGCCGCGGCTGGCGCCGCATCTCCGCTCATTCTCAGCATTTTGCAGCAGTCCAGCGTCTCGGCTCAGGACGCGACAAAGGACTCGATCTCGCCCGCGGTTGCTCCATCGTCCGGAACAGAAGGGCAAACGCGCGGTGCAGGCGGAGCGCTGAAGCTCCTGCAGTGGCAGGCGCCCACGACGCTCAACATGCACCTTGCCGGCAGCTTCAAAGACCAACTCGCGTCGTGCCTGGTCACCGAACCGCTGATCCACTTTCTTGAAGATGGGACGCCGCTACCGTGCTTGGTGAAGGAGGTCCCTTCAAAAGAGAATGGTCTGTTGTCCGACGATCTGAAGTCAGTGACCTACAACTTGCTTGAGGGTGTCGTCTGGAGCGATGGCGAGCCATTCACCGCAAACGATGTCGTATTCACCTGGAAATGGGTGACGGATCCGGCAAATCTTTCTGGCAACCTCGCCCTCTACAGTGCAATTTCCTCAGTCGAGGCAGTCGACGATCTGACGGTCAAGATCGCGTTCACAAATCCTCAACTTGGTTGGTTCACCTATTTTGCTTCGTCCCAGAGCGGGGGTATCCTGCCGGAGCACGTCCTCTCGGCCGGCGGTGATGCCAACAACACCTTCTCACTCAGCCCAATCGGCACTGGTCCATATGTGGTCGATTCGTTTGCGGTCGGTGACTCGGTTCAGTACTCGATCAACCAGAACTATCGCGAGCCGAATAAGCCCTTCTTTGAGACCGTCAGCCTCAAAGGCGGGGGAGATGCCGCGACTGCCGCGACCGCCGTTCTGCAAACCGGCGAGTGGGATTTCGCCTGGAATCTGCTGGTCGATCCCGGTGTGCTTAGGAAGCAAGCTGAAGGCGGCGAAGGGGATATTGTGGTCATTCCCGGCACCGCGGTCGAGTACCTGACTCTCAACTTTTCGGATCCCAACAAAGAAGTAGACGGTCAAAGATCGCAATGGCAAACTCCGCACCCGTTCCTGACCGACAAAGCAGTGCGAGAGGCGCTCGCGCTCGGAATTGACCGCCAATCGATCTCAGAGCAGCTCTACTTCGGGCCTCCGGGCGAACCGCCGACTTCGAACATCCTCCTCGGCATCGCCGGTGCTACTTCCCCAAATACGACATGGGAGTTCAATATCGAAAAGGGGAACGCGCTCCTGGATTCCGCCGGCTGGGTGCTCGACGGCGGCGTGCGCTCGAAGGACGGCGTGCAGCTCAAACTCCAGTACGCCACATCCGTCAGCGCGGTTCGCCAGCAAAACCAGGCGGTGGTCAAACAAGGTTGGGAACAAATGGGCTTCGAGGTCGAGCTATTGCAGATCGATGCCGGCATTTTCTTCGACACCGCGGAAGGCAACGAACAAACGCTCTATCACATGTATTGGGACCTCCACGAGTACGCCTGGAGTCCAGCCGGGCCCTATCCGCTTTCCTATTTCTTGCTCTGGGTCAGCCATAACGGCGAGAATATCGCCCAAAAAGAGAATGGATGGACGCAGCGCAACGAGGCCCGGTACAACAATCCGGAGCTCGACGCGCTCTACGACGAAGCAACCCTGGAGACTGACCCTGAACGGGCCAATGAGCTCTTTATTCAGATGAACGACACCGTGGTCAACGATTTCGTCGTAATTCCGATCCTGCAACGGGCGTCCGAAAAGTACGGAATTGCCAAGACGCTGAACAAAGAGAACATCGCGGGAGGACCGTTCGACGCCCTTTACTGGAACATCGCCAACTGGAATCGGGTTTCTTAGCTAAAGAACCGGTTCGCAATGACGGGCCGTCAGCCTCCGGCCGGCGGCTCGTCTGCTGCAATTACCTCAGCGGCACGCCGAAACGGCCGTGCGAAACAACCTCGTTGAACGGCTTGCGCTCTTTTTCGCCCTTGCCAGTCGCTTGAATCGGATACCCGAACGGAATGATCGCGAAGACCTCGAGCGATTCTGGCAAGCCAAGCAGCGCGCCGATCTCACCGGCCCCGGAAGCGCCGACCAGATTCGATCCGATACCCTCGTCCCAGGCCGTCAGCACCATCGATTGAATCGCACGGCTGGCGTCAGAGGGCGCCCACTTCGATCCGCGCTCGACCGCGACGACGATCGCGAGCGGCGCCCCGGCGACGTAGGGACCCGTTTTCGACAACTCGCCGAGCCGAACAAGCGTGGCCGGCTCATCGACAACAATGAAGTGCCAGGGTTGCCGGTTGCGGGCGCTCGCGGTCAGATGCGCGGCATCCACGATCCGGCGAACGCTCGGAGCTGGAATCGGCTCGGATTTGTAACTCCGCACGGCCAGAACCGTGCGAACCGCGTCAAAAACGCTCATTTCCAATCCTCCACACGGTCTGCACGGACTCATTCGCCGGGGATCGACGACTGCAATTGACCTGGCCCGGTGAGCTCCAGCCGGGACCACAGGCGGTAGCCTCAAACGCTCCCGCCCTGCTCTTCGACGAGCGCGCGGTGTGCCTGGTCAGGGAGCAGCGCTCTCACGATTCATTATGACAGGCATTCTTGAAGGCACCCGGAAGTTGTGTGTGCAAACGAAGTAGGAAGACGCCCAAAGTGGGACCCGGAAACCCGTCCGGTGGTGATCTTTCGCGCCCGGAGGATCGCCAATTTGTCCAACCTGTTGCGCAACACTGCTCCCTCGTCGGCGCTTCCACTGGCTATTAGCGGAGAGAGCAGAATGAGTCATGCCGCTGCCAGCGCTCGGCATTCCGGAGAAGAGCTCGCCCAACCAGTCGCTATGCCTTCCGTTCCACAATATCCGTTCGGCGGCCCCTTTGGGCGGGCGGATGAGATCGCCTCGATCACGGGGCTTATCCGCGGCGGCCGCTCGCTTGTCACGATCACTGGTCCCGGCGGGGTTGGAAAAACCAGATTCGCGCTCGCTGTCCTGGCGGAGCTCAACGGGTCCGCGCTCTTCCCGGAACGAGGCGTGCTCGCAGCACTTGCCCCGGTCGCCGCCGCAACGTTGGTCATTCCGACCGTCGCACATACTCTGGGCGTTGTCGCGCAAACCGAGGGCGATCCTGTCGACCGCGTGGTCGAGGCAATCCGAGGACGCCGGCTGCACCTCGTACTGGACAACCTGGAGCATCTGCTCGGAGCTTCGCTCGACGTTGCAAGACTGCTGAACGGCAGCCCCGACCTTTTCATTCTCGCCACCAGTAGACGGGCGCCGCGTCTCTCCGCCGAGCAGGAATTCCCCCTCGCCCCGTTGCGGATCGCAAAGTGGGATCGCGGGTAACCGCTTTCGGAGGTCGAATCCTCGCCGGCAATCGCGCTCTTCCTGGCACGTGCGTCGGCCGCGAACGCCTCGTTTTCGATGAATGAGACCAACGCGTCCGGCATCGTTCAGATTTGCTCGCGATTAGACGGTCTGCCGCTGGCGATCGAGCTTGCTGCCGCGCGGGTGAAGCTCATGTCGCCCAAGGCACTGCTTTCCCGCCTGACCGGGCGCCTACAACTGCTCACATCGGGACCTCGCGACGTTCCACAGCGAGAACAGACGCTTCGTGACGCGATCGCCTGGAGCTACGATCTGCTGACTACGGAGGAGCAATCGCTCTTTCGCCGGCTTTCGGTCTTCGCGGGCGGAGCAGCGCTGGATGCGATCGATGCGATTGATCGCGACGTAAAGCAAACTGGCGAATTCGACACACTCGATATCATGGCCTCGCTGGTCGACCACTCACTGCTGGTGCAAGAGGGTGTGCTCGACGGCGAACCGCGATTCAGAATGCTCGAGACCATTCGCGAATTCGCATTCGAGCATCTCGAATCTTCCGGCGAATCGGATAGGGTTCGCGACGCCCACGCCACATTCTTTGCCGAGCTCTCCGAGCGTGTCGCATCGTTTGGGTACGGGCCAGAAGAGTCCTCTTCTTTGAAACTCCTGTCGCCGGAGCTCCACAATGTGCGGGCTGCCTTGACATGGCTATTGGACGGAGATGAAATCGGTTCTGACCGGGCTCGTCTTGCTCTTTGGCTCGCGGGATCGATGGTTCGGTTCTGGGATGTTCATGAATATCTCCAGGAAGAAACGCGGTGGCTGAATCGCGCGCTCGCGGCCGCGCCTGAAGAGGCGGGTCACGAGCGACGCGGCGCGGTGACAGCGCTCGGGGTCAATGCCTGGTTCTCAGGCGATGTTGAGCTCGTGGGACTCTTCCAGGAACAAGCTCTCGCAATCGGCCGGGCGCTCGACGACAAGACGGCAATCGTTGAGTCGCTCTGGTTTCTCGGACTCGTGGCTTCGCAACGCAATAACGCGGCCTCACTGGAGGCACTTGCCGCGGAAGCCGATTCGCTTCTGCCAGAAATCGGAATCGTTCTTCGGCGGACTGTGCCGGAGACATTGTGGTCCCTGATCGCGATGAAGCAGAACGACCCCGCGGTTGCGAGAGAGCGACTCAGTGCTTCCCTGGCTTACTACAAGGAGTACGGTTTCGAATGGCCGCATGCTTGAGTTCATGGGCTGTTCGCGGAAAACGAGATCCTCGACGATGATCAGCGGGAAGCGATGAAGCACTTCCAACAAACCCTTGCCGAGTTCGATGAGCAGGGTGACATTTACTCAACGCTCGATTGCCTAACAGCGATCGCAACAATCGCCGTTGCGTACGGGAGTGCACGCGTTGGCGCACGGCTGTTGGGGACAACTGTCGCCGCCCGCACATTCATCGGAGCCCGGGTCACTCGGCCGACGATTCGGGAAGAGGATGCGGCCGAGTTCGCGTTTGCCGCCCTCGACCAGGTCTCGTCCGACGCGGAGTTTGCCGCGGGCAGGTCGCTCCCACTTGCAGATGCGGTGACGATCGCGACCGCGGTTGCCGCGATCGACGTTGCGGCCACGGCAACTGGCGAGACACAATCCGATCCGTTCGGACTCTCCTCAAGAGAGCGAGATGTGCCGCGGTTGCTGGTTGAGGGAAAGTGCAACGATCACATCGGGACTGCACTGTTCATCAGTCCACGCACTGCCGGCACCCACGTGGCGAACATCCCCGGTAAAATCCGGCGTTCACTCGCGAGCGGCCGCGGTTGGACTCGCCTTGAGCCGCAAACTCGTCTCTCGGCGTCAGATGAATGAGTGGAGCACGTCGTGACTGAAGAATCGGAATTCGATGTCATTGTCGTCGGTGCCGGTCCCGCCGGCTGTGTTCTCGCGTCCAGACTTTCCGAGGATCCAGGAATCAAGGTTCTGCTGCTCGAAGCAGGTCCCGATTACGGATCGAATGTCGCCGACTGGCCGGCGGAACTGAAAGACTGGACGACGGTTCCGACCGACTCGCATCCCTGGAGCTACGCGAACGCGATCGGTGATCGCGAAAGCGTGCTGGGTCTGCCGAGAGGTCGGGTGGTCGGTGGGACCTCAACCATCAACGGGTGCATTTGGCTTCGGGGATCCGCTGCCGACTACGACGGTTGGGCCACGACGGGCAATCCCGGCTGGGCGTTCGCGGACCTACAGCAGCACTTTCAACGAGCCGAAAAAGATTCCATCGGAGGGCCGCTGCATGGTTCAACCGGCCCCGTACCGGTCTCTCGCGCCTGTAAACGTGATCTGACCCCGGTCGATCACCTGCTGATCGAGTCCGCCATGCGACTTGGCATGCCGTATGTCGACGATCTCAATGCCGAGCCGGGCCAGATTCCAGGGGTCGGCCCGACACCAAAGAATGTCGCGGACGGGTCGCGAATGAATGCGGCATTCACGTATCTCGCGCCGGCGCGAGACCGGGACAATCTCGAAATCCGCCCGAACACACTGGTCGATCGAGTGGTGGTTGCTCACGGGCACGCCAAAAGTGTGCTGCTTGCAAACGGCGAAGTCATCACGGCCGATGAGATCGTGATCTCCTCCGGCGCCTACGGCTCGCCCGCGATTCTCCTTCGCTCGGGCATCGGTCCGTCAAGTCATCTCAGAGAGGTCGGCATCGCCGTTGTCGCCGATCTTCCCGGCGCCGGCGAAAACCTGCGGGATCATCCGATGATGGGATTTGGCAACGTCTTCGTTGCACCGGAGCAAACTCCACCGGCCCGCACGTTCATGCCCGTGATGATCAAGGCGAGAAGCTCCCAGGCCAGCGACGAAATTGACTTCCACATTTACCAAGGTCAATCATGCGACGACCCGGCCGAGGGCTGGACACTTTGGCTGTCGGTTTCGCTGCAAGACGCGCGCTCCCAGGGTCGAGTCCGGCTTACCTCGTCCGATCCTGATGCGCAGCTTGATATCGATCACAACTACTTCAGTGATCCGCGCGATCTCGAAGCAATGTGCGATGGACTCGAATTGGCGCGAAAGCTGGCAACGGACTCGCCGCTCGCCGATGTCGTCACCGTCTCACCCGAAAAAGCGCTCACCTGGTCGGATCGGGATGAACTGAAAGCTCTAATCCGAGCCAAAGCGGGCACGACCTTTCATCCCTCCAGTTCATGCAAGATGGGCCCCGCGAACGATCCGATGGCCGTCGTCGACCATGAAGCCCGGGTTCACGGGGTACGAGGGCTGCGCGTGGTGGATGCCTCGATCTTCCCGACAGGTCCTCGCTGCAATCTCCACTTTCCGATCGTCGCCGCCGCCGAAAAGATCGCGGCCGGCATGCGCTTCAATTCGAACATGCGAAAATAGACCAAGTTCGAGATCCGCCCAGATCGACCGGAAAGGAAGCCGTTGGATATCACGAGGTTCATCGAGCTGGGCGTGGTTTCCGCGGCCGCGGCCATCGTCGGATCCATGCTCGGTCTCGGCGGCGGCGTCTTTCTGGTTCCGATCTTTACCCTCTTCTTCGGCGTCGATCAAAAGATTGCAATCGGGGCGAGCGCGATCGCGGTTGTCACCAATTCAGTCGTCGGCTCCTCCATCCATCTCACCAGCCGCTTCACCAATCTGCGCCTGGCGATGCTCTTGCAGGTCACCATGGCGTCCGGCGCTCTGATTGGGGCGATCGTCGGCGTGTGGGCACCAGAACGCGCCCTCAACCTGATCTTCGGGTTGGTGCTGCTCTACGCCGCGACATCGATGCTCCTCAAGCGGGCCGCCGCCGCCCCCAACACCGGTGAAGACACCCCGGATGAATGGGGACTCAAGGCGAGCTATGTCGATCCGGCCACGAAACAGACTGTTAGCTATGTCCCCGAACAGGTCAAAGCCGGACTCGGAATGAGCGGTTTTGCGGGCATGCTCTCCGGTATGCTCGGCGTCGGAGGCGGCGTGATCCAGGTTCCTGCCATGAACCTCTTCATGCGGGTGCCGGTCAAAGCCGCGGCGGGCACAAGCTCGTTCATGGTCGGGATCACGGCGATCGCAACCGCATTCGTCTACTACTCCCGCGAGAAGATTGATCCCACCGTCGTCGTGCCGGCAATGATCGGGATCTTTCTGGGTTCACAGGCTGGTTCCCGGCTTACCAGGCGCGTCAAAGCACACAGCCTGACGTTGCTCTTCACCATGATCCTGCTGTACCTCGGGATTTCGTTATTGCTGAAGGCTGCCGATATCACCCTGCCGGGGCAAAAATGAGCGAGTCGATCGAAGCGCGCCAGGAGCGCGATGAGGAGCTCGCGCCAGTCTATGCGGCCGCGATCAAGGCGCTCACTACCGGTTTTCGCGTTGGCGCGGCACTGTTGGTGTTGGGTTTGGCCGTCGCGGCCGCCAAGCGCGAATCGCTGCAGACTGAAGTCGATTCATTCGGCAGGGTTTTACCTGAAATCCTGGACGGCAATGCCAGCGGAATCATCGATCTCGCGATCCTGGCGATGATGATGACGCCGCTCGTTACCGTCGTCGTTGTTGCGATCGGCTTCCTCAGAGCCGGCGACCGGCGATACGGACTGCTCTCGTTCGTCGTGCTCGGCGTGCTCGGAATCAGCGTCGCGCTCGCACTTGTTCGCTAATCGGAGTCCATCCAGCATGTTCAATTCATCATCAAATTCGGGTCCGATCGGCCTTGTGGTGGCGATGGAAGCGGAGCTCATCCACGCGCTCAGGTCGTTTCCCCCGGCATCAACGTGCGAGCGCGGACCCTGGACATTTCGTCATCTCGATTTGGGCGGGGTCGAGGTCGTCGCGCTGCAATCTGGTATGGGGTTGATCAATGCCGCCGCCGGAACCGAGCGGCTGATCGCCGAGTTCGAGCCGCGTATCATTCTGAACTACGGCTGCTCCGGCGCTCACCGCCGCGAGATCATGCCCGGTGACGTGGTGATCGGCGAACGAGTCGTTCACCACAGCGCCATGCAAATCTTGAAAGACGGGAGCGAGCGCTACTCTGGATTTGCCCACGATGTCGCCGGCGAGCGAATGGATTCCCCGGAGCTGAGCTCGGACTCGCAATTGCTCGCCAAAGCGCAATCGGTCGCATCAGGCTTCCGCGTCGATCCATGGCCGGCTGATCTCTTTTGGCCTCGCAATACGCCGAGACGCGACCCAATCGTTCACAGTGGCGTGGTCGCTTCTGCCGACATCTGGACCCAGGCAATCGAGCGGCTGGACTTGCTGCACACTCGCCATCAATCGCTCTGCGAGGACATGGAGGCCGCCGCGATTGCCCAGATCGCCGCTCTCCATTCGATTCCCTTCCTAACCATCAAAGACATCTCGAATAACGAATACCTTCAAGCCAGCGACATCGAGGGCTTCACCGATTTCCCGGTGGCCGAAGTCGGGAAACGCGCGGCGGCGTTGACGGTGGCGGTCATCAAGACGTTGGCGTCGTAGTCGCATTCAAGACATCTTCAAAACACCGACATCACTTGCAGATAGAGCGTCGCAAACCTTCGTACCGGCGTATGGAATACGCCCGATCTTGCAGACCAGCACGCGTGATGCAATGAGCCGTGCGAGTAGAAAACGTGGGCGTACGCCGTACGCCCCTTCGAAATTGACCCCAAATCAACCATCAATTGGCTTTCCTACGAAAATCGTCGTCTCTCAGGGCGCCGCAGCCGTGGTCAGGGTGACCTC
>CAYJPA010000018.1:66368-71965 GCA_964371945.1 uncultured Sphaerobacteraceae bacterium | reverse complement strand
CTTAGTTGGCGAGTGACCGACTGACATCTGATCTCCGGAAACTTGGAGCAACGTTGCGGGGATTCAATCCGGCGAGACCGGCGCCTGAGTATTGCGCATTGTTCCCGGCTCGCGCCAAGTCCAGTTGGCAGCAGACCTAACCAGCGTTCTTGCGACCGGACGGTTTCTCAGCGACACGGATCGCCTGCGCACCGATCGTGAGCGCCGGATTCATCGCCTGCCGCGCTTTCCCAGACCTGTTCAGTCTTGAACCGGTTTTTGCCGAAGACGGCCTCCGGACTCCAATTCCCAGGCTCACGCGGCAAGTAATCGCCCCGTTCCAGAATGAGCACACGGTATCGGAGCCGGCCAACGCTCTCGCCAGCGTTCCGCCGCCCGTGCCCGAGCCGATGAGGAGGATGTCGGGGGGATCGCATCGTTACCATTCGATCCTTTTGGCGGGGGCGAATCCCGTCTCACCCCAACGCATCCGCACCCAACAACTTATTGAGCGCTTCGCAGAAGAAGTGCTCACCCTGCATCACGCTCTCGTCCACGCCAAAACCCAGCCGTCCGTGGTAGCCGCCGTGTCGAAGAATGCCCTCCCAAGCGGAAACACCGAGGCCGAAAAACTCCGTCGAGAGCAGCGTGTCGAGGATCGTGTGAGCGTAGTCGCGATAGTGGACTTTTCGCGCCCGATCCTTGCTCAGTTCGGAAAGTTGCAGAAGACCGCTTGCGGCAATTGCAGCCGCGGAGCTCTCCCATCGGCGTTTCGGATCCGATTCTTCCCAATTGTTTAGTGGCACCCCATTTGACGGCGTCCGTTTGATGTAGAAATCGGCGCAACGTTCGGTGCATTCCAGGAAGCGTCTGTCTCCACCATGCTTGAACGCGGTTCCGAAGCCGTACAGGCAACGTAAACCACGTTTTGACCGCGCTCCCGGGCCATCCTGCCGCTCAAGGTGACCTGCTCCAACTCCGGCACGAACTCGCGGTTCCTGCCCTCTTTGACAATCGTCGGCCGGCCGTATTCGATCTTGAGCTCTCGTCCACCCGCGGTCATGTAGCCCGCGAAGACGTTGTTCCAGGCTTTGGCGGTGATGTCGATGAAGCCGCCAAGTCCCGCCGTGACATGCGGCTTCGCCGCCAATTTGGAAACGTTTACGCTGCTGTCCGCGTCGATCTGCATGAATGACAGAAACGCGCGATCAAATCCTCCGCCTTGTAAGTACGTGAACTGCCGCGGTGACGGCACGATCACCCGCGCGTTCGCCGCGCACCCAAACGCAAAGCCCAGCAGCGGCACGCCGCCGACCGCACCCTGCTCGATTGCCCAGATCACCGCTTCCGTGGGCCCTTCTTCGAGCAGAATCCGGGGCACTAGCGCTGAAATGCCGAATCTCAGAGTGACCGCTTCACCCGCACGAGTCTCAAGCGCGGCCCTGCGTGCGATGATCTTGTCGGCGCCTCGCGCCACCGGCTCGAAGGTGCTGAGCGGCTCACACACCTCGCCGCTGATCGCCGGGTCGAACTGCGTTTGCGTGGTTTGCATTTGGTTGGGCTCGACGACGATGTGATCGACAAAAATCCCGGGCACGCGCACTTCCTGCGCTGGTATCGATCCGGCCGCAGTCACTCACTTGACCCGCGCGATCACGATCCCGCCGTTGTTCCCAGCCGCCAGCGCCTGTTCCATCGCACCGAGGTATGCGCCCTCGTGCTCCATCGAAAGTTTGCCCTGCTCATCGGCGGTTGTGCCTCTGATGATTGCGACATCGACCGGAATTGCCCTGAAGTGGAGCCATTCATCGCCATCGAGCTCCACGACTTTGACGATGTCTTGGTTCGTGACGTCGTTCATCCGGCCGCCGGTTCGCCTGGGATCGACAAGTGTGTCCATCCCGGCTTTCGTCAAGACCCCGGGAAGTCCCGCGGCCGCATCGGAGTGCATATGAAAGAGTATGCCGCTTGGAATGTTGTACGCCTCGGCCTCGTTGGCATAGATCATTTGCCATATCTTGGGCGACGGTATCGACGATGGCCCGCTTGGATACGAACCGGCGATTACGCGCTTGAGCAGTCCTGCACGAGCAATGTGGTCGATCCCGTCGATCCCATACATGTCGCCGGCGGCGATGGGATGAATGGTGGTCAAGTTTCGCGGGCCGCCCTCGGCTAGGAAGCGCTCGCCGATCGCGCGGAGCGTTGCATCAGGGCAACCAAGACCGCTGGATGAGCTCACCGTGACCGTGGCGCCGTCCGGGATTTGGCGCGCGGCATCGGCAAGCGAGAGGACTTTACCCTGCGGCATCGTCGCCCTCGGTCAGGTATTCAGCGGAAGTGGATCGTTGCTCGACATTTCGAGCAAGTGTACGCAATCACCGATCGACTTTTTGCCGAGGAACGACGGCTGTCGAGACGGCTTTGCCCAGCATCACCTCGCCTTAGCACCGATTCTGTTCCCATGGATACCGCCCGTGATCGTCCCTATGCCAAGGCGGAACTGTTGCGCTCGTTGAGTTGCTCCCGAATTAGGAATCCACGAGGTCTATGGATTCCGAGCGTACGTACCCGATCGTGCCCGTCAGCGACTCCTTGACTGGCCACCATACGAATCCCTCTGCAAGCTCAGCAGGAGCAATGACGCTGAGTCGGGCCCTTTCTGATAACCTCGCCACAATGAGAGCATCTGTCGATGGCGCTGCTCGAAGCGGAACGCTGTCGTCATTCACGATAACGATTGAACCAACTGAGATATCGGACCCAAGGAATTCATCCCCGTTGTCACAAGTGCCATCAATGATCTGTGACTGAACAACCTGAAGGGGCACTGCCAGAGGTCCGAATTCGATCATCGTGATGAATCGATCAATCTCTTCTTCAGGAATGCCTTCGATGATTCCTTGTTCCGAGATCGCTCCATTGATTGTGGGCGAAGAGATCACTTGTTTGTCGAACACAATCGACATAGGCCGGCCAAGATTCTCGCTGGTAAATTTGTAGAAACGGTCAGCCGCGTCGTCACTGAGTTCAAAACCGACAACCGACGCTCCAAGTTGATTCGTGGTTGTGAATACGTCCTCGATGTCGTCGCTGACAATGATCGTTTCATAAATGGTCTCGCTCGCCGAGGGATCCGCGGTCGAAGCAACTCCGCCGACCTCATTGAGACTGGTCGCGACGTAGAGATTCTGAGGAAGGAACTGACCATTCGGATTGATGATCTCAAGTAGTCCGGTTGACTGAAGCACTCGTACGATTGTGTCCGAGTCTCGTTCGGACTGCAGACTAACCACAAACTGATTGTTACCTCGGACGGCGACATTTGGATTGTCGCTACCCAAATCTTTCAATCGCACTTCCATTGTTTTTTGGACGCTATCAAGATCGACGGCTGTCACGATCTGTCCCTCATAGGGGTCGACTTCGAAAACCACCTCGAGTCTGGATGGATCGCAGTCGTCGTTCGCGTGAACGCACGAACAACTACTTAGAATGACTGCCGCCGCAAGAACATTTCCGATTAGATGTTTGGCGTTCAGCACGGGGCACCCTCGACATCAACTTTGTTTCCGGCAAGGTCTAATTTAGATTGCCATCTTAATCCGCGCGCTTTCATTGTCAACCGCGATTAATGCGCAGAAGTGGACCCTGGACGTAGAGCGACCGGAGCGCCGTTTGTGATCTGAAGGAAATGCCCGTGTTTCAGAAGTTATCTGAAAACAGGCCGATTATCCCGGATTGTTCTTGATGGCGGGAAAGAATTGTCGATTGACTAGAAGCAAACGCTGTAATACTCTACAAGCTAGATTGCATCTGCCCTTAGTAAACGCCAATTTTCGCCCACAATAGCATCAGACATTGCCAATGGCGTAGATATAGCCGTCTCTGCTCCCGAAGTAAACGACGCCATCCACAACAGCTGGCGAAGAGAAAATGCCACCAGACGCCGAAAACCTCCAGAGCTCTGTTCCGTTTTGTGCGTCCAGTGCGTAGAGATTGCCATCCTCGCTGCCAATATAAAGGACACCATCAGCAATGGCCGGTGATGAGTCCACTTGACCTTGCGTTGCAAAATCCCAAATTACCTCCCCACTCCCACCATCAACTGCAAATACATAATTGTCACAGCCTAAGTATATTATTCCCTCGGATAAAGCAGGTGATGAGAAAATTACGTTTCCGAGGCTTGTTTGCCATACAGGAAAGTATTGCGCCGGGTTTATCATTGCGACCAATCCGTCTTTTGCTGCGACAAAAACATTGCTGTTAGACACCACCAATGTGGAAGTAATCCCCATAGCAAAAACTTGACTCCCAAGTCCGTCACCAGTGGCTGGGTCTTTAGCACATAACACACCATCCGTGCCCCAATCGGTCCCCGCGTAAATCGCCCCGTCCGCCAGTGTTGGCGAAGACGTTATCAGATCAGCGCCTGCACCATTGCACGCTTGCTCCCAACGGGATACTCCTGTCAGCGCGTCAATCGCGTACAAGACACCGCCATGACTGCTAACAAAAACCATATCGTCGGCAACCGCAGGCGACGAAAGCACATCATTTCCAACATTAAACCGCCACCGTTCACCGCCGGTCTCCGCGTCAAGCGCATAAACGTTATCATCAGAACTTCCAATATAAACCATTTGGTTTGCTACGGCTGGAGAAGAAAATACCGCTCCCTCAGTGGCAAAACGCCACCGTTCTGTACCGGTCAAAGCGTCGACAGAATAAACGTTTCCGTCATCACTGCCTACGAACAAAACCCCATCAACAACAGCTGGCGACGAGAGAACGGCGCCCCCTGTCGAGAATCGCCACATTTCTTGTACGTCGGAGTTTGGATTTGGACCAGGGCCGGCCATCTCGCCAGTGCGGGACAAATTCCCTCGAAACATGGGAACGCTTTTGCTCACACTCGCTGGAGCTGATTGCGTAACGATAAGCTCGCCAGATTTGACCCAGCCATCTGTTCCATTTCCGTCGCTCACTGGAACCCAAACAACTCCGCCCGAATCAACAACTTCGCCGATAACTGTTAGGCCCACGCCCGCTAGGAATACGGCGCGGCTAACGCCAGTCTCAGAGGGTGCGCCTCGAAGGATTGCGCCGGCTCGCGTTTCAGCGACAGTTCCGACTTCAAAGATTTCCGAGTCGCTTTGGACCGACTCAAAATTAACTTGCACATACGGACTCTTAGAATAGGAATCAAACCTCGGTTCGCTCCAACCGAGAACCGATAGTGTTACAACCAGCAGCTTAACTAGCATGACCGCCTCCGGTGATCTCCGTCGGTACTAATCTTGCGATAGATTCGGGCATTAAAGTATGTTTTCACGAGGAATGCAATACACCCGATGCGACGACTTTCGTTTCTGCGATCGACACCGTCGTTTACTTCTCTACTAACATATCGAAGTTGGTATTCGACTCTAGTGAGCTAATACGGCACATTCGCAGTTCGTGCAGTACGAGCCGACTCGACAACCGCCAAGGCAACAGCCAGAGAGCGGACTCCGTCATAACCGGTAGCCGATGGGCTGCCGGTTCCGCTCATCGCCGCGGTAAAGTTCCGGACGGAACGAGTGTAGAGATCTTCAGGCACCTCGGTCTCGATC
>CAYJPA010000018.1:0-66268 GCA_964371945.1 uncultured Sphaerobacteraceae bacterium | reverse complement strand
GGTAAAGTTCCGGACGGAACGAGTGTAGAGATCTTCAGGCACCTCGGTCTCGATCCGCTCTTCGCTGGCACCCCGGCGCAGCACGATCTCGCCTTTCGGCTCCTGAGTCATCACGTCGCGGGCGAGCAACGAGCCTTCCGAGCCGTGGATCTCGAATCCCGTATGCGTGTGCTTGATCGTGAACGCGTCGTGGAATTGCGCTATCACTCCAGTCCGGAAACGGATCACGCCCATGACCGCATCCGCGATTCCCACATGCGCCATCCCCTGCCCGGCTGTCATCGCCGTGACTTCGACCGGCTCGTCGTCCAGCACAAAGCGCAAGGTGTCCGCATCATGCACCGTTATGTCGAGAATCACGCCGCCGCCCGATTCAGCGCTGTTGATTCTCCATCCCTGCAGAAGCTCCGGAAGGTAGACCGCGTGAAAAACCCGGGCGGCGAGCGGCGTCCCGACCGCCCCGTTCGCGATCAGCTCCCGCAACTTGCGATGGGTGACCGCGTTGCGGAGGTGATGATTGGTCGCCATGATCACACCTGCTTGCTCGCAGGCGGCGACCATTCCTTTTGCACCCTCGAGCGTCAGCGCGAGCGGCTTCTCGCAAAGCACATGCTTACTCGCCGCCGCTGCTGCTAACGTCTGCGGTTCGTGGAGCTCATTGGTCGTGCTGATGTACACGGCGTCGATCTGTGGGTCGGCAAGTAGCTGTGACACTGAGTCATAGAAGCGCGGGATCGCGTTCGCTTCAGCGAATTCGCGACCCCGATCGGGGTCGGAGCTTGTGATCGCGACCACCCGGCAATTTGGCTGCGAATTGATTGCCCGGATCATATACGAGCGGGCAATCGTGCTTGCTCCGATGAGTCCCCAACCAAAAACCCGCTCGCCTGGAACTTGAATTCGGCCTCTTCGCTCACGAAAGCGGTGACGGTTACTGGTAGATCACAACATCCGGTGGCCGGTCGAGCTCAACGACATCGTACGGCTGCATGAGTGGAGCGTCCTTTTCGTAAAAGAGTTTGATGCCAGCAAATTCAGCCAGTCCCGGTTCCAAGAAGAGATCGTAGCCCTCGATCTTGCTTGCCGGATCACCAAAACCGTCGAAGTCGATCACTGTTTGAACGCCGGTGACTTGCTCAACCTGATCAGCGTTCGTGACCATACCCTCGGTAAATCTGTGCACGATGAGCAGCTTCGGCGGAAGATTGTTGGCAACCACGATCTCGGCCAGCAGCTGTTGTGCAACCGCGATGTCCGAGGCGTCGAGCGAACCGTAGTCGGTCCCTGGCAATCCGCCCTCCTGCATCGCGAACTCTGAATCAAGCGCGATGTGAACAAACGGCTCGACGAGCCACTTGCTCACCCGCTCGATCTCTTCGGGAATCGTGCTGTGTCCGATTTGGAGATCGAGAATCAGAATGATGCCGTTCTCTCGCGCGAAATCGACATACTTCTGAATTGTCGCTTCATCCGTGTGCAGGAGATAGGTGTCGTCGTCGGCCGGCCAATTTTGGGCGACCGATGCAATCACCTCGAACGCCGGCATCACCGGCCGGTCTGGATCCGCGAGCTCGTATGCTTGTGCCTCGTCGCGCAACTGGGCAAGCAGATCAACCATTTCGAGTTGTCCGAGGATCCCCATGTTCACGTCAGCCGGATGCCCGTAATAGGAGACGATTCTGTACTTGGGGAGTAACGCTCTTGAATCCGTGGCCAGGGTGGGCGGTGAAACGGTGATCGCCGGTACTGCAGCTGTCTGGGTTGGCGCGGCGTCCGAAGTTGTCGTCGGCACCTGTTCCGCGGTGGCTGAAGGAGGCGCGACGATAACTTCTTGGGTTCCTGTGACGTCCGCCAATTCATCGCTCGCTTTCGTCGGAGCCGCGATGAATGCATTCGTCCCCAGAGTGGGACCACCGTTGAACGCTACGGTGAACAGCACAAGTAGCAGCACGAGAATTCCGGACAAAACTCGATCCGACGGAAACCAGGCGGGCAAATTGGGCGCACGTCGCATCGGAGGCTGCTGCTGCTCTGGCGACAACTGCAACCATTCCCGCGAAAAGGGCCGCGGCCCCTCAGCCGCTCGATCGCCCCGGGAACCGCCTCGTGCCGGAGTCGCGCGCGGCATCAGCGCGGCAACCAGCGCAACGTCAAATCGGGTGGACGATCGTCGCGTGATCTGGATTGGTGCCCGGAGCGCCGAGGCGCAGCTACCACTCCGCCGGTTCCTCCTCGTGGCTATCACGACGCCAGTACCTGGAGCTCATGGTGTCCTCGGTGATCCTCGCGGTGGCGCCGATGAATAGTTCGCACACCGCATGACGATGCGCCGCTAATACCCTGGCGCAGACCGCGGATGCGAATCAGAACGGACGCATTTACCGGCAGCATGAAGAACTTGCGGGCGATTTGTCAAGGTTGGCCTAGATTTGGGACGTGGCTGACACCCGCCGGCGAGCGCGAAAAGCACCGCCTATCGACCAATTTATCCGCGAATCAACAGGATCTGCTCTCTATGCTGTCCGAACAAGCACCGCCGTTCCAACTCCAGCCCACTCCCAGAAAAACTGCGAATCGTCCAGCAACAGATTTAGGCAGCCGTGACTGCCTGGCCGTCCAATCGTCTCAGGAGTGCGCCACCAGGCAAAGTGGATCGCGTGTCCCCGGTTGGTGAAGTACTGGGTAAAGAGCACATCCTCGAGCTTGTAAAAATGCTCCGCGCCGATTGCTCCGCTGTCCATCGTTTCATTCGGCACGCGGGCCAAAATCGAGTAGAACCCCGGCGGCGTTTCCCACCCAGCCATGCCGGTCGTCGTGACCGCGACTCTCGCGATATCTCGACCCTCATAGGCGGTCATGAGCTGCTGCGTCAAATGAACGTCGATCCAGCGGCCTTGCGCCGGCGCATCGGCAGGAGTCGGAGGTGCCTGCACCGGCGCATTGCGGCCGATATTTCTCGCATAGATGTACTTGTTCGTTCCGACCTTGGCCCAGAGGTTCGCTCCAGTGAAGACCTCCTCGCCCTTCACCCAATCGCTGACCGTCACTTCGTCTCCGTAGGAAAGCACGGTCACGATATCGGACTTGGTCGTGGGTTCTGCGCGAACGTTGGTCTCACCAAGCGCTGCGCCCTGCCAGATCGACGGATTCCAATCGGCGACGGAGATCGTTTGCAGTTTGGGCGGAGACTTGAGGAAGTCGGCCGAGACCCATCCCGAGAAGCCGTCGATGTAGCCCCCCACCCAGTCTCCATCTTCTCCTGCCGCGGCGATGAATTCGGCATTGTCAGGCAGCAAGGCGATGATCTCTGACTCGAGACTCGGTCCGCTCCGAAGCCGCAGTCCTTCCTCGGATTTCACGAGCTGGGTCGCGCCGCCGGTCGGAGGCGCCGGCAGGAACGAAGGATCTCCAAGAAGTCCATCACTGGCAGCGAGCTCGGCGGCGATGTGCCTGAGCGTGACTCCCGACGAGCCACGGTCCTCGAGCACCGCACGTTCGAAAACCTGGAGCGTGAAACCGGACACAATTTCTTTGAACGGTTCGGTCATCGGCAGTCCGAAGATCGGGAGATCGCCGTTGGTGTTCCAGAAATTCGCGATACGTCCCGAGATCGTGTGGCCGGACTTTTCGAAGAACTGACAATCGCTTTTGCCGGCGCTGCAGCCGGTCACCTTCTTGCGCGCGGAGCTTGGGGCAAGCGTGTTCCGAACAGAGCTTGGCAAATGTTGCGCCTGAACATCCCACGGCGACGGCAGAGCCGGATCGTAGATAAGGGTCACGGCCTGAAACGTTTGCACAACGCCGATTCCCTCGGCGTAACGATCCTCACTTAGCGGAATGCCGAGCACCGCCTCCCCGCCGGCGCTTGTCCATCGTGTCAGAAACGGACCTTTCAGATTGTGCCCGGTTTCGGGGAAGTATCGTGTCGGCGACTGAGCGGTGCCGGTTCGGTCGGTTGATTCGATCGGCGCCGAAAGCGCATGCCGAGAACCGGGCAAGAGCAATACCCCCGCCGCTGCCAATGTTGAAACTGCACGCCGCCGGCTCATCGGAAGCTTCAGTAATGAATCGGTCATGGAACACTCCTCGGACGCGATCGTCGGCTCGTTCTCTTCAGTTAACGAGCTCACGTTCCTGCTGGTTTCGATTGATCGGGTGGTTATGTGGGATAGACTGCCGTCCAGAGTCGTCCGCGTGAGCGTGATCCCCGGAGGATGCCTATGAACGGCGCGTTTCTTGTCCACGCCGAACTTCCAATTGTTCCAAGTCCCAGCGGTCTACCGTCGCAGCACATCGTGACCTCCGCGGTCGGTTCTGATTCGATTGTTCTCGGGCAACAGTGGCTTCAGCCCGGAGATCGCGTGCTTCTTCATTCTCATCCATGCGAAGAGGCACTGATGTTCTTGACCGGGACGGGTGAAGCGACGATCGACGGCGATCGGATCGGGATCGTTCCAAGGTCATCTGTGTTCTTCCCGACAGGCCCAATTCATGGCTTTCGTAACACCGGCACAACCGAAATGCACGTCATCATCGTCTTTCCCGTGCCTCATTTCGCCGAAACCATGATCGTCGAGGATTCAACATCAACCATCGAGCGAGACTGAATCGCATGCGGTAGGATCACCGGTCGCGAGCAATCACGATTTGAAATGAGAAGGGGTAGTGGGTGACGTCGAGATTGGTCGAAGTGACGCGCGCGGGCGCGGTCGAGAGCGTGCATGAAGGAACGGTGGTAGTTGCCAGTGTGGCCGGCGATCTCGTTGCCTGGTCCGGCAAGCCAGAGACATTTGCGCTCTTCCGGTCATCCGCTAAGCCGTTCCAGGCGATCCCGCTGGTCGAAAGCGGTGCGGCCGATCGTTTTCAGTTCACTCCTGCCGAGCTCGCGCTCTGTTGCGCCTCGCACAGCGCCGAAGCTTTCCATCAAAACCAGGTGCTCGCGATGCTGTCGAAATTGGGTCTCGACGATCATGCGCTCCAATGCGGCATCCCGCTGCCGATCGACCAGGACGAGATGGCCCTCATCCTTTCCGGGCAAAAACCCCGTTCCCCGCTTCAGTGCGATTGCTCGGGCAAGCACACGGGCATACTTGCGGCCTCGATTCAACTCGGCTACCCGATCGACACCTATCTCGAGCCTGAGCATCCGCTACAGCACACGATTAAAGGACTTATCGCCGAGGTTTGCCGTGTCGATGAAGGTGAAATCCATATGGGCACGGACGGATGCGGCCTGCCCACGTTCGGACTCTCGATCGCGGCGATGGCTCGGTCATTTGCCACCCTGTCCGCGTCGGAGCGTTCACCAGTCGGTGCAGGCCGCGCACACGCGGTCGCATTGAATCGTCTACGCGCGGCGATGACGGCGCATCCGGAGAATGTGGGCGGTCAAACTGGCCGGCTCGACACCGATCTTATGAAGTTGTCAGGCGGTAGGCTGGTCGCAAAGAGCGGCGCGGAAGGTCTCCTCTGCGTTGGGGTCCCGGAGCACGCGGTCGGCATCGCTGTTCGCGTCGCCGATGGCTCGTTCCGCGCTCACGATGTGGTCATCGCCAAGGTGCTCAGCGATCTGAAGCTCATCGACTCCTTGGTGACCGAATCGCTCCAGGAATCCTGGGATTCCAGAATCTTCAATCACAACAAGCGGCATGTAGGAGACATTCGAGCAGCATTTGAGTTGACGGTCGCCTAATTGCGGCGTGAACTGCCGCTGACCAGCGAAACGTAGTAAAGCAACTGCAGCAATGAAGCCGTGAAACCGGCGATGTAGGTCCAGGCCGCCGCATTGAGGACCGACGCGACTGCTTTGCTTTCGGATCCGCCGCCGACACCGCCATCGACGAGACCAACGCTGATCAGCGCTTGCTTGGCGCGGTTCGAGGCGTCGAATTCGACCGGCAACGTGATGAACGCAAAGACCGTAGTCAGGGCAAAGAGCGCAACGCCCGCCCAAGCCAGGCCGGTGGCGTTAAGGATCAAACCGATGAACAAGACGACAAATCCGAGCTTCGACCCAATGTTGACCACGGGCACAATCGCTGTTCGCGCCTTCAGCGGCGAATAGCCGCGAGCGTGTTGAATCGCGTGCCCGGCTTCGTGGGCAGCGATACCGATCGCCGCGATCGACTGCACTCCGAAGACGCCTTGAGACAACCGCAGGATTCTCCCGCGTGGATCGTAATGGTCAGTTAGTTGTCCGGGCACGGCTTCGATCGGAACATCGGTGAGGCCGTTCGAATCAAGTACTAAACGAGCTGCCTGTGCGCCGGTCAGACCGCGCTCGTTTCGAACGTTGCTGTATTTGTTGTAGGCGCCCTTCACCCGGCTTTGAGCCCAGAGGGAAAAGAGCAATCCCGGCAACATGAAGATGATGTACAGTCCCCAGCCGCCCATTCGATGAACTCCGTTTCAATCGTTTGTCAAGTTCGGCAGCTCGATCCAATAGGATGCCGCCGATGCACGTTCCGTATGACAAGGCACGCACGTTACACACAGTCTACGACAGCCGCCTTGCCACGGACGTACGGAGCGTGCAAAACCGGACCGTTGGCGCGAGAAACCGGTAAGCTTGTGCAGTGCAAGGCTCGAACAGTTCGGCCGCGGCCAAGACCATTGGAGTAACCCGTGACTTCCGTGCATGCGACAACATCCGCTCGATTCGAACATGAGTCAACGATCGACCTCGAGGGGCTCATCGGCCCGCACATGATCGCGGCGATGCACGCGCTTGACGGTCCCGCGTCACTTCTGAACGGAATGAGCCGGTATCACTTGGGCTGGGCGGATCGCCAATTCGAGGATCTGGCTCACGGCGAAACAGATAAGGGCAAGCGGGTTCGACCGCTCGTTGCCTTGCTCTGTTGTGCCGCGGCCGGTGGAGCGCCTCAAGATGCCGCACCGCTCGCCGCCGCAATCGAATTGTTGCACAACTTCACCCTCATCCACGACGACATTCAAGATCACAGTCCAAGGCGTCGTCACCGCCCGACCGTTTGGTCGATCTGGGGCAATTCCCAGGCGATCAATGCCGGGGATGCGCTCTTTGCCACCGCCCACATAGCGCTATTTCGGCTTCGCACCGGGAACGCGCCTGCCGAACTGACGCTTCGACTCGCGGATGCATTCGACCGGATGACGATCGAAATCGTCGCTGGCCAAGTCCTCGATCTCGATTTTGAGCGGCGGCAGGACGTCTCGCCCGGCGAATACTTGCAGATGATCGGTGGCAAAACCGCGGCGATCGTGCAATATGCCGCCTGGGCCGGCGCGTTGCTTGGCAATGCCGGCGAAGAGAATGCGGAGCAATTCGGCCGGTTCGGACGCGCCCTCGGGCTCGGCTTTCAGGTCCAGGATGACTTGCTTGGAGTCTGGGGTCACACCGCCGAGACAGGCAAGGCCAAATCTGACGATATCCGGCGGAAGAAACAAAGCCTTCCGCTATTGCTACTTCGAACGGCGGTCGATGAGGAGACAACCCAAGAGCTCGATCGAATCTATCAGCAACCGGAGATTGATGAGCGTGGCACGAGCCGCGTACTGGACCTCCTCGACCGCCACAACATTCGAGCATTAGTAGAGCAGCGGGCTCACTCATATCACGAAGACGCGAGAACCGCGCTCGACGCCGCATGCGGGCAGCGACTCGGCTCCTCCCATGCCGCGCTGGCCTCGTTGATTGACACCCTCGCCTCGCGTTCGGCGTAGACAGGCATCCAGCAAGACGTTCGTACTTTGGACGCGGGCGCAAACTCCCGATTCCATAGGACGATCCGGTCATGGACGATTCTCCCAACCAGAGTAGCCTTAAGGTCATAGGAAGAACGGCCTATACCAGGAGTGTTGAAGCCGGATCAGTCCCGCCGGCGCGTCAGCGCGCGGTGGTCCACGGAGACGATCGAAGGTGGCCCTGCAGGACGAGGTGAGGATCGGTGGAGAGTATGGTCGTCGTGAGGAATCAGAGTTTCGACTTTCGGTCATCGCGGGTTCGGTCCTGAAAACCGTTGCGCTTGGGATCGTAATCGTGGCCGCATTGATGATGATCGTCAACGGCATTTCGTAATTCGTTTCGATCGATCCCGCTGATCGATCGCTACGCCTTGGGGTAGGCCCGCGATGCCCTCGCAAGATCGGAACGTCCACTCGACCCGCCAGAACGTAGCCGGGATTGAATCACTCGCTAAACGGTTGGAGCAATTGGCGAACAAAGTCGAGCACCTTGTCGCCGGCGACAGCCGGGTCGATTCAAGCGCCAGTTGCGAAGCGGGACATCAGCCCGAGGTCGAAGGCGACGACTCGCCTCGAAACCCATTGCGCCATTGGCGTTGGGAGTAATGATGAAACAGAACGAGGCCCTTCAGGGCGGTTACCAAGAAGCGCTAAGAGTCATAGGAGCCTGGCTCGATATTCGCGGGCTGCACTCCGTTCGGATCGTCGAGAGCGATGGTGAATTGCTCATCGAGGCAACCCATGCGGCGGCCGGTCAGGCCGCGGCGGCCGAACGATTCCGTCTCGATCGAGAGAGCCTCGATCGCTTGAGCAGAGCCGCGAAGCATGATCGCGGGGCAGCGCTCAGTCGCGCCATCTTCAATCGTAACGGAGAACTCTCTCCCGCATAGCGTCAAGGGCTATTGCCTGATCCCACGGACTGCAACTCCCCACACGCTCGGCCCGATGTATGCTTGCGCGGGATTCCACCGCGGACCACCGCGGCTTCAGCACAGGTTGCCGGCTAGGTGGCGTACAAAGAAAGTCAGCGGATGCCGATGATTGACCCGACACTATTGAGCGGACTCCGGCGAGATGGACTACTCCGCGAGGGTCACTTCGCGTTCCGCTCTGGTCGCCACAGCGCAGGCCTTCTCGATCGCGACATGCTGCTTGCGGACCCAACGGTCGCCAGTCATCTCGGCTATGTGCTTGCCAAGCGCTATTTCACCGATCATGCCGGCGCCGTCGCGTCGCCATCAATTTGGGGAGCCGGACTCGCGCAGTGGGTCGGCTACTTCCTGGAGCCTCGCGCGAAAGTCGTGTACGCCACACCGTCCGCGGACGGCAGCATCACGATCGCCGAGCATCTCAAGGAGCACATCGCGGGCAAACGTGTGATCTTGGTCGACAATCTGGTCATGACCGGCGTGACGATGACTCGTTTTGCCCAAACAATCGATCAACTCGGGGCCACCATACTCGGTATTGGCACGCTTTGGAACGCGGCGGACCCCAGTATTGCCGGTCATCCGGTGACTGGGATCCTCAACACCCACTACGAGGCCTTTCCCGAAGGCGGTTGTCCAATTTGCGCTGCAGCGGGCCCCAGCCCGGAGATCATTCCCTATTAGGCGCGGCGAAGATCATTCGACATGTTTACGGGCGGTTCGCGAATCCCTCGTGCCATGACAAGCAAATCAAAGAGAGTTTGCAGCCCCAGATCCGTTGAGCTCCGCGTAGTTGCACGCCGGCTTTGCTGGCGATAGGGTAGCCTCACGGCAAGAACATTGCGGAGCCCCGGACATGACCGGATCGGCACAACGAATCACTGCAATCGAACGGCAGAAGCGAAATCCAGAGCGCGTAAATGTGTTCCTGGACGGCGTGTTTGCATTCGGCTTGCCATTGTCGGTGGTGGCCGAGCGCAAGCTCCGCAAGGATCGAGTGCTGACGCTCCAGGAGATCGCGGACCTACAGGAGCTCGACGAAACCGCGAAGGCGACCGACGCCGCGATTCGACTGCTCACCGTCCGTCCGCGATCGGTAAAGGAAATCCATCTGCGGTTGCGGAAGAAGGAATACGACGAAGAGACCATTGATCGCGTGATCGCCCGGCTCCGCGACTGGAAGTACGTTGACGATGAGGCGTTTGCCCGGTTTTGGGTGGAGAACCGCGATAGCAACCGTCCCCGCGGCCGACGTCTTCTTGAACAGGAACTACGCTCAAAAGGTGTCGAGCAAGAAACCGTCGCGAACGCGATCGACGATGCCGGAATCGATGAGTTGACCGGCGCCATCGAGATCGCGCGGGCAAAGCTGCGGTCGTACCGGAGTCTAGAAGAGCCGGTCATGAAACGGCGACTAGGAGCGTTTCTGGCCCGCCGCGGTTACGGCTACGGTGTGATCAAACAGGTGCTCGATCAGCTAGTTGGCGGCGAAGAGGAGGCAGAAGAGCTTGACTGATTCGGGGCTCGGAATCCAATTCCGCTGTCCGCATTTTTGTGACTCATTTGTTCGGGTATTCGCGGATTTCATCTAGTCGTCATGCATCTGCCGTGGTATAGTAAGAGAGGCACTGAAAAACAGGGACGAGCAAATCGTCTCCCTCGACCGCGAATCGCGGAAGCCCCATTGGCACATTAGCGAATATGCACGCGCTGGATGTCGGCGCGCGTTTTCTCGTTGCTGATCGCATTCGGCGTCGCCGCCGGGTGTGGTCGATGGGTAGCTTTATTTATGGCGGAATTCCGCTTTTTCGGTCACAACTGCATTCGTATCAAGGCGAAAGAGGCCGTTATCCTGACGGACCCGGTCGACAAGATCACCGGGTACGCAATGACCAAACAAACGGCCGACATCGTCACCATCTCGCATGAGCACCCCGGACATACGAATCTGGCGGCGGTCAAACCGGACTTCCAGGTCGTGCGCGGTCCCGGCGAATACGAGATGCATGAGGTCTTCATTACCGGGATTCGCACCTATCACGACACGAATCAGGGCAGAGATCGAGGCTACAACACGATCTTCCTGTTCGAGGTCGAGGGCATGAAGATCGGTCACCTCGGGGACCTCGGTCATCCGCTCAATAGTGAGCAGGCAGAAGCGCTCGAGGACTGTGACGTCCTTCTTGTCCCCGCCGGCGGCGGCGACATCATTAGCCCGGAACAGGCGGCGGAAGTCATCAGTCAGATTGGGCCAAAACTCGTCATTCCATTGCAATATGCAACGCCAATTGGTGATCGAAACCTCGGCGAGCTCGGTCGATTCTGTAAGTCGCTTGGCGTGCCGGTTCCGGAGCCCGAAGAGAAGTTCACGCTCCGTCAATCCGAACTGACGGACACATTGCGGCTCGTCGTGCTCACGCCTGAGAGTGAGCCAGCGAAGCGTTAGGGACATCATCAAGCTCGAAGCTTGCCCGTTGATGACGACATGTAAGGGGAAGCCGCACTTGACGAGCGGCACACCGGTTCGCGTGGCGGCAAAGGATGTGCCGGCACGCCAGGGCCTTTGAGGGAGGTTCAGATGCCCAAGTACATCTTCGTGACCGGCGGCGTAGCTTCGTCAGTGGGCAAGGGAATCACAACGGCATCGTTGGGCCGGGTGATCAAGAGCCGGGGCGTCAGCGTTTCGATCATGAAACTCGATCCCTATCTGAATGTCGACCCTGGCACGATGTCGCCGTACCAGCACGGCGAGGTCTTCGTTACCGACGACGGCGCCGAAACCGATCTCGATCTTGGTCATTACGAGCGCTTCATTGACGAGAACCTCTCGCGCGCCTCGAACGTGACCACCGGTCAGGTCTATTCGGAAGTGATCGCCAAGGAGCGCCGAGGCGACTACCTCGGCGGCACCATACAGGTCATTCCGCACATCACCAACGAGATCAAGCACCGTATTCTGCTTGCCTCCAGGCAGCACTCATCCGAGGTCGTCATCGTCGAGGTCGGCGGAACGGTCGGCGACATCGAAGGCCAGGCCTTCCTCGAAGCGATTCGCCAGATGCGCCGGGAAGTTGGACGCGCGAATGTGATGTTCATTCACGTGACCCTTCTCCCGAAAATCAGCACTGGAGAATTGAAGACCAAGCCGACTCAACAGAGCGTGCGAGAGCTCCGCTCACTCGGTATTCAACCGGATGTGCTCATTTGCCGTGCCGATTCGGAGATTTCGGAAGAAGTCCGAGAGAAGATCGCGCTCTTCTGCGATGTCGATGCGGAAGCAGTGGTCGCCATGCAAACGGCCGCCACGATCTACGAAGTGCCGCTTCTCCTCGAGGATTCCGGGCTCGGCGAGTACATCGCGCGCCACCTCGGAATCGACGGTCATGCAGCCGATCTCTCCGAATGGCGTTCTCTCGTTGAACGGATCAGGGCGCCAAAGCATTCGATCCGGATCGCACTCGTCGGCAAGTACGTTGATCTGCACGATTCTTACATGAGCATTGCGGAATCGCTTACCCACGCCGGACTTGCGCACAACGTCGATGTCGAGATCGAATGGGTCAACTCCGAAACGACCGACATCGAGGAGATGGAGCGAGTACTCCGCCGCGTTTCAGGTGTTCTGGTTGGCCCTGGTTTTGGACCGCGCGGAACCGAAGGCAAGATCGCAGCGGTGCGTTTCGCCCGCGAGCATGGCATTCCCTATTTCGGCATTTGCTACGGACTGCACATGGCCGTGATCGAGATCGCTCGCGATCTCGCGGGATTTAGTTTCGCCAATTCGACCGAGATCGATGGCACATCTCCGCATCCAGTAATCGACATCATGCCCGACCAACGAGGCGTCGACATGGGCGGAACAATGCGTCTGGGTCTCTGGCCCTGCCAGATCGAGCCAGGCACAATCGCCGCTCGCGCCTACGGCGACAGCCCGGTGAATGAGCGTCATCGCCATCGCTTCGAGGTCAACAACAACTATCGTGAGCAACTAGCCGCGTCCGGCTTCATCGCGAGCGGTGTTTCGCCAGACGGTCGCCTCGTCGAAATCATGGAACTGCGCGGTCACCCGTTCTTTGTCGGTGTCCAGTTCCATCCGGAGTTCCGAAGCCGTCCAACGCGACCGCATCCGATCTTCCGCGAGTTCATCGGCGCGGCCGTTCAAACTCTGCCGGAAGGCGCACAGCGCACCCTTCCCCTCAACGGCGCCGTGAAAACTGTTGGCGTTCAGCCTGAACCGGTTCTTGTTGGGGCGAACGACTAAGGCGACGCACCACTTCTCCTCTGGGTATGGGGACGGCATGGGGACGGCATGGGGACGGGGCCGTCGTTACTCGAGCTCCGCCTGAACCTTGGCGTCCTTTGCCCGCACGGTCTCCGCGAGATCCCGCTGAAACTGCTCCATTTTCTGCAGCAGCTCCGAATCAGAGGCCGCCAGAATACGAACCGCGAGCAGACCGGCATTGCGGGCGTTGCCGATCGCGACCGTCGCCACGGGCACACCGGCGGGCATTTGCACGATCGACAAGAGAGCGTCGATTCCGGCAAGTTGCGTGATCGGCACTGGCACACCGATGACCGGGAGCGCGGTCGCCGCAGCGACCATCCCCGGCAGGTGCGCCGCTCCCCCGGCTCCCGCGATGATGATTTTCAACCCGCGATTCGCCGCGGCCCGAGCGTATTCCAGCATCTCATCGGGCGTGCGGTGGGCCGAAAGAATCCGAACTTCATTCGGGATGTCAAATTCTCTTAGCGCGTCGACCGCGGGCCGCATGACTGGGAGATCCGAGTCGCTGCCCATGATCACACCGACGATAGGAGCCCTCTGAGTCATCGTGCAACCCCCACGTGGGCGCGGCCGTTCAGCAGGGCGGCAGCCAGATTGGCCCTGGCACGTACGCTCTCCGCATCGTCGCCACAAACGGTGACGTGGCCTAGCTTTCGTCCGGCACGTGGACCCTTGCCGTAGAGATGCATATGAGCTCCGTCGACTTCAAGTGCGTCGTTTAATCGCGCTGCCGGGTCGGAACCGTCCGCATCGCCGACGATATTGACGGTCACAACGGCAGGCGCGGTTAATTCGGTCGAACCGAGCGGCCAGTCCAGAATCGCCCGCAGATGCTGCTCGAATTGAGAGGTAACACAACCCTCGATCGTGTAGTGCCCGGAGTTGTGCGGTCTGGTCGCGATCTCGTTAACCAGCACCTTGCCGGCGGACACGAAGAGCTCGACGGCAAGAATACCGACCACCCCGGAGATTTGGGCGACGACTTCAGCAATTCGGTGCGCTTCATCGGCAATGCTGGGTTCGACGTCAGCCGGCGCGATCACCTCGCGGCACATGCCGTCGACCTGAACGGTTTCGACGAGCGGAAAAACCGTGGTCTCACCGTTCTGGCGCCGTGCGACGAGAATCGCAACCTCTCGCTCGATCGGCACCCACTGCTCCGCGAGCAATTCGACGCGTTCGGCCAGAAGGTTGTTGACAAGTTCGATTCCGGTCGGTTCGTTATCGATGATCCAAACGCCACGACCATCATAGCCGCCTCTCACGGCTTTGAGCACCGCCGGCCAGCCATGCGATCGCGCGAATTCGAGCAAATCGTCGGAGTTTAAAACCGTGGCAAATGGCGGCACCGGCAAACCGGCTTCGGCGAAACGCTCTCGCTGAAGACGCTTGTTCTGCGCGAGCGACATCGTCGCCGCCGATGGATAGAGCGTGCGGCCGGCGGCCCCAAGCCATTCAAGATACTCGAACGGAACCAACTCGTGGTCGAAGGTCATCACATCGCAGCGCTTGGAAAACTCGTGCAATGCGGCAAAATCGTTCGGCGAGCCGATGCTGACATTGGAGGAGACGAGTGCGGCTCCATCGTCAGCCCGGTCAGCCAGCAGCACAATTGGAACCGCGAGTGGGATCGCGGCCTGGATCGTCATTCGCGCCAATTGTCCGGCGCCAACGATGCCCACGATTCGAATAGGATGGCTGTTGTTCATGCATCGGAGCATAACCGGTTCGATGAAGCTGACGCTACGATCAGTTCAGGAGGATTTGCAATCGTGATTTGGACCCGTGGCGAGTACCAACTGGACACCAATCGAGAGCGCCTCGACATGGACCAAGTTTCAGCCTGGATTCGGTCCTCATATTGGGCAACGGATCGCACTCATGAGCAGGTTCTCGGCTCGTGGCTCGGTTCTGCCGTGCCGTTTGGGCTTTATGGTCCTGAAGACATGGCCGGCTGTGCTCGGGTCGTCACCGATCTCGTGACCACGGCCGACGCTGCCGATGTCTTCATTTCGGCCGAGCATCGCGGGCAGGGTCTTGGACTCTGGATGATGGAATCGATCGTGAGCCATCCGGACCTCGCATCCGTCCGATGGCTCCTGCACACTCGCGATGCCCACGAGCTTTACCGCAAAGTGGGCTTCGCTGAACCCGGACCCCGTCTGATGGAACGACTTCGAAGTTAAGCCGCGCGCTCGCGCTGCCAACGGGTAGACTCAATATCCGGAGGAACATCTGATGACCGAACCGGAAATCAATGTCAACGGACAGGCCCCGGACGAGCTCGAAGATGACGAATTCGATCTCGCCTGCTCATCCTGCAATGCCGATCTCTCGGACGACGATCTCTTCCTGACCTTTCGAGTATGCCGGAATTGCCGTCGCCACTTCTGGCTACCGGCGCGTGAGCGCCTTGGACTGCTTGTCGATGAGGGAACCTTTCAGGAAACGAGCGCCGAGCTTGTCTCGATCGATCCCCTGCTTTTTCATGATCGATTGCCGGTCGCGGATCGGCTTGCCGAAGCTCGAGAGCAACCGACCGTCGCGGAAGCGGTAATCACCGGTACCGCCAAGATCGGCGGCAACTCGGTTGTCGTGATCGCGCTGGATCTGGCGGTATTTGGTTCGGGCATCGGAATCGTCGCTGGTGAGAAGATCGCGCTCGCGATGGATCAGGCGGTCATACGGCGCAATCCGGTGATCGCTCTTTGCTCCGGCGGAAGCGGCAAAGGTCAAGAGGGCGTGCTCGCGCTCGCCCAGGTGAACAAACTTGCCGCTGCTGCGTCACGTCTTCACCGCGTCGGTGTTCCGCTGGTCTCAATTCTCACTCATCCGACGTCCGGGAACGTCCTGCTCGGTCTCGCGGATCAGGCCGACATCGCATTCGCGGAGCCGGGCGCCCACATCGGCCTATCGAGCGGAAAAGAGACGATCGAACAATCTGGAATGACCGCCGAGACGCTGATCGAGCGCGGAGCGATCGATGGCATTATCGATCGGTCACAAATTCGCGACACGCTTGGCGGGATACTCCAGATGCTCGCGGAACGTGGGCGGCAGCACTCGACGGGCGCGCTGCTTATTTCCGATTCAAGCGCTGCGCCGGCCAGGGAAGAGCTCGTCTATGCGCTCCGGCCGAATCGCTCGACCGCACGCGAGTACATTGCCAGGCTCTCCACCGGAATGGTCGAACTGCGCGGAGACCGCGCCGGCGCCGATCATCCCGGCATCGTCGGTGGTATCGGACGCATCGACGGTGTTTCGGCCGTGATCGTCGGGGTGCAACGCAACGAATCTCCCCTGAACGCCGCGGCGTTTTCAAAGTTCATCCGGATGATTAGGTTGGCCGCTCATTTAGAATTGCCGATGATCTCGCTTGTAGAAACGGGCAATGCCGGCATCGTAGTTGATGACCCATTCTCGGCGTTGAAAATGGCACAGTCGTTGTCCCTAATCGCTTCGATGCCGGTTCCGGTCGTAAGCGTCGGGATTGGTGCGATCGGGGGACTGCCGGGCATGGTGTTGATGGCAGGCGATCGCGTCCTCATGCAAGAGCACTCCGTTATCACGAATCAGCCCGACGAAGCGGTCGCTTCCGCCAGAGATTGCCTGCGGCTCGGATTGATCGATTTGATCGTTCCCGAACCCTTGCCGGCGGATGAGGACGTCGAGAGTGCGGTCGCTCAACTCAAGATTGCCATCGGAAACGCGCTCTCCGAGCTCTCCGGGTTCGGGCCGCGTCGGTTAATCGACGATCGGAGCCGCCGCTTCCGTCATCTCGGTCTCAGCACCGCGGAAGGACGCGAAGCCGCCCGGATCGAGTGGCGCGAGTTCCAGGATGTGCAACGGGCCTTCAGCCGCTCAATCGGCGACATTCGCGAGCGTTGGATGCAGCGGCCGGCGCGGGCCGGCCGGACGTCGTTGCCGCAGTTTCCCGTGCGTCCATCCATGCCGGCGATCACGGTACCCAAACTTAATTTTAGAAAGCCGGATTTCACTGAATTGACCAGCCGCATGGCAGCGACGCGTCGGGGATTGGCCGGCAAGCTGCAAGCCGATGAGGAGCCCGAGGGAGCGCTGCCCGGTGACAAAGACTAAGCAAACCCCCGAACCATACAGGGTGGCGGCGGTCCAATTCGAACCTACGCTGTTCGACAAGCGGCGCAACATCGAACAACTTGTGGCCTTGACCGAAGAAGCGGCAGCGAGCGGCGCAAGGTTGATTGTGCACCCCGAAATGGCGACCACCGGCTATTGCTGGGCGAGCCGGACGGAGATCGCGCCTCACGTCGAACCGATTCCTGGGCCAGCCACCGAGCTTTTCGGCGATGTCGCTGCACGCAACAAATGCTACATCGTGGTCGGAATGCCCGAGATCGCACAGGGGACCGGGATCTACTACAACTCCGCCGCATTGATCGGACCAGACGGACTGATTGGGATATACCGCAAAACCCACTCCTACCTTTCCGAGCCGAAATGGGCGAAAGACGGCGATCTCGGAATCCCGGTCTTCGATACCGGGCTTGGGCGAATCGCGATCACGATTTGTATGGACAGCGCCTATCCCGAATCGGCGCGCGTACCCGCGCTCGACGGCGCCGATGTCATCTGCTTCCCCACGAACTGGCTCTCGGAAACCTGCCCGTCTCCAAGTTGGATGGCTCGTGCACTCGAGAACGGCGTCTACTTCCTGGCTGCCAATCGGTACGGAGTAGAGCGCGGCGTGCAGTTTTCAGGCGGTTCCTGCGTGATCGACCCCGACGGCACAATCCAGTCGTGTCAGGACAGCGGGGACGGGATCATCTACGGAACTGTCGATCTCGCGAAGGCACACGACAAGCACTGGAACAAATTGGGAAGCGAAGACAAATTCGCGGATCGCCGCCCCGAAGCGTACGGTGCGATCACGCTCAGCACCTATCGCTGGCGCGATCAGGATTTTCACGGCTTGTATGGCTTGAATCCGCTTCCTGCTGGCCTAAAGAGCCGGGTTGGAGTGTTCCAATTCGCTCCCTCCCCGGGCAGCTTCCATTGGAACCTGGAGATGATCTCCAAGGTTTCGGAGGGTCATTTGCAGGGCGAGATCACGGTCTTTCCCGAGCTCTCCGTCACAGGTCCAATCGAATCGGAATCCGACGCGAGGATCGCTGGTGCACTTCAATCGGAAATACTCCAGAATCTGGCCGCCGTGGCGACCAAGTATCAGAACTATCTTGTTGTCGGCTTTGTCGAGCTGGACGGCGATCGCCTCTTTAATGCCGCCGCCTTGGTCGGACCTGATGGAGTCGTCGGTACCTATCGAAAACTCCATCTCACTGAAACGGACCTCGTCTGGGCGACGCCGGGAGAGGACCTAAAGACCTTCAACATCCCCGCCGGCCGGGTAGGCATTTTGATTGGCTACGACGCCTTCTTCCCGGAGAGCGCCACCTGCTTGGCGCTCGAAGGCGCTGATCTCATCGCCTGTCCCTCCCTGGTCTCGGGACCAGCCGTCCTCCCGCTTTACGAGGACAAAGCGCACTTTCACCTGTGGCGGGAGCGCGCCAGAGAGACCAACACCATGATCGCCTTCGCAAATGGAGCGGCCCCGCACATGGGATTTAGCGGTGTTTTCGCGGTCGCCGAGGAGGCGGAGACGAATCCCGGATTGATCGTCCTCGGCAACGGGATCGGTGGCGTCTCGCTGGAGCTCGACACCACGAATCTCGACACCCGCTACAAGACCAATCTGGTGCGCGCAAAAGATTACCTCGCCATGCGAATGCCGATCTGGTATGACGCCATTCAGCGACCCGTAATCAGCTCGCAACGCCCTCAGCCAGCGATCTCCTCGTAAGCCGCTCGACTGCCGATTAAGATTTGCTGATGACGAATCGAACGGGTCGATGGGAGAGGCGCTGGTGAAACGTATTCTGCTCGTGCAAGTTGGCGTGGGTCTGATCGGTGGTACGACGATCCGCCAGGTCGTCGAACATCGCGCAATCTGGCGCGATCAACTCGGAATCGATGTAGGTTACGCGGCATTGATCGACATCGACGGCGCGATCGTTGCCGAAGATGCCTCAGGTCTCAGCGATGAACAACTACTAGTCGCGCTCGATGCTCGCAAACAACGGGCAAGCATGTCCGAGATCGCTTCTTCTAGCGGCCACCACCTGTTCGAAGGCATCGCCGCCATCAACGAGGTCGCTGCGATGGGTCCGTTCATCGTGGCCGACACCGCCGCCGGTTCGGCAACGGTAGGGATCGCTTCGCGAACCCTGGAGCTCAACGGCGGCATGATCTTCTCCAACAAATCTCCATTTGCGCTGCCGTTCGGCGACGCGGGCGGCGACGCGATCTGGAAGGCGGCCGAGAATGGCACCGTGCGCTACGAAACGACGTGCGGCGCTGGGCTTCCGGTCATCTCAACGCTCCGATCGCTGCTCGATACGGGTGACGAGGTGATCGAGATCACAGGGGCTCTCTCTGGAACGCTTGGCGCGATCTTCTCGGATGTGGCCTCTGGCAAACCCTTTTCGACGGCCGTTCGATCTGCCAAAAAACTGGGATACACCGAGCCCGATCCCCGCGATGACCTGAGCGGACTCGATGTCGCTCGCAAAGCATTGATTCTTGCCCGCACGATCGGACGCAAGGTCGATCTCACCGATATCGAGATCGAAAGCCTCGTGCCGGAATCGCTGCAGTCAGTGGATGTGCCCGCGTATCTCGATCGCGTCGCTGAACAGGACTGTGACATCGCCGCCCGTGCCGCGTCCGCCACTGCCGAAGGCAGAACGTTGAAGTATGTCGCTCAGGTTCGGCCGGAAGGCAAGATCGCGGTCGGAATCCGGGCGATTTCGACTAGCACCGTGCTCGGCGCGCTGCAAGGTCCCGAAAACATCATTTCGTTCCGCACAAAGCGATATGACGATTATCCGATGAACATCACCGGCCCCGGCGCGGGTGCTGCCGTGACCGCCGCCGGTCTTGTGGCCGATATGCTCGCGCTCGCAACAGGTCCGATTGGTGCGTAACCGAGATCCGGAGGATTTGATGAGCACATCTCGCGCCGAAACCGGTCAATCGCTGGACGCAATCGTCTCGTCACTTGCATCGGATGCGTTTTATCAATCGCCCGGCGGGCGGCGATTCTTGATCGCGGCGGCGATGCTGTCGGGGATTCGCCAAGGAAGCCGGGTGCTTGACGTTGCCTGCGGGATCGGACCCGCATCAGTCGATATCGCGGAAGCATTCGGCTGCAAAGTCACCGGCTTCGACAACTTCGCTCCCTACCTCGCGTTCGGACGCCAGCTCGCCAATTCACGCGGCGTGGGCAAGCAGGTTTCGTTCAAGGAGCTCGACGGCGACGAACCACTGACCGCCTTCGAGCACGACTCGTTCGATGTCGTGCTCGGCCTCGGCGGTGGAGTCAGCGATTCGCTCCCCGGCGGATTGGACGCCGGATTCCAGGCCGCGGCCGGATGGCTCGCGCCGGGCGGTGTGCTCATCGCCGGTGATCTCGTCTCACCTGTCGAGCCGTCAGAACTGATGAGAATCGTCTTTGGCGACTCTCTCCGAAGTGAGGAAGCGTTCTTGTCGTCACTTATCGGTGCTGGATTCGACGTGATCTTCGCGTCGCGTGCGACGCGCTCGGATTGGGACACACTCAAAGCGACGATGAACACGCTGCGTGAGCGTTCGCTCGACCTCGGCCCGCCAGACGAACGCAACCGCTCCAAACTCACCGAGGCTGCCCAGGACCACCCCGAGATCGCCTACCTCAATGTGGTTGCGCGCAAGCGGGTTTGATCACGATCGAGCGCCGCCGCCTTGAGGCTCCTCAGGGGGACCTTCGATCCCAAGGGCCCCGATTTCGCCGAGACGAAAAAGGCGCCGCGAAATTCGCGGCGCCTCTGTTTCGTCTCCACTCGACTCGAAACTAGATTCCGGCCGCGCGGGTGATCGCTCGCTTGGCAAGCACGTTCACCAGGTGGCCGCGGTATTCAGCGGAGGCATAGGTGTCGCCGTTGAGATCCAGTCCGTCCGATGCCAGCGCGGCCGCGGCGGCGATATTCTCAGCAGTTGCGGCTTTGCCCACGAGCGCTTGCTCGGTCGCGGGCGCGCGCGTCGCCTTGGCGATTGCTCCGGTCACCGCAACTCGCGCCGATTGGATGATGCCGCCATTGACCTTGAGCACGGCCGCGACGCCGACAACCGCATAGCCCGACGCCGGGTGCGCGTGCTTCTCGTACGCCTGGCCCGCCCCGGCCGAGTCGGCGGGAATGGAGATCGACGTCAGCAGCTCATCCGCTTCGAGGGCGGAGGTGAAAAGATCGACGAAAAAATCGTCGAGCGCGATCGTCCGTTCGCCGTTTGGTCCGACTGCCTTCACGCTGGCATTGAGCGCCAGCAGGACCGCGGTGTAGTCGGCCGCGGGATCGGAGTGCGCCAGCGATCCGCCGAGCGTTCCGCGATTCCGCACCGCGGGATCGCCGACGATGTTCGCGGTCTGGGCAATCACCGGGAATGGACCCTTTAGAGCCGCCGAATCGAGCAATTCTTTGTAGGTGGTCAGAGCGCCGATTGTCGCGCCGCCATTCACCGAGATCCCTTTCAGACTGGAGATCGCGCCGATATCGACGATCGTGCCCGGGTTTGCGAGCCGGAGCTTCATCGCGGGAATAAGCGAATGACCACCCGCCAGCACCTTCGCGTCTGGATTCGAAAGAAGGGCGATCGCCTCTTGGACACTGCTCGGTTTGTGATACTCGAATTGGCTTGGATACACGGTTCACTTCCTCCATCGCGCGCAATCGCGTCGAACCATATCCGGCGGCTCCGCGCGGCCGGTCTGCAAGGCGCCTAGCCGCGGATCGCCCGCCAGAGGCGCTCCGGGGTCAACGGCATGTCGAGATGCGCAATCCCCAAATGCGACACCGCGTCCACGACCGCGTTCGCCACGGCAGGTGTCGACGCAATCGTACCCGCTTCGCCGGCACCTTTGACACCCATCGGATTGACGGGTGACGGCGTGACAGTTCGGTCGAGCTCGTAGAACGGAACCATCGTCGCTTTCGGGATCGCGTAGTCCATCAATGTCCCGGTCAAAAGCTGACCGTCGTCATTGTATTCGGCGCCCTCGTAGAGCGCCTGTGCGAGTCCCTGTGCGATCCCGCCGTGGATCTGACCGTCTACGATCAGCGGATTGACCACGTTGCCCACATCGTCAACCGCGACGTATCGGATGGGTACAACCTGACCAGTGTCGACGTCGACTTCTACGACGCAGATATGGGTCCCGAACGGGAAGGTGCAGTTGGGCGGATCGTAATAGGTGGTCTCGTCCAGGAACGGCTCCATGCCGGCCGGCAAGTCGTATGCGACGTGCGCTGCAAGCGCAATCTCCTGGATCGTCTTGACCGTTGCCGGCAGTCCCTTTACGAACGCCTTGCCGTCTTTGAACTCGATATCCTCTTCGGCCGCCTCCAACATATGGGCGGCAAGCTTCTTGGCCTTGTCCCGAACTTTGCCGGCACTCTTGTAGATCGCGGTGCCACCGACCGCCAACGAACGGCTGCCGTAACTACCGAATCCGAATGGCGCCGATTGCGTGTCGGAGTGCTCGATCTGGACATCGTCATACGGCACGCCAAGCTCATCCGAAACAAGCTGAGCGAAGGTCGTTTCGTGACCCTGACCGTGAGGAAGCGAACCGGTGGTAACCACAACCTTACCGGTCAGATGAACCTTGACGTTCGCGCTCTCCCAAAGGCCCGCGCCCCAGCCCTCGCCACCGAGTCCGATCCATTTGGATGGTGCAACGCCACAAACCTCGACATAGGATGACAATCCGATGCCGAGCTGCTTGTTATCGCCTCGCGACCGCCTTGCAGCCTGCTCATTTCGTAGCTCTTGATAGCCGACCGCTTCCAGCGCCTTGTCGAGCGCAGGCTCGTAGTTGCCGCTGTCATAGGGCAACATCCCGATCCCGGTGTCGTACGGAAAATCGGACGGCTGAATGAAATTGCGACGTCGAACATCGGCCGGATCGACCCCGGTTGCGCCGGAAACGAGATCGCACACCCGCTCGATGATGAACGCGGCTTCCGGCCGACCGGCGCCGCGATAAGCGTCGACCATCGCGGTGTTGGTGTAAACGCCGGTGACATGACAGTGGATGTTCGGAATCTTGTAACAACCCGCCAGCATTCGACCGTAAAGCGTCGTGGGGATCCCGGCCGCGATGGTCGAGAAATACGCGCCGAGATTGGCGAATGTCTTCACTTTGAGCGCATTGATCTTGCCGTCGCGGCTCGCGCCGATCTCGACATCGGTGATGTGATCTCGCCCATGGGTCGTGGTCAGGTAGTTCTCGGAGCGATCCTCACAGAACTTGACCGGGCGGCCACCGATCTTTTTCGAGAGTGCAAGCACCAGCGCCATGTCATAATAGACGAAGATCTTGCAGCCGAATCCGCCGCCGATATCCGGCGCGATCACCCGAATCTTCTGTTCCGGCACGCCGAGCACGAACGCTGCCAGTAGCAGCCGGTGAACGTGCGGAGCCTGCGATGTCGCCCAAAGGGTATAGTCACCCGTGCCGGTGTCGTACCGCCCGATCGACCCTCTCGTCTCAATCGACGTCGGAATCAAGCGTTGATTGACGACATGCTGGCTAATTCGCACATCGGACGCGGCCAGGGCCGCATCGACCTCGGACGCTTCTTTACCGCACTGCCACTCGAGCACGATGTTATTCGGCGCCTCTTCGTGAAGCTGCGGCGCCCCAGGCTCGGTCGCCTTCTTTGCGTCGACGACCGCAGGCAAGACGTCCCATTCGACTCGTACCGCATCCGCGGCATCGATCGCCTGGGCCAGGCTCTCGGCAACCACGACGGCGACCGCGTCGCCAACCTGGTGGACCTGTTTCACCGCCAAGACCCGTGGCGTCACCGCATTGTTTTTGACCCCGGCGGCCTGCCAGGCCGCCGGAAGCGGATTGACATCCATGAAGTCGTCGCCGGTCAAAACCGCGACGACGCCCGGCATCGACGTTGCAGACGAGGTATCGATACTGACGATGTTTGCATGGGCATGGGGTGATCGCACCAACGCGGCGTGCGTCATTCCCGGTAACTTCAGGTCATCGAGAAAGCTCGATGCCCCTGTGATTAACCGGGGGTCTTCACGGCGCTTAAGCGCCTTCCCGACCATTTTCTCTGGAGCGTCAACGGTTGCGACCATGAAACTCCTCCATCTCCGAGGTAATCCGATCGTTCGCTACGGCTCCGGCGCCACGGCGAACTTGCCGAAGAATTCCGATCGCTGCTAGCCGGTCACGGTCCCGTTGATCTTGTTCGCCGCGTACTGGATCGATCGAACGATGTTCTGATAACCGGTGCAGCGGCAGAGGTTGCCCTCGAGCGCGTGCCGGATCTCTTCTTCTGTCGGATTGGGATTGTCCTTCAAGAAGGTTGTCGCAGTCATGATCATGCCGGGTGTGCAGTAACCGCACTGCAAACCATGCATTTCCCAGAATCCCTCTTGAACGGCGCTCAGATTACCGTCGGTGCCGATGCCCTCGATCGTCGTGACTTCGGCGCCGTCGACCTGCACCGCAAAGACAGTGCAGCTCTTCACGGCCGCGCCGTCGATATGAACGACGCACGCGCCGCAGGAACTGGTGTCGCACCCGATGTGAGTTCCGGTCAGCCCGAGATTCTCACGCAGGAAGGTGACGAGAAGCGTTCGTGGCTCAACCTCGCTCGAGTAAGCCTTCCCGTTGACGGTCACTGAAATCGCTACTTTGGCCGGAGCCGCTACCGTGTCCGCCATCTTTTCGATCTCTCCTTTCGCTCAACAAGCATCGTTGCTCAGGTTACTGACAGTTCGAAACCGCCCGAGTGTATCGGCCCGAGGGTCTGGACACGCTAATGCCAACAGGCAGAATCCAGCGGGGCCTTGCGAGGTAGCCTGCGGCGGGGGTTGTCACCGTGATGCTCCTCCATGGTCAGGTCGGACTGTTCCACTCTTCAGCCGTGTCCCTTGAGTATATCGCCGCACTGCTGCCTTGTCTGCAACCGCAATTGGGGTGATCCGATATCCGAATTGATTGCAATTGGGGCCAATTCGGGTCGTGCTATAGTCTGCCCGGCTGACGAACTGGCCGATCAGAAGCTTCCCCGGTTTAGGCAAAGGCAGCGATCACGTTGGCGTCAACGAGGAGAACAACTCCAGCGGCCGGCGCTGACCGATCAATGCACGATCCCTCTGCCCTCGGATCGCCGACGAGCGAATCTGGATTTCGCCGCACGTTCCGATCGGTTTACGAGTTCCCCGCCTTTCGCCGGCTCTGGTGCGCCGCATTGGCGGCTTCCCTCGGTCAATGGATGCAATCGACCGCATTGGGCTGGCTTGCTTTCGACCTGACCGATTCAAAGTCGTTTGTCGGATTTGTGACCTTCATGGCCGGAGTGCCGTTTCTCGTGATCTCGATCCCTGGGGGCGTGTTGATCGACCGCTTCGATCGCCGGAAGGTGCTAATGGTCTCGCAGGGTTCGGCGGCAGCGCTGGCCGTGCTCGTATCGATCGACGTAATCGCGGGTAGGGTCGAACCATGGCACTTGCTAGTCGCGGCCTTCATGAATGGCTCACTGCAAGCGATTCTCAATCCGTCCCAGCAGTCGCTTGTGCCCCGCCTGGTGCCACGCGCATCGTTGACCAATGCGATCGGCTTGATGAGTGCAGGATCGAATATGACCCGCGTTTTCGGCCCCTCGCTCGCGGGCGCGATCATCGGATTCGCCGGCACAGGCGAGGCATTTTTGTTGCAGGCGGTCGCGCTTCTGGTCGCCTTTGGGCTGATGCTGACGACTCGATTGCCGGCGGTGATGATCGACTCGACGGTGTCAGGTATTCGCGGAGTGCTCGACGGCCTCAAATTGGTCGTGTCGCGTCCGGATCTTCGCGGTCTCTTCCTGCTGGCGTCGATCCCCGCCTTTTTTGTCTTCCCCTATATCAGTTTCATGGCGGTCTATGCCAAGGATGTGCTTGAGATCGGTCCAGAAGGACTGGGAATTCTGATGGCGTCGTCGGGGTCCGGAGCCGTGATCGGTGGACTCATGGTCGCCTCGGCCAGGCAGCGATCAAGAGCGGGGCGCACGTTGATCACCTGGACGATCGCCTATGGGGTGACAATTTCGCTCTTCGCCATCTCACCCGTCGTCTGGCTGAGCATTCCGATTCTAGTCGTCGCGGGACTGCTTGGCTCTTACTTCATGAGCTCGAACAACGCGATGATCCAGCATCTGATCACCGACGATATCCGCGGCAGGGTGATGGGGACCTACATGTTGACTTGGGGACTGATGCCGCTTGGCGCGCTCCCAATGGGACTGGCCGCCGACAAGATCGGCATTCAGGCATCCACCATCGGCGGCGCCGCCATCGTCATCACGCTAACGTTACTCCTCGCCTTCCGGAACAAGGTCCTGGTCGATCTCTAGCAAGCGATGCCGCTCTCTCGACCGGGCGACTCGCCCAGGAACACGAGTTGTGAAACCCAAACACCAATTCGTGCACTCAAATTCGTTTATGTCAACTTATTTCAAACTCGCTTAGGGCTGGCATTCGGTGCCAACAGTGCTCTGTTCAAAGCGAAGGAGGACGCGATCCTCTTACGATTCGAGCGTTTCGACGGGTTCGTCATCCTCTGTCCCTGGAGTCCGCTGTTTCCGTTCCGCAAGCAGGTCGAGAATGACCCGATTCGCCTGCTCGGGAATCTGCTCCGCGATCTCGGCGCTGGCCTTGCCCAATTCCTTCAATTTTTCCGGGAAGTCCGGTTCAGACGGAGGGATCGGCCCGAAGATCTCACGCAGTTCTCCTCGAAACCATGCTCCAAGCCGCCGCCGGACCTGATTGACCGGGGGACCCTCCTCGACTTTGCCTTTGGTCGCTATCGCGATCGCGGTTCGAAGATCGCGCGTCATGATCGGCAAACCGGCGACCTGTTCGACCGCCGCGCGTCTGGCGCGAATTGTTTCGACCTCCGCATCCCAAGTCAAAACCAGGTCGAATGCCGATTGAGCACCGCGTGCGCGTTCAACCGCCTCTATGAGCACCGCATCTTCGTCGACCTCGTTTCGGTCATTGAACGTCAACAACGGTTTCACGCTATCGACCCACGAACCTACGATCGCCCGGGAAAGCCTGAAGTAATAGAGTCCCGCAAGCAGGCTCGTATGGAGGCTGACCGGCAGCGAGTCGACTCCAGCAAGCACCTGCGTGACCGAAATCATCGGGAGCGATGAGAAAAAACGCCCTGCATCGACCGGTACGAGGATCACCTCGACCGGGCGGGCAGTGGCTCGGGTGATCCCGTGCCGGCCCTGCAGCATTAGGTGAGTGAGCGGATAGTCCGGACTGAGAAAAACACCGGGTATAAACTCGATCTCCTCAGTTAGCTCGCCGGTCAAGGACCGGATCAGCGATCCCAATTGGAGCAGTGCCTCGACCACCTCGGGGCTGACCTGCTTCGAACGAGCCGTTTCAATCGAGAACTTGGCGTCCGCCGCCTGAAGCACGGATCGCCCTGCCCGGTGTCCAATGAAGACGATATCGGGATTCTGAAGACCCCTTTTTGAGGCAACCGACGCAATCCGCGGCAAGTGGTCCAATCGTGCAACGCGTTCGATTTGAAACGGTTCGCCATCGATCATCGGTATGTGGGCGGTCGTGCCAACCAGATTGTCGACCCAGTCCGCGCACACATCGGCCCAGCGCTGGCCGACCAATCCGCTCGACCCACCGCGATCCGCCAAACCCATGACCTGACGGTTGAGCACAGCACTGACAAGGTCGCCGCCTGGGAGCTTTGAGGAACGAATTCTGAAGTCGAGTTGGGTCAAAGGCTTCCCTACTATCCGCGGATCCAGTAATCGCATGCACATTGAAGAACGAAAGGGGGTGTCTGGCCCCAGAAGTAGGATACCAGCCACTGAGATTGACGAGTGATACCATTGCCCGTCATGAACGATCAACAGGCCGCCGTGGTTCCGCGGCGAAAACGAGACGAGGTCACCCCGCCCGCCCCGCTCGATCCCTATGTGACAGAGCTGGTACGCTGGATCACAACGCAAGAGGCGGGAGTGCAAACCAGCACGCTCGTGAAGCAAGTCGCTACCGCCATGGACTGGCCGACTCCATTCGCGGAAGCCGTGCTCACCGCCGCAAGAGGAAGGCGACTGCTCACCCAGACCCAATCAAGCTCCAGCGTAGGTCAGCGCTCAATGCTCTCGGTACGCGGCCGCTCATGGCTGATCCAAGAAGAAGACAAGGGAATGAATGAACGACGTTGATCCAGTTATCCATGGAGGCAATTCGTGTCAATGACTGCCGCAACCGAAATACTCGCCAAATCCGCTCCCACAACCCCGGTTTCCAGCACAGGCGCTGAGCTGGCGATCGCCGCGCTCGAAGCTCACGGCGTGGAAACCGTCTTTGGAATACCGGGCGTGCACACGCTCGCTCTCTACGACGCGCTCCGTGGCTCATCGATCCGGCACGTTTTGTCGCGGCACGAGCAAGGCGCGGGCTTTATGGCCGACGGCTATGCCCGTGCCAGCGGAAAACCGGGCGTCGCATTTGTGATTACCGGACCGGGAGTAACGAATATCGCGACACCGATCGGCGAGGCCTACACGGATTCTTCGCCCGTGATGGTGATTTCGTCGAATTGCCCGCGTCCGTATCTGGACGAAATGCGCGGCAATCTCCACGACCTCAAAGACCAAATGGGCGTCATGGCGGCGGTCACGAAGTGGAACACCCGCGTCATGGCCGCGAACGATGTCACGAGCGCCATTGCCGAGGGCTTTCGCCAGATGGGCAACGGACGCCCCCTACCTGTCCATATCGAAATTCCACTCGATGTGCTCGACGAGCCCGCGACCACGGACGATCTTCCTGTTTCCCGGCCGGAACGTATGCGCCCAGATCCGGCGCTTCTCCATGACGCGGCGGATCGGCTTACTGCTGCTAAGCGCGTGGTGATCTATTGCGGTGGTGGAGCCATTCACGGCTATGCCGGGAGGTCGATTCTAGCGATCGCGGAAGCATTGAACGCTCCGATCATGACCTCGTTCATGGGTAAGGGCTCGGTGCCGGAGGATCACCCCCTTTGCGTCGGCGCGCTTTGGGAAGAGGGCAACACGATCGACGACATGCTGCAATCCGCGGATTGTCTGCTTGTCTTTGGCTCGAAGCTCGGCGCCCAGGCAACCTGGATGTTCAAGATGCGCTTTCCCGCTGAATTGATCAGGATCGATGTCGATGAGCGGGAGCTGACCCTCAATGCGACGCCGTCGCTTGGTATCGCCGGCGACGCAGGTTTGGTCGCGGAAGGAATCGCCTCGCTGCTCGGCGGCCGCGGGACGGCAAACACCGGATTCGACAAACCAGGCATCAAAGAAGCCCGGGCTAAAGCCGAAGCAGGCGCATTTCACGCCGATCGCAGAGGGTATGTCGACGCACTTCGCCGCGTCATTCCTCGCGACGGCATTCTTGCGACTGACATGACGCAAATGAGCTATGTCGGTTGCTACCTCTATCCAGTCTACGAGCCGCGAACCTACATGTTCCCTTCTGGATACGGCACGCTCGGGTTCTCGGTGCCCGCCGCGATCGGCGCCAAGATCGCGCGGCCGGAAAAGGTTGTCGTCCCGATCGTCGGGGACGGCGGATATCAGTTCACGATGGGCGAGCTCGGAACCGCGGTGCAAGAGCGCCTAGGCATTCCTATCGTGATCTTCAACGATTCCACCTATTCGGCGGTCAAGGAAGCGCAAATGAACGAGCGGGGCGGCCGCTACATGGCGGTCGATCTCGTCAATCCGGATTATGTCGATTTGGCGAAGGCATATCGCATTCCAGGGGTCCGTGTCCATTCTCCTGAAGAGATGGAACAGGCGATTGCGGATGCGCTGCAGCGCGATCTTCCGACGATCATCGACGTACCGATTGAACCCTGGGTATAGAGCGCGGCACATTCTTCTGCGAGCTCGCGCCGAATTGAAACCGTCCGCTTCTGGGCACTGTCATGACGACCAGCGCTCCCAGTCCAACGACGACTGCAAATCGGCATACCCAATCGATCCAATCGACCGCATAGGTGAGCTCGATTTCGATCTGACCCTGAGCTGGCGCGGCGATCGTCATGTAACCGTCCGCGGTTTGCGTGATCTCGACGCGCTCGCCGCTGATCGTGGCGTTCCACCGGGGAAACCAGTTTCGACGCACCAGGATCTCCCCGCCGCTGGTGACCCCGCTTGCGGTCAGGTTCTGATTCTCAATGGTCGAGACAGTCGGCGCTGAGCCATCAATTGTCACGATCGGGGTCGGCCCATTGACGAGGTAGACGTTCCAAATCCCTTCGCGTCGGAGTGTCAAATAGGATGCGGCAGAAGCGTCAGGTTGGGCCGTGCCGGTCACGATGATCGCACCGATACCGTGCCGCGCGAGGTAGTCCGGCTCGAGCGCGGAGGAGTCACTCGGATAGGCGTGCTCGACCAGAGGGTTGTATGCACCGTAGTGACGCGTTTGCCAGAACCACAACCAATCGTCGTAGAACATCGGTCGATCGCTCCAGAGCGGCGCCCAGAGCTGATCGTGCCACGACAGCGTCGTTCCTAGCACGAGCAGCGCCGTTCCGGGAGCCGCTTCCCCATCCGCGACCTTGACCGCCTGTTCAAGGTCGACGATTCCAGGTTGAGCAGACGTCGGCATCCGAACCAGACCTCGATCGCCTTCGGGAATGAAGGACGGTGGCGAGATCACATAGAACACCAACACAAGTCCCGCGGCTACGACTAACCCGAGATCGACCGCCATCCGACGAGAAAATGACCTGACCGTTCGCAACAACCAGACCAATCCATACTCGACCGCCGACGCCGCGAGAAACAGCCAAAGGAGGCGCTGAAACGGCATCAACCGCGTCGTTTCGAGCTGCTCGATCAGAGAACTTGGACCCGCTCCCGAAACGAGCAACGACGTTCCAGCAACGTAGATCGCCAATGTGCCCGCGATTGCGCGGGTGACCAGCCGCGCACCCGGAAGCCAGGCAAAGAGAAACCCCGCGATGCCGAGCACGAAAAAGAGGCCGCCGACGGCCTGGATGCTTGAATCCCAGTATTCCTGGAAATTCGCGTAACCGGAGTAGTGGATAAAGACGTAGAGATCGTTGAACCGGATGAGCGAAACGATCTCTGGCGCGGCGAGCAGTGCTCCGATTCCAACCAGCAACAACGCTCTGCGCATGATCTGCGCGGCAGCTTCGGATGTTCGCGAGCTGGCCATGAGCACCGCGAGGTAGCTTCCGGCCAGTGCTGTCACCAGCGCGATTCCCGATCGCGGATTGGCAACGAGCGCGAACGCGAATAGTAGAGCCGCGCCCGCGCCGGCGATACGCGATTCACGTTCAAGAAATCTCACCGCCAGTGGAAGAGCGACGAGCAATGCGGTGACCGCCGCGACGTTGGTCACCAGTCCCCACTCAATAAGCTCCATCGAACCGCCCGACCACCACCAGCCCCGAACGCTTAGGTGGGCAGTTCCAGCCAGCAACGCAACGCCGAGCGAGCGCCGATCGAACCCAGCAATGAGGAGATAGCCGGCCACTGGCAACAAGAAGATCGCGATAACTACGATCTTGTGGACCGCCATCATAGGCAGCGAGCCGAACGCGAGCGCCCACCCCACGACATCGAGGGCCGCCACACCGAGCGGGTAAAATTCGACGGGATACCCGCCCTGATGATTCCCAATCCAACGCGGCATGTCGCCATCGGCCAGAGACCGGCGCAGCGATTCAGCTCGAACGGCATGGAATGGATGGTCGACGATCGCGAATCCGTTGGGAAAGCGAACGCGCTCGCCGTCGGCCGTGGTCACCGTTGACCAGAGCGAGAATGCTCCCAGGCGACGTGCAACCCAAATCGCAAGCGACAGGAAGAGAATCGTCCAGGTCAGACCGTTGAAGCGTTCCTGTTCGGAGCCATCAGTTGCATTGTTCTTGGAATGAACCGGTCTCACTGGTCTGAATGTCGCGAATCGCGGGGATCGGCGGGCACAACCGCGATCCAGAGAGCAACCGCGGAGAGCAGCACGAGTGCAAGCGTCAGACCGATGTAAAGGACGACAAACGCGGATGAATCGGTGGAAACCATGTCGTCGCGAGCACGCCACCAAACTCGCCAGATGTGCTCGCGGCCATCTTTATCCCACTCAGGCGCCTTGACGCCGAGATGGGTATGGACCGTGCCAAATACGGTCCAGATCGCGAACGTGAGGACTGAAATCGCGAAGACCGTCGCTCGGACCGTTCGTCCGGTTTGGTGATCGCTGGGACGATCGTCCACGTCCAGAGTTTGCTCCGCGGGGACACGATCTGCGCCTTTGCTAACTTCGTGATCGCTCATGTCATGAACCGAGGTACCAGTACGGAATCACGTACTGCGTATAGATCAGTACATTGAGCAGAATAAGGCCTCCGGCTACGCCGCCCTGACCGTACCGGCGCCACGACTCCGGCAGTACCGTTCGCATCCCCAGCATCAGCAGGAATGCGAATGCGTTGATTGCCGGGAAAAAGTATCGCGCCTGAGTCAATCGAAAGCGAGTTCCGAATTGGAGCATGGCCCCGTAAGAGACCAGGGCCGCGACTGCAATGATCGCGATCGACTGAACCTGATAGGACTGCAATGCAGCGACGCCTTCGAAACCGCCGGACTGGATGCTCGGCCGCCAGGAAACCCCAATCGCGATCAGGTAGATCAGCAGCCCGATGGTCGCGACGATACAGGGCACCCCAATCGCCCAGAGCATCCCGTCGCCGAGATTGATGAGACGCCAGCCGAACAAGCCCCAGGTTTCTCGCCACCGAAACACCGCGAAATCTCGGTTCCACAGGAGATCGAAGATCGACGGCCTGTCCCATTCCGGGTACGTCCAGCCCCATTGATTCGCGGCGATCTGGTCGAGCCCACTGAAGTTGCCGTATGTGCGGTAGAGAAAGAGATACCAGGGCCAGGCGAAGAGCCCTGCGATTGCCCCGGCAATCGCGCCCTTCGTCGCCCATTCGCGCACATTTCGTATCCCGATCCCAAAGATCATGCCGAGCTCGATGATCGGAACCGTCGTCAAGGCCGTGCTCTTGAGCAGGAGCCCGATCCCGACCACGGTGCCGATGCCAACCACAAGGCGACTGGAAAACCCCTTCTTGAGACCGACCACGACCAGGTAGAGCGCCAGGCTGAAGATAAAAATGCCCATGATGTCATTGTTGACCATCGCCGCTTCGTAGGAGATTTGAGGTTGGAAGGCGACGAACGCGGGCACGGTGATGGACAGAAACTGATCGTTGGGAAAGATCGTCCGTACCATTGCAAACGACAGCAATACAATCGCTAATCCGAACGGGATCGCGGCGGCGCGCATCGCATAGAGTTGGGTCTCTGGGGAGAAATCGTCCGTGGCGAGTGCAATTGGGGTCATCAGCAGGTAATACAACGGCGGATGATTTGCCGCGTACTGCCACCCCCAGGGATAAAGATTGCCCTGCACGGTTACGATGTGCGGCGGGTCTGCCGCCCACCGGGGCTGATCGCACCAGAGCCAGTCCAGCACGTATCGGCAGTAGGGATAGAGCGAATCGGGGATCCAATCGAACTGATCGATCGATCCGTTTTGATACGACGCCCTAAACTCCTCGAGGTCGACGATTTCCGGTACACGATGCTCCTGAGCAACGGTCTGTACGTAGGCGTAGTGGACCACCTCGTCGTGGCCGGAGAACGCCGGAAAGATGAAGACGTTGATCGCCTGTTTGACGAGGAAGACCGCCGCCAGCACTAGCATGAACTTCGACGCAACCGACCATGTCCGAACGTGGGCAATGCCCACGGTCGCAAGCATCGTCCTCTGCCCGTGATCGCGGTGCACTCCGTCGGGCAATGGACCAGTGATTTCAGCCACGCGTCTGTTGTGTCACGAACCGGTTGCCCTCTCCGGTGCTCCGCTCCGAATACGCGTTTATCGTCCCCCGGCGCCCACTGGTTCCGCTATGCGCTTGATCTCGTGATACTCCTGATCGGCGTTCACACGATCGAGATCGTGGTGCTCGCCCAGGAGATTCTTGGCAGCCAGCAATCCGGTCTCAATTGAATGATCGGTGTTGTTGTATCGGAAGGTTCCGTATCGGCCAATGATCTGGAGGTTGTCCAGCGATTCGACAAAATCCTTGATCTTCTGCAGCGGTTTTTCGTAACCGATTACGTACGAGGGATAAGCCCTCGGCGCGCGAATCGCGAAACCACCGATGACCTCATCCCGCGAGATGAAACCCAGGTCCTCAACGAGATGCTTGACTGTCTGCTCGACCAGTTGCTCCTCGGTCATATTCCAGATGTGGTCGCCGAACGAGCAGAAGTATTCAACTACTAGAGAAGTGAAGTCGTCGCCCGGCACCATCGCCGCGCTCCAGTTTTTAGGCTCGTGGAACCGGCCAAAAAGGATGTTGCGGTCGTGCACATAGAGCCAGGTATCGTGGGTGACCTGCTTCTTTTTGAGCATGATGTTGACGGTAATGATGTTGCGGAACGTGAGCTGGTCGGCCGCGGCTAATACATCCGCGGGCGCTGGCGGATCGACGATCTTCGCGAGCATCGTCAACGGAATTGATGAGATGAAATTCGCCGCTTCGATTCGCTGACTACCGTTTTCGGTCGAGACAGTCACCCCGGTGACCCGATTTCCCTCGCGATGCACTCTTTCGACACCGTGACTAAGTCGAATCTCATTCCCCATCTCTCTGACCGCATCGGCCATACGTTCGGAGAAGCGGCCGAAGCCGTCGCGGGGATACATGAACTGATCGATCAAACTGACGACCTTGCCCTTGGACGGGATCACGGCGTCCTTCACCGCCGTCACAATCGACATGCCTTTCGACCGCTGGGTGACCCAGTCGCCGCTCATCTGATCGCAGGGAAGTCCCCAAACCTTTTCCGAGTACCGCTTGAAAAAGAGCTCATAGAGAGATGGTCCAAACTGATCAATGTAGGCGTCCTCCATAGACACAACGTCACGAGGACGGATTTTCTGCTCAACCCGCGTCCTGGCGTAATCGGCCATCGCTTTCGCCGACGTAAAGGGACCGATTGCTTTTAGGGCATTCGAAATCTTGAGCGGGTAATCGACATATCGCCCATCGAAATAGATCCGGCTGATCCGGTTGACCCAAAGCAGCTCCTCGGCGATGACTTCGCGAAAGAGGTCGTTCAACTCCTCGTTCTTCGTGAACCAGCGATGCCCCCCGATATCGAAATTGAACTCGCCATACTCTGTCGGCTTGTGAATCGTCCGGGCCAGTCCGCCGACGAACGGCGCCTTCTCGACCACGATCACGGGATGTCCGGCCTTGCTCAACACATAAGCAGAGCAGAGTCCACCAGGTCCGGCACCCATGATCAGGGTTGCGTTGCTGGAGGTATGTCCATTGGAGGAGATTTGAGTCAACCGTGAAGTCCTTCCAGTGCGACGAGCAAAGAATGCGAGCTCGATGTCATGTCAGTGCCTATCTGGGCTCATCTCAGATGACCATCTTTGGCCGAAAACTGGCGCGATTCGGCGCCCTTCAGCGCCGAATCTCATCCCCCGCGAAGTACGGTATAACACCGGCGTAAGGCGCTTGCCACCAATCTCGATACCTTACGTTCAATACTTCCCGCACGAACGCTTGAGCGGTAACGTCAGGCGCGAAAGTCAGCCGGGCGCTCTTCCAGGCCGGTCGTTCGGGCATTCATGTGCACGGTACTCGAGCCATGTGATTGACCACCTTCCACTCAAACGGATTGCCATTGAGCACGGTTTCGTGTTTGGCTGGTTTTCCTCAAGCGGCTCGCGGACGCTATTCCCGCCAGGTAATCATGTGGTTGAGCGAAAAGTTCCAGATCGCGGCGAGTCCCGCGCCGGCAAGATTCGCCATCAAATAGTGCCAGTCATGCTCGTGGACCAAGAATCGAAGCACTCCAAAGTTGATCAGGAGGCCCACGGAATTGATAGGACAATAGAAAAGCAGCCGGTGGATGATCAGCCCACTGCCTCGATCATGCCATGTCCAATGCTCATTCAGGCCAAACGTCACAACCATCGAGATGAAAATGGCGACCGGCGACGCAACGTCAAGGCGGACGTCAAGCACAGAGCGGAAGACGAAGAGAAGCCCTTGATTCACCGCCAGCCCAAAAGAACCGACGACCACGAACTTCTGGAACCGCTGGGCAAGAACCATCATCCGAATTGCGGGCTGAGGCCAGCTTTCGGTCGAAATCATTCGGCTTAGGACTCCTTAACGACCTACCACGGTCTCCACCCGCGAATTGCGCGAAAGTTTCGCCAGCTTATCGAAACAGCAGATGGCAAACCATAGCATGCCGTTTCGGCCAGATCGTTGGAACTTTTGTGACTTTGGCGACTCCTACAAACGCACGGGCTCCGCTGCATTCTGCATCGCCGGTTCAGGAACTGGGCATCGCTACGTCAGTCTACCAGGAGGTCGTAGGCGGCCTTTAGCTGCAAATCTTCACTCGCCTGCAATTGTTCCAACGTGAAACCGATGACTTCGGATGGCCGGAGCGGACTCGTGCCTTCAGGCAACGCGATCGTTGTCGTCGGCGCAACGCCAACGTGCCACAACTGCTCGCCATCGGCCGACAACCATAATCCAGTCCCCAGCAAAAGAATCGAGCCGTCGTCAAGTTGATTCGGTGTCAATACCGTACCGGTGCCGTAGGTGGTCTCGCCGATGAGCTGAGCCCGGCCGCTTTCCTGCAAACCCGATGCCACGATTTCAGAGGATGAAGCAGAGCCGCCATTGATCAAGACGACGAGCGGAAGATCGGTGCCGAGGCCGATTCCCGTCGTGCGGATCGGCCTCGCCTCGTCTCCCTTCTCTTGGAATTGGTAGATCGGCGTGCCTTCAGGCATGAACTGGCTGGCGACCCCGATCGCCTCGAACACCAGGCCGCCGGGGTTGTTGCGCAGATCCAGAATCAGCGAGGTGGCCCCGCCTTCCTTAGCCTCGCCGAGCGCCTTCTTGATCCCATCGGTCGCTCCGACGCTGAACTCGGAAAGCCGGATGAATGCGACGTTGCCAGGGAGCATGGTCCATGAAACCGGCTCCACTTTGATCTTGGCGCGCACGAGCGTGACTGTATACGCTCTCTCTTCGCTCGGCCGTTCGAATGTGATCTCGACACTTGTGCCCTCATCGCCTCGTAGGAGTTGGAAAACCTCGACCTGCGTCAATCCTTTGGTTTCGACTCCATCCACTGCCACAATCACATCCAGCGATTTCACGCCGGCTTTTTCGGCCGGAGATCCATCGATCGGGGACACGACGATCGGAACGCCGTCTGTGAAATCGACCTGCACCCCGATCCCGATCAGCTCGCCCCTGGTTGACGCCTCGAACGCCTTTGCCTCCTCGGGAGTGAGAAAACTGCTGTGCCCGGTGTCCCCGAGCGATTCCACCATTCCCGCGGCCGCGCCGTGGATCAGTGCTTGATCATCGATCGCCGATTCGTCGATGTAGTCGTCATGGATGAGATCCCACGTCTCCTGAAGCGCTTGGAACTCAGGCAGCTCGGTGAAGGAAGACGAAGCACCGGCGCTGGAGTCGCCGCCCAGACCGTATCGCTCGGCCCCGATGCCAGCGCCAAACGTTGCGACCAGCACGAGGGCCATGGCGACCCGTCCGATTGCTGCCCTTGGATTTGACCTGGACGCGACTTCCTTGGAAACGGTTCGTGCGTTCGAACCGTCATCCGCGAAGTCGTGAATGCCATCTATCACGGATCAACTCCTGCGAATGAATGCAAAGGTTTGAGTTTTTACTGAAACCCGCGCGGTTGCTCACAATTGCACGATGCCTAGTCTACGCTTAGGCTGCCGCACGGGTTCCAATCCGGCAACGCACTAATGGTCGGATTTCACGCAATACGGTTGATTTTTGAGCAAGGAGCGTTGTCGTCAATGGCTGTACGTCAGAGCGATCAGCAGGTCGAGATCACGTTTCAGGTCGAGGGAACGTCCTTCAGCGCGTATCTCCGGCGAGGTCAGATTGTCCACGAAGCATTTCACGCGGCGTTGCCGAAAGAGCTGACCGTCGGACACCGGCTCACCTTTCGCACACCCAATGGGGACGAAGTCTTCGCCGACAACTTTATCGGCGATGTTCAGGACCACTTCGAAACGACTGAGATACTCGCGACCGCGATTCCAATCCCAGCGGTTGAAGGGACATGGCGCAACGTCGGGTTCGATCACCTGGCGATCACGGTTCAGGGCAGATCTGGCGCTCGCGACTTCCTCCGCGAAGTACTTCAGATGCAGGTAATGCGCGACGACGAACATTTGACGGTGATGTCAACCGGCCCAACATCGCTCTTCCTGTTCGATGCAGGCCAGGAAGCTCCGCTTTCCACGGGACTTCCCTCCTCCTGGCACCACATTGGTTTTGTGGTCGATGATCTGGAAGCCGCCTACGCGCATCTCCAAAAGCACAAGGAGCGGTTGCTGAGCGATTTCACACTGCTCGAACGTGACGAGCGTTGGAGCCTCTACTTTTTCTACCGGAACGGCGACGTCACGTTCATGTTCCAGTTTTCGGAGATTAAGCAAGCAGACCGCGGTTTCGCGGCTCCAGAGCGCTCCGATTTTCATACGCTGCTCTACGACTATGTGAGTCGTCCCTACGGTTTGCAGTGGGATGAGCATGGAGTGCTCGACAACAAAGCCTGATATTCACGTTCCATCGTTCGATCACATCGGTTGAGGAGAGAATTGCGATGACAAAGAGAACGCGAGTCAGTACCGGAACACCCTTTGAGATCAAGGTGGGTTATTCGCGGGCCGTACGAGTGGGCGACATGGTCTTCGTCTCCGGCACAACCGCGATGAGAGATGGCGCCCTTGTCGGCGTCGGGGACGCTGGAGCGCAGACCCGGCAGATTCTGGCGAACATCGTCTGGGCGCTCGATCAGGCCGACGCCTCGGCGAACGACGTCGTTCGTTACCGCATTTACCTCACCAATATCGCGGATTGGCCGGCAGTAACCGAAGAAGTCTCAAAGGTCTTCGGGGGCGCCCTACCTACCAGCACGCTTCTCGAGGTTAAAGGATTGATCTACCCCGAAATGCTGGTCGAGATCGAAGTCGATGCGGTCGTGGGTTCGAGTGACTGACTTAACTGTGCCAAAGAGGCACGACGCCCACTCTGGTGACCGAAAGTGGAGCACGCTGCGCCACCGGCGGGATTCCTCCCACCCTTTGCCCAAATGCCAGTGGAACAGCGTTCGCTCAGCGTAGTCGAACCTTGGGCAGTCACGGCTGATACAATCGTATAATAGTCGTGGCACCAATGTATAGAAAACGCAACGACCGGGCGGCAGTTATCGCCGCCCGGTCGTTCACTTCTTTGATTCTGATCGTTTCCGGCCGGTACTCGCGATTCGCGACCGCTATGCGGTCACTTTGGACCTGACGCCAACCGGGGTTCTCCAGCTCTGGTAGCTGCTCTCGGTGCCTCGCAGGACGCTGTTGTAGACGCGGTCGAGCTCCGCGGTGACTGGCCCGATTTTGCCGCTGCCAATTGCATAATGATCAATCGACACAATTGGGGTGACCTCGGCGGCCGTACCGCAGATGAAGACTTCATCTGCGACGTAGAGCTCGGTCCGGTCGACCCGCCGCTCTTCCACGATGAGCCCGAGCTGCTCGCGCGCAAGCACAATAAGCGCTTCACGAGTAATGCTCTCCAGCACGCTGCTCTGCAGGTCAGGCGTGATGAGCTTGCCACCTCGAACGTGCATGACACACGCCCCAGGCGCTTCTGAGATCTTTCCCTGGTGGTTCAGGAGCAACGCGGTATCGTAGCCGTCGCTCAGTGCTTCCAGACGGGCGAGCTGGCCGTTTCGATAGTTGGAGAGGTTCTTCACCCGGGGTGGCATCACGTCTTCTGAGATTCGACGCCACGAGCTGACCCGAGCGGTGTACGCGAGCCCGCTTCCAAGATGAGACGGCATCGGCCTCGTGTGAATCACAAGCGCGGCAGCCTGTTCCGGCCGGTCGAATCGATGGTTGTATGAATTGTCGGTGTAGGCCATCGGATAAATGTACGTGTCTTCAGCGGATTCATTTGCCAGGAGCAGATCGAGGATCGCGTCGGTCAACGATTCCACCGAATAGGCAAACGGTAGCCTGACCAGCTTCATCGAACGCTCGAGGCGCTCGAGATGCTCGCGGAGCTGAAAGATATAGAGCTCTTCCTGATCTGGATTCCAATAGGCGCGAATGCCCTCGAAGACCGCGCCGACGGTCGACCAACCGAGCTCGGTGACGTGGACCGTTGCATCGTTCCAATTCCGCCGATCCCCGTTCCACCACAAATACGTTGGATGCGTTTCGCTCACGTGTCCGTCTCCTCAGATCGATCGCCGATGCCCAACTACGTGCAAAGTGCACGACAGTATCGCACGTCCCGATTTGCGTCTACCTTTGTAACGCGAATGAGCTCGGGGCGGTCTTGCGACCACCCCGAGCTCCGTGTTCCCAATTGCTCGGTTGTTCCGCGAGTCGTTAGGACGGGCGTCCCTCGTTGTATACCTGCGTCAACATGCGGACATAGATGTTGCCGTCCGGCACCACATAGCCCTGCTGATTGACCGCAATGCCTTTGATCCACGGCTTGAAGACGTAGTTGTCAAGCCGGTAGACGAGCGGCATATAGCCGACGTCTTCCTGAATGATCATCTCCGCCCGTGTGTAGATTTCAAGCCGCTTGGCCAAATCTGGCTCGGACTTCCCGGCGTTGACCAGATCGTCAAACTCGTCATTCGACCAGGCTTGCCGTTTACCGGAGGCCTTCCGGCTGTAGAACATGTCGCCGTATCCGTTGTTCGGATCCGGGTAGTCATACCACCAGCGAATGAAGACCAGTTGCCAGATGTTTTCAAAGAGCGAAGGCCGCCAGGTGTTTTCAGGCACGATCTGGATTTGAACGTTCATGCCTAAGTTCGTGTTGAGCTGATCGACAATATCGTTGGCCATGATCTCGGAGTTGTAGGCCTCCTCCGAGCCGCGCATCCAGAGCGTGATCTCGGGCCAGTTCTGACCGCCCTCGAATTCGGTGCCCGCCAGCGCCGCAATTGCGGCCTCGGGATCGAATTTCTGGATTTCCGCCAGCGCAGGATCATCGAGGAATCCGTACACACCGATCGGAACCATGCAGTATCCCGGCGTTACCAGGCCGCCGGTCACGGTTGAGAGCCGGTCGCGGTCGATCGCATGCGATACCGCCTTGCGGACTTCGATCTGGTCGAAGGGCGGAACGCCGTTGCTCGGCACCAACATCCAGATTCCGGGATAAACGTATGGCTGGATCTGAGAAGCCAGCTCCGGGTCCTCGGAGTACCTCTTGAAGTCGGCCGCGCCGAGAACGGTCCAGTCGAGTTGCTGATCGCCTGATCCGCTCTCGTAGAGCAGAACGGCGTTCGCATTTGGCGAGATCGGAATGATGACGTTGGTTAGCTTGGTGGTTTCGGACTGCCAGTGACCCTCGTTGACGGAAAGGCGGATGACCTTCCCCTTTTCCCACGCATCGACCTTGAATGGGCCGTTGGTGACGATGGGGATGTCGTCCTCACCGAGCGCCCACTTATCGCCGTACTCCTCGACCATCCATCGTGGCGACGGAACGGCGGCGAGGTAGGCGACCACTTGCGGGAAGTACGCGCGTGGACCCTGCATAGTGATCTTGAGTGTCCACTGATCAATGGCCTCAAGGCCGAGGTCGTCGCCCGTCGGCACCTGGCCGTTGAGCGGATCATTGGCGTCGTCGATTGGGGTGTTGAGGTTGAATGCTTCAGCGTTCTTGATGTCGAACAGGAACCCCGCGTAGGCCGCGGCATTCGCTGGATCGAGTTGACGCCGGAACGACCACACGAAGTCATCCGCCGTGACGGGGTTGCCGTCGGACCAACCCGTGTTATCGGGGCGCAGGTGGAAAATCCACTCGCTGGCATCGGCGTTGGTTTCCCACGTTTCGGCCCAGTCGGGAGCGGCGTTGAGATCGGCGTCGAATGTGAGCAAGCCGGACCAAACCTCCTCTTCTGCGTTGCAGTAGAGGTTCAGATTGAAGTCGAAGCTCGTCGGGTCATCGTTGATTCCGTCGTGATAGAAAACCTGCTCTTCCTGTGCCCGGAACCGGAGTCGGTTCGAAACGCCGGCCGGAGCCGCGAGTGCATCGGCCCGAGTCGCCACTCCAACCGTCGCGCCTGCCATGGCGGCAGCGGCTACCTTCATGACCTGCCGCCGGCTCATGCCGCCAGCAAGCAATCGCTTCTGCATGATCTCGAGTTGTTCTGCTTTCCCAATCATTTCTGACACTTCGAATCCCTCCGTGTCATCAAGTGATCACATCGAACGTGGCGCCGATGCCACGGCCGACGATCCTCCCGAAATTAACTTGTTCGGTTCGGTCCGTGCACCGAATCCTATCCAAACACCGAGCAAAATGCAAAGTCTAGGCAAAACCTCCTCACGACGCGTAATGGCAGGCGACCCAATGGCCGCTCCCCTTTTCTTCCAGTACGGGCTCGAACTCCGCACAGTTTTCCCGCGCAATCGGGCAGCGAGGATGGAATCGACAACCGGATGGCGGATTCGCTGGACTCGGCACGTCGCCTTCCAGGATGATTCGTTGCCGTGCCCGGCCGGGCATTGGTAAGGGAATCGCCGAGATGAGGGCCTGCGTATACGGATGCTTCGGCGATTCAGTGATCGTGCGCGAATCGCACACCTCGACCAATTTGCCGAGATACATGACGCCGATCCGATCGGCGATATGCGCCACCACGGCAAGATTGTGAGCGATGAAGAGATAGGTCAGGTTGAACTGCTCCTGCAGCTGTTTCAACAGATTCAGCACTTGCGCCTGAATCGACACGTCCAGCGCCGAAACCGGTTCATCGCAAATGACTAGCTGCGGGTTGAGCGCCAACGCGCGAGCAATGCCGATACGTTGTCGCTGTCCACCCGAAAACTCGTGTGGATACCGGTTGGAAAAGTAGGCGTTGAGGCCCACCACGCGAAGAAGATCCTGGACCTTTTCACGCCGTTCAGATCTCGTTCCAATGTTAGCGATGTTCAATGGCTCCGAAATGACGGAGCCGATGGTCATGCGAGGATCCAGTGAAGCCGAAGGATCCTGGAAGATCATCTGCACATCTTTGCGAAAAGGACGCATTTTGCCGGAAGAAAGCGTGCTGAGATTCGTTCCGTTGAAGATGATGTTTCCTGAGGTTGGCTCATACAGGCGAATGATTGTTTGCCCGAGCGTCGTCTTGCCGCACCCAGACTCGCCGACTAGGCCGAACGTTTCACCGCGTTTGACAGCGAAGCTGACATCGTCGACAGCGCGGATCAAGATTCCACTACCGCCCAGGAAGCCGCCGCCGATCTTGAAATACTTCTTGAGATTCTCGATTCGAAGAATCTCTTCCGGTCGGGCGCCGTTGGTCTTGGCCGGACTGTTGGCTTTGATAGTTGCCGTCATCTGCTAGCCCTGCCCGTTTCCGGTCTGAGCTCCGGCAGGTTCAAGATCGGTTCCACCCGGGAACCAGCATGCCGCGAATTGCCCGGGGCTCGTCTCGACAAGTGGCGGCGTCTCTTCGCACTTTGACTGCCGTCGAGGACAACGAGGACGAAACCGGCAACCCTTGGGCGGCGAAAGCAGATCAGGCGGAAGTCCACCAATCGGCGCCAACCGCTCTTTGACATCGTGCCCCAACCTCGGAATGGATTTCAGCAATCCCATTGTGTACGGGTGCTGCGGTGTCTCGAACAGTTTTACCGCTGGGCCTTGTTCAATGATCTTTCCGGCATACATCACGATCACGCGCTTGCAAACCTCGGCGACCACACCCAGATCATGAGTGATCAGGATGATTGCCGTTCCGAAGTCTCTGTTCAGCCCTGCCATCAGGTCAAGAATCTGAGCCTGGATCGTGACGTCTAGCGCGGTGGTCGGTTCGTCGGCAATAAGCACCTTCGGGTTGCACGCCAACGCGATTGCGATCATCACCCGCTGTCTCATGCCGCCCGAAAACTGATGCGGATAGGAATGGAAGCGATCTTCAGGAGCAGGGATCCCGACCCGCTTCAGGAGGTCGATAGCACGCTGCTCGGCTTCGTTCTTAGTGAGTCCCAGATGGAGCATCAACGGCTCCATGATCTGGTCCCCGATTGTGTAGACGGGATTGAGCGACGTCATCGGATCTTGAAAGATCATGGCAATGCTATTGCCGCGCACACCGCGCATCTCGCCGTCGGAAACTTTGAGGATGTCCCGTGTTTTGCCATCGACCGTCAGCAGAACTTCGCCGCCGACGACTTTGCCGGGGGGATTCGGCACGAGGCGCATAATGCTCAGTGAGGTGACGCTCTTCCCGCACCCTGATTCGCCGACGATTCCAAGCGTTTCTCCTTCACCGACGCGAAACGAGATGTCGTCAACCGCAAAGACGACGCCTGAGCGCGTGAAGAATTGCGTCTTGAGATTGTTGACCTCCAGCACGGATCGACCGGGCATGTTGTCGGAGTAGGTCCTCGCCGAAGTTGATGAAGCAGTGGTTGTCGACAAAACGAGCCTCCGTCGCGGGTCTGATTAGTCGTTGCCCTTTGGATCGAGTGCGTCGCGGAGACCATCACCGAGAAAAGTAAATCCGAGCATGGTCAGGCCAATTGCGAGAACCGGAAACACAAGCATATGCGGGTCTGTCTGAACGATCCCCGGCTGACTCGCCGCGCCAACCATCTGCCCCCAGCTCGCTTGCGGCGGTCGAATACCGACACCGACGAAGCTAATTGCGGCTTCAGTAAAGATCGCGGTCGGGATGCCGAACGTCGCGGCGACAATGATCGGCGTCATGCTGTTCGGCAATAAGTGACGCAGGATGATGTATGGCCCACTCGCGCCGGCGACGCGTGACGCCTTGACGAAATCCTGCTCACGAAGCGTCAGGAACTGACCGCGAATCAACCTGGATTCAGTCACCCAGCCGATCAAACCGATCGCCAAGAAGATGTTCGTTAAACCCGGACCACGCCAGTTGACGAACATCAAAACGAGAAGCACCTGCGGGATCGTGAAAATCACGTCGACCAGGCGCATCAATGCAAGATCGATCTTGCCTCCGTAGAACCCTGCAATCGAACCGATCGGAATCGCGATGGAGAGGATAATGATGTACGCCACGACACCGACAAGCAGCGATACCCGAGCCCCGTACAACATGCGACTAAAGATGTCCCGACCGTTTGCGTCCAGGCCAAATGGCCACGTCCAGCTCGGCGACATCCGAACAAGCCGGGGATCAACGACCTCGCTTTCCCCGTACGGTGCTATCGCCGGTCCGATGATCGCGATCGTGAAGAAAGAAACGACCAAAACCAGACCGATGACGGCCAATTTGTTTCTCAGAAGGCGGCGCCAGGCATCCCCCCACAAGCTCGATTGCTTGCGAACCTGCATCTCGGCTTCAGCGCCAAGCTCGCCAAGCGGCCCCAGCTCTGCCTCGACGATCGGCCCCGGATACTCAGTAGCGCCGTGTCGTAGCGCGAGGTCGATTTCGTCGGGATGACCGCTATGTTGGGACATGTGTGCTCCCGAATGAGCTGCAGCCAACGGCGTCGATGAGCACGGTCATCAATACCGGATTCTCGGGTCGATCACGCCGTAAAGCAGATCAACGATCAGATTCATCGATGCCAGGAAAACCCCGTAAATCAGCGTGACGGCGAGGATCATCGTTTGATCCTTTGCCTGCATGCTGTCCACATAAAACTTGCCCATTCCGGGAACGTTGAATATGCGCTCGACGAAAAACGAGCCGGTGCCCACGGCGGCAAAGATCGGGCCGATCAGCGTCACGACTGGGATCAACGCATTCTTCAAAACGTGTTTGAGGATGACTTTGCGTTCCGCCAGACCTTTTGCTCGCGCGGTTCGCACATAGTCCGACCGTATGACATCGATCATGCTGGAACGCGTATACCTTGCAAGCGTAGCAAGTGGGGCTGCTCCGAGCGCGACCGTCGGCAAGACCCAGTCTTTTGGAGAATCCCATCCACTGACGCGCAAACCGAGGCTGATGCCGGCGTCCGGCAGCCAAACCGCGAACACCAGGATCAGGATGAATCCCATGACGAAATTCGGCATGCTATAGAAGAGAATCGCAAGACCGATTGAGAGGTAATCGAGAATGCCATTTTGGTTGATCGCGGCCAAGATGCCGAGCGTCATACCGCAGACGATCGCGAAAATTGTTGCCATGACGCCTAGGTGAAGCGAGATCGGAAGCGTGCGCTCGATGATATCGCTGACCTGCTGCGGGCGGTACGCGTACGAGACACCGAAGCTTCCGTGAAGAGAATTCCAGATGTAAAGCACGAAGCGCTCGTAGATTGGCTTGTCTAATCCATAGTGCTTTTCGAGTGCTTTAATCATGTCCGGGGTCAGGCCGTTGGCATTCGCGACATCGAACGGACTGCCCGGCGTGAGCTGCATGATCCCGAACGTGACGGCGGTCATCGCCAGCAACGTGGGGATGAACCAGATCATGCGTTGGAGTGCATATCGCAGCATTGTTATGTCGTCCTACTGCCGCGATGTTCTGCCGGCAAGGGATCCCAGGCCAAGGGTCACAACAACCGCAAATCGAGCCCACATTTGTTGATGGTTGCCACGAGCGGGCGCAATGTAACACCCGCCCTATAGCATGTCAAACGTGTTTTGCACCGTTGAGCGAAACGGATTCAGGCATACGGAACAATCCGATGCGTGAGCCATCTTGACTATTGCGCCTTGTGCTACAAGATGAAGTTGCTGAGATCGTCGTCCGCCGCCACTTCTCCAACACGCTCCGCGACAAACGTGCGATCAATCGTCACCGTTTGCCCGCTGTAATTTTGCGCGTCGAACGAAATCTCTTCGATCACCTTTTCGACGATCGTATGCAAGCGCCTGGCGCCGATGTCTTCCGTTCGAGCGTTGACCTCGGTCGCGAGACGGGCCATCTCGCGCATGCCGTCCTGGGTGAACTCGAGCGCGAGACCCTCCGTGCCAAGTAGGGCCTGGTATTGCTTGGTCAGCGCGTTTTGGGGTTCGGTCAGGATCGCGAACAGATCATCCTCAGTGAGGCTATTCAGCTCGACCCGAATCGGAAACCGGCCCTGCAATTCGGGAATCAAATCCGAGGGCCGCGTGTTGTGAAACGCTCCCGCGGCGATGAAGAGCACGTGGTCGGTCTTCACCGCGCCATAGCGCGTCATCACCACTGAGCCTTCGACGATCGGCAGCAAGTCTCGCTGCACGCCCTCGCCTGAAACATCGGCGCCGTACTCCGATGACGAGATCGTCTTGTCAATCTCATCCAAAAAGACGACCGACGCTTCTTCGACGCGCTGTATCGCTTCGTCGATCACCGCGTCGATATCGACCAGCCGGTTTGCCTCCTGCTGCGTCAAAATGCGGCGTGCCTCACGCACCGAAACCCGTCTTCGGGTCGGCCTTCGCGGCGTTAGCCCGCCGAGGAAATCCTGGAACGTATCGTAGAGATCGTCTGGAGTCATGCCGGCGACGAAATCGAGCGGGTTGTACTCATCGACGAACTCCTCCGGCTCGATCTCGATCTCGACAGTCTCCTCCTCGAGCGCATCCGAGTTCAGCAGCAACAGTAGGCGCTTCTGCTCGCGCTGCAATCTGCGCTTCGTCGCCACCTCCTGACGGTGGATTTCGCCCTCATCGGACAGCTCGTCGCCGTCGGCTTGCGCCTTGCGCCCGACACGCACCGGCTTTTTCGAGAGCTGCTGATCCGCGAGCAGCTCTACCAGGCGCTGCGCGGCAGTTCGTGCGGCCTCGTCCTTCACCTGTTCGAGTCGTTGACCATGAAGATTGCTGATCGCGATCTCAACGAGATCGCGCACGATCGACTCGACATCGCGGCCGACGTAACCGACCTCGGTGAATTTCGTCGCTTCGACTTTGATGAACGGGGCATCGACGATCTTCGCCACCCGGCGGGCGATCTCCGTTTTGCCGACGCCGGTCGGGCCAATCATCAGAATGTTTTTCGGTTGGATCTCCTGCCGGAGCTCATCCGGCAACATTTGCCGCCGAAATCGGTTGCGAAGCGCGACCGCGACCGCTCGCTTTGCGTCAATCTGACCGACAATGAAGCGGTCCAGCTCGGCCACGATCGCCGCTGGAGTCAGGTTCTCCATATGTGTGCGGTCGATTGCCTTTTCAGTCGTGCCCCGGCCGCCTGTTCCTGCTTGCGCCGGCTTTGCAATCGCTTCAACCATTAGTTCCGCTCCTCTTCCGCGTCGTCATTCACGTCCGAGGCGTTCTGTTCGAGCTCGTCTTCATCCTCGTCGTCATCTTCTGTGTCGTTGTCCACTAGGGAATTGGCTGCCGGCGGTGGAGTCAGAAGTTGCGTTCCCTCGATCGTCTCTGCTTTGCCGATGACCTCACCGTCCGATTCCCGCCGAAAGCTCTCGATCGTGATGTGGTCGTTCGTATAGATGCAAAGGTTCGCCGCGATCCGCATCGCGGCTTCCACGATTTCGCGGGCATCCATTTCGCTATAGGTCAGCAATGCCTTTGCGGCGGCAGTCGCGTACGGCGCGCCGGAGCCGATCGCGGCGATTCCGTCGTCAGGTTCGATCACATCCCCTTCACCGGATAGCACCAGAATCGAATCGACGTCCGCCACGATCAATTGCGCTTCAAGCCGCCGTAGATAACGATCCGTCCGCCACTCTTTGGCGAGCTCGACGGAAGCACGGCGCAAGTTGCCGTCCCATGCTTTGAGCTGGGCTTCGAACTTCTCGAACAGCGTCAGCGCGTCGGCCACGGCTCCCGCGAAACCGGCTAGCACTTGACCTTCGCGCAGGATTCTGATCTTGCGTGCGCCGTGTTTCAGAACAACCTCGCCGAGCGTAACCTGGCCGTCGCCGGCGAGGGCGACGACGCCGTCACGGCGAACGCCGAGGATCGTCGTCGCCTTAGCGCGACCCGGTCCTATTTCGTAGCGCTGGGAGCTCACAGGTGGGTCCACTGAACGCCGCGACTCGGGATTCGCCGAAGTGCGCGACACGGGCAGGCGCCCGTTGGTCGCCCGCCGTTTGCCTAAGTCTACTCAAGTCGCGACGGAAACGATTTCCTAGTCGGCAGCGTTGGCCGCGCTGTTGTCGTTGCCGCATTTCGGGCACTTGATTTGGCCCTTACGGCCGGCTTCGACCATGTAGGAACCGCACTTGGCGCAATTAATGTTGACCGGCTTGTTCCACGCCGAAAAATCGCATTCCGGATAGCGGCTGCAGCCGTAAAAGGTGCGACCCTTCTTGCTCCGCCGTTCACAGATCTCGCCCTCGCGGCATTGTGGGCACGGCACACCGATCTTTTCGAGGAAGGGCTGCGAGTTCCGGCATTCCGGGAATCCGCTGCAGGCAATGAACTTACCAAAGCGTCCGAGCTTGATCACCATCGGCCGTCCGCACTTTTCGCACAGTTCGCCCGAGGGCTCGTCCTTGAGCTTGACGCGCTCGATGCTCTTTTCGGCCTTTGCCAGCGTTTCGGTGAACGGACCATAGAACGCTCGAAGGGTCGGCACCCAGGCCCGGTCACCGGACGCGATTTCGTCGAGCTCATCCTCCAGCTTGGACGTGAAACCGATATCGAACACCCTTGGGAAATGCTCGACCAACAGGTCGTTCACCACGGTTCCGAGCTCCGTCGGAACCAGCTTCTTCTCTTCGGTAGTGACGTAGGAGCGTGCCTGGAGCGTGGCAATCGTCGGCGCATAGGTGCTCGGTCGCCCAATCCCCTGCTCTTCCAATGCCTTCACCAACGTCGCTTCCGTGTAACGAGGAGGCGGTTGCGTGAAGTGCTGAGCAGGCACAAGCTGGAGGAGATCCAGCGCCTCGTCTTGCACCAGAAGCGGCAGTGCTCCGGCGTCCAGTTCGTCGGAATCACCGTCGTCGCGGCCGGCGGTATAAACCGCCATGAAGCCCTGGAAGCGAATCACTGAGCCGGTCGCCCGGAAGATAATCGGCGCATCTTTTCCTGCCGCCAGGTCCTTTTCGTCGCCGGCGCCGATATCGACGGTCGTGCCATCGAGCTGCGCCGGCGCCATCTGACTCGCGAGGAATCGCTGCCAGATGAGCTGGTAGAGTCGGAACTGCTGCGCCGACAAGAAGCCCTTGATGCTGGCTGGGTCGCGACCTGGAGCAGTCGGACGGATCGCTTCGTGCGCCTCCTGTGCCCCCTTTGACTTGCGGGTGTAAACAGGCGGTTTGTCCGGAACGAATGCTGGGCCGAATTTCGACACGATTGTCGCGAGCGCGGCTTCTTGAGCGCTGGCCGCAACATTGGTCGAGTCGGTTCGCATGTAAGTAATGAGGCCCTGCGTGCCCTCGGGACCAAGATCGATGCCCTCGTAGAGCTCCTGCGCGATCTGCATCGTGCGCCGCACCGGGAAGTTCAGTTTCCGAGACGCTTCTTGCTGGAGCGTGCTGGTGATGAACGGCGCGGAGGGCCGTCGCTGACTCTCGCGTTTGGCGACGTTCACGACCTGGTAACCGGCGTCTTTGAGCCGCTCAACCACGGCGCGGGTCTCTGCGCCCGTCTTCAACTCGGCCTTCTTGCCGTCGATCCGGAAGAGAGACGACGTGAAGGTGTCCGACTTCTTCAGTTCCTGACCCGTGATCTTGGCGAGCTCGGCCTCGAGCGACCAGTACTCGACGGCATCGAACGCTTCGATCAACCGTTCGCGCTCGACTACGATCCGGAGCGCCGCGGTTTGCACCCGGCCGGCCGAAAGGCCGCGCTTCACCTTCTTCCAAAGAAGCGGGCTGACGGTGTATCCAACCAGGCGATCGAGAATCCGCCGTGCCTGCTGGGCGTCGACTAGATCCATGTCGATCGGACGTGGATGGAGCATTGCCTGGTTGATCGCGTCAGGCGTGATCTCGTGGAAGACGACCCGGCTGACCGGCTTCGTGTTCGCATCGGTCGCGGCAATCAAATGCCAGGCGATCGCTTCACCTTCGCGGTCAGGGTCGGTGGCGAGGATCACTTCGCGAGCGGCATTGACACTCTCTTTGAGATCCTTGACCGTTTTGACTTTATCGCGCGGCACGAGGTACTTCGGCGTGAAGTCGTCGGTGACATCAACGCCGAGCGTGCTCTTCGGCAAATCCCGGATGTGACCCATCGACGCTTTGACGGTATAGCCGCGACCAAGGTATTTGCTGATCGTCTTCGCTTTAGCGGGCGATTCCACGATCACCAAACGGCCGCTGCCCGCGCGTGGGGTTCCTGATTTGGTGGTCTTGGCCGCGGGTTTCTTCTTGGCCGCGGCCGCTTTGGGTTTCGTTTCGAGCTCTGTTGTGGACATGGGTTACCTGTATATAAGAAAAAAGTGATTCCACTCGCGGTGGAGATCACGTGCGACGGAATGATCGTTGAAATGATCGAACAGGGGAATCAGTCCCTGGCTTCAACACTAGCCAGGGTACGGAAGCGTGTCAAGCCGCAAACGAGCAATCGAGGGACCAGTTTGTCGAGTTGATTCGAAGTGGCGCTTATCAATTCACTTCGTTCCTGGTCCTGGCCAAATCTCCAATAGCGGATTCAAGTATGTTGCGAACGTACGCTCATTTCCAATCAATGCCATTTATCGAACGCATCGACTGGTATACGTTATGTCGCCTTCTCCAGATTTGCGTCAAGAACGAATGATATGGCCGCGGGTCAAATCCGCGCCGAGCTCAGTATTGAGACATAGCCACTCCAGATCGCGGCTTGCCACAGCTGAAGAGTGCCGGACCGCCCGAATTTCCTATGCCGGTGCTCCCGTCCTGAGTCATGGTCCTGACCCTTCGGTCATGCCCCTCTTGTCTGACCTCCCCTACGATCTTCTCACCTTTGAAACCCGATATGCTCGAACACGGACAGACTCGAATGTCGACCACACCGCCTGGAATCTCCCGCCGGCACGCGCCTCGCCTTCTTGGCGGGGGTTTTCTCGCCGCAACCGTCGGTTTTCGCACTTCCGACTCAACAGAGGCGGCTCGGAGTTGGTGCCGGGCCGATCCGGTTCCGCGGATCACCGGGCAGAAGGTGCATGTTTACATTTCCAGTCCACCCGAAATGTTGAAGTCGGCCACGGACTAGATTCGATTGACCGTGACACTTCCTCCCCGTGTCAGTGGCAAGCTGATCGATATCGCGGCCGACTTCGACGAGGGCTACGATGTCGAGTTCAGAACCTCAAAGGCATTGGTCGGTACCGACTTAAATGTCCAGATGAAAATCGCCGTCTACGGCCGGCCCGTGACGGCTCGCTGCCGGTCATCGTCGAGGTCGCTCCTGTCGGCGACGGCCCACTTCCCTCGGCCAGCGCCTCCGGCACCGCCAACTCGTGGATCAAGTTCACGGCCGGATAACCAAATCCAAAAGGTTAAGACGTAGAAAGAGTTTCAGGATCCCAGAGTGCAATATTGGGAATGCTCCTGAAGTGAGAATCAAACGTGGCTAACTTGATCTCTGAGTTCTCGACAGTTGCCACCATCAATGCATCTGCAAATCCGATCGTTGGAAACGATGACCATACTTCCAGCGCACGCAGGCACCGCTGCTTTGTACCAGCAGGAAATCGGAATCCTGCAAGTCGGAGGATGACCGCCAGGCGCTCTGCGACAACCTCAGGCGAAACACCGTAGCTGTTCTTTGAGGTCAACGTGTATGCGACCTCGTGTATGACTACCTCATTAGTCGTCACTTGCACGTCGCCCGCTTCAATTGCAGCAAAGAGCTGATTTGCAGTATTTGTCATCTCAATGGTTTTCGGAAGGTCGCTATCCGTAAGGAACCTCAAAAAATAGTTTGCGTCCAGGAATAGCATCACGCATCTCCAAGGGCGTTGATCCGTTCTGCTTCACCGTCCATATCCATCAGCTCTTCCAATGAGGGCTCCTCAACCGGAACTCCATTTCGTCTCAGCGCGGGAATCGCCTGGCGTATATCGGCAAGTGTGAGCTTCACAGGTTCGACCGACACCTTGCCTCCTTCGGTCACAAAGTTCACGCGATCAAACGCTCCCACACCCAGCGTCTTACGAACGCTCGCTGGGATTGTCACTTGGTTCTTACTGCTCAACTTTGCCTGGACAATCGCCATCCCGAATCATCCTTTCACCTTCAAATGCCTACTTCCTGGTAAACAATTGTAGCAGCCGCTTTACTTCTTGGAAACATCCAACCGATATTGGCGGTAACGCTGGCGCATAAGCTCTTTACATTCAAGGAGTCACTTACCTGCACGCACATAGTGCCGCGACCCCGCATCCCGCACGATCCCCTTCAACTCGAGCATCGAGATCAGCGCCAGGCCCTCGGAGACGGCGATGTTGGCCGCGGCGATGATCTCGTCGATGTGCTGCGGGTCGCCGCTGATGTGGTTCATGAGCCGGCGTTCGGAGTCAGTGAGTGGCAGAGCCTGTTGGACGGCCGCATGCTCGCGACGCTCCCCAATATGAAGGTCTTCGAGGATGTCGTCCGCGCTCGCCACAACTCGTGCGCCGTCACGGAGCAACCGCAGGCAACCCGCGCTGTTGTCCGAGAGCACGCTGCCGGGCACCACGAAGACCTCCCGACCCTGATCGGCCGCGAAATCGACCGTAATCAACGCGCCGGAGCGCGCCGGCGCTTCAATCACGACAACACCCAAACTCAACCCTGAGATGATCCGGTTCCGGGCGGGAAAGTTCGGCGCGTCCGGTTTGCGGCCGGGTGCGTAATCGGAGATCAGTGCGCCGTTCTCGATGATCTGCCTCGCGAGTCCTTCGTGCTCCGACGGATAAATGATGTCGACCCCGCTGCCGAGCACCGCGAATGTGCGGCCTCCCGCTTTCAACGCCGCATGATGCGCGGCGCCGTCGATTCCGCGCGCCAACCCGGAAACAACCGTCACGCCCGCTTCCGCCAACCCGGTCGCAATTCGCGATGTCACCTCGCGGCCGTAGCTGGTCGAACGGCGAGTTCCGACCATCGCGATCGCGAGGTCGTCCTCGGGGAGCAGCGTTCCCCGGAGGTAGAACACCGGAGGCGGTGCGGGGATCAGCTTCAGTAACCGCGGATAAATGGGATCGGCGATCGTGATTACCTGGATGCCGCCGCGATCGATCCGTTCCATCTCGGCGTCGAGTGACAGGCGTCCGCGTGTCTTCACCAGACTTTCGGTCGTTCGCTCATCGAGCACGGTTCGAAGCGCGGACGTCGGGGCGTTCCAGGCCTGTTCTACGTCTCCGAACCGCTCGATCAGCAGCCGCAAACGAGTCGGGCCGATGTAGTTGGTTTTACTGAAGCCCACCCAAAACTTACGCTGATCGCTCTGGTCCAACGTCATTCCGTTCCATTCGAACGCGCTTCAACTCGATCGCTGCCTGCCAAAACAGTGTATCCGGTGAACGACTCGGGCGATACCTATTCACAACGCCTGCACCGAATTGATGTGCGCTTTGCACCAACACCCCGTTGTTGCTCTTTTTTTGGGTATGCTATCCTGCGGGCGATGTCAGCCAAGTGCGAAGAAGGATAGCCAGAACGCGGTTCAGATCCATCACTCAAGGGTGAGCGCCGTGTCTGGACGAATCCATTAGGACGGAATGCGAACGAGGCGCCGCATTTTTCAAGGATGTTCTATTTCGAGCCCGGTGGTTTCGTTCCACCGTCCGGGGTGTTGATCACCTAAAGGGAGCACGCATGGCGGTAAGCGCTCAGACCACGACCCAAGGCGCCACGGCCGGCAAATTAAGCGGCCGTCCTCTCCTTGAAGTCAAGAACCTCAGCACGCAGTTCTTCACTCAGGATGGTGTCGTGCGCGCGGTCGACGACGTTTCTTTCTATGTCATGCCGGGCGAGACGCTAGGCGTCGTGGGTGAATCAGGCTGCGGCAAGAGCATGACCGGACTCTCGATCATGCGATTGATCCCCAGCCCTCCCGGCAAGATCGTCTCGGGCGAGATTCTCTTCAACGGCCAAGATGTGCTCCAGATGTCCGACAATGAGGTGCGCCAAATCCGCGGTCACGAGATCGCGATGATCTTCCAGGACCCGATGACCTCGTTGAACCCGGTGCTCACGATCAACCGCCAGATCAGCGAGGCGCTCCAACTCCACCTCGGCATGAGCAAAGATCAGGCGCGCACGCGCTCGATTGAACTGCTGCAGATGGTCGGCATCCCGAACGCGGATGAGCGCATCGACCAATACCCGCACCAATTTTCAGGCGGTATGCGCCAGCGCGTGATGATCGCGATGGCGCTTTCTTGTAATCCCAAGCTGATCATTGCGGACGAGCCGACCACCGCGCTCGACGTAACGATTCAGGCCCAAATCCTCGATCTCATGCGCACGCTCCAAAGCGAGCGCGATACCGGCGTGATCATGATCACCCACTCGATGGGCGTGGTCGCCGGCATGGCCGACCGAGTTCAAGTCATGTACGCGGGACACATCGTCGAAGCAGCTTCGACCGAGGAGATCTTCGGCAATCCGCGGCATCCATACACGGTCGGCCTGATGAAGTCGATTCCTCGCCTAGATGCCGCCGAAAAATCGAAGCTCGAACCGATCCGGGGCTTACCACCGGATCTCATCGATCTTCCGGACATGTGCCCCTTCGTTCCGCGCTGTAATTTCGCGCGTGAGAAATGCGAGCAGAAGCGCCCGCCGCTCCTCGAGGTTGCGCCCGGCCATCATTCGGCGTGCTGGTTCTGGGAAGAAGTCAGTAAGGAATCTGACGCGACGATCACCGCCGATCGACTAGTGCAGTCCGATCTCGACGCTGCAAATCGGGCTGAAAGGGGGGCTAACTAATGTCTTCCACCACGGTCGATCGACACACGCGGCCAACGCCAAGTACGAGCGGTGACGAGGGTCCGCTCCTTCAGGTCAATAATCTGGTCATGCACTTCCCGCTGACCCAGGGCATCATCTTTCAGCGTAAAGTCGGCGCGGTGCAAGCCGTCGACGGCATCTCGTTCGAGGTCAAGAAGGGCGAAACGCTGGGTCTCGTGGGCGAATCCGGCTGCGGCAAGTCGACCACCGGCCGCGCGATTCTCCAGCTCTACAAGCCAACATCGGGCGAGGTCATCTTCAAGGGCAAGGATCTGACGAAGCTCGACGGCGGCGATATGCGCCGGATGCGACGTCACCTCCAGATGATCTTCCAGGACCCGTATGCGTCGCTCAACCCGCGCATGACGGTCGGCAACATCGTCTCCGAGCCGATGCAGATCCACGGGCTGGTGAGCAAGGGTGAACGCAACCAGCGCGTGCAGGAGCTGCTGCAAACGGTCGGTCTCAATCCCTACTTCGCCAATCGCTACCCGCACGAGTTCTCCGGAGGTCAGCGGCAGCGCATTGGTATCGCCCGCGCGCTCGCGGCGAATCCGGACTTCATCGTCGCGGACGAGCCGGTTTCCGCGCTGGACGTGTCGATTCAAGCGCAGATCGTCAACCTGCTCGAAGATCTCCAGGAGCAGTTCGGGCTGACCTATCTCTTCATCGCCCACGACCTCTCAGTGGTTAAGCACATTTCCGACCGCGTCGCCGTGATGTACCTCGGCAAGATCGTCGAAATGGCCGGCCGGAATGAGCTTTATGCCGAGCCGCTTCACCCATACACGAAGGCGCTTCTGTCCGCGGTGCCGATTCCCGATCCGATCATCGAAAAACGGCGCGAGCGCATCATTTTGACCGGTGACGTGCCGAGTCCGATCAATCCGCCGTCCGGTTGCCATTTCCACACGCGCTGTCCGTATGTGATGGATGTCTGCAAGCAGATCGACCCGATCTTTGCCGATCAGGGCAGAGGTCACTATGTCGCCTGTCACCTCTATCCAGGATCGGGAGCGTAGCGATCAACGGGCGCGATCCGCGACAACTTGGCTTTGTGAACCGGGGAGATCCTCAATCGGGGATCTTCCTGTTTCTTTTGCTGGTGCTCGCGCTGCAAGTCGTTGGTGGTCACAGCTTACCGCCGGGCGAGATCATTGTTTCGTTTCTAGCGTCGTTCGTGATAGCGACCGCTGTGCATGAATTCATGCATGCCTACACCGCCTGGCGCTTGGGTGACTCGACCGCGCGTGATCTCGGCAGGATCACTCTGAATCCCGCGTCGCATTTTGAGCCATATGGCTTTTTCGGCATGGTAATGATCTCGCTTGGTTTTGGGTTCATCGGTTGGGGCAAACCAGTACCTGTCAACCCGAACCGGTTGCAGAGTGGGGTCCTAGGTAAGGGCGTTGACGGCCGCAAACGAGCGATGGCGGTCGTTGCCGTCGCAGGACCCCTCTCCAATTTGGCCCAGGCACTTGCAGCCGCCGCTTTGATCCGTGGATTGGGATTGGGTCTTCGTGACTTCCAGTTGATCGCCGGGGGCTTTCAGATCGAAAACTACTCCCCGCTAGAGGTTTTTGTAATCCTCTACGCTTGGGTTAACATCCTGCTCGCGTCGTTCAACATGATTCCGATTCCGCCGCTGGACGGCCACAAGATACTGCTCGGCCTTCTGCCCAGTTTCTGGTATCCCATTCTGGCGCCGCTCGAGCGCTATGGTTTCATGATCCTGTTTGGCCTTTTCTTCGTAACCGATTGGCTGAACCTCCCCTCTATCACCTACGAAATGACCGCCCCACTGCAACAACTCCTCATCCGCATCCTCTTCTAGGCGGACGGCGACGGATGTCCGCGCTCGGCCGGTTCAAACAGGGAATTCGCGGCTTTCGTCCACCGAGACCCGCGGACTACAATGCCATCCTCAGTCAAGCGCTCACCAAGGATCAGCAGAACGCGTTCGCCAGACTCCCGGCATACGATCAGTCGCACTTGTGCGCCGTCTATCGTTGGCTCGTTGCCGAGGACGTGACAGATCGAGATTTGCTGGTCGCGGGTTTGCTGCACGATCTGGGCAAGGCCGCGCTTTGCGGCCGCGTTCGCCTCATCGATCGGACGGTGTCCGTTCTGCTCGAGAGCACTGCACCACGCGTTCTCGTACGGCTTGCGCGCCTGCCGTCTCCGAAGTGGCGATTGGGTCTTGCCTTGACCGTCCATCACCCCAGGCTCGGCGCGGAATGGGCCGCGCGGCTCGGCTGTTCGGAACGAACGTGCTGGCTCATCGAGCATCACGCCGACAACCCCCCGCCGCCCGATCCCGATTTGGCTCTCCTCATACGGGCAGATCGTATAGTGTGACTCAACAATCACAGTTCAGTCGCTGAAAAAGCGGACGTACGCCCCGAAATCGCGTAAACTGTGACTGCTGTGAACACTGACACTCCGTTCGAAACAATTGAAGTTCTCGGCTACCAGTTACGGCTGCCCTCGTTCGAGGGGCCGCTCGATGTTCTGCTGCGTCTCGTCGAGCGCAGTCAGCTGCAGATCACGGACGTTTCCCTGGTCACGGTCACCGAGCAGTTTCTGGCTTACATCGCAACCCTCGCGCGCGCCGATGCCGGCATGATTGCCGAGTTCACCAACGTCGGCGCACGGCTGGTGCTGCTGAAGTCGCGATCCCTGTTGCCTCGCCCGCCGGCGGCCGAAGAAGATGATATCGAAAGCGATCTCGCTCGCGAGTTGATCGAGTATCGAGCCGTGAAGCTCGCGGCGATGAATCTGATGGAGCGCGATCGCCGAGGCGAAGGTGGATTCGCCCGCGCTTTGGGCGGTGTCGCGACCCCGATGGCCGTCGCGCCGCCGAAGCTCGCCGCGCACGAGGCGAACTGGCTGGCTCGCGCGCTAAGGCGGCGGTTGACCGTGGTTCCGTCAACTCGAATGCTCATGCAGGTGAAACCGCTGGTTTCGCTTCGAGAGATGGTCGAGCGTGTTTTGCACGCGGTCACGATCCGGCCGATCGCCAGCTTCAGCGGCATCGCGCGCGATTGTCAGGACGCCCATGAACTGCGAACCGCCTTTCTCGCGATCCTCGTCTTGATCCGGCGACGGGTCGTTGATGCGGAGCAAGAAACTCCATTCGGCGAAATCACCGTTCGCCGGCTCACCGTCAGTTTGCAGCCGTCCGCGGACGGCATCGCCCTCACGATGGATGACTGATGACCACACACCTCGCCGAACCTCATGCCCTTGGACGAATTGCGATCGCTGGCGACGGCGTGCTCGCGGACGGCGCTCCGATAGAGCGACGACCTATGCTCGAGCAGCTCGCGTTCGACGGATCGTCTGAACCCAATGAGCTCGCCTCGTTGATCGAGGCGCTGTTGCTCGTCGCGCCGGCTCCGGCCACCATTGAAGAGCTCGCAAGCGGGGCGGGCATTTCCGTGAATGCGGTTGACGCGGCCGTGGCGGCGCTGGAGCAACGCCACGACGGCGGATGGGTCATTCAGCGTCACGCCGGAAAGATTCAACTGGCGACCGCTCCGCGATTTGCAGCACATGTCCGCCGCTTCCTCGGGCTCGATCGCGAAACGCGTCTTTCGGGCGCGTCGCTCGAAACGCTGGCGATCGTCGCCTATCAGCAACCGGTGACCCGGTCCGAAATCGAGTCGGTGCGCGGCGTCGACTGCACAGGCGTGCTGCATACCCTTCTCGAGCGCGGATTGATCGAGCAAGTCGGACGCGTCAATGGACCCGGCAATGCCATCCAGTACGGTTCCACGCCTGAGTTCCTGTTGCACTTTGGCCTGCGCTCGCTCGCTGAGCTCCCGTCACTTGGGCAGGTTCGGGGACAAGACATCCGCACTGCACTCGAAGCCGCCGTTGCCGCCGCCGGCATGGAGCCAGTCGACGCGGCGATGTAGGTTCTCATTACGGTCGCACCAACGCCATTGAGCGAAGTCGTTCGACTGTTTCGGCGAGCACGTCCACGACTTCATCGATCTCCTCGGCGGAGTTCGAGCGTCCGACCGTGAACCGCAGGCTGGATCGGGCTCGCTCTTCGGAGAGCCCCATTGCCAGCAGCACGTGGCTCGGCTCCGAATTGCCCGTCGTACAGGCGGAGCCGGCCGAAGCGGCAATTCCCAGCATATCCAGGCTGAGCAGGACCGTCTCGCCCTGCACTTCTCGAACTGAAACACTCAGATTGCTCGGCAGTCGTTGGCCCCAATCGGCTGGACCATTGAGCTCAACCTCGGGGATTCGCTCCAGAATGCCCGCATAGAGGTGATTGCGCAATCGCAGGCAATGCTCGATGTAACCGGCCCTGCCCGACTCCGCCAGTTCGAGCGCAACGCCGAGTCCGACGATTCCGGCCACATTCTCCGTCCCGCCTCGCCTCCCGCTCTCTTGACCCCCGCCGTGTTGCTGATAGGCAATCGGGGTCTTGCGACGAACATAAAGCGCGCCGACGCCCTTGGGTCCGTAGAACTTGTGAGCCGAGAGCGACAGCAAATCGACATGTAGGAGATCAACCCCGAGCGGCAGCAATCCAGGCGCCTGCGTCGCGTCCACGTGGAACTGAGCTCCTCGCTCCCTCACGACCAGCCCGATCTCTGGGATCGGCTGAATGGTGCCAACCTCATTGTTCGCGTAGATCACCGACACGAGAGCTGTCTCCGGACGGATAGCCTCCGCGATTGCCTCCGGCGACACAAAACCCTCACGGTCGCATGCAACGTACGTGACGCTGAAGCCGAGTCGTTCCAACCACTTCGCCGAATGCAGAACGGCATGGTGCTCGGTGGTCGTTGTGACAATGTGCGGCACGGGATCGTTTGGGAAGTCGAGCCGCATTCGCCAGGCGGCCCCTGTCAATGCCAGATTGTCACTCTCGGTCGCGCCACTGGTGAAGAGCACCTCTGATGGCTGCGCGCCAAGTACGCGTGCGACCGAAGTTCGCGCCCGGTCGATACCCGCCCTCGCTTCTTGTCCAAGCTGATAAATGCTCGACGGATTCCCGGGTCTCTCCGTGAAATACGGCAGCATCGCTTCGACAACGCGGGGATCGACCGGTGTGGTCGCGGCGTGGTCAAGATAAATGGCGTCGGAAGTCATCAAGTATACCGTGTCGTTTCGGTTTGTTTGGAAGGGCGAAGAACTAGGCCGTGACGGATTCCACTGGGACCTCGGAGAGTCGCGGTACGTGCCGTCCCTCGGAGTTGTTGACCAGGTCGGCCAACGTCATGGAATCGAGCGCATCGACAATCGAATCTCGCACTTTGACCCACACGGGGCGAGTTTGGCAACCCGGAATCAATGGGCACGTCTGATCGGTCGGATCTTCTGAAACACAGTCCATCGGCGCGACCGGACCTTCCATAACCCGATAGACCTCGCCGACGACCACAAGTTCCGGCGATCTCGTCAGCACGTATCCGCCATGGGCGCCCCGGCGGCTTTCGACGAGACCTGCCCGGCGCAGCGGAACAATCAGTTGCTCGAGATATGCATACGGAACAGAGGAGTCTTTGGCCATCGCGGTAATCGACATCGGCCCTTTGCCGAACGCCTTGGCCAATGAAACCATTGCGCGAACGCCGTACTCTCCTCGAGTTGATACTTTCATCGTTCCTCCGGAAACGCGACCAAACTGGGCACCCGTTCCCATCACATGCTACTCTCCTGTCGCTCCTTGGTCAACCTTACGCACAATAATAATGAGAATTCGTCTCAACTTCAGTGAACTGAAATGCTGAGCTGCCGTTAGGGCTACCGGACACCGCGGAAGGCGCTGCCGAGTTGCTCACGCCAGCCTGCGACACGCCTGCGCCTGGGGGTTTGCGTGTTCAAGTAGCTGTAGACGTGGACGAATCGTTCCGCCGTGAAAATGCCCCGATAATTTCCGCCATCCACGACGGGAACCGCCCAGCGGCTCGTTTTCTGCATCTGTTGCTGCACGTCGTAGACGGAATCATCGATGTCGACCGTGAACACATCGGGTTCCATGACGTCGGTCACGCTTCGAGCCCCGGCGCCGCCGTTGAGCGCCTTCAGCACGTCCTGGCGCCAGAGCATGCCCACCACCTGACCGCCATCGGTCACGACCAAGTCGCGCGGACCACCGCGTAATGCGGCCGTCAGTGGCGCCTTCACCGAGATGCCGCCTGAGTCCCAAAGTGCAAACTGCCCGACTCGAAGCCGTCGCATCGAGCTTTCTAGCCGGACTGCCTTGCCCTCGGCATAGGCCGCGACCACGACAAAAATGCCCATTAACGGCAGCCCGTATTCGCCGATCCAAATTCCAACGATCGCGAAGGCGCATGCACAGGTGAAACCAAACCCGACCGCGATCGAGGTCGCGTGCTCGCGACCAATCGCCGTCGTCAGCCCCGCGCGAACCAACCGGCCGCCATCCATCGGGAATGCCGGTAGCAAGTTGAAGAGCACGATCATGATGTTCGCGAAGAAAACGTAAATCAGTATCCCAGAGAAGGCGACTGAATCGAGATACCTGAAGTAATCCCCAGCGGAGTCAAAGCTTTTGATAACACCGAACAGCAGCAAAAGCGGCAACATGGCCACCGCAATAGCAACATTGACCGCTGGTCCCGCGATCGTGATCATGAATTCCGAGCGCGGCCGCATCGGCATCTGTTCGATGAACGCCGCTCCGCCAAATGGGAAGAGCGTGATGTTCTGCACCCGAATCCCGAATTCTTGAGCCATCAGGCAGTGACCGAGCTCGTGGAGCACAACGGAAACGAAGACGAACAGAAACAATACGAACCCATACAGCAACGTGCTCAGGCCGCCATTGTTCGAAATGCCGAAGCTGTAGATCACCCAAAGCAGCACAAGTCCAAAGGTCGAGTGCACGCGCAGATCGATCCCCTGAATTCGACCGATTGAGAAGCTCCGCATCACGAGAAGTTCTGCTCCAATGGCGACGGTTGCGTACACATAAAATCGAAGGAAGCCGCAATCAGCTCAGACCGAGGGATGTTCAATAACCCACGGGTCAACACCCACCCGAACGAATCGGCACTCATTTGAATCTACGAACAGGTCCGTTCCGCGGCCGGCGACCTGACGAAATTCCCCATTGACATGAACGATCCTGTGCTTCGATCTCCGCGGTGTTGTTTGCCGGCGAGACTATGGTTATCGCTGAGCCCTCACGGGCTGAACCCCCTTTGGCCGGATCATAGCAATCGTACACCCTATTGTACAGCACTTTGACAATTAGGCACGGACTAGTCAGGCGAACCGGCTGTCAGACCAGAGAAAATAGAACCGAATCGGTCATCTATCACCATACAAAACAACTCGAACATTTGAGCACGTCGTGAGTTGGTACGGGCCTGCAAGTGCTCAGGTTGGCGTTTCGGTAGCAGAGTCGCCAGTCATCCTCGCTTCCGGGGTCCCGGATGCGGCAGTGGCAACGGCGTCGAATCCCGTTCCGTCTCCGACCGGTGTCGCCATGGGAGGCATCGGCGGGATCTCCAGCGTGCCGTAAGCAATCAACGCCAACCGCTGCACAACCGCCGTCGCGCGCGCATCATCGCCAGGCGCTTCGACCATTGCGACCAGTATCTTGGCCCCCTTGGGCGAATAGATGACGCCCACGTCATGAACGACAAGATTGAGATTTCCGGTCTTGTGCACCATCCTCGTATCCGCCGGAAGCAACGCCGGAAAGCGATTGTCGACCTGTTGCTGCTCCAGAATCTCGAGGATCATCGTCGACACGGACTCGTTGAAGATCTCTCCGCTCAACAGGAGCTGGAAATACCTCGCCATGTCCCGCGGCGTCGTGAGGTTCACCTGGCCGTCCGTCGCATAGCTCAGGATGAGCTCCTTGACGATTTTCGCGTCCTTCTTGCTAAGTCCGTCCCCTTCATCCGGTGGCCAGTTCGCGGTCGTCTCCGGATCAGTAAAGAGGTACGTTTCGGTCAGGCCGAGGTCGGCCGCCGTGGCGTTCAGCTCTTCAGTGGAGGTCAAGGTCAGCAATGCATGAGCCGCCACATTGCTCGAATAGGCTCCAGTCGCAAGAAGCGCTTCCTCAATCGTCGTGTCATACCCGGCAAAACTCGGATCGAAATAGGAATCGGTGCCGTCGAACTCCGAGAAGTACGAGGCGTCGACGTAAAGCCCCATATCGAGCGACAAGATGCCGTCATTCACCGCACGACAGATATCGGCCATCAGAATCAGCTTGTACAGACTGGCGGAGACGAAGGGGGCGCCGGCATTCCGGCTGTAGTCGACTTCGCCGTCTGGGTCCATCAGCACGACGCCGAAGATGCCTTCCTCCGGCGCGAGGAGCTGGTCGATCGCGGCGGTTACAGGGTCCGGCGGGGCTTCCGTTGGCACTCCGAGGCCATTCGTTTCAGGAGAATCGGCTGTTGCCGTTTGAGTGGAACCTGACGGAACGGGTGTCGCGTTGTTCTGGCCTTCTGAGCGGGAACGTGGATTCGCTTGTGAAGGAGCAGAAAATACGGTCCGAGCGCTGCCACTGAATGCGATTGCCAGAACTAACGCGACCGTCGCAATCGTTCCCAGGCTTGCCCATGTGAACGGGATCGTACTGGAGACACGCTTGAGGCGGGGCTGAATCAGTCTCACGTCGCTCCGTCGATCTCCATCAATCCCGTACAGGGCTCCAATGTCGGTTCAAACGTCAAGAATCGATTGGCCGGTCGATCGGCAATTGCAGGCGATCCTGACTGCACAGGGCGAGGCAATTCTAGTGGGATGTCCGTTCACTCGCCAGTGCGGAAGGTGATTGTAGGCACCGAGGCGCGAGGGGTATACTCGGCTCCACGCGCCCGTAGCTCAGCGGATAGAGCGCTTGCCTCCGGAGTAAGAGGTCGCAGGTTCGAGTCCTGCCGGGCGTACCAGAAAGCCTCATCAGCCTACCCAGGTCAACAGCAAATCTCCCGGAAATCCAACAAGAAATGGGTCTCGTTTGTGGTCTCACGACCGGCGATATCCATCAATATCTCGTCTCAGTTTGTGGTCGCGGTGAAAACTGAGCTCTAGCTTAGTTACACCTTTGGGAGGCGAACAATGAAGCTCGAGGTTCTCATCAAGCACTACCTCATCAGCCGGCAAGCCGAGGGATTGAGTGGCTACACGATCGTCTGGACTCTCACCTCTGACGACTGAACGGCTTTACACGAGGGCGTGCCAGATAATTACGGCACTCGCGACCGCCTCACGGTTGAGGTCTTCGAAGAAGAGGACGAAGAGACTGGCTAAGGCCTGATCCCGCCCCAGCCAGTCTCATGTCGACACTTCCGTCCATTAGTTGAGCCGGCAGGAAGGACGTGTTACAGCGTCACGTGGTCCTTCCCACGGGTGAACTTGGCTTGCGGCACCGTGGAGCCGTAGCGAGTGCAATACACCGCCCACCAAGGTCCTCTTTGCCTTGACACACTCGTGGAGCGGCACTAAAATCCTGTCGCTGTCGAACATGGCAGTGTGCGGAAGTGGCTCAGTGGTAGAGCATCTCCTTGCCAAGGAGAAGGTCGCGGGTTCGAATCCCGTCTTCCGCTCCAAGACATGGAATTCGCGTGGCGCGACCCCTCTTTCAGGGGTCTTTTGCATTTCCGTTCCAACGACTTCCATAATGTTCAGCGACGCGGGCGTGGCGGAATGGCAGACGCTGCGGTCTTAAAAACCGTTGGGAAACCGTGCGGGTTCGAATCCCGCCGTCCGCACCCCGGATTCCTTTCAATCGGACAATTAATTGACTTCACTCGCCATTGCGATAGAGTAGGAAGACTCGCGTCCGCGTCCGATGACGCCGGAACATCCGCGTCAGGCAATGACTGTGCCTGGATTGGGCTGAACAGATCGATTAAGGAGGGAATGCCCGTGGACGACAATCGTTTGGACATGCTCGCGAAGACTGCAGCAGGCGGTTCTCGCCGTGGGTTGCTGAAAGCGTCCGTTGGAGCGGCAGTTGGCGGAGCACTTGGACTTGCCGGCTTGAAATCAGCCTCGGCCGCCCGCAAACGTGCATATGGGGCTGTCTGCCGAACCGGTTCCGATTGTCAATCGGACTATTGCTACATCACTGACGAAAAGCACCACCGCGGTTACTGCGCGGCATTCTGCGAAGTTTCGCTTAACAGGTGCGACATAGACTGAGCGCGCAAAACGCCCAGCGCGAGCAATTCACAACGGCTACATCCGTGAGATCGGTAACCTAGCAGGCTGCTGAAGAATCGCTTTCGCGCGCTCTTGAACGGATGGCGTTGGC
>CAYJPA010000017.1:0-72670 GCA_964371945.1 uncultured Sphaerobacteraceae bacterium | reverse complement strand
CTGCGCGCCCCACGCATTCCTGCCGGGAAATTGGCCCCACTCTGAGCAGTTACCAATCGCAACGGCTCTTGACAGCCGCCACGGCCATTAGTACATTCTTGCTCAACAACTGAATAGCACTGCCTTATCACGAGAGGTGGAGGGAATCGGCCCTGTGAAGCCCGGCAGCCTGCGATACGCGCAAGGTGCCAATTCCGGCAGAGAGATCTGCGAGATAAGGGAATGGAGACAATTGTCTACCCCCTGCTCAGGCTAGGGGTTTTTTCGTTTCTCCCCCTATTTCGTCATCACTTAGGACCCGGCGTTGATCGAGCTGAGGCACGATCAGACCGCGATTTGAGCAACTGAGAAATGGAGGGGGCCAAATGACTCGGGCCCAGGAAGAGAGCTCGTTCATTCCAAACATCACGCCGGGTGGACCGCACGCAACTCGAAGGTCCCCCCTCGCCGGTGGGCGGCGCTTGCAGCTCGTTACACCGATCGACAGCGCTGTCACAGAGGATGGTGCGCTGCAGGGCATGGAGATCGGTTCGCTCGATCTCGAATTGGGCGGTCAACTTTCGTCAGTCACGATCGCCTACCGCACCTGGGGCAAGCTCAACGGTGCACGGGATAACGCAATTCTGGTTCTGCACGCACTGACCGGCGACAGCCGGGCAGGCGGCGATGGCGGCTGGTGGGAGCCGCTTATTGGTCCAGGGCGAGCACTCGATACCGACAGCGGCTTCGTCGTTTGCTCGAACATCCTCGGTGGTTGCCAGGGCAGCACCGGTCCGGCCTCGATCGATCCGTTGACCGGACGTCCCTACGCGATGCGCTTTCCCATGGTGACGATCGGCGATATGGTCAACGCCCAACGTCGCCTGATCGAACGCCTCGGGATCACCAAGGTTATCGTGATCGGCGGCTCGATCGGTGGATTCCAGGCCCTCGATTGGGCGACCCGCCATCCCGACATCGTGCGGGCAGCGGCGCCGCTTGCCTCCAACGGCGCGCTTGGTCCGCAAGGGATTGCCCTCAATGAGGCCGGCCGCCGGGCGATTTTGGCCGATCCCGATTGGCGCGGGGGCGAGTATGCGAACGAAGGCGTCTTCCCGGCGGAAGGACTCTCGATCGCACGGATGATCGCGATGGTGACCTTTCACAGCCGGGAGAGCATGGATGAGCGGTTTGCTCGCCGGCAGGCGACCCGGCCCAGTTTGTATCCCGCATTTGGTGGAACCTTCGACGTCGAGGGCTACCTCCACTATCACGGAGCGGCGATCGTGCGGCGGTTCGATGCGAACAGTCATCTTTACCTGACCCGGGCGATGGATTTATACGACGTTGGCCGCGACGGTGGTGAGGAATATTGGCTTCGCAAGATCGAGTCGCCGGTACTTCTGATGGGGATCCGGAGCGATTGGCTTTATCCGCCGGACGAGATCGCGGCGCTTTCGAAGCGGATGGCGGCGCTGGGTAGAGATGTCAGCTGCACCGAGCTGGATTCTCCGCATGGGCACGATGCCTTCTTGAAGGAATGGGATCTGCTGACGGATTTAGTCGGTCCGTTCATCGAGCGGGCGCTCGCGGACGCGGAACGACCTTGAGCGTGGGGCTTGAAGGACGGCCGCCGCGCGGTCCAAAGGATGCAATGCTTTAGGCAGTCGATCTCTGATTGAGCGAGATCGCTGCCGTCGCCGGTCCAGTCTGTCTTGGTAGGAAACGCGCTTCGATTGAGGCGCGAATCGAAAGGATTCAACGATCGTGTCTGACAAGCCATTAGGTTTTGAAACACTCTCACTGCACGCGGGTCAAGATGTGGATTCGGCTACGAAAGCTCGTGCCGTCCCCATCTACATGACGACATCTTATGTCTTTGACAGCCCTGACCATGCCTCGCGGCTGTTCGGGCTACAGGAGTTCGGCAACATCTATACCCGAATCATGAACCCGACCACCGATGTGCTCGAGAAGCGGATTGCCGCGCTCGAAGGCGGAGTGGCGGCTCTGGCGTTCGCGTCTGGGCAGGCGGCGGAGACGGCGACGATTCAAAACATCGCGAGCGCGGGCGACGAGATCGTCTCGACCACCAGTCTCTACGGCGGAACGTATAACCTCTTCGCGTATACCCTGCCGAAACAAGGAATCACGGTCAAATTCGTGGATCCGACCGCGGAGGCGGTCAAAGCCGCAATTACCAGCAAAACGAAGGCGGTCTATTCAGAAACACTCGGCAATCCAGATTTGCTGACATTGGACATCGAAGGGGTGGCGAACGTCGCACATGAGGCGGGAATTCCGCTCATCCTCGACAACACCCTGGCGAGTCCGTATTTGGTCAACCCGATCAAGCACGGCGCCGACATCGTGATCCATTCGGCGACCAAATTCATAGGAGGCCATGGCACGTCGATCGGCGGCCTCGTGGTCGATGGTGGAACATTCGACTGGAAAGCGTCAGGCCGCTTCCCAGGGTTCACCGAGCCCGATCCGAGTTACCACGGACTCGTCTATTCAGATGTCTTCACCGCGGCGAACTTCGGCGCAAATATCGCCTTTATCATCAAATTGCGGGTTCAGATTCTGCGCGACACCGGCGGCGCGCTGAGCCCGTTCAACGCGTTCCAGTTCATTCAGGGACTCGAGACGTTGCCGCTGCGAATGGAGCGGCACAGCCAGAACGCGCTGGCGGTCGCACGATTCTTGGGGGAGCACCCGAAAGTCTCGTGGGTCAATTACCCCGGCTTGACGACCCATCCGGCTTACGAGCGAGCCAGCAGGTATCACCACAGAGGACTGTACGGCGCGATCCTTGGATTCGGCGTCAAGTCCGGTCTCGAGGGTGGCCGCAAGCTGATTGAGTCGGTGAAGCTCTTCTCGCATCTGGCGAACGTGGGCGACGTGAAGTCGCTGATCATTCACCCGGCTAGCACCACCCACTCGCAGCTCACCGCGGAAGAGCAGGCGACAACGGGCGTCACGCCGGATTACGTGCGCCTCTCGGTCGGGATCGAAACGGTGAGCGACATCATCGCGGACCTCGAACAGGCCCTCGACAAGATTTAGGCACGGATCTTCTGATCAGCGTAAATACCCCACTCTTGCCTCGGCAAGAGTGGGGTTTTAGTCGAGACCCATTTAGGAACACTGGTGAACTACGCGGGGTTACCCTCGGTCCTGCCGGGGCCAGCTCCCGCGGCCACCGGGCTCGCGCTGTCCTCGGCACCAGTGCGGCGGACGGTGTCAGGCGCGGCGGCCCGGGAGTCTTCGGATCGTTCGATCAGCTCGAGCCACTCTTCGCGGAACCAGTGCGCTTGCCATGGAAGTCCAAGACGGGAGTTGTCATGACCGCGGAAATCGACGAGATATTGCGCGTTTGAGTATGGGCCCCGCGGATTGATGTCGGTGACGGAACCAGACGCGCCTTCGAATCGGGACTCTGGCGACGTGGAGTAGAGCACGCTAATTCCATAGACTCCTCGTTTGCTGTATCCATGCGGCAATGTCACCCGAACCTTGTCGCCACTTAAGAATTCGGCCATCTAGCAGCTCCTACGCATCTCGACGTTCTGGTCGAAAACGTGCCCCTTCAGCGCACATCGATAGTATATCCGAGCACGAACCTCGTCCCCGCTCATCGCGACCTAGACGTCCCGCCGATTGCCGGACTTGCGGACTTTCCTGACTTGTATCAGCGCTCCATGGACAATTCGGTCCAATAGCCTGATAATTTGCCTGAGACATGAAGACAACGAACGCATTGACTTCCGCGGGCAACCGCTTTCCAATTGTCGCGTTGCTCGTTGCAAACGCGATCTCGATGATCGGCAACAACCTCACGGTTGTGGCCATTCCCTGGTTTGTGCTGGAAACCACGGGCAGCGCGGCCAGGACGGGGATCGTCGCGTTCGCCACCGTTCTACCCACGGTGATTGCGGCGTTGTTGGGCGGCGCACTCGTCGATCGACTTGGGTACAAACGGATCAGCGTCGCCTCCGATCTGGTCAGTGCATCCACGGTTGCCTGCATTCCCCTGCTCCATCACACTGTCGGATTGGCATTTTGGCAGTTGGTCGCACTTGTCTTTGCCGGGGCGATGCTCGACGCCCCGGGCAATACGGCGAGGATGGCGATCGTCGTGGAGCTCGCGGAACGAGGCGGGATCAGCCTGGAACGGGCCAACGGCGCGGCACAATCGATTCGAAGCAGTTCCGTCTTGCTTGGACCGCCTCTGGCAGGATTGCTAATCGTCTGGCTTGGGGCGAGCAACGTGCTCTGGGTTGATGCGGCCTCGTTCATTGTCTCAGCGTCGATTATCGCCACGTTCGTGCCGGCGGCGGTCAAAACAGTAGCGACCGCAAGTCGATACCTGGACGACGTGCGCGATGGCCTAGCCTTCATCCGGCAGGACCGGTTCCTTGTTTCGCTGCTGTGCATCGGCGCGATTGCGAATTTTGCCGGCGCGCCGCTCTTTGCGGTCGTGCTACCGGTTTATGCGAACGAGCTGCTGGGGAAGGCGACCGATCTCGGGTTGGTACTCGGTGGAGTTGGGGCGGGATCGCTGATCGGCGCAATCGCGTACAGCTCGTTTGGGCACAAGTTTCCCAGGCGGCGGCTGGCGCTGGCGCTTTCATTTGTCTCCGCGGCGCCGGTTGCGATCCTGGCGCTCGATCCATCGATCTGGATCGTGGTCGCGGCGATGGGCGTCTCTGGATTCGGGGACGGCTCGGTCAATCCGCTGATGATCACGGCCATCTATGAGCGAGTGCCGGTCGAGCTTCGTGGCCGCGTGGTTGGGTCGATGCTTGCCTGCATTCTGGCGGCGGCGCCGTTGGGGATGCTGATCATGGGGTGGGCGATCAAGCCGCTGGGGATCGACGCGGTGATCGTGATGATCTCGGCGATCTTGCTTGTCGTCACGGTCTTGTTTGCACTCGCGCCTGCTCTTCGAAGTCTGGACGCGCCGGCGAAAGCGATTCAGCAGGCCGAGAGTGTGTCAGCTTGAGCTCCTTCCGCAAGCTGGTCAGCAATCATTGTCGATGGTTGATGATTCACGAGAATAGACACGTGGGTTACGAAATGGATCATCGACGCTCCGCGCCGCCGGGGACTGAAGATCCCCGGCTACTCCAACGAAGCGCCTCCGGCGCTGAGCACGGAGTAACCATTCGTTCTTGTTGATAACTTAGCTAAGGATGCACCGGCCAGATGTCGGGGTGCGGTGTTCCGCGGGTCTCCGCGCGCTTACGCATCACTTCCAGACGTTCAGCGCTCCATGTCGGCGTAGCCAGAATGCTCTCGCCGCGATCGAGCTGATCGATCCCTGTCTGAAGCTTCGCGCGCAGGTCGCCGGTTTTTCGTTCTTCCAACAGTCTCAAGGCATCGACCATTACGGCGTTGGCGTCGTCGTACTGACCGGTTTCGATCCAATCTTGAATGAGACTCCCAACGTTCTTTGTCAACGTCATAGCCATGGGCGAAGACTCCTCGCTTGAATGCTATCAATCATGTAGCTGCTTGTGTAGGGTTCTAGAACGGATAAATGGCGAGCGACATGCCGTCGATCGTGCCCCACATCCAGACGAAGGTGCCCCAATCGATGAATCGATACGAGCCGGTGCCTGGATCGGAGAGGTAAAGTCCGTGGCTGTCATAGCCATATGCCGTCATGACGTGAGAGCCGGCGAAAACGGTGTATCGGCCCTCGTCCTCATAGACCCGCCCGGTGTCGCCCCACATGGCAAGCCAAACCACAACCGGATGGCCCTCGTCGAGGTGCGCCCTCAGTTGGGTGGTGTCGCCCATTGAGTAGAAGGCTTCGGCGGCGAAGCCGTAGTCATTGAGAACCGGCACGAGCGGCTCGGCATATATACCCCAGTCATCGTACTGACCCCAGGTGCCGTCGATGTCGCCCCGAAAGCCATAGTGCGGGTTGCTGGCGACTGGGATCGTGTCAATGAAGACCCATTCGGGCACCGCGTTGTCGAACGCGCTAGTGGCGATGTATGCGGCGGCGTACTCACAGCTCAATCCGTGCTCCTGCACATGCGTAGGCACCCACACATGGGCATCGAGAACCGGACCGGTTGCCGTGGCCGCTTCACCGGTATTTGCGACGGCAGCGGCCGCGTCGCCCGATCCCGGAATGAGCAGCCGGTCGTTGGGATAAATGATGTCCGACCAGCTCATGCCGTTGAGCGCAAGAAGGTCTTCAGGATCGACGTCAAATATAGCGGAGATGCTTTCGATCGAATCGCCGCTTTCGACCCAGTAGACGCCGCTCGTCCAGGGACTGGTGCCGACATCCTCGGCTGCTGTCAACGCTGCCTGTTCTGGCGTTTGGCCCGGATCGGGAATGACGATCACGTCGCCCACGGTGAGGTCCGGCGGATTCGAGAGCCAGCTGGAGCGATAGATCGCTTCTGGATCGACGCCGAACTCCGCGGCGACCGACTGAAGCGTGTCACCAGATTGCACACGATATCGCTGCTGCGCGGACGCGTTCGAAGCGAACCCAGTTGCGCAAATGGTCACGACCAAACCTGCCGCGATCAGGCGCTGGCTTAGGGTGGCCGCGCGATTCCGCCGGGGCGCCCAGCGTCTTGATGCCGGGTCGCCGGCAGCCGTAGTCGGGACGGCTCCGCTCGTCGAACGAATCACGTAGGACTCGTGCTCAGGCGATCCCCGTCCAATTGGCAAAGCGACAGGCATTTCGGCCGGAGTCGACGAATGGCTTTCAAGCGCAACAGTGTCGAGACGCCGGTTGACATAGTGCGCGACCAAACCGCCGGAGCTCATTCGCGGTCGTGGTGCCCGCGTGTCAGCGGTATTCGGATGAGTGATTTCGAGGTGGGTTGGCATTCGCGCCGGTTGGGCTGCCCGCCGGAAGCTAAAAGGCAAATTCATGGAGATCTCCGTGGCTCAGCGAGAGGGTTCGCCGCGGGAAAGCGTTACCTCCATGGTGTACGTACATAAAGAGCATAACGTTGTTTTGCGGCAAACGCAAGCTTTTTGTGCCATTGTGACAACGATCCTGCACCGTTTGACGCGCGCTGAGGAGCCACCTATCATCGACCAATCGACGCTTCACAATTCATGGACTTCCAATGACTGATCTAGACCGCGAACAGACGCAACTTCCTGCCACCGATCTGCTTTTTCAACGTGATGCATACCTCCAACGATTCGAGGCGACCGTTCTGGCCGTGATCGATGAATCGCGGGCGGTCGTGCTCGACCGGACCGCGTTCTATCCCGCGGGTGGTGGGCAACCGAGCGACACCGGTACGCTCGCGTCAGCCGGTGGAGATGGGGCCTGGCAAGTCGCTAATGTGAAAAAGCAGGGCGCGAGCGTGCTGCACATGATTGAAGGCGACGGACCGCTCCCATCTGCCGGCGATGCCGTTTTCGGCGAGATCGATTGGGAAACGCGCTACCGGTTGATGCGCACCCATACCGCGATGCACGCGCTCTGCGGAACGATCTTTCGGGACTACGGCGCTCTGGTCACCGGCGGCAACATGGGCGCCGGAAAAGCAAGGATGGACTTCGAAATGGAGGAGTTCAACCCGGACCGCGTTTCCGAAATCGAGCGTCGCGTCAACGAAGAGCTCGCCAGGGAGCTTGATGTCCGAGTGCAAATCCTGCCGCGCGAGGTCGCGCTCCAGATTCCCGATTTGATACGGACCAAGATCAATCTCCTGCCACCGGGTATCAGCGAGATACGAACCGTGGAGATCGTGGCTCTGGATCTGCAGGCCGACGGCGGCACGCACGTCGCGAATACGCGAGAGGTCGGCGCTATCAAAATCGTCGGCACTCGATCCAAGGGCAAGAGCAACAAACGATTGGAGATCGTCATTACCGGTCGAGATGGCGATGAACGCTACGAGGGCATCTCATGAGCTCCGGTAACGGCGCGATTTGGGCCGCGAGCTCGATTGAGGCAAGACGGCTCGCCAGGCGCTCTTCGGTGTTCGGCCCGTCGGTTTGGAACGAGGCCTACGAGCTCGTTGCCAGCTATGACGATGTGATCTACTTCGGGAATGGCGCTCCCGCGAGCGAAACTCATCCAATTCAGCGCCTGCAGGAGGCCGCGGTGACCGCCTGGGCAACCGCCGGCGATGCGCTCGATTATGGCGAGGCGGCCGGCTACGCGCCGTTGCGAGAGCTGATTGCGCGACGGATGCTGAATCAGGGAATCGTGGCCGATCCCGCGCAGATCATGATCACCAGCGGCAGCCAGCAGGGGATCGACTACGTCGCCCGTCTGATGATCGATCCGGGGGACATGATCGTCGTTGAAGGGCCGACCTATATCGGCGCTATGCAGGCCTTCGACGCGTACGAGCCCACGTACTTGACGGTACCGGTCGACGACGACGGCATGGATGTCGCGGCGCTGGCGAATTCGCTTGACCGCATGGACCGGATGCCCAAGTTCATCTACACGATTCCGACATTTCAGAATCCGACTGGGATCACAATGACATTGGCACGGCGGGAAGCGCTGATCGCCTTGAGTCGAGAACGAGGAGTGCCGCTGCTCGAGGATGATCCGTACGGTGAGATTTACTTCGACCGCGCTCCAGAACCGGCATTGCGGGCGCTAAGTGACGACGTGATCTACCTCGGCACTTTTTCGAAGACGATCGCCCCGGGGATCAGGGTCGGCTGGCTTGTCGCGCCGGATGATCTCTTTCCAATGCTCGCGATGGTGAAAGAGGCTTCGGATATCCACGGCGATCGAATGATCATGCGGACTGTTTTCCATGCCGCGGAGGGGTTTCTCGACGCGCATGTCGAGCGAGCGCGGCCGGTGTATCGAGCGCGGAGAGATGCGCTGATCTCGAGTCTCGAAGAGTACATGCCGCCGGGAGTAACGTGGTCGCATCCTGAAGGTGGTTTCTTCGTCTGGGTCACGCTTCCGAGCGGATTCGCGACTGACGAGCTTTTGCCGCTTGCTGCCGCGAGTGGTGTCGCGTTTCTCCCAGGGGCCTGGTTCTATCCGCGCGGGCAGGAAATCCGCAACTCGTTCCGGCTGAACTTTTCGACCCTCCCGGAGGATCGAATCCGAGAAGGTGTCCGGCGTTTGGGGTTGGCGACCAGCAACTTCCTGACACGGTAGGGTGACGTCCACCACAGGCTGCCCGCTCCCGAAACGGTGTGCTACCCTCGTGGCGTTAACGCTGGGACCGGCCGGATTCGGTCAATTCGCGTCATCGATTTCGAGGAACAATGCCTGATTTCCCGGATGTTTTGCACACGGACAACCATCGGCTCTGGTTGTTGATCGGCGTGTGCCTGCTGATGGTTTTCACGATCGAAGCCGTGGAAGAGGCCGTTGAAGGGGCATGGCCCCATCAGCGTCGCGCGACCAGGATGGCGATGTCCGAACGGCGCGCTCATCCGATCTGGGGGGTAGTCGCACTTCTGATCCTGCCGGGCGCCGTGTTGGCGGTGCTCAATCTTGCGGTGATCGCCTGGAAAGAGTTACCGCGCACTGACGGTCTTGTCTTGGGCGGCATCATGCTCGGAGCGGGTTGGGTCATCTTTTTGCTCAACAGCATCGATCGGTTGCGATTTCGTCGTCTGTTTGCGGCGGCCGGTCCCGCGGCGCCGTTTGCGCTGGCGCTGATCCTAATCGTCGCCGATCTGCTTCTGCTGACCTCTTTCCTCGATATCCGCCCGTCGGTGGACTCCATTCGCGACGCGCTTCCATCGTTGACCTAGTCCTGGTCCCGTTCGCGTTCTGAACTGGTTGGAACCCTTGCCCGATAGCGAGGAGCCGAGCGTTGCGCTAGTCTGATATCGAAGCGACGAACCGGAGGTCGACAAGAGCGCTGGTGCAATGACCGATCGCGAGCCCGCCAAGCCAAAAGCCATGCGCCCGATCAGTCCGGCACCTCCGCCGGTGCGTGTGACTGCGACTCGCAAGTTCACTTCGGCCAAGGTAGGTGCGAAGGCGATCCCGGCGCCTGTCGGCAAGCGGCGGCGCGGACCGACCGGTCCTCCACTGCCCCGACTGTTGACACTCGAAGGGTTTCGACTCTACTGGGTGTCGCGACTTCTGATTCAAACAGGGCAAGGCGCGTTCATCTACGCGCTCCTCATCATCGTGGTCGACCGTACCGACGCGTCGTTCTACAACTCGCTGTTTGTCCTCTGCGCGATCATTCCTTCTCTAGCGTTTGGATTGCCTGCCGGGGTCGTCGTTGACGCGGTGCCTAAGCGCCCGCTAATGATCATCTTGAATCTCTTGCGGTTCGTTTTCGCGATCTCGCTGATTCAGAACGAGCCATCACTGGCCGGGATCTTTGCCGCCACGCTCGGCATGTGGACGATCCATCAGTTCTACTCCCCGGCCGAACCGTCGGTCATGGCGATGTTGGTTCCGCGAGACCGCTACACGAGTGCGCAGGCACTCTCAAACCTGGCTCTGACGCTGGCGCAACTCTTGGGACTCGTTATGCTCGCGCCGTTGTTGCTCAAGACGCTTGGAGCGCCCTCGCTATTCGCGGTCTGCGCGATGCTCTTCATGTCCGGAACGCTACTCCTTTTCCTCTTGCCTCCACCGGCGGAGCGCCGGGTTCGAGAAGCGAAGCCGCGAGCTTCGAGCGCGACCGTCAAGCGAATGCTCCTCAATGGTTGGCATGCATCTCGTAACGATCCCGTCATGTACGAGGTGATGATCAACGACATCCTCGTTGGAATTGGCGCCAGTGCTCTACTTGTGATCATGCCGCTGTATCTACGGGGCGTGCTTGATACCGGGGCCGAGAATACGGTCTTTGTCTTTGCACCGGCGGCGCTCGGACTCGTGCTTGGTCTGCGACTCGCACCGTTAATCGATATCCTCATTGGTGCACGACGAGCCGCCACATTGTGCTTGATCCTCTTCGCTGTCTGTGTCGGTTCGCTCGGCTTTGTGGAGTCGCTTCGAGAACTTCTCAATAACACGTTGCAGATTCCGACCGACCGGATCGCAGAACTGGTGCGAGTTCCGCCCTTGATCCTGCTGGTCATGCTACTTAGCGTGCCGGCCGGATTTGCCTCGTCCGTGGTCAGTGTTTCGGCAAGAGCCGTGTTGTTAGGTAGAACCGCGCCCGCGCTCCGGGGCCAGGTGATTGCGACGCAGTCGTTGTTGCAGAACCTCGGCGCTCTGATCCCGACCTTGCTGGCGGGCGTGGCGGCTGATGTCTTTGGGGTTGAGCGAATTGCGATCGCGATTGCCCTCCTCATGACCTTTGGCGCGATTGCCGCACTGACGGTGTATCGCCCGATTCCGGCCGCATCTCAAAGCGCCTGAGCCACGAAAATCCGCCCAAATTGGCACCGGGATGAATGTCCCGAAGGTCACCCCACCATTTGGTCCTTGGTCATACCCCCGACCGTGATTAGGATGAGACCATCGGAATGGGTCATCCGGCGATGGAAGGCGATTGAAATGGCAACAGCGATCAACGTATTCGAACAACAAGCGGCCGGATACGATCGTTATGTCCGCGAGAATTGGGACAATCTCGAGCAATGGGAGCGGGATCAACATGCCGCCTTCTCGTGCTGGGCAACCGACCGAAATGTCGTCAATCGATTCGTGGCGACGCCCGCAGAGGTTGCCGCCAGTCGTGGCCGGCGTGGAAGCCGGCGGCCGCTAAGAACCGTTTCGCTCGCCTATGCATTGATCCTGTCCTCCGTTTTCTGCTTCCCGATGATTTTTGGTGGCGCGGCGATCGGGCTCGGGTTTATCAACATTCTGCGTAGGCGATGGGATCATGGTCTCATCCAGATCAGCCTGGCTGTAGGCGTGATCGCCTCGTTCATCTATGGCGTGTCCATGTCAAACATGACCATCCCATATCTGAATTCACTCATCGCGTCGATCCGGTAGAGTCGAGCATTCGCCGCTCAAGCCAGAGCTTGGAACTGCTTCAGGAATGAGAGGTCTGGAGGAGCTCATTCAGATGCCGCCAGACGCGCACCATCGCGAGGGTATCGAGCCTGCAATAGTCCCGTAACGCGCTAAACGCTGTTTCACGTTCAGCATCGGAAACCTCGTCGATCATGCAGGCCAGCCATCGTTCGCTGGCGGACGCTCCGTCCTGAATGTCCAATGTTCTGTATGAAAGATCCGGAGCTGCCACCGGCAGCACTGCTTTGATCGAGGCGCTGCCCCGGAAATCGGGTTGGACGTAGTTGTGCTTGCTTACGGCTTCCATCAGATCCACCATCCGCTCATTGAGATTCTCCAGGAATTGCGCGGCCTCAACGACGCAACGCGCGGCCTCCTTGTTGCGTGCTCGCTCGAATGACGCATTCCACACCACGATGGCGCCTTCGGCGCCGATCTCCGACTGCAATTGCCGGAAGAGCTGGAACAGCGGGTTGATGCCACGCTCGGTCGCAAGGAGCTCCCGGTGGAGCTGCTCTCCGTTCGCGTGAACGATGTGAAGCGAATACTGAAATGGCACCTGCTGGTACGGCCAACACCCGTCGTACATCGGAATTGGAACGGAAGACGATTCGTAATCGAGGAAGTAGAGCGGGAAGGCGCATCGCGCAAGAAGTGACGCCAGACCCGCGCGATCGACAAGGGCCTTCCCGGAACGGTGAACTGTCACTTGAAGGCGCTGCCCGGCCGAAAGTTCGATGTCGTCGGGCATTTCGGAGAGCATCAAAATCCCGCGGTCAAGCAGCTCGGCCAGTTTTTTGACCCTGAGCCCCTGAATCTCGTAAACGCTGCCGGACACGGGATGGGTCGGATGGAAATGTCTAAATGTTGGGCAATGGTTCGATCTTGTCTTGCGAATGCAACCGCACGTGGACGGTTGTTGGTTCGATCGCAGCATGATGAGCGCTGCATCCATTTCTGAGTGAACAACCGGTTTCAGTTTGTCGATTTTGGCGGTGATGTCATCTTCAGCGAAGAGCAATTGGCGGTCGACGACTCCTGACCGGCGGTAATCCTTGCTCAAATGGAGCAGCGAAACGCTAGAAATCGCGTATTCCGCGGCTTCGAACGCCAACGCCTGGAAGGTCGCGTCGGCAATATGATCCGCATCGATCGAGGTTGCGCTCTTCACCTCTATGAGTCGCCAGCTTTCTCCGTCCCGAGCCAGGATGTCCGCACGCGCGACGAATCCCGCGTCGCTTACTACGGCGGCTTGGAAGATGACGTCGACATCGGGCTGCAGCATGAGTCCTCGAGTCTCCGCGGCCGCCGAATCGACGTCAGGGGTTTCGACGGTTTTACCGGACGGATAACGCGACCGCGCCAACTTATCGATGCGGTTGCCAAAAAGCAACCGGCGCCTCGTGATTGAGTCATCTTCGACAAGAACGAGCTCGGGCCGGTGCCTTTTGAGCCAGCAGTACCCGGGGCAAACGCGGTGATTGAGGTAATCCGATTTGGTGAGATAGGCCGTCTCCATGGAGCACCCCAATGGCGCGAAGGGCGATGCGGGACCTAAGGATGAAGCGCGGGTCCAGAAACGATATCAAGGATTGCATGTTTTGGTTATAGGAACCTATTCCAAGGATTAGCACTCACGGTCTGATTGACTTCTTAGCTGTTGTGCGAAACCTGTTGCGGAATCCGGCGACTTCATTCAGTTGGTTTTCACACGCGGAGCGTTCTGCCGCGTCAGCGGAGGGGTATCTCGTGGATGGTTCTCAGTTTGACCGGTTTGCCCGCGAGATCGCGTCCGCCCAAACCAGGCGCCGGCTCCTCAGGCGTCTCCTTGGAGGGACTGCGCTTGCGTTCGGAGTGAACGCGACAGACGCGGAAGCGGCGGCGGTTTGCCGCTCCATCGGAACCATCTGCCGAAAAGCGGGCGATTGTTGCTCGAGCACATGCTCGCCGCGAGACGCCACTGGTCGCCAAAAGTGCGTCTGCGCGGGCGGGACAACCGCTTGCGGCGGGACCTGCCGCGGCGTCGGACAACTGTGTGAAACGAGCACATGCGTCGATTACTGCCCCGCCGGCTCGTCCTATGCCGGCACGGGATTCGATCGGCTGACCGCCACCTGTTGCGGCGCGGGCACCCCGGCCTTGACCGGCCAGGGAACGCCCCTCTGCTGTGGCGCCTCGGGCGGGCAGTGCGTCCGTTGCTTAGAAGGTACGTTTGGGTGCTCGAACGTACCGTCCGCCGGCATATGCACCTGCTGCAACCCCGGGCAAATCTGCTCAGACGGGCTTTGCACCGGTTAGCCTGCATCGTCCGCTCCCGGACTCCGTGAGCCGGCTCGCTGTGCCTCGCGAGCTCAGCGCGGAGCACGCAAAAATGCTCCTCGACGGCGATGACATTGGTACAGGGGGGGACCGTGAATGGACACACCAATCGGAACGGTGCTCTGGCGGCAGTTGGGGGCGGCAATCGATGTGCTGGATCGAGTGCTTGTCGCTTGTCCGGCAAAGCAATGGTCGGAGCGCGTTTGGACAAGTCCACCACCGTCGGAGCTTCCTCCCGAGTTTGGCGAGTTCTGGCAGGTGGCGCACCACACGCTGATCTGGCTCGACTTCTACTTCGCCGCCGTCCAATACGACGAGTTCGTTTCGCTCGCATCCTTCCCGCGGACCGATCTCGCGGGTTACGAAGCTCTGCCAGAGCGCCGCTATACGAAGGAAGAGTTGCGCTCGCATCTGGCGGCCATACGCGACCGGTGCAAGTCGACGCTCGCCGGGCTGACCGCGGAGGACGCGCGCCGAACCGTGAGCTACCGGTGGATGGGAGGACTTCCGGCAAGCTTTGTGGAGCTACAGATCTACAACATGCGCCACGTGCAGGAGCACGCCGCGCAGTTGTCGCTCTTTCTCAGTCAGCGTGGTATTCCTGAAGTAAATCTGGGATGGGTGGCGAGGGCGACGGAGTAGCGCAGCTGCTCGGGGAAAGCGGCACGTACAATCTTCTTTCGATGGAATTAGGTCCACGACGCCGATCGCATGCCGGTGCTTGACCTCAGCGGTTATGCGCCTACACGGTGGGGCAATGGCAGCGTTAAAGCGGCTTTCGTCATCATCGCCCGCAGCATCGCGCGGCGCTGATGGGTGTTGCTCAATCAGCTTGGTAATTTGGGTCGACCGCCCGGCAATGAATTGACCGGGCTGCGCCGACAAAGCCCTTCCAGGGCTAAGCAGGAGCTGCCGTCCAGTCTGCCGAATCATTTCTTCATCAACCATAAGTGACCGTGCTAATCCGCTCCCAAGTGGTACCCGGTCCTTCCAGGACTGAGCCCGACTTTCGGCAACGGACAACGTTTCGGAACGCCGCTTTGGGGCAGCCGACAGATTGCCGCGATTTGGCAACTTCCCGAAGAGCAGGCCATCTTCCGTTGAGCGGCGATCGGCGGGATGTTCACTCTGCGACGCCGCTATACGGCGACGACTCTGCGGAATCGTTTTTTGCCGACCCGCAGCAAAACGGGCTTGTCGGTCAATTCGTACGGTAGATCGACGTTGTCGACTTTCACTTCGTTGATCGAAAGCCCGCCCTGTTCCGCAAGGCGGCGGGCGTCGCCGCGAGATATGCACAACCCCGCCTTGATGAAAAGGTCGGAGATGTTCAATCCCGCCGAGAGCTCCGCCCAGGGAATCTCGGTTGTCGGCAGGTTTGGATCGTGCTCCCAACCGCTGGCGGAGGCGCCTCCTCGGACAAAGAGCGCTTTCGAGGCCGCCTCTGCCTCGAGCGCGGCCGCCTCGCCGTGCGTTAGTTTGGTCGTTTCGAATGCGAGGACGTGCTTCGCTTCGCGTAGCGCCTCACCTTCGACTCGGATCAATTCCGAAATCGTCGCATCCGGCAGGAAGGTATAGAGGCGTAGGAACCGGGCGACATCCTGATCGTCGGTGTTGATCCAGAACTGGTAGTAGTCGTATGGCGGGGTCATCACCGGATCGAGCCAAACCGAATTTCCCTCGGATTTGCCCATTTTGTCGCCCGACGCGGTGGTCAGCAACGGACTGACGAGTCCGAAGGCTTCGCCTCCGACTACCCGGCGGATGAGATCGACGCCGGCGACGATGTTGCCCCATTGATCCGAGCCGCCCATTTGCAGCGTGCAGCCGTGCGTTCGGAAAAGATGCAGGAAGTCGTAAGCCTGCACGATCCGATAATTGAATTCGACGAAATTGAGACCGGTTGTTTCCAGACGCTGTTTGTAGGTCTCCGCGGCGAGCATCTCGTTCACCGAGAAGTGGCGACCGATGTCGCGCAGGAATTCGATGTACCTGAGCTGCAGCAGCCAATCGGCGTTGTTCACGAGCAACGCGGCAGGTGTGTTGTCGGCAAAGCGGCCACCCGCGAAATCGATGTAGCGGTCGAACTGCTTGATGATCGATCTGAGGTTTTCCTGGATCGTTTCGACCGCGAGCACGGTCCGAGTGGACGTCTTGCCCGACGGATCGCCGACCATGGTGGTGCCGCCGCCGGCGAGCGCGATCGGCCGGTGGCCGAAGCGTTGCAGCGAAGCGAGCATCATGATGCCGAGCAGGTTGCCGACGTGGAGCGACGGCGCCGTCGGGTCGTACCCGATGTACGCGGTGACAACACCTTTGTCGAATGCTGCGCGCAACGCTGTTTCGTCGGTGACGTCTTGCAGGTAGCCGCGGCTTTTGAAGTAATCGATCGGATTGTCGTGGCGCTCTCGAGCTGCTTGCGCGGCATCGACTGGCTGACTGGCGGTCATTTTTGTCCTTTCGTCGCTCGAAGGCGCGAGCGGTCAATCATGAGTACTGAATAGACACAAAACGACCGAGGCATGTGCCTCGGTCTGACAGTGCCGGATGGAGAGAACCTAACGGTTAGCCTCCCTGGATGTGCCGGCACTGTTTCGAGCTCTTCACGTACAGACAGCAGCCGGCGTTGACCGCGGCAATTGCCTGGGTCGTCGCGAGCTGCTGGGTTGTCTCCTCATGCATGCGTTTCATGGGTCGTACGCTACGTGAGCGCCGGGGGTCGTGTCAAGCTGAACGACCGTTCTGCCTCCGAGTAACACTTTGCGACCTGGCGCGTAGAACAATGCAGACGTTGCGAATCAGCCGCGCGGCGAGGAGTACGGACTGAACCACCTGTGATCAGTCGAAGGGCCAAGCGTCAAGCGAACATCGAGACCGGTGCACCGGTCGACGATGCCGTTCTCGTGCGCAGGGCGCAGGCCGATCCCAAGGCGTTCGCCGATCTCTACGATCGTTACGTCGATCCTGTTTACCGCGTGTGTTATCGCCGGCTCCAAAGCGTTCCCGCGGCGGAGGATGCGACCAGCACGACCTTTTTCAATGCGTTGGCGGCGTTGCACTCGTTCAATCCGCGGGAAAAGCCGTTCCGATCCTGGTTGTTCGCGATCGCGCACAACGCGGTGTTCGATCAATTCCGGAGCCGGCAACGGCGACCGGAAGAGTCGCTCGAGGCGGCGAACCAGGTGATCGATCGGGATCCATTGCCGGACGAGCAGGCGGTTGCACGCGACGAAGCGCGGCGGCTTCGGTCCGCAATCGGAGCGCTCACGACCGATCAACAACGAGTGATGGAACTGCGATTGACAGGACTGAATGGTCCAGAGATTGCGGCGGCGCTCGGACGCAGTCCCGGGGCGATCCGCATCACGCAGCACCGGGCGATCCAGCGATTGCGAAGAGTGCTCAATCCGAGGCAAGAGGCGACATCGAACGACAAGGAATCTTCCCATGAGTAACGAACGAGATTTCCTGTACTCACCGGACGACTTCGCCAACGCGCCGCCGCCCAATCCGCGCTTTGTGCGCGCACTACGAGGTGAACTCATGGAACGAGCGACACAAGTGTCCGGTGCAACGACTTTGAACGGTCATCACGGTTGGATTCAAGCCCCGGCGGTGGCACCGCACCGGCGACGACGACCGGCCGGACATCAGTGGGACCGGATGTTGACCTATCAGGCGATCACTGTTGTGGTGCTCCTTGTAGCGCTGCTCGGCAGCATCGCATCGGGAGGTGGGGGTAGAAGCGGAGGTGGAACGGGTCGCCCCGCCGTCATCTCGGCGACGCAGGAACCGAACGAGTCCGTCGCGATGTATCGCGAAGATGCCGCGCGGACGGGTATCTCGACACAGACTGGACCAATCAGTGTGCCGGAAATCGCGTGGTCGCAAGCGATGCCTGAAGCGTTCATCTCCACAATGATCGCCGCCGACGGCGTGATCTACATGATCGTCAACAGCGACGGCGGCAACTCCCCGCTCTTGGTGCAAGCGAGGGACGCAACTACTGGAACTCAAATCTGGTCGACATCGGTTGACGAGTGGTACTCGGATTTTTCGTTGATCGTTGCCGCGGGAACCGTCTATGTCACGAGCCCAACTTTCGAGGACGAATCAAAAGGTGCTTTGACCGCTCTTAGTGCCGGAACCGGTATGAAGATGTGGTCGATCGACATTGGTGGAACCCGCGACACATCACCCGTCGTCGTCGACGGGACACTGTATCTGTTAGGCGGCGACGAACATCTGCATGCAATCGACGCTGCCAGTGGAAAAGAGAAGTGGAATCTCGATACTCGGAAAATGAGTGAAGAAAGCGGCGGCACGCCGCTTGAGCGAGAAGTTTCCGGTCTACTTTCGCCATTCTCGCCGGCCGTGGCGAACGGACTGGTTCTCATCACCGCTGGAGACGGCGTCTTGTACGCGATCGACATCGCCACTCGCTCGATCTCCTGGCACTTCAAATCGGACGGAAACTCGATCGAAACTCCGGCAATCGTGGGCGGTAGCGTTTACGTCGCGAGCTGCGACATCGACAACCGAACCGAACCATATGATGAGACAGTCGATCATTGCTGGCTGTACAAACTTGACGCCGGAAGCGGCATAGAGCTCGCGCGCATGGGGTCGCCCTGGGCGATCGATCTCGTCGCCGCCACGAACGAGATACTTGTCGCGCGGGTGAGCGGTCAAACCAAACTTCTCTCGAGTGACGATCTCAGCATCATCGCCGAATTGGCCGCGGACGAATGGGGCGAAGCGACCGTGACGTCCGACATGATTTTCAACTCGGATGGGGCGGGTACGCTCTTCGCCTATCGGTACGGAGGCGCTGAGAGCGATCCGGAATTACTCTGGAGCGCGTACGTCGGGAGCTCAAACACCCGCTCGCCGCTGCTCGTGGATGGCCTGCTTGTCACTCGAGGAGCGGACAGCGACGGTACGTTGATCGCGCTGAAAGCATCAGACGCTACTCCTACGGCTTCCTCAGTACCGGTTGATCTCTCTGGACTTCCCGCGTGCGTTCCGCCGCCGCCGGTCGATTGGGAGTCTTTGGGCGGCGAACCGGAATTCACCATCTCCGATCGACCGGGCAGGGAGCGGTCGGCTGGAGAGTACGGACTTTCGTCTGGAAGCCAGGCCTGGCTCGATTACGACGATTTGCCGAGTGGAGCACAAGCATCCGAAGACGCGAAGTCCGGCATCTCTGCGACGATTCAGGCGATAAACGATTGCCTCAAACCGGGCGTGAAGGAAGATGCGACGGGCTTCTTCACTGAGGACTTCTTCCGGAGGAATTGGGTGCGCTCTCAGATCGATGAGGGTGCTGAGGTGGCGGCTTGGTTCTTGGGCGGGCTCTTTCCTGGGCTTCTGCAGGACTTCCAGACTGCGACCCTGCTACCGGATGGCAGAGTGGCGATCCTGGCTGATCCATCCGATCCACAAATCGTCCAGGACTTCGCGATGTATGTGATCTTCGTGGAAGTGGATGGCCGCTGGGTGGTCGACGAAAGCATTCGAGTCGGCCTGGGGGCGAACCAAGGCTGATCATGATCCACCCGCCGCGTCGCTTCGTACCCGATGCAGCGTGCAAGCGACGTTGTGAGGTGGAGATCCGAGATGGCTGGCAACGAGTACGCGCTGCAATCGAGCTGGCGGGTTCAGGGAACGGTGCAAGAGGTTTACGACATCGTCAGCGATGCCGACGGACTCGACCAGTGGTGGCAATCAGGCCTGGCACATGGGACCAAGGAGTCGGGATCCACCTTCGCTACCTTAGGCAAAGGGCCGATCGGCAGTAGAGACGGTCGTGAATTCAAACATCGGTGGCCCCGAATCGATTTTCTGAGAGCGAGGCGGCAGGCGGCAAGCGGCAAGTACCTGCAAGTCACCCCGAGTTTGAGGTTCCCGAGTTTTCGTCAGCGTGTTAATTACAAGAACTATAGATATTTCTAGTTAACGCATGATTCACTAAAAATCTACTTGACACGAGTAAAACATAGACTATAATAAAAGCGTTCGCGAACAATCGGTGGTAAGGATGATGATTTCGACTTGAGTCATCATTTGTGGCTTATACTTGAGGAGAATGGTATGAGAACGCGATCCATTCGACGTATCGCCGCAGTTGTAGTGCTTCTCGGTGTCGCTCTGCTGCAATCACAGAGTGTGTTGGCTGACGGATGGGCGTACTGGTATGGCTCCAACAACGTGGATCTAAACGCGGGCCACACTTGGCATCCGTACTCCCATGCTCGGGAGGTGACGTATTCCCCGTACGGAATCGCGATCTGGAAGGACGAGGGCCCGGAAGTCCAGGCTGCTACTTATGACTGTGTCCACACGGGCACTCGCAGTTGGAGCACTCAGTTGCCGAACGCAGACCCAACGGGGTGGATCCACGTGAAACCGAACGATCCTGATGGCGACCCGCTCTACTTCTGCATGACCTTCAAAAACAATAGCGGCAACGGTGTGGACACTTTCGACGGCGAAATGAACTGGGACGGTCCACAGGCGTAGATGCTGTTTTCAACCTTAGACCAGACAACTTAGTGCTGAATTCGCGCCCGCCCACTATGAGAGCCGTGTGGGTGGGCGCGACCAGGGGTCAAAAATGAAGATTTTCAGGACGGTGCTCATGGCATTGGTTGCTGCTCTCTCACTCGCTGGGTGTGGTGACAAGGGCTCGAACCCAGCAAGCACTAAGGTGCCGATAGAGTCTGCTACACCTACGCAAACCGACGGAGTGCCCGGATCGCCGTCGGCTACATCGAACACTTTCCCAGCGGCCACGGCTAACAACGACGAAGCATTAAGCGAGTCGGCTGCCACTTTCCCGAAAGCAAACGCAGAGATCACCTGTCCTCCTGCGACGACCGATTCTCGCGGCGCGTTAACACTGCAGCAACTTCGTGAACAGCTCAACTGCGTGGTCGCTCAATTTCCCTGGCCCCTTGAATTCTTTCCTGACGTCGACGCACTGATGGATGAATGGGAGGAATCTGGAGTAGGCGATGTGGGCGATGGCTCGCTTGCGGCCTATACTATCCTTTTCATTCAGAGCCAGTGCGCGTGGGACATGACTTGGCTGGACGCTCGAAAGAGCGGTAAAAAATCTCTTGAGCGTGAGGCCTTGTACGTCATCGTCAGTCTGATTCCGAACTGGAGCACTTTGATCCCCGGTTTCCCTCCAGAGGTGGCGCCTTCGGGCCCAGGTCACATTCCCGAATTAATTGCCGCCCAAGCGCAACTTGGAGACGCCTCGACGTTGCAAAAATTCGTGAATAGCCAAAACTGTCGAATTGGACCATGGAGGGTCGGACCTTTATGAAAGGCCCTCGCGATCGGACGAATCGAGCCGCGCTACTTCTAATCTGGCTCTCGGTGACGATTGGGATTGCATCGTTCGTTGCTCGCCACGAATCAACGAAATTTTCGTCCGATGCTGGATCAGCAGCCACTCTTATTCAAACCAAGCAACGTGCGACTATCACTCTAGGTCAGCATACTATTTCTCCGGTAGTCTTGGGCGACGGGGTTGTAGTCTCCGACGGCGCAGCGTTTGACCTCGAGGCGTTGATCAAACCCGTTGATCTTGCGTACCAATTGCTCAATGCGCCGGACACAGTGAAGGCCCTGATCATCGGTGGACCAATCGGTTTTGACTGCGCCTGGCTCGGAATACAACAAGCCGAGGGCGGCGGGATGAAGATGCGCTGCCGAATACCGGACGAAGTTTCCGTCGTCCCAGGGCTCTCTGGAAGAATGGTGCTCTCCATGGTGAAACCAACGGATACGATGGCGTTGCCGTTGACTGCAGTAGTCGGCGGAGCACAACTGGGCCAGGTGATTATCGTTGGAGAGGACGGAAGCACGAGCACACGGCAAGTCGGACTCGGTATGTCGGATTCGTTTTGGATAGAGATAACTTCCGGTCTTTCAATTGACGAAATCGTTCTCTTGAATCCGGTCCAGAGCGACTTCGCTGCGAGTGACGGGTGACCGCGCTACTTGAGATGAGGCAGGTTTGCAAGGCGTTCACGCTTCCGTTTGGAGAGCAGCTCGACGTCTTGCACGATCTCGACCTTGAGTTGCAGCCGGGTAGTATCATCGCGATCGTGGGACGCTCTGGTTCCGGAAAGTCTACACTACTCAACATCCTTGGTCTGCTAGACAAACCGACCTCTGGCAGCTTCCTTTGCGGTGGCGTCGATATCTCTGCGTTGAGCGATTCGCAGACCGCCGCGTTGCGTGGCAGCTTCTTTGGATTCATCTTCCAGCAATTTCACCTTCTCGATCGACGCACCGCGCTTGACAACGTGGCCGAGCCGTTCCTCTACGCGAACAAATCTGAACTTGCAGACCGCAAATTCCGCGCCGCAGAACTCCTGGATCTGGTTGGACTCAGCGAACGCGCTAGTTCCATGCCCCATCTTCTCAGCGGAGGTGAACAACAGCGCGTCGCCATCGCCCGCGCGCTCGCTCGTAAACCACGCGTCGTTCTGGCCGATGAACCCACCGGAGCTCTCGACCCGTTGACTGGAGCGCGCGTACTTGATCTACTGGTCGATCTTGCTCGGGCAGAGGGAGTCACACTCATTCTTGTCACCCACGATTCCGCGGTCGCGGCTCGCGCTGAGCGGGTGATGGCCCTTTCGGGCGGTCGGCTCGTGGAGCAACTCTCGTGATCGCCGTTCTGATCTCCGCATGGCTTGATGTTCGTAGTAAGCCTCTTCGAACCTTCGCTGCAATCGCGGGAATGGTGGCGGCGGTTTGCGCAGTCGTACTGGTAGATGCCGCAGGACTCCTCTCTCGCGAGGCCAACGCCGAGTACATCGCCCGTCAATATGGCAGGCCTGCGACAGTCTCAATCGGAGGTGGCGACGGAGTTCCCTTGAGCCCGTTTGACACTGAGCAAGCCGCGAGCACGATGGTTCAGACTCTCGCTGCGAACGGCGTGAGCCGGGTGACGTCGATCGCTCAGAATGAGGTCTTGTTGACGAACGGCGATAACCATATCGCCTCCGAGGCATATTGGGTTTCGTCTACTTTCCCCATCGTAAGTTTCGTGAACCTCGTGGCTGGCTACATTCCAGGCGACACTGCCTCAAGCGACGTCGCTCATGCGATCGTCACATTGGACTTTGCAAAGCGGCTGGGATTTTCCGGTGCTGACGCAATCGGTTCGTCCGTTTGGTACTCAATGCGGCGTGAAACTTCCGATGCAAAGTGGTCTACTCAATACCCTCTGATAATCGACGCGGTCTCGAGTTCAATCGGGACCAGATCGGAGCCCATCGACATCGCGATTGTTTCCGATCTGCAGCGGCCTGAACTTGCAGACCCAACACTCACTCACTGGCTCGTCAACGTCGACCCGGGGGACGTTGGCTTTGTGATTGAACTTGTTAGGAGCGTGAGGTTGGGCTCTTCGGACCAACCCGTGTTCTCAGCTTACAGGGAGGACTTGAGCGAAGACCTCACCCCGTTACTCGATCAACAACGTGTGACGGCAAGTGCAGTTACTTGGGTAGCACTAATTGTTGGTGGTTTGGGAATACTTGGAGTCGGCTTGACGAGTGTGCGTGAACGAGGCAAGGACTTCGGTCTCAGTCGAGCGTTGGGTGCGAGTAAGCGCAGAGTCTTCGCAGGCGTAATCACTCAGACGCTACTCGAATCATTGCTGGCAGCCGTGATCGCGATCCCCGTGGCCGCGATTGCAATTGACTTGTTCGCCCGGCGCTTAGTGCTTGCCACGCTCCCTTTGCCCGTCTCAACGGATCTGCCGGTCAGCAGCGCAACGCGTGGTCTTGCGGCCGCGGTAACCGTCGGGCTTCTTTCAGGGCTTCTGCCCGCCTTCCGCGCCGTCCGCACAAGCGTCGTGCAAGCACTCCGGGATTAGTGATTACGTGAGCTGCGGAATCTGTTTTCCTTTAGGACGACAATTTGTGACTGCCGAGACCATTCGCATCGAGTTCGTGGCACTCCACCGCTAGGGATCGGCAAACGATTTGATCCGCTTGACAGGTTCGCTTCGTATCGGATGCAGCGTGCGAGCGAACTGATGTTGTGGAGGCAGAGACATGGCTGGGAACGAATATGCGCTGACGTCGAGCTGGCGAGTGCAGGGAACGGTGCAGGAGGTCTACGACATCGTCAGCGATGCCGACGGGCTCGACCAATGGTGGCCCTCCGGCTTTTTGCGAGTCGATGTGCTGGAACGCGGCGATGATGTCGGTCTGGGCAAGCGGCTCGAAGTGGTCACCAAGGGCTGGCTGCCGTACACAATTCACTGGCAGCAATTGGTCACGCAGATCGACCCGCCGAATGGATTTACGATCGAGGTCAACGGAGATTTTGACAGACGCGGTGTCTGGAGTTTCCGGCAGGATGGAGCGAGCGTCCGAGTCGATTTCGACTGGCGGATCAATTCCGAAAAGCCACTGCTGCGGTTCGGATCACCGATCTTGAAACCGCTCTTCACCTGGAATCATCGCTGGATCATGGCGCGAGGGGAGGTGAGCTTGAACCTCGAGTTGCTGCGCCGCCGGGTTACGACGCTCGAAGCATGGACGGCGGTTCCACTACCGCCTGGTCCGACCTGGCCGCACCGGCGGAGACTACTGACGCCGCCGGTATGGAGCGAGCCGGCGGGCTAGATCGAGCCGCTCAAGAAGTCTTCAACGAAGCCCGGAATCCGCGACCAATCGCCAGAGTAGATCCACATTCCGCTCGATGTTGAGTCCTCGTAAACGAGCCCGCTGAGCGTGCCGAAGGCGACCGACTCGTTTGAGAATGAAGGGGCAGCCAGTGCCAGTGCCAGCCGTTTCGAGCGACTGAGATCGGTTCTCACCGCGCTGGCGTGCTCGGCCACGATTGCAGGAAGCTGATCCGCGATCCCGGGATCTCGAGCACGCTCGAGCAATGCCCGGATGACGAGTTGCTGGCGCATTACGCGTCCGTCGTCTCCATCCTGGTGGCGGGTGCGCGAGAACTGAAGCGCTTCCTCGCCACTTAGGTGTAGTGGACCCGCGGGAAAGTAGATCTCGGTATATCCGTAATCGATGGTTGGGTACTCGCCGTCGTAAAGATCGTATGGATTCTCGACATCGATTCCGCCCAAGGTATCGACGACCTCAACGAACCCACCGAACGTTGTGAGGACGACCCCATCCAGCGTTTGTCCGAAATTCAGGCTAACGGTGTCGCGAATGAGTTGGGCGCCGACTTTGAACGATCTGTTGTCCGATTTCGATCCGAAGTCGTAGGCTCGGGTTATCTTGTCAAATCCATAGCCGGGTATCTCAAGATAGAGATCGCGCGGGATGCTGATGGCACGAACGGTCTGCAGTTGGAGATCGACCCTGGCCAAAATGTTGACGTCTGTGTTCTCCGGCTGATCTTCCTCGCGTGAATCGAGACCGCCGACAAAGAGGGTTTGTGGTTGCCGGATATCCGCCGGCGTGATGTCGTCCTGAGCCAGGACGCGATTAGGGATTCGAGCCAGCGGCGATGCCAGACCGGCAAGAGCCAAACCCAACGCACGAACGCGTGCGCGGTGTGAAATAGACGACCGGGAAGACATCAGTCGAGAACCTCCGGCGAGCGGGCCAGCAACATCGATTCGAATCACGTCGCGGGGATACCGGTAACGTAGCATCGTTGACTGGAACGCAACAAGGCCGTTGACGGTTTCACAGCCACCGGATCGGCATGATTCCATACCTCAGTCATCTGCAAAAAAACGCTCAATTCGGCTGAAAAAACTGGTATAACGCTACCAATCTTGGACAGGTTGGGTCTCGTGCGATGTGTGCGAACGGTTCGCTTTTGGCGGATTGAACGTTCGACAACAGCTTGGCTACATATCGGGGCCAACGTGACGGATGCGAAATGCGACGAATGGGACCTGGCACGCGGTTTTCAATCTCGATTGTGCTGGTGACGCTCGCGTTCATCCTGCTGGCCGGCGCCCTTGCCTTTCGATCGTACGAGAATGAGCGCGACAGCCGGATCGAGGAAACGGCGACTCTGGCGATGAACGCCGGACTCAACGCCGACCGTTTTCTGCGAGACCGCCTCGATCTCCTGACCACCATCGCCGCCGCGCCTGTAGTTCGCGCGGGCGATATCGCCGCAATGAGTGACTATTTCGAACTGGTTGATCCGGTTCGACTGGGGTTCGTTGGAGGCATTGGTTGGACGGACACCTCTGGAGTCGTCCGTGTCTCGACGAGCCTAGCGCTCGACGACTTGCCGATCGACGTCAGCGACCGCTCGTATGTCAGTTTCGTTCTGACCAACCAGGCGCCATATGTCGCAGAAGCGGTGGTCGGCCGTCTCGAGCAGAAGCCACTCCTGGCAATGGCTGTTCCAACGTTCGACGAGCGGCTTGTACTCAACGGTGTGCTTATCGGTTCGATCAGGCTCGATCTGCTCGCCGACGCGACGAAGGAGCAGCGATTCGGAACGACCGCGGTCACGATTCTCGACCGCCAGGGGAACATCATCGCCCAACCCGATGGAGTGACCGAGTTGGTAAATGTGACCGGCAGTCCACTCCTCGAAGAGATCGGTTCGTCGGATTCAGGGGTGCTGAAGAATGTCACCGGGATCACGGGCGAGTCGAACCGGATCGTTAGTTACGCGCATGCTCCCAGCGGCGGATGGACGATTCTGATTGACTTGCCGGGGCAGGATTTGATCGGGCCGGCCCGGCGAACGCTGATTCAAGAGCTCTTGGGGCTTGCCGTCGTGGGTATCGCTGTTGCGGGTGGAGCAATCTGGATTGGACGCGGCATTAATCACGCTGCTCAACGTGAGGCGTCCGCACTCGATGAACTGGCGGTTCGCGAATCGAGGCTACGGGCGCTGACCGAAGCCACGACGCAGGTGACATGGACAGCGGACGCGGCCGGCAGATTGCACGCACCGGAGGAGCGATGGAGTGCATTGACGGGGGCTGAACCGGGCGATCTCGACGGAAGTGAATGGCTTGCTTACGTTCATCCGGAGGATCGCGAACCTGGCAACGCGATTTGGCAGGAGCGTATCGCTTCGGGCTCGATGGTCGAGTTCGAACAACGCGTGCGGCGGCCAAAAGGAGAAATGAGGAGCTTTCTGCTACGCGCCGTTCCTGTTTGCGATTCCGAGGGAACGGTTCGCGAATGGATCGGCGTCGATATCGATGTCACCGATCAACGCCAAGCGGAGAACGCGCTACGAGCGCGTGAATACTTTGCTCGCGAGGTGATCGACAGTCTGATTGCGTTCGTCGGGGTAATGTCGGTCGACGGGACGCTGATCACGGTCAATCGCGCCGCATTGACAGTCTCAGGCGTGCCGGAATCTGAACTGCTCAACAGGCCGCTGTGGAAGATCTACGCTTTTACGTTCGATCAAGAGAACCAGGAGCGGCTGCAGGAAGCAATCGCGCGGGCCGCGGCCGGCGAGTTCGTTCGCTACGATGCGATGGCCCGGCTGGGTGACGGCAGAATGATCACGATCGATATCGCGATCGGGGCGATCCGGGGAGACGGCGATCAAATAAGCTATCTGGTTGCATCGGCCATCGACGTCACGGAACGAACGCTCGCGCAGCATCTTGTCGCGGCAAGCGAGGAGCGGTATCGAGCATTGGTTGAGGCGACGTCGACCGTTGTCTGGAGAACATCGCCTGACGGCAACGCGTTCTTTGTTGGCGATTCGTGGGCCGAGATCACCGGTCAGACGGTGAACGAAATGGCCGGAAGCGGCTGGCTCGATGTCATTCATCCTGACGATGTCGAGCGAACGATCACGACCTGGCGAAGATCCGTCGAATCCCGATCGATCCATGAAGACGAGTTCCGCGTGCGGGTGCGGGACGGCAGTTATCGCTACTTTTCAGCGCGCGGCGTTCCGGTCTTTGACGAAGATGGCAATGTCCGCGAATGGGTTGGCGCCAACACCGACATCCACGATCGAAAGCGAGCTGAAGAAGAGCTACGGGAGACGGCGGAACGATTGTCGCTCGCACTGGAAGCTGGTCAGTTCGATACCTGGGACTGGGATGTGCAAACCGACACCTTGATCTGGACGGAGGCCGCCGAGAAGCGACTCGGTCCGGCTCCGAGCACACTCGGGGGCTTTCTCGAAAAGATTCATCCCGATGATCGGCAGATGGTGGCGGAAGCGGTTCGCCGCTCGCTCGAGGAACGAGCTCCATACGACGTCGAGTACAGGACAAAAGATGCCAGTGGGAACGAGCGCTGGCTGTATGTGCGAGGCGAGGCCTTCCACGACAAGGAGGGCAGGCCGATGCGAATGCTCGGGGTCGATGTCGACGTTACCGACCGCAAGAACCAGGAAGTCTTCGAGCAAGACTTTGTCGCAAATGTCGCTCACGATATGAAGAACCCGCTGGCGGCGGTGAAGGCCCAAACGCAGTTGCTGCGGCGGCGGATCAAGACCGGCAAAGCCGATCTGGAAACGGTCGATTCGGTGCTCGGGGTACTCGACAGCGGGTTGTCGCGCATGAACCGGAGAATCGAAGAGCTTGCGGACGTGGCCAGACTGCGGGCAGGTCAGAGCCTTGAGCTTCGTGTCGATCGATGCAATCTGCGAACGTTGGTCCATGGCATTATCGAGGTGTACCAGCAAGCATCCGAGCGCCACGAGTTCGTGGTGGACGATGGGGACGACGAATTGGCCGGCGTTTGGGATACCGGGCGAATCGAGCGGGTCGTAGACAATTTGATCACCAACGCAATCAAGTACAGCCCGGACGGAGGAGTCATCGACGTGAGGCTCGCGCGGATCGAAAATGGCATTTCCTGGGCCGCGCTCACCGTTACTGACCAAGGTATTGGCATCCCTGAGGCCGATTTGCCGCACATCTTTGAGCGCTACTGGAGAGCCGTAAACACCGCGGTGATTACCGGAACCGGAATCGGACTTTCCGGTGCACGACAAATCGTGGAGCAGCATGGCGGCCGGGTCACGGTCGAGAGCAGCGAGCTCGCCGGCAGCAAGTTTACGGTCCATTTACCGCTACAAGTTACAAATGGCTAATGACGTTTGACGACGGAACAGCCGGTCGAAGTGGAACGCGGTAGACTCCCACCTGCCGTCGCTTTGCCGGGATTTCTCGCGATGCAGACGTTCAATTCGCGGTCGGAGCAATGAGACCTTATGAGTCTGACCGGAACCGATATCGAGTTGTTGAAATCGAAGATTCGGGACGTTCCGGACTTTCCGCGGCCGGGAGTCCTTTTCCTCGACATTACCCCACTTCTCGCCGATCCGACGTCGTTTCGGATCGCGATTCAGGCGATGGGCGCGGGCCATGCAGGAATCGATCACGTCGTCGCAATCGAATCGCGCGGATTCATTCTCGGAGCACCGGTGGCATATGAGCTGGGTGCAGGACTGGTCCTGGTGCGGAAGATCGGCAAACTGCCAAGCGCGACCTACCGCGAGGACTACGGTCTCGAGTACGGCGTGAGTAGTGTCGAGATTCACACGGACGCGATCGCGGCCGGCGAGCACGTGCTCATCGTGGACGATGTGCTGGCGACCGGCGGAACGGTTCGGGCGGCGGCGAATCTGGTGGAGCGGCTCGGAGCGAAGGTGGTCGGCGTCAGTTTGTTGATCGAGCTATCGTTCCTCGCCGGCCGAGACAAGCTGAGGGACTACCAGGTTTCAAGCCTGATCGCGTACTAGAACCCGAACGCGCTTAATCGCTGGTGCTGACCGCTTCAATATGGGCGCGGTTGATCAGCGCGATCGGCACATGGAGCGGAGCACCCTGGCGACCGGTCAGTGTGACATCGGCCTGGGAGATCACGGCGAATGCTTCCCCATTGCCTTCGAGTGTCCAGACCGCCGGATCAACTTTGCCGGAAATATGCACCGTTCCGGCCATCAGGAATGGAGGCAGCAGCGCCGCTACTCTGATACGCGATTTGGGAACGTAGTTGGCGAGTCGCTGCTGGGTCTGCCTTGGCGGCTCAAAGAGAATCAGAATCGCCTGAACAACAACCTTTTTGATCACCATATGCTCGAACGATCCGACGGTCTCGTCGGGCTTCTCAGGCACGTTAACTCGTACACGTTCGAGCTCGAGATGCGCCTTCAAGGGATCGTTCGCCAGGTCGCTCAGGCGGCGGCCGTGGGTGATCATCTCAGCGAGCAACATATGGCGATTGGCGAAGACGATCACTTTTGCCGTCGTTGCGTTTGCGAACGTCACGAGCGCACTTCCAGGTTTCAGAGCCACCACAATGAACTGGGCCGGCGCTGCCGTCCGTTCGAACGTCGCCTATTCTACCGTGCGAAGAATAAACCCGAGTCATGATTGAGAGGAAAAGAGAGGGATTCGGCGGAACTGAACTCGCCCACGTCCCGGTTCATTGTTGGCAAAAGCCCGACATGGAGTACACTATTCCGGTTCGGTTCGCGATTGAGGAGTTGTTGAGACCTTATGGATAACAATCGAAATTCTCAGGGTCCCGCGGACGGCGGACGCGGCGGCGACGGCGGTGAGCGTTCTTCCCGGTTCGGCGCTGGCGGCGGCGATCGCGGTGACCGCGGCGAGCGTGCCGGCGGATTCCGGGGACGTGGCGGTCCTGGTGGACGTCGCGGTGGCCCGGCCCGGCGCAAGCAGCCGATCTTTGCCGATAACGAGATCGTCGACTACAAGGACATAGCGCGGCTTCGGCTGGCGATCGACGAGCGGGGCAAGATTCTGCCGCGTCGCAAGACGCACTGCTCGGCGAACATCCAGCGTAATCTGACCCTGGCGATCAAGCGCGCGCGCCATCTGGCGTTGCTGCCGTTCGTACCGGTCGACAAACGCCGGTAGATCGCGAGCGGTCGAGAGAACATTCAGCCCGGCGGGATTTCCCGCCGGGCTTTTGCGCGTCGTCTTGGTCGTCACCGCGGGTAAGGTTACGGCATGCCGTGTCCCTACGGCGCGGTGGTCATTCGACTTCCTCCTTAAGGCAATGATCTTCGATGCCCTTCGGAAAGCGGTCCAGGACGAGATTGAGGGTGATGTTGTGCTCGAGAAGTGCTTTGAGATTGGCGAGCACAAGTGCGAATCCCTCGGTTGAATCGACGACCTGTTGGACGATCTCATCGCCGGTTCCATGAAGACCCGAGTTCGTGATGCTGACGAAGGTCGAGTCGACTCCGAGATGGGTGAAACGCCACTCGACGGTGGTCGACGAGTCCGAGTCGCCCCAATCAACCAATATCCGCTCATTCTGCTCGATGGTCTTGACCTCGACCTCCGCTGAAGCCCCGTACATCTCCCATTCCCAACGGATCTTTGCGCCGGGTTCCAGCCGTCCACTGCCATTGGTGAACCAGAATTTCGACGTGTTCGTGGGGTCGATGAAAGCCTCGAAGACCTCGGCAATAGGCCGCCGGATCAGCATCTCCGCTTTGGCCACGGGAGTTTGTGCTAAGCGCAAATCACCTTCGACTGTCAAATCGCCTCTCCCCTTGCCGCTACGCGCCCCACGTTCTGGTGAAGATGCGGAGCCAGTTTTCGTAGGCGATCTTCCGGAGCGCGGCGTCGTCATAGCCTCTGGTGCGGAGCTCATTGGTGATCTTGGGGAGACCGGCGACATCTTTCAGATCGGAGGGCATTGTCGCGCCATCGAAATCGGAGCCGAAGGCGACATAATCGATCCCCATGCGGGAGACCATGTACTCCAAGTGATCGACGATGGCGGTCAACGATGTCTTATCGGCTTCATGGTGTCCCTCGGAGTTTAGGAAGCCGACATGAAAGTTCACGCCAACGATGCCTTCGGAATCGCGCACGGCGTCCAATTGTTTGTCCGTCAAATTCCGGGACGAAGGGCAGATTGCATGTGCGCCACAGTGCGTTGCGACCAGCGGGTCTTCGGTTCGATCGGCGACATCCCAAAAGCCCTTTTCGTTGAGATGCGAGAGATCGACGACGACCCCCAGTCGATTGCACGCACGCACGAGGGATTTGCCGGCTTCCGTCAGGCCGGGCCCGGTGTCCGGCGACGATGGGAATTGAAACGGTACGCCGTGGCCGAAGATGTTGGAGCGGGACCAGACAAGTCCGAGCGATCGTAGACCCGCCTGGTAGAAGACTTCGAGCGAGTCGAGTCCCTCGTCGATCGGTTCCGCGCCTTCGATATGCAGCTCCATCGCGAAGGTTCCGCTGGCGATGCAATTGCGAAGTTCTTCTGCTGTGCGGATGATTTTCACCTCTCCGTTGGAAGCGGCTTCGATCCGGAGCAGCGTTGCCAGCGAGCTCAGCGCTGAACTTTGGGCGTGGCTGGTCCCCATCATCGGCGGAAGTTTGTCGACGCTGCTGTACAGACTGGTCGCATCGTTCGGATCTTCGGTGTCAAGCTCAACGCCCGGATCCGGAACCCAAACCGCGAAGAATCCGCCAGCAAGTCCTCCTGCTTTCGCCCGGGGAAGATCGATATGTCCGGTCTCGCTGGACTCGAAGAAGGAGCGGCCGGTTTCACGCAGGCTCAGCACAGTATCGTTGTGACCGTCGAAATATGGAATCAATTGCTCGCTCACAAATCCCCCTCACCCTCGGTGATGTCATGTGTTCGGGGGTTCCGTGGCCCCGAACAACGATCGTGTGAGTATCATGCACCAAACGTTGCGCGGAAACCCGCCGGCGATTTTAGATGAAACCCAAGGATGGCCCTGGCGGCCAACGGGAGATGAAGACAATGTCGGAGCAGGGAAGCGGGTTGCTGGCTGGCAAGCATTGCGTTGTGATGGGCGTGCTCAATAAGTGGAGCATCGGCTGGGCGATCGCGGAAGAAATGGCAAAGGCCGGCGCGCGGGTGGCGATCACCTATCTCGATGAGCGCTCGAAACGGGACGCCGATGCCTTTGTTGCCTCGTCGCCTGGCAGCATTGCCTATCAGTGCGATGTCGAATCCGACGAAAGTCTCGATGCGTTGCGTGCGTCGTTGGAAGCGGATTTCGGGCGGGTCGATTCCCTGGTGCACAGTATTGGGTTCGCGCCGGCGGGCGAGCTCAAGGGCCGCTTCCTCGAAACAACGAGAGACGGATTCAAGATCGCCCTGAGCGTGAGCTGCTATTCCCTGGTCGCGTCGGCGCAACGCGTCGTGCCGCTGATGACCGATGGCGGCAGCATCATCACCCTGACCTATCTCGGTTCTGACCGCGCGTTCCCCAAGTACAACGTGATGGGCGTGGCCAAAGCCGCGCTGGAATCAACCGTCCGCTACCTGGCCGCCGATCTCGGCGAGCAGCGCGTTCGGGTCAACGCGATCTCGGCGGGGCCGGTCAAAACCGCGGCCGCACGCGGCATTCCGGGCTTCATGGACATGTATAACTTCCTGACCGAGCGGTCGCCGATCAAGGATGAGTTCAATGCCACGCGGGTGGCTCCAGTTGCCGTTTTCCTCGCCAGCGACGGGGCCTCGAGCATCACCGGAGAGACGATCTTCGTCGACAACGGCTACCACATGATGGGGATGTAGCGGACGGAGTCGTCTTGTCGGCTCGTCGGCTCAGAGGAGCCAGCCGGAGAGCCAGTAGACGGTCATGCCGACTGCGATGCAGGCCCAGAGTTTGCCGAAGTAGAGGACGACCATTGCCGCGATTCCGGCCCCAAGCAATCTTGGGGCCGCGTCGTTGCCTCCCCGCACCAGATCGGGCACGAGCAAGGCCGCAAACGCGGAGACCGGCACGAACGAGAGAAAATGGCGCACGAAGGCCGGGGGTTGCCGTTTGCCGGGACTCAAGCCGGTGAAGCGGGTGAGGTAGGTGATGATTGCCGCCGCCCCGATTACTGGCAGATAGGTTTCGTTCATGATGCTGTCTCTTGGATGTGACGCAGCGATGCTCCGGCGATTGCCGCGCAGAACGTCGAGATCAAAATCGTGACACCGCCATTGAATTCTCTGCTCAAGCCGAATGCCATGGCGCCGGCGACCAGGGCGACAACCAGATCCAATCGCTTGCGAAGGAGCGGGAGCAGCAACGCCATAAACGAGAGCGGAAAGACGAAATCGAGTCCTAATCGATCGGAATCGGGAATCAGGCCGCCCATGGTCACGCCGGCGACGGTCGCGCCCATATAGCTGACAAACAGGCTTACGCTGGCGCCAAAGAGAAAGCCGGGACTCCCGCGACCATCCAGGTACTCCCGAATCGTGAATCCGTACGATTCATCGGTTAGAAAGTAAGCCAGCACCGGGCGGCGTGGCCTGAGGTCTTTTGGCAAGTGATTGTTGAGCGACAACCCATACAGGAAGTGCCGGAGATTCAGCAGCAGCACTGTCGCCAGTATCGCGATTGTGCCCCCGTTTTCTCTGGACAGATTCACGAACGCGAGCTGGGCGGAGCCCGCGAAGACAAAGAGGCTCAGCGCGCAGGTTTCGACGGCCGACAGACCGCTGGTGCTCGAAACCAGTGAGAAGGCGATCGCGAACGGGACGGCGCCGAACCGGAGTGGAATGATCCCTAAGAACCCCCGCCGGACTTCGGCGCGGTCAATCCCATCGGTTATTGAACTGAACGTGAAGGTCATCCCGTGAGCGCTTCGAATTCGTCGAGATGGTTGTTGCGATGATGCGCGCGATCGACTGACAAGATCTTCTCGGCGATAATCGCGGTCAACATTTCGTCCGAAATGCGCTCGACCGCGGCGTCCGCTTCTTCGGCGGCAGCGAGCGCTTCGGCGGCCGCGTCGGCCGGGGAGAGCAGCAACCAGGCTGGTTTCATCGCATCGTTCAGGATATGGACATCGTATGGCGAAGGGCTCAGTCCGTCGCGATTGATCCGGTCGAGGATGCGGGAGACCCGGCGGTCGAAGAACGCCATGTGCGCCAGATAGGCCGAGACGGTCCAACCGTCCGACATCGGACGCCGCAGTAGATCTTCGCCGGCGCCGGCAATGAAACCGCGAAGACGTTCGAGTGCCGTTTTGTTGACAGCGATATACGTTCGATCCATGAAAGCCCCCTTGATGCGGTTTCGCTCGTTTGTTTGAACTGCCATTATTCACAACGCGGCCGGATCTCAAATGTCCAATTGCTTATTGGACGTTTGCGATTCCCGAATGTGAGACAGAATAACGGGCATGAACTGGACAACCTTGACATTGGATCGTTCCAAAGCGGGTGGGCTTTACAGCCAGCTCTGCGATTCTTTGCGGGAGCGCGTGACCAGCGGCGATCTTCAGCCCGGCGATCGCCTTCCCTCTGAGCGTGATCTCGCCAATATGCTGGGCGTCAGCCGGACGACTGTCGTCAATGCCTACCGTGAGCTCGAGTCATTGGGATTGGTGCGTGGGCACGTCGGTCGCGGCACGTTCGTGTGCGCGCTGGACGAAGCGGACGCCGGTTCGAATGCGTTCGCCTGGCATGGCAAGGTTGCGGTTAGCTCACTGCGTTCGATCGAGTCAAATCTGCGCTCGATCGTCCGCAATTCGACAGATACCTCGATCATCTCCTTTGCGGCGGGTGTCACCGCGCTCGACTGTTTTCCGACCGCCAGGTTCGCGGAGTTAACGAGCAAGCTGCTGTGCGACCGGCCATCGGAATCGCTCAATCTTGCCCCAACTGAAGGTTTGCCGCCGTTCAGAGCGGCGCTTGCGGCACGCCAACATGTTCAGTCGTCGCGAATCATGGTGGTCGCGGGCGCGCAGCAGGCGCTCGATCTTTCGACCCGCCTCCTGGTCGATCCGGGGGATTCCGTGGTCATGGATCGACCTGGCTATCTCGGCGCAATCCCGGTCTTTCGCGCGGCCGGGGCCAACATCGTGGGTTGGGATTCGGCGCGTGGCGGCGTCGACGAGCTCGAAGACCTGATTCTGCGATTCCGGCCGAAGCTCCTCTATGTAACGCCGACCCACCGGAACCCGACCGGGCAAAGCTGGTCGACTTCGTTTCGGCGCGAGGTGCTGGATCTCGTTCGCCGCTACAGACTGCCGGTGATCGAGGACGACCCCTATTCGGCGCTCTGGTTCGACAAACCGACCCCGCCATCGCTGTCGGCGCTTGCGAACGGTCATGGCGTGATCTACATCGGGTCGTTCGCCAAATCGCTTTCCGGAGCGCTCCGGCTCGGATGGGTCAATGCCGAGGAATCGGTGATCAACCATCTCTCGCTGATCAAGCAGCGAAGCGATGTCTGTTCACCGAGCCTGTCGCAGTTGACCGTCGCCACGATGCTGAACAATGGCGACTACGATCGTCATCTTGCGCGATTGCGGCCGGAACTTGCGCGCCGCCATGCGATTATGGCGACGGCGATCGACCGGGAGTGGCCGGTGGGAATCGCCAGGTTCGAACAGGTTTCGGGCGGCATCTTCCTGTGGATCGATCTCGGCGAGCGGATTGACGCGCGATCACTACTTGCAGAAGCAAATCGCCTCGGCGTTAGTTTCGTGCCGGGTGATGCGTTTTACTCGGATTCGGAGGGCCGGAATGAGCTCCGGCTTTGCTATTCCTGTTCTTCTCCGCAGGCAATCAACGAAGGCATTCGGCGCCTCGGGAGCGCGATTCGTGCTGAGCTCGCTCGCGAACGCGAAGGCGTTCTGGCCGAACCGCTGGTTTGAGCTCCGTAGTCCGGCAGATCCTCCTGCAGCGCCTCGTTTTTGGGCGCCGATCCCGAGTACTCGGTCTGTGCGCAAGCAAACCTGTGCTTTTCCATGAATTGAAGCGCGTATGGGCTCTCGAATTGCGCGTTGCGGTGGATGAAGAAGGCGGCCACGCAGGGCGGCCGCTGCGAGCCGCGCCCCCCTGCTTACTTTAGGTGCTGCCAGAGGAATTCGAAGCTGGCGGCTTTTAGGTGCGCCGATTGCTTGTTGTCGGCAGCGGCGCCGTGGCCACCGTCGCGATTCTCGTAGAACCAAACATCTGGGAGCCCACGAGCTTGCATGCGGGCGGCCATTTTGCGCGCCTGCACGGGGCCGACGCGATCGTCGCTGGTCGCGGTGTAGAAGAGCACCGGCGGGTACGAAACGCCGTCGCGCAGGTTGTGATAAGGCGAGAAGGTCTGGATGAACTCCCAATCGGACGGATTATCTGGATCGCCATACTCCGCAATCCAGGAAAAGCCGGCCGAGAGTTTCGTGTAGCGCTTCATATCGAGCAGCGGCACCGCGCAGACGATCGCGCCGAAGATCTCCGGATAGTGCGTGAGCATGTTTCCGACCAGGAGACCACCGTTGCTGCCACCCATGCAGCCGAGACGCGCGGGTGACGTCACCCGGCGGTCGATCAGATCCCGCGCGACCGCGGCGAAATCCTCGTACGCGCGGTGACGATGCTCACGTAACGCGGCTTGGTGCCAGCCTGGTCCGTATTCGCCGCCGCCACGGATGTTGGCGATCACGTAAACGCCGTTTTGTTCGAGCCAGCCGCGACCGATCGTGCCGTCGTACTTGGAGAGCAGGGGTATTTCAAATCCGCCGTAGCCGTTGAGCAGCGTCGGATTATCGGCATCCAATTCGAGTCCGCGTGGAGCAATCTGGAAATACGGAACGCGAGTGCCATCTTTTGACCGCACGAAGTGCTGCTCAACGGCAAACCGGGATCCGTCGAAAAACGAAGGAGCGCTCTTGAGCGTCTCGAGCGCGCCGTCGCCGGCTTTTCCCAACTGCAATGTCGCTGGACGAAGAAACCCGTTCGACTGGAGCCAGAAGTCGTCGTCCGCGTCAGCGTCCACGGCCGCGATGCTCGCGGTCAAAAAATCGCCGCCGGTCGTCAATTGCATGTGGCGCCAACCGTCGTCGCTATGCATCGCCACCTCGATTCGCGTGGATACATCGCGCAAGAGGGTCAGCAGGAGATGGTTTCGGGTGCGACTCCATGAAACCAGGGACGTGTGCTCGTCCGGTTCGAAGAGCACGTCGATTTGACGCTTGCCGGCAAGAAACGGCTCGAACAGGGTGGCGACAAGTGAACCCGACGGGTAGGTCACTTCCTCGACAGTCCAATCGGTTCGAAGACGAATCACGATCCATTCGCGATGAAAGTCCCAATCGGCGTCGTCAGGCACGTCAATATGAACGAGCCGGTCGTCGCGAAGCAGATATGTGCGACGGGTATAGAAGTCGATCACGTCTTGCACGGTGTCGCGCTCGAAGCCCTCGGTATGATCGTGCTCGCCGCCCGCGATCATGTGCCCTTCTGGAATTTCGAGAATCAGCTCGGCCGACTCGAGGGGCGTGCCGCGGCGCCATCGTTTGACGAATCTCGGATAGCTGGAGGTCGTGAGGGAGCCGGGACCGAAATCGGTCGATACGAAGATGGTGTCGCGGTCGATCCAGGAGACCGAGGTCTTTGCGCTCGGAAGGACAAATCCGTTGGCAACGGACGTTTTTGACGACAGATCGAATTCTCGAATCGCAACCGCGTCGCCGCCGTCGGGTGAGAGGCGAAGCAAAGCCCGCGTGTAGCCGGGAAAGAGCAGCCGCGCTCCGGCAAAGACCCATTGGACGTTTTCGAGACGGCAGAGCTCGTCGAGATCGAGCAGGATCTCCCAATTCGGATCGTCAGTTCGATAGCTGTCAAGGGACGTCCGTCGCCAGAGACCTCGCGGGTGATCGGCGTCTTTCCAGAAGTTGTAGAGGAACGCGCCATGCTTGGCGACCTCGGGGATCCGATCGGTCGAATCAAGCACGTCAAGAATTCGTTGGTTTAGTGACTCGAATCGTGGAGTGCCCAGGGCTTCGGTTGTTCGATCGTTTTGTTCGACTACCCATGCGAGCGCGTTGTCATCATAGATTTCTTCCAACCATGCGAATTCGTCATCACGTTTTGAGCGATCTGGAAAGGTCATTGAGTCCGACATTGCGTGCTCCATGATCGTCGATTGTACGAAGCGCCTTGAGGGCAAGGTCATACATCCTAGCTGACCGCACAAGGAGAAGATTGTTAATGATTTCGTCAAGCATGCTGACGACGTCGTTCGCGCGAAGCGGTTTGCGCAGCGATAGTGGCCAGGTGTAGTGATCCCGGTCGTTGGCCCTGTTTTCTGGACCACGGTGAATGGATTGAGTCACCAAAGCGAATTACTCGCAAAGTCAACTGTTCTCAATTCTGACCGTGGTACTTTCAGATGGGTGAAGTCCGGTTACTTGGAAAACTTGGACTTTTTCATTACCCCTGAACACCTCACCCTTTACCGCTCGTCACAATCCCCACCACTTTCGCTTGCCCGTCTTTCCTTCCGCCAGACGCTCAGCGGTCGGGGCGAGCGGGTCCGGGATGTCGATTTTGCGGCTGGAGAGGACGAAGCGGTTGAATGTTGCGGCGACAGTCATGGGCAGGAACATGGCAGTTGGAACGATGAGCACCGTGCCTACCAACAGGACGATCCAAAGTAGCAGCGTGAGCACAATGACCCGCGGGATGTGGGCTCCGACCATCAGTGCCGCGATTTCGATTGTGGTTTTGAAATCGAGCTGTTCCAGGGCAAAGAGCGAAAACGCGGTCATGGTCGTGGCAAATGCGAAAAGAAAAAGAACGCACCAGAGCGGCGTCAGAACGCCGAGGATCGTATCCCCGCTGCTGTAGAAGATGACGTTGTAGATCAACAACGCCATCACGGGAATGGTCAGGAGCGCGAGGCCCCAGGCTCGCCACAAGTTCCGGCCGATGAATCGCAGTGTTTCGCTCCAGGTCATGCGGTCGGAGAGCATTCCATGGCGCGGATCGGCGTGCGCAAAGAGCGCGAGTGTTGCCGCCGGACCGGGCACGACCAGGAAGATGCAGCACCACCAGGTCATGGTGACCATGACATAGCTGATCAGGTTCTCGAAGGTGTCGTGCAATCCTCGTCCGACGAGGCGGGCGCCGTTCATGTGGTTGAACCTCTGCTGGCTCGGCGGTTGAGCTCGTTGACATCGAATGAGTGGATCATACTCTCCGTGCGCCACGGGCTTGCGACGCCCTGAAGTCGCCTGCCGGCCAAGAGAGAGCCAAGATTGTCCGTGGAGATGTCAGCGTGCTGGATCAGAATCTCGTTCTCAAAGGCAACGAGCTGTTTCTCGTTGGTGAGATCTCGACCGAGCACACCGACGAAAGCGCAACCGGACTCTATGCGCGAGACACACGCCATCTCAGCCGATTTCGAATCACGATCAACGGGGTCCGACTGAAGCAGCTTTCAGTAAGAACCGAAAGCGCGGCCGCCGCGACAGTGATTTCCTCGAATCCTCTGCTGCAACTAAGCAACGGCGACTCGCTGACTCCGATGCGGCTCATGCTTGAACAACGGGTGTCGATCAGCAATGAGCTCGTTGCGTCCTTTTCGATTCACAACTACACCGCTCTGAGATTGCCGCTTAGGTTCGCGATCGAGATCGCGGCCGACTTTCGAGATCTGTTCGATATCCGGGGTTTTCCAAGAATGGAGCGCGGGCAACTGCTGCCGCCGATCGTTTCGGCGAAAGGCGTGGTGTTGGCGTATCGGGGATTGGACGGCAAAACGGCCGAAACCGTGGTTCGATTCGATCGCGACGTCCACTTCACCGCCATCGAGCGTGAAGCAACGCCGCCTCTGAAGCCTTCTGTGAGGCTCGAGAGCCTTCCTGAAACGACCGCACCGCACGAGCTACCAGCTAGTCTGGGGGTCCAAGCGTCGTTTGAAATTGGGATCGATCCGGGCATGAGCTGGTCGGTGACCGCAAGTGTCTCCGTGCGAACAGCAGATGGCATACCACTGGAGGCCGTGCGCGAATCCCAAGGTCATCAAACCAGCATCAAGACTGACTTCGATCCGCTCAATCGCGTGCTCGAACGTAGCCTGCTTGATCTCGATGCTCTACAAACGACATTTCCGCACGGCGATGTGCCGGCGGCGGGCATCCCCTGGTTCGTCGCGCCGTTTGGTCGCGATAGTCTGATCGTGGGTTTGCAAACGCTTTATCTCAAGCCAGAGCGGGCCGCGGGGACATTGCGGGTGCTCGCGGCAATGCAGGGGTCAACGTTCGATCCGGAGCGCGAGGAAGAACCCGGCAAGATCTTGCACGAGATGCGCTACGGCGAAATGGCGCGCTTGCACGAGGTGCCGCACTCGCCCTACTACGGAACGGTCGATGCGACACCGCTCTTTGCCTGGCTCTTTGCCGAAACGGTGGCCTGGACCGGGGACAAAGCGCTCTACGATGAGCTGATGCCGAACGCGGAGCGAGCGATCGAGTGGATCGAGCAGCATGGGGATCTGGATGGCGACGGTTTTGTCGAGTACCGCAACGACGGCGAGGGCGGAGCACGGATCGCCAATCAAGTCTGGAAAGACAGTTACGACTCACTGAGTCATGTCGATGGTCGACCTGTTGTGAGTCCGGTTGCGGGGGTCGAGGTGCATGGTTATGTCTTTGCCGCCTACGATCGGCTGGCGGAGGTGACGCGAGTCTTCGGCGAGCCTGGACGAGCAGCCGAGCTGCGGGCGAAGGCCGGCGAAATGCGGCAGCGGATCGAGGATGCATTCTGGATGCCTGATGTACAGACATATGCGCAGGCGCTGGATGGAGCGAAACAGCAGGTACGGTCGATTTCTTCCAATCCAGGGCATCTGTTGATGACAGGTTTGCCTGACGCGGATCGGGCAGCCCTGATGATTGCCCGGATGGGCGAGCCCGATCTGAGCTCCGGTTGGGGAATCAGAACGCTTGCCGCCGGCTCGATCTCGTACAACCCGATGAGCTACCACAACGGCTCGGTTTGGCCGCACGACAACAGCGTCATAGGCTCGGGGTTCTACCGATACGGCGAGGCGGATGCGGGGAACCAGGTGACAAAAGCGTTGCTCGATGCTGCGCTTTCCGATCGTTGGGGGCGGTTGCCGGAGCTCTATTGCGGGTTTGCTCGGATTGGATACGGGGACGAGTCGCCTGTCGGCTATCCAGTTAGTTGCAGTCCGCAAGCCTGGGCTGCCGGGGCGATCCCGTTGCTATTGAAAAGCATGCTCGGACTGGAAGTCGATCTCGAGGGTCGTTGCTTGCAAGTGAATCCGATGCTGCCGGATTGGCTCTCGGTGATCACGCTCCGTGACATCAGCGTCCTTGGCGGGCGCGGCTCGCTGAAAGTGACTCGAACTGTCCAAGGCTATCAGGTGACCAGCGACGACCTTCCACTCAAGGTTTCTCTCTTGCCGTAAGATGCCGGCTCTAGCGGCATCGGTGTGAGTGGAGATGATTGATGAGTAGTGACCGGTTCGGGAATCCTGATCTTCTGGCAGAGATTGACGTGGCGCTGCGTGACTTCAGCGGCGTAATCGGCTGTTACGCAAAGAATCTCTCGACCGGCAAAGAGCTTGGGATTCGGGCCGACGTGGTGATGCCGACGGCGAGCGTGATCAAGGTCGGGATCATGGCCGAGCTTTATCGCCAGGCGGGCCAGGGATTGGTCGATCTTGATGGACGGGTCAAGATCGAGCCGGGCGACTGGATGGGCGGAACAGGTGTGCTCAAGGAGATGGCGCCTGGGCTACAACCGACGATCGGTGATCTCTGCCGGCTCATGATCATCGTTTCGGACAATGTCGCTACGGGGATCCTGGTTCGGAAACTGGGAAAGGGGCGAATTAACCAGTCGTTTCGCGAGTGGGGACTGCCACAGACCGAGCTTCGCATGAACATGGAGCTCGTCGGCGACATCTATCAATACGCGGTTTCGACGCCACGTGAGTTGGGCCGGCTGTTGGAGATGATCGCGACCGACGCGATCGTTTCTCCTGACGCCTGCCAGGTCATGCGGACGCATCTCGGCAAGCAGCAGCATCTCGAGCAGATTCCGCGGGGCATACCGTATAACCAGTTCGCAAACGATCTCGACATCGACCAACCGGTCCAGGTGTACAACAAGATCGGCAACTACATGAGCGTGCGGGTCGATGCGGCGATCGTCAAATCGAACGCTTCAACGTTCGTACTCGTCACCATGAACGAAGGCAGTAAGGACCACGGTTTCGGGATCGACCAGGAAGGCAATGTGCTTAATGGAAGGATTGGGGCCGCGGTCTTTGAAGCTTGGGGGTCGATTCATCACTCGTAGCGGAGGATCCGCGTGTCCACCCGGCGTCGACGTGAATAATCACCAAATCAATACACCTTACTTTTCAGCTTTCGTATCCCGAAGCAAACGCGGGTGTTGACATAAGGCGGACACGCGGGTCCGCCGCTACACCCCAGGCACATCAGACCGCGAAGGGAGCAGAACATGCCCGTGAGATCGCTTGCGCCGGATTTGGTTCTGATCAATGCGACGGTGCACACGGTAAATGCGCACGATTTGACGGCCACCGCGGTAGCGATCAAGGACAGTAGGTTCGTTGCAGTCGGGTCTGATGATGAGATCGCGGATTTGGCCGGGTTTGGGACGACGGTCGAGAATCTCAATGGCGCGACGGTCATTCCCGGGCTGATCGATGCACATAACCATTTGTTGATGACCGGACAGATTCTGAGTCAGATTCAACTCTACGATTGCCGGTCGATTGACGTTATCCTCAGAAAGGTGAAGGAGGCAGCGGAGCGTCAACCAGCCGGAACCTGGATTCTTGGACGGGGCTGGGATGAATCGCTGCTTGTCGAGAAGCGATACCCAAACAGGCACGAGCTCGATCGAGTCGCGCCAAGCCATCCGGTTGTGCTGCACCGCGTTTGGAACAAGCTCATTGCCAACTCAATGGCGATGCAGCTGGCAGGCGTGAGCCGCGACACACCCGATCCACCGGCCGGTGTCCTCTATTCCGGTTCGTTCGATCGTGATGGCGACGGCGAGCCGACCGGACTTTTTCGCGATCGCGCCAAGGAACTGATCACGAAACACGTTCCCTCGTCGACCGAGGATGATCTCGTTCAGGCGATTGAAACCGCATGCCGCGCTTACAACGCGGTCGGACTAACAGGTGTGGCCGAACCGGGACTGGCTCCGCACGAAATCCGGGCTTTTCACCGCGCTCTGCAGACGGATCGGTTGTCGGTTCGAACCGAAATGCTGATGGCGGGATGGGGTTTCGGCGCCGCGGAAGAGGACGACGTTCTGCAGGAACGATTCGAGGCCGTCGGAGTTACGGGAGGGTTCGGCGGCGACATGCTTCGGCTCGAAGGCATCAAGCTCATGCCTGATGGTGGAGTTGGGGACCGGACGGCCAAAATGTTCGAGCCCTACTTCAATGAACCCGAAAACCGTGGCTTGTGGGTCGTCGAACCGGGCAAGCTGACCGAAATGATCCGGTGGGTGCATGAGCTCGGGTGGCCGATCGACACCCATACCTGCGGCGATGAGGCGCAGGAGATCGTCGTGACCGCCTATGCGGAAGCGCAGACGGCGAGTCCGAAACCGTGGCTCCGTCATCGCGTTCACCATGCCTATTTCCCGACCGGGAGGTCGCTCGACTTGATGGCGAAGCACCGGATTACCGCGGTTGTGTCGAATCCGTTCATCACCAATCTCGGCGAAAGCTTTGTGACATCGTTGGGAGAGGCACGGGCGTCGAAGGCGATGCCGATGCGGACCTATCTCAATGCGGGAATTCCCCTGGCCGGTTCTTCCGACTCGGCGGTATCCGATTTCAATCCCTGGGTTGGGATGTACGCCGCAACAACGCGCAAAACCGTGACAGGAAGAGTGCTCGGCGAGTCAGAGCGAATCTCGACACGGAAGGTATTGCGGGCATACACGATCGGGGGCGCGTTCACGACCGGTCAGGAGCGCGAACGGGGCTCGATCGAGCCCGGCAAACTGGCCGATCTGGTGGTGCTGGAACGCGACTTGTTGACAATCTCACACGACGAGCTCAAAGACGTCGAACCGCTCGCGACGATGGTCGGTGGCCGCTGGGTTTTCGACCGGCGGTAATCATTCCTTGGAGTCGAGCTCTGAATCGGGCGACCAACCGCCCTGACCAATCAAGGGGACGAAGCGGACGGGGCCGAGCTCTTCCCGAACTTCCTGATCGCCGTGTCGCTCGATCGCGACCAGGTGTTGGTCGCTGATTTGACCGATTGGGATCACGAGCCGCCCGCCGTCTGGATTGAGCTGCGACACGAGACGAGGTGGAACGTTTGGCGCGCCGGCGGTCACGATGATGCCGTCAAACGGCGCATCCTCAGAACGTCCGAGCGTTCCGTCGCCGATGTAGACGCTCACGTTTTGAATTCCCAGTTCGGTTAGGAGTTTACGAGCGCCGTGCGCCAGAGCGGCATGCCGCTCGATGGTGACGAGCTCTTTTGCGAGTTGAGCGAGCACCGCCGCCTGATAGCCGGAGCCGGTTCCGATCTCCAGTACGCGTTCATGACCGGTCAGGTGTAGTGCCTGGCTCATCAACGCAACGACGTATGGCTGGGAAATAGTTTGACCTTCGCCGATCGGCAGTGCGACGTTTGCCCAGGCATGCTCTCGTTGGGATTCGGGAACGAAGCGCTCCCTGGGGACGGTCGCGATCGCGTCGAGCACCCGCTGGTCAGTGATCCCCTGTCGCAGAAGCTCATCGATCAGCGCTTGGATACGATTGTGGATGGCCGCAACTTCCGCCATGATCGTCCTTCCATTTGAGGATCGTTGCTGCATGGTCGGGTCCATCGTCTCATGACCGGGTTAAGAAAATCCATCGCTCAGTCAGCAGAAATTCGGGCTGTGGCGCTTGCAAAAGGCAACTTGGCGACGGTGGACAGAGGGTGATTGTGATAAGCTACACGATGTTCGGCGCGGCTTCGCAGGCTCTCTGAGCAGACCGAATCCGTCGACTCGAGTAGCACGGAATGCTGGTATCGGCGGGCGACGAAGAGCGTCACCAGAGCACTAAAGGAGCGGCGCGCAGGTGCAGGTCTACGGGGATAGTTGGGTCGTCGTCGGACTGATGACCATTTCCGCGTTTGCAATGGGCATGCTTCTACTGACCCTCAACAAGATCGTCGCACCCGAGAAGCCGTCGGCCGTGAAGTCCGCTCCATACGAGAGCGGCGTGCCGGATATCACGCCTGTCAAACCACAATACACCCCTCGCTTCTACGTTGTCGCGATGCTGTTCGTGATCTTCGACATTGAAGCGGTTTTCATCTACCCGTGGGCGGTCATCTTCGACGACCTTGGGCTGTTCGGGTTCGTGGAAATGCTCTCGTTCATCGGGTTGCTCTTTACCGGGTATGTCTATGCCTGGAAGAAAGGTGCCCTCGAATGGGTTTAATCGACGACCGGTTCGATAAGAACATTTTCATTACTTCGCTCGACTTCGTATTCAATTGGGCTCGCCGCTCTTCGCTCTGGTGGCTGCAGTTCGGGCTTGCCTGCTGCGCGATCGAAATGATCTCGGCCTCGATGAGCCGGTTCGACCTCGCGGAACGGTTTGGCATGCTCTACCGCGCGTCTCCGCGTCAGGCCGATCTGATGATCGTGGCCGGCACCGTGACCAAAAAGATGGCTCCGATCGTGCGCACGCTCTACGACCAGATGCCGGAGCCAAAGTGGGTCGTGTCGATGGGCAGCTGCGCTAATGTCGGCGGCCCGTTCGACACCTACGCGGTGGTCCAAGGCGTCGATCAGGTTGTGCCGGTCGATATCTATGTTCCCGGCTGTCCGCCGACGCCTGAAGCGCTCTATTACGGCATCCTCGAACTGCAGAACAAGGTTATTAAGTACGAAACGATGGCGAAGAAGCAGGGCACGGGCGCGGCCGAGGCTCAGCGGTTGGCCGAGCGGCAGTCCGCGATGGCGGCCGTTCGCGCCTAAGTTCGAGCACTATTCCACCGAGGAGTGATCAATCGTGAGCGACGGCACCGCAACCCAGACTGCTGAAACCGCCGTGGCGCCAACCACGCCGGTCGAACCCTGGGCGCGTGCGATGTATACCGACCCCGATATCGAGCTGCACCCCGCTGTACGCCTGCTGCGGGAGCGAATGCCGGGTGTGATCGTCGAGTTGGTTCGTTTTCGGGACGAAACGACGATCCACGTGCAGCGGAAATCGCTGCGCGATGCCTGCGCTCTGCTGCGGGACGATCAACGCACCTCATTCACGATGCTGACCGATATCACCGCGATCGACATGCTTCGCCTACGTGTGGAGCCGCGATTCGATGTCGTTGCGCTCCTGTATTCGCTCAAGAACCGCGTCCGGCTTCGGTTGAAGGCCGGCTGCAATGACGGCGAGCCGGTGCCGTCGCTCGTTCCGCTCTGGAACGGCGCCAACTGGCTCGAGCGCGAGTGCTACGACATGTTCGGCATCAATTTCGAAGGTCATCCCAATCTCCGGCGGATTTTGCTGCCGGACGAGTGGGATGAAGGCTTTCCGCTGCGCAAGGACTACCCGCTACGCGGTTGGAAAGAATTCCCAAGCTACAACACCGAGCGGACCGTCCCGCGTACGCGCACACGTTGGACCGGGCGGGGAGTTTAGTCACCATGAGCGCACCAGCGATCACCAAACGACCCGACGGAAGCGACCTCGACTTCAATGACGATGTCCCAAGCACCGGCACCTTGACGATCAGCGACGAGTCGGCGCTCGACGATGGATCGCGCCAGCTCACGCTGAACATGGGGCCGCAGCATCCAAGCACGCACGGCGTGATGCGGGTGATCCTGAAGCTTGATGGCGAGATCATCACCGATTGCGATCCCGTGCTTGGTTATCTTCACCGGGGTGTCGAGAAGCTGGGCGAAGCGCATCGATATGCCCAGGTTATCCCGTGGACGGATCGGACCGATTACGTCGCGGCGCCGGCGAACAATCTCGGCTGCGTGTTGGCGATCGAAAAGCTCTGCGGTCTGGAGTCGCCGGAGCGCGCGCAGTACTGGCGTGTGATCATGGCCGAGCTCTCGCGGATCGCATCGCACCTAGTGTGGCTAGGAACGCACGCGCTCGATATCGGCGCGCTGTCGATGTCCCTCTATTGCTTCCGCGAGCGGGAGATCATTCTCGACATCTTCGAGGCGTTTTGCGGTGCTCGCCTGACCACAAACATGATGGAGATCGGCGGTTTCTCCCGGTCGATCCCCGATGGATTGGTCGAGCAGGTTCGCGATTTCCTCAAGGTCTTCCCTGATCGCCAGCGCGAGTATGGCGATCTGCTCAACGCGAACCCGATCTGGATGGCCCGCACGAAGGGCGTCGGGGTGATCTCGCCTGAGGCGGCGATCAGTTATGCGCTGACCGGCGCCTGCCTACGGGGCTCCGGCGTGAACTACGACGTTCGCACGTCGACGCCGTACCTGATCTATGACCGGCTCGATTTCGAGGTGCCTCTGGGCACGCACGGCGATGTCTTCGACCGCTATCTTGTGCGCATGGAAGAGATGCGGCAGGCGATCAAGATCATCACGCAGTGCCTCGACACGGTCGAGCACGACGATCGCCCGCTGATGGCCTACGAGTCGGCGTATGTGATCCCCCCGCACAAAGGGACCATGACGACTGCCGAGGATATGCAGCGTCACTTCATCTGGGTGATCAAGGGCTTCAGCCCGCCGGTGGGCGAGGCGTATGCAAGTGTCGAGCATCCCAAGGGCGAGAATGGCTACTACTTCGTATCGGACGGAACTCCGTTGCCATACCGCTTCCGAATTCGCGCGCCAGACTTTGTGAATCTCGGCGTCCTGCCGCACGTGGCGCAGGGGGCCATGCTTGCGGATGTGGTGGCGTTGATCGGCACGATCGACATCGTTCTCGGTTCCGTGGACCGATAGGCTGTTTTTGCCCAACATTGTGGCAAACCTGTCGCCTGAATCGGAACGTTGGCAGTAACATAGGCGCGGCGGCCGGGGCGGGGAGCCCGATCGCCGCGTTGTGCGGTTTGATGAGAACCGGTTCTGGGAAGTGTTCGCCCCTCGTTTGATCGAACTGATGGCCGCCCGTGCTGAGTGGGCGGCTACCACGGAGCAAAGCGACTCATGGCAGACCAGCCAGTCTGGCTCACGTTCATAGTGGCGTTCCTCATCATGAATGTGCTGCTGATTGGTATGGCGTACATGACCTACTACGAGCGCAAGGTTCTGGCCGCCATGCAGGACCGCATGGGTCCGACGCGCACTGGTCCAAAAGGCTTACTGCAGCCGATCGCGGACGGAATCAAGCTGCTGGGCAAGGAAGACCTGATCCCCGGGGCGTCCGACAAGATCGTCTTCTTCTTCGCGCCGTTGATTGTTTTTATCACCTCGATCGTCGGCGTCGCGGTCATTCCATTTGGTCCGACTATTCAGGTCTTTGGACGTGACGTCAATCTCTACGTGACCGACGTCAATGTCGGCGCGCTCTTCATCCTGGCCTTCAGCGGCATCGGCGTTTACGGCATCATCCTCGGCGCCTGGGCATCGGCGAACCGTTACTCGCTGCTTGGCGGACTCCGTGCGGCCGCTCAAGTGATTTCGTACGAGATCATTCTGGGATTGTCGCTGGTCGGCGTTTTCGTGCTGACTGGGTCGTTGAGTTTGCGAGATATCGTCGAGTCCCAGCAGCGCAATCTCGAAGTCGGTCCGTTTACGCTGAGCAACTGGTACATCCTGTCGCAGCCGGTCGCGTTCGTGATCTTCATGATCGCCGCGGTGGCGGAAACGAACCGGGCGCCGTTCGATCTCCCAGAAGCCGAGACCGAGCTCGTCTCCGGATTCCACACCGAATACTCGGCATTCCGCTTCTCGTTCTACTTCCTGGGCGAGTACATCGCGATGATCGTGGTTTCCCTTTTTGCCAGCACGCTCTTCCTCGGCGGCACCAGCGGACCAGGCGCCCAGGAGTATTGGGGACTTGGAATCGTCTGGCTGCTCGTCAAAACGTTGCTCTTCCTTTTCTTCTATATCTGGCTCCGGGCAACGCTCCCACGCTTCCGCTATGACCAATTGATGGGCATTGCCTGGAAAGTGCTCCTTCCGCTCGTGCTGATCAACATCGTTTTCACCTCATTGGTTCGCCTGTACAGCAACGACCAGGTCTCTTTAGGTCAGGCGGCGGTGATCATGCTGGCGTTGATCGGGTTCCCGGTTTTGATCTGGCTGTTGAACGGTATCTCTGACCGCGGCGACGAGAGCGAGGCGATCGGTTAGGACGCGGTGGTCTTTCGAGCGGTGAGCGGAGCGTAGTCAATGCCCTGGGACGTCATCATCTTCTATATGATCGCGACGATCTGCGTGCTCTGTGCGGGCGGTGTGGTTGTGGTCAACAATCCGGTCCACTCCGCGATCTTTCTCGTGCTCTGCTTCTTCAATGTTGCGGGCATCTTCCTGATGCTCGGCGCCGAGTTCCTGGCGGTTGTGCAGGTGATCGTGTACACCGGCGCGATCCTGGTGCTGGTGCTCTTTGTGCTCATGCTGGTCGACCCAGACGATCTGCCGGAATTTCACACCGCGCGACCGGTCCAGCGTTATGTCGGATTGCTGCTCGGGGCGATTTTGTTGCTGGAAATCGGCATCGCGATCATCGACCGGACGATTCGGGGCGCTTCCGGGAATGCGACCGCTGAGAATATCGCGGCTGCCGGCGGCAACACGCAGGCACTTGGCCGAACGCTCTATTCGACCTACGTCTTCCCGTTCGAAATCGCATCGCTGGTTTTGACGGTCGGCGTTATCGGCGCGATCGTGCTGGCGATGCCGGAAAGACTAGGTCTCCGGATCACGCAACGTCGTGGCACGATCTCGCTTGGGCACGCTCGCGGTGTCGACTTCGCGCTGCCGGCGGGGCCGGAAGGCGAATCCGCGATGCCTGGCTCGCGCGAGGCGGAGGAGATCGAGGCCGCTACTGCCGGATACAGCCGCACACTGATCATGACCAAGGATCCGGATGCGTACACGACGATCGGCCGGCGGAAATGACACGACGAAACGAGTTAGCGAACGGGTTCTCGGGGGTCGTACATGGGCGAACTTAGTACAGATCATTTTCTGTTTCTGAGCGCGGCGCTCTTCATCATCGGGATGATGGGCGTGCTGATCCGCCGGAACCTGATCATCATTTTCATGTGCGTCGAGCTCATGGTGACGGCCGCGAATATCGCGCTGGTCGCCTTTGGCTGGGAGCTGGATTCGCTGAGTGGACAGAGTTTCGCGGTTTTCACGATTACGGTGGCCGCGGCAGAGGCGGCGGTCGGGCTCGCGATCATTGTGGCGTTGAGCCGCCGGGTCCGAACCGTGGACGTGGACGAAATGCGGACATTGCGCGACTAATTACGCGGTTTGGAACAGAGAGACTGTGCATTACTCGCTCAAACGTGAACTGACGGCTGAGGGCTGACGGCGAATGGCTGACTATTTGTTTCTGATTCCGGCGCTGCCACTGGCGGCGTTCGCAATCAACTTTCTGCTCGGGCGCTGGTACATCAAGAACAAAGCGCACCTGATCGCCGTTCCCGCGGTCTTCGGTTCGTGGTTGCTCTCGGTCTTCGCGTTTTTCGATATCCGTGACAACAGCGAGCCGATCTCACAGCATCTCTTCACCTGGATTCCGTCGGGCGACTTCCATGTCGACGTCAACCTTTTTGCGGATCAACTGACCGCGATCATGCTACTGGTCGTCACGACCGTCGGATTCCTGGTTCACGTTTACTCCATTGGATATATGCACGGCGATAGCGGCTTTTATCGCTTCTTCTCCTACCTTCCGCTCTTCGTTTTCTCAATGTTGATGCTCGTCCTGGCGGAGAATTACCTGCTCGTCTTCGTTTTCTGGGAAGCGGTTGGTCTCTGCTCATACTTGCTCATCGGGTACTACTTCAAACGGCGCTCCGCTGCCAATGCCGCGAAGAAGGCCTTCATCGTCAACCGGATCGGTGACCTTGGCTTCGGCTTGGGGATCATGTGGATCTTCACCGCATTCGGCACGCTCTCGTTCTTCGGCGAGCATGGCGTCTTTGCCGAAGCGACGCACGGGGTTGCCTCCCAAAACGCGCTTACGGGGATCTCATTGCTGCTCTTCATGGGAGCGATCGGGAAGAGCGCGCAGTTCCCGCTGCATGTCTGGTTGCCGGACGCGATGGAGGGTCCGACCCCGGTTTCGGCCCTGATTCACGCCGCGACGATGGTGACGGCCGGCATTTACATGATGGCGCGCTCGCACGCGATCGTGCAGCAGTCGGACACCGCGATGTGGGTGATTGCCACGATCGGTGTCTTCACCGCTTTCATGGCCGCAACGATCGCGATCACGCAAAACGACATCAAGCGCATCGTCGCGTATTCGACCGTGAGCCAGCTTGGGTTTATGGCGTTCGCGATCGGAACCGGCGCCTGGATGTCGGCGATCTTCCACCTGATGACGCATGCCTTCTTCAAGGGGCTGCTCTTCCTCGGGTGCGGCAGTGTGATCCACGGAATGCACGAAGAGCAGGATATTCAAAAGATGGGCGGGCTGAAGAAATTCATGCCGATCACGTTCGTCACCTTCCTGGTCGGCGCGCTCGCGAATGCCGGCATCGTGCCGTTTGCCGGGTTCTGGAGCAAGGACGAGATCATCGCTGGAGCCTGGACCAGTCCAGTTTTCCCGAACTATGGAAAGTTCGTCGCGATCGTGGGTCTTATCGCCGCCTTCTTCACGGCCTTCTACATGTTCAGGCTTGTCTTCCTCACCTTCTACGGAAAGCCGCGGTTCGACGAGCAGCATGTGCATCCGCACGAGTCGCCTCCGGTTATCTGGATCCCCCTTGTACTGCTTGCGATTCCGGCGGCGGTCATCGGATTCGTCGGCTTCCCGCCCGACGAAGGCCGTTTCCACAAGTTCCTGGAGCCGGTCTTTTCGTCCGAATCGGAAAGCCACGCCGCGGGCGAAGAAGTCGCATCGCTCTACACGATTCAGGAGACGGAGACTGCTCCGGAAGAGGGCGTGACCGAGGGCGAGGAGGAGCACGCGGAAGAGGGCGCGGTCGCCGAGCATCATGAGATCTCCAACAGCACCAAATGGACCTTCGCGATCATCTCGACGATCATCGCGCTTTCGGGCATCTTCGCCGCCTACCTGACATACATCGCCGGCCGGATCAACCCGGTGGCGGTCGCCGGCCGGTATCACGGGCTCTATCTCTTCCTGTATGAGAAGTGGCGCTTTGACGAGCTATACGACCGCCTCTTCGTACAGCCGCTGAAAGGGTTCGCCGATTTCTTGTGGAAAGTGGTCGATATCAAGATCATCGACGCGACGGTCAATGGCGTGGCGTACGGGATCAGCGGCTTGAGCCAGCGACTGCGCCACGTGCAAACGGGCCTGGTGGCGAACTATGCGCTCGCGATCGCGCTGGGCATGGTCGTCCTGGTCGGCGTCTACCTGGCGGCGTTCAGCAACCTGTTCCGGTAACGGGGCGGAGGAGTAATCGTGGACTTCCCAATGTTGAGCGCGATTGCATACCTGCCGGCGATCGGGGCGCTGCTCATCTTGTTCATCCCGAATATCTCAAAGGAAATGTCGCGCACGATCGCTTTGGTAGCGGCGGCCGGCAGCTTCGTGCTTTCGATTTTCCTTTGGTTCGGTTTCGACCCAGACGCTCCGTTTGAGGCCGGGCAATCGGTGCCCTACCAGGAGAAGGTCGACTGGCTGTCGGAGATCGGCGTTTCCTACTTCATGGGTGTCGACGGGATTGCGGTCGTGCTTGTTGCGCTGACGACGCTGCTCTCAGTGATCGCGATCATCTGGTCTTGGGACACGATTGCCGAACGGCCACGTGAGTATTACATCGCGCTCTTGCTGCTCGAAACCGGCATGCTGGGCGTGTTCATGGCGCTCGATCTCTTCATCTTCTACATCTTCTGGGAGATCATGCTTATCCCGATGGCGCTCTTAATCGGTGTGTGGGGCAGCCAGAACCGCGTCTACGCGGCAATCAAGTTCTTCCTCTATACGCTCTTTGGTTCGTTATTGATGCTGGTCGGCATCGTCGCGACGTATCAGGCGTTTTATGAGGAAACAGGCATCCGCACGCTCAACATCCTGCAGTTGCAGACGGGCTGGGCGGCGGGCGCCTACAGTGATGTCTTCCAGGGAGCGGTCTTCGCCGCGTTCCTGATTGCGTTCGCGGTCAAGGTGCCGATGTTCCCGTTCCACACCTGGTTGCCGGATGCTCACGTCGAGGCGCCGACCGCGGCGTCGGTCATCCTCGCCGCGATCATGTTGAAAATGGGCGGCTACGGCATTCTGCGCTTCAATCTCCCGCTCTTTCCCGAGGGCACCGAGGATTGGGCGTTGGCGATCGTTGTGCTCTCAATCATTGCCATCCTGTATGGCGCGCTTGTCGCGCTCGTTCAGCCCGATATGAAGAAGCTAATCGCGTACTCGTCGGTCAGCCACATGGGATTCGTGACGCTCGGCATCTTTGTCGCGATCTTGGCGATGAAAGCTGATCGCATCTCCGGCAATCTCCATCCGCCCGAGCATTATCTGAATGGTCTGAATGGCGCGATGATGGTTATGGTCGCCCATGGTTTCAACACAGGCGGTTTGTTCCTTTGCGTCGGCGTCGTGTACGAGCGGGCACACACCCGGCTCATCTCCGCGTACGGAGGACTGGCCTCAAGACTGCCTGTCTACTCGGTGATGTTTGGCGTCTTCATGCTGGCGTCGGTGGGATTGCCTGGGATGTCAGGTTTCATTGGCGAGTTCCTGGTGGCGCTGGCGACCTGGCAATACAGCAAATTCGCCGCGCTGCTGACCTTCTCCGTCGTCATTTTGGCGGCGTGGTACATGATGTGGATGTTCCAGAGGGTCGTATTCGAGCGAGTACCTGGCGAATTGCCTGATCCGCACGACGGAGAGCTGACCGCGGAGGAGCGGGCGGAGCTCGCTCATTCCGATCACGGTCACGGACACGGTGAATCGCTCCCGGTCTCCGCCGGATCACACGATCACGCGGCCGGCGATCACGGTCATGGATCGATCTGGCCGGATTTGACGCTCAAAGAGGGGCTCACGCTGGCGCCGCTCATTGTGCTCACGATCTTCTTCGGCGTCTACCCGACACCTGTGTTCGATATCGTGCAACCGTCACTTGAACGACTACTCGCGCCGTTCCTGACGTAGAGGACTGGTTTCGAGGCGCATAACCGGCGAAAGCCGTCTCAAGACGAACGACCGGTGGTCGAGGAGTCAAATCAGTGGGAGATCTGCTGAACCTAAATTTGTCGAGTCCCGATTTCGGGCTGATGTTGCCGCAGCTCATCGTGTTCGGACTGGCGATTGTGCTGATGCTGGCCGACGCGTTCTTTCCGCGCAGGAGTCACTACACATTGCTGACCGGCGCTTCGCTTGTCGGATACGTCGCGGCGATGGCCGCGCTTTACTGGCAGGACGGCGAGAACGATAGCACCTTCGGCGGCATGTTCCGCGCGGACGGCCTTACGGTTTTCCTTTCGGTGATCATCCTCTCCGCGGCCGTGCTCTCAGTCATGATTTCGGCAAGCTACATCGAGAACCTCGAAGGAAGGATGCCGATCGGGGAGTTCTATGTGCTGCTCGCCTTTTCAGTGCTTGGCGCATTGATCGTTTCGGCGGCCGGTGATCTGGTGGTGATCTTCGTCGGGATCGAGCTCGCATCGCTCGCGACATACGTGCTGACCGCGTTCGCGAAGCGGCGCGTGACGTCGATCGAAGGTGCGCTCAAATACTTCCTGCTCGGCATCTTCGCCAGCGCGATTCTGATTTATGGGATGGCCTGGACCTACGGGCTGACCGGATCGACCAGTCTCACCGGGATCAGTACGCACCTCTCAGAAGTCGTCTCGGGCACTGGGCACCGAGAACCGGCGCTGCTGCTCGCGCTTCTCCTCTTGGTTGTTGGTCTTGGATTCAAAATCGCGGCAGTGCCATTCCACATGTGGACGCCGGATGCGTACGACGGTGCGCCGACGCCGGTCACCGCGTTCATGTCGGTCGGACCGAAAGCGGCCGGATTTGCGGCGATCATTCGGATTATGGTCGAGGGACTTGGTCCGCTGCGGGACGACTGGATCAACTTGATCGCGGTGCTCGCGGTGCTGACGATGACCTTCGGGAACATCGTGGCGCTCTCACAGCGCAATATCAAGCGCATGCTCGCCTATTCGTCGATCGCCCACACCGGCTACATGTTGGTCGGCTTGGCGGCGTATCAAAAGGTGGGCACGGGATTCACGGGTCTCGGCGCCGATCGCGGCATCTCGAGCCTGCTTTACTACATGCTCGCGTACACCTTTATGAATATCGGCGCATTTGCGGTCATCACCTGGGTTCAGCACCGTGGGAACGGAATTGACCTGGACGATTTCGCGGGCCTAGCTGGGTCGCGGCCGCTCGCCGCGGCGTCGATGACGATCTTCATGGTTTCGCTGATGGGCGTGCCGCCGCTGCTCGGCTTTTACGCGAAGTACTACGTAATTCTGGCGGCGATCGATGCAGACATGCTCTGGCTCGCGATCGTGGTCGTGCTGGCGTCTGCCGTGAGCGCATACTACTACCTGCGCGTGGTTGCGGTGATGTACTTCAACCCCTCCGAAAAGTCGCTACGCGGTTATCCGACAGGGCTGCTCAATGTCGGAATTGCAACGCTTGTGATCGCGAATCTCGCGCTCGGACTCTTCTCGAGCCGGCTTGTGGACCTGGCTGACAAGTGGCAGGTCGCGGCCGAGACGACCGCCCGGATCGCCGGGGCCGGTTAATCCGGCCGGTGCGGCGCGATGATTCGGGGTGAACTGACGAATCTCCGAGCGGTGGAGCGATCCGATGCCGGGCAGCTCCATCGTTGGTTTAACGACCCCGAGGTGATGCGTTTCTGGGGTCTGCCGGACGCGACTATTTCGCGAGCCGAAGTTGAACGCCGGATCGAAAACTGGATCGATGATGAGCGTGGACATGAGCACCCGGCATGCTTCATCATCGAGCTGCTGGATGGGACGGACGTCGGAGTCGCGATTCTGGGGCGATACGAGCCAGCTCACTCCGCGATTGAGCTCTCGATGATGATTGGCGAACGGGAGCGCTGGGGCGAAGGGTTGGGGACCGATGCGCTGACCGCGCTCGTCGACATTTGTTTCGACCAGTGGAATCTGCATCGGGTATCGCTTCGGGTCGAAGCGTTCAACGAGCGGGCCTGCCGGCTCTATGAACGGTGCGGGTTCAAACTCGACGCAACTTTGCGTGAAGCCTCCTATTTCGACGGGGCGTATCAGGACGTGCTGGTCTACAGTCTGCTGGCGACCGATCGCGGAGACGACCAGGAGAGCATCGAATGATTCACGACCTCACAATCGCCCAGGATCCGGACGAGCTCTTCGATGTGGTATCGGCCGGCGGGACTCCCACGGGTCGAACGAAACGGCGGGCTGACGTACACCGGGATGGCGATTGGCATCGGGCGGTGCACGTTTGGGTTGTTGGGGTCGAAGAGTCAGTTCCATTCCTGATGTTTCAATGCCGTGGACTGGCGAAGGACACGATGCCTGGCAAAATGGATTCGACCGTCGGGGGGCATTACCGGGCCGGAGAGGGACTCAAACAAACCATGCGTGAGGTCGAGGAGGAGATCGGGATCGCGGTCGAGATGAGCGATCTGATCTATGCAGGCAAGCGGGTTTGCGTAAGTGAGGCGGAAACCGGGGTCATCGAACGCGAATTGCAGGACGTCTTTTTCCTGCGCGACGAGCGTCCGCTGACCGCTTACAACCCAAGTCCGGCTGAGCTCTCCGCATTGGTTCGAGTCTCTATCCCCGAGTTCCTGGATTTCTATGTGGGCGGCAGGGATGCGATTTCCGCTCGTTCTATCACGCCGGGTAGCGCCTCGATAGAAGAGATCGTTCTCACCCAAACCGATTTCATCCTCCGGGGCGATCGCTATTCTTACCGGGTCGCGATCGCTGCCGAACGGTTTCTTGCAGGTGAGCGCCACTTTTCGATCTGAGTTCCGCTACGGTTCGATACTGGATGCGAAATCTCGCCCGCCGTTCTCAATAAGTGATCACTACCTGACCGCTTTGTCTTGCCGTTGTGGGTCGTGCCGGCTACTGCTCAAGTCGGGTAGGGACGTCCATCTTGCTGTGAACGATACGAAGGACTTTGATGTACTGATCGTTCACCCGGTAGTAGACGACGTGGCGCTCGACAGCACGAGAACGCAGCCCTGACGAAATATCTTCTCGCAGGTGGCCGAGATCAGGGAATCGGATCAACTCGTCCAGCGCAGCGGAGATGTGCTCTGCGTAGGCATCATGCTGCCGTTCTCCCCAAATCGTCAGCGTGTACTCCAGAATCGAACGTAGATCGTCCTCGGCGTCCGGGCTGAAATCGAGCCTACGGCTTGACTTCATCCTTGATCGGCCTCCCGTTGCGGACATTTTCCGCAGCCTCACGCTTGAGTCGATCCATCGTGTCGGGTGTCCATGGGATGGATTCACCCCTTGCGATCTGAGCGTCGCCGACGGCGATTGCGGCTTTTAGCCGGTTTAGCCGGTCTCTTTCCTCCAGGAGCTGCAGGGCTTCCCGCAATACTTCGCCTGGGTTACTGTAGAGACCCGTCTGAACTTTCCGTTGCACCAAAGCCTCAAGTTCCGGGGTTAGGGTTACGCTCATTGTGTGATCTCCTTCGATACGGCCCAGTATAACGACTCTTGACGATGATTGATGTTTCAATCCGAGGGAACTCAATGGTCATTTACCTACTAAATCGACCCAATGCACGAATGCCTCCAGGTGTGCTTCGATTGGTTGTCGAATCTCCTCATCAACCAAGTGCCCGGACGCGTCGAACTTGTCGCCAGCGAAGGTGCCGTAAATCTCAGGTTTGGTCAGGTCGAGGATGTTCAAGGTCACGAAGATATTGCGTAGGTGCATCTGAGCGCGCATAGTGCCGGGAACGACCCCCAGTCGCGTCCATCATCGCGCCGGGCTTGCCGTATGCCGCCCAGATGGTCGACGGAGCCCACAACCAGTCGATCGCGTTTTTGAGGACACCGGGAATCGAGTAGTTGTACTCGGGCGTGATCACGAGGAGGCCATCGGAAGCCCGAATTTGGTCGCGAAAAACCGAAACCGGCGCCGGTGGGCCGTCGATCTCTAGATCGGCGTTGCAAAGCGGGAGATCGCCGATCCGAGCTTCGACAAAGGAAATGCCGAGTGGAGCAAGCTCCTGGATTGCGTTGAAGAGATAGCGATTGATCGAATCCCGGCGAAGACCGCCGATGAGCACGGCGACGGATTTCGGTGATTCAGGCAACTCGAATACTCCCAGCGTGAGAAAACGCGGAAGATGCAACGGGCCGTTCACTACGAACGGCCCAAATGATCTCATGTCCGCGAATCAGATTCCGAAAATGGTGCGTCAGTGGGCCTTAGTCTTCACTGGCGTCTTCAGAAGCGGCCGAGATGATCCCGCGCTCGGATTTGGGCACGACGACGCCGGTAACGCCTCGCTCTCCGCGCTCAGGTGCGTGACCGCCGCCGGGACCGGCGAAGAGATCGGCATTTTCGGCCAGCACGCGCTTTGTCGAAGCGGCTTCTTTCAGTTCGAGCGGCGCGACGGCAAGTCCGAGTCCTTCGGCATAGCGACCGACCGTGCTCCAGACCTCAACGGCGTTGTATGGCCGGAACGAGCCCTTCGGAGCGCCGTCGCCATAGTAAGAAGTTGCGTTAGATGGAAAGACATTCGGATCGTGAATGAGGTAGTTCGATTCGTCTTCGGTCTTGCCGACGATCAGCAGTGCATGGCCCTGTGAAAAGCCATCGTAGCGCCCTGATTGACCCCAGAACGGACTCCAGGCTTCTTCAAAATCGGGCGCTGTTGAGAAGTCGGCCATCCAAGCGGCGATCACGATCACATAGCCGGAGTTAATTGCCAGGTCCATTTCCGGTTGCGACCAGGTTGGATACCACGGGGCGTTGTACGCGTCCAACAGCCACGCCCATTGTTCGAGACTGGTCGGGCCGTTCATGCCGAGTGTCGTGCGTACATCCTGAACCGCAGGGTAAGCGACTCCGCTGTAGTTAACCGCGGCAGCGACAGTAGCCGGGCCGCAATTCGTACTGGAGTCGGATCCTGTTCCGCCTTGCGCAAAGTAGGGAGCCTGGAGCGTGATCCCGGCCGCGGATACAAGGCCAGTTCGCCCAATCATCGCTGCTCCAGCTGTTGCCGCGGCCAGCGAGACGAATCGCCTTCTGGATAAGCGGCGCAAGTTGGGGATGAACACGGGCGGCCTCCGCCTGCGACTCTTCGATCAGTACCGATCTAGAGTGTGCGGTGAAGGCGCTCGAGTTTTAATCACCGAACGGTCCATCAAATTTCGGGCCGTTCGGCGCTCTCGATTCGTACCTCTTGGTGAGTCCCAGTTGTTGCGCGGAAGTGGCGACACGAGCGTGTTGCCACCGGGTGCCGACGGTGCCAGTAGGCGCGGTCACTTTTCGGCAAGCCAACCTGCGATTCGCTCACCGACCACGGCAGCCGGTATGTTCGTGTTTGCTCGCGGAATAATGGGCATGATCGAGCAATCGGCGACGTACCCGCCTTCGAGTCCGTGCAACTTACCGCGCGAATCGACCACGGCGACCGGGTCGTTCATCGGTCCCATTTTGCAGGATCCTACTGGATGGTAGTAGTGCGCGACAACACTGTTGAGCCAGTTTTCAACATCTGCACGACTGCTGATGTCGGGTCCAGGGGCAAGCTCCTCGCCGATCAAACTCCGAGGTGCGGGCTGGTTGGTGATCGTCCTGCCTATCTCGATCCCGTCGGCGAGGACGCGGATATCGGCCCCATCGACATCGGATAGATAGCCGTGCTCAAAGACCGGCGCGGCTTCTGGATCCCCGCTTCGCAGCGTTAAGCGGCCTCGAGATTTCGGCGTCATGCAGGCGATTGGCATGATGAACGACCAGGCGGTTCGATTCTGGGCGTAAGGCCCGCCCTCGGGGTAGAGGTGGAGATCGAATGCCTCGGAGCACTGCGACGAGCGCGCCTTGGCGATCGACTGCTCTTCCGGCATCCAATGATCGTGACCGAACGCCGTCATCTTTTCGCGGAGCTCGTCCGTTCCGGCAAACTGGAGATAGGCGGCGGAGTGGTCGTGTAGATTCTCACCGACGCCAGACAGATCATGAACGGGAGCGATGCCGATGGCGGCCAACGTGGCCGGATTGCCAATGCCGGATCGCAGCAGGATCGAAGGAGAACCGTAGGTGCCGCCCGCGAGCACCGCTCGACCAGCGTCGATCCGCGCGGGGCCATTCGGTCCAATCACCGACACCCCGGCGATTCTCCCGCGCTCGACGATGAGCTTGTCGGTCAGCACATCGCCGCGGATCGTCAAATTCTTGCGGCCGCGAACGGGGTCCAGGTAGGCGAACGCGCTGTTCCAACGGACGCCGTTCCAGACGTTGACGGGACTCGGCGCCATCCCGACCGGTTCGTCGAGGTCATTGAGATCGTCGACGATCGGGATGCCGGCCGCGGGCGCGGCGTCGAGCATCGCCCGGTGGTACGGCGTGATCTCGCCGCTTCCCGGAATCCGCACCCGGAGGCGGATATTCGCGGACTTGAAGCAGGGAAGGAGCTCGTCCGTCGACCAGCCATCGTTGCCGAGCGCGGCCCAACCGTCGTAGTCGTTGCGATGGCCCCAGATGGCGGCACAGCCATTGTGGGACGAACAGCCACCGATCACCCGGGCCCGCTCGAATGGAATCGTGCGCCCGGCATAGACAGTCCCACTGTCGTAGCCCCAGCCGTGGGACGATGCAAGATCGAACGCCTCCAGGAGATCGCCCGGCCATCGACCGCTGTCGTATGCACCGTAGTCCGGACCGGCTTCGAGCAAGAGCACCGATTGTTCGGTGCGCTCAGCCAGGATGCCCGCCACCGCCGCGCCAGCCGTTCCCCCTCCTACAACGATCGTATCGGCAAACCGTGGGAGCTCGATGGTCATCTGTTTGCGCCCTCAATCACGACGCGGGCCCCGAAATGGGGCCCGTTCGATCTCATCTTCTCCGAATCGACTCGGACGCCGTTAGGCGGCCATACCTTTCAACAATCGCCGGAGAACGGTTTGGAGGATGCCGCCATTGTTGTAGTACTCGATTTCGACATTGCTATCGATCCGAGTGACGACTTTGAATTCGATCACTGTTCCGTCCTCCCTCGTCGCCTCAACGGTCAGGATCTTCTTCGGTGTCAGTCTTTGCGCGATCCCGTGGATCGTGATCGCCTCCCGGCCACTCAGACCGAGACTGTTCGCGTTTTCGCCGGGCATGAACTGAAGCGGCAGCACGCCCATGCCGACCAGATTCGAGCGGTGGATGCGTTCGAAGCTTTCGACGATTACGGCCTTGACGCCAAGCAGCAGCGTGCCTTTAGCCGCCCAGTCACGCGACGAGCCGGTGCCATACTCCTTGCCGGCGATCACGACCAGTGGGATGCCCTGCTCCTGATAGAACATCGCCGCGTCATAGATCGGCATTTCTTCACCGGTGGGCAGGAAGACCGTGACGTTGCCCTCTTTGACTAATTGCACGAGCAGGTTGCGGATACGGATATTGGCGAACGTTCCGCGGATCATCACTTCGTGATTGCCGCGGCGTGATCCGTAGGAGTTGAAATCAACCGGATTGACGTCGCTGTTGATCAGGAATTGACCGGCTGGGCTCGACCGGCCAATCGACCCCGCCGGCGAGATGTGATCGGTCGTCACCGAATCGCCCAGCAGCGCCAGCACGCGAGCGTTGTCGATATCGCCGGGAGCTGCCTGTTCCGGAGACATGTCGATGAAATAGGGCGGCTCCTGCACGTACGTCGATTCATGCTCCCATTCATACAGATTGCCGGTCGGCACCGGGAGCTCCTTCCAGCGGTCATCGCCTGCAAAGACCGTGCGGTATTCCTCTTTGAACATCGCCGCGTCGACCGACGACTCGATTGTGGCGTCGATCTCTTCCTGGGTTGGCCAGATGTCCTTCAGGAAAACCGCGTCGCCGTTGGGATCGAAGCCGAGCGGATCGTTGTTGATGTCGATGTCGACGGTGCCCGCCAGCGCGTACGCGACGACGAGCGGTGGCGAGGCCAGGAATGACGCGCGAACCTGGGAATGAATGCGGCCCTCGAAGTTACGGTTGCCGGAGAGAACTGCCGCCACAATCAGGTCATTCGCGTCGATTGCGGCCGAGACCGCGTCCGGAAGTGGGCCCGAGTTGCCGATGCAGGTCGTGCAGCCGTATCCGACGGTATGGAAACCGAGGGCGTCGAGGAAGGGCAGCAGGCCGGATTTTTCGAGGTAGCGGCTGACTACCTGAGAACCGGGCGCCAGGCTCGTCTTGACATAAGGAGAGACGTGCAGTCCGCGCTCGACTGCATTCCTCGCCACTAAGCCCGCGCCGATCATGACCGAGGGGTTGGAGGTGTTGGTGCAGGAGGTGATCGCCGCGATCGCGACAGCCCCATGGTGCAGTTTCACCATATCACTGCCGATCGAGATCGGCACCTCCCCAACGAACGGCGGACTGCACCGGCTGACTTTGGTTGCGACCGCGGTCGCGGCTGTCGCTCCGCCTTCGCTTTCCAATCGATCGAGATCTTCGTCAAGCTGACCGGGAACCGGATGCCCTTCGAATTTTGCCGGAAACGAGCTCCGGAAAACGCGACAAACGTCGCCGACGGGCACGCGGTCCTGCGGACGCCGGGGACCAGCGACGCTCGGTTCGACGGTGGCGAGGTCGAGCTCCAGCAGTTCGTTGAAAACGGGATCGGGCGTTTCGCCGGTTCGGAAGAGCAATTGCTCTTTGCAATACCGTTCGACAAGATCGATCTGGTCGTCGGAGCGGCCTGTCATGCTCATGTACCGAAGCGTTTCGTCATCCACCGGAAAAAACGAGGCGGTTGCGCCGTATTCGGGCGCCATGTTAGCGATCGTGGCTCTGTTCGCGAGCGAGAGATTGCTCAAACCGACGCCGCAGAACTCGACAAAGCGACCGACAACGCCGTGCTGACGCAGAATCTGAGTGACATAAAGCACGAGATCGGTCGCGGTAGCACCGGTCCGGAGACTTCCGGTCAAGCGCATTCCGATGACCTCAGGCATGAGCTGATAGAGCGGCTGGCCGAGCAACACCGCTTCGGCCTCGATGCCGCCGACTCCCCAGCCGAGCACGCCGAGGCCATTGATCATCGTTGTATGAGAGTCGGTGCCGACCAGCGTATCAGGAAACGCAACTGTTTCCGAGCCAACTTGACGGGTGCTGACAACCGAGGCGAGGTATTCGAGATTGACCTGGTGGACGATGCCGGTGCCTGGCGGCACGACCCGAAAATTCTGAAACGACTGCTGTGCCCAGCGGAGCAAGGCGTACCGCTCTTTGTTGCGCTCGTACTCGAGCTCGACATTGCGCTCGAACGCGAGCGAGGTGCCAAAGTTGTCGACCTGGACCGAGTGGTCGATCACGAGATCGACCGGAACGAGCGGGTTGATCCGCGTGACGTCGCCATTCAGCCGTGCAACGGCCGAGCGCATCGCCGCCAGATCCACGACGCAAGGCACGCCTGTGAAGTCCTGAAGCACCACTCGCCCCGGCAGAAAGGCGAGCTCGACATCGAGGCTCGAGGTTTCCGGCGTCCATCCGGCGAGTGTGACGACATCGTCTCTGTCGACAAAATGGGCGCCGGCGTTACGCAGGAGGTTCTCCAGGAGGATGCGAACGGTGAATGGGAGCTTGTCGAGATCGGCGACGCCGTCTTCGGCGAGTTTCGCAAGCCGGTGATAAGCCACCGTTGTTCCGTAACTGGTCGCCAACGACGCGCGCGCGCCGAATGGATCTGTTTGGCTTGAGGCATCATTGACTGACATGACCGATTGCGCTCCCTTGTTGCATCGAGCCGGAATTCCTACCGGTCGATGCTCGACCTCTCTGGTCGTTAGTTTAGACGAAAGCGCAAGCCTTCCCTGGCGCCAATTTCACTCTCTACCCGGTGCATTTTGCGTAATTGGTCACGGGTTCGACGGATGAAGAGGTCTATGGAATCTGGTGCCGGCGGGACCACGCCGCGGCGGTGGCTCGCGAACTGACGTCGATCTTCGGGAAGATGTTAGCGACGTGCTGCATGACTGTTCGGTGACTGATGAAGAGCCGTTCCGCGATCTCTCGATTGCCCAATCGCTGGCTGAGCAAGGCGAGAATCTCAATTGCTCGCGGCGTCAGACCAGCCGCTGTCTGGGCGGTTCGAGCGCGCAGGAATGTTGGGGCCGGTGACGAAACATGGACGGTTGCGTCGCAGGGCAAAGAGCCCAGGGCAAGCCGGGCCGCATCATCTCGGGTAAGTGCCACTCCAGCTGCCCAAGCATGCTCAAACGCACTCGTTCCCATTGAAACCCTGATATCCTCCAGCCAGCCATTGAACAATCGCTCAGACGCTGGCCGGAGATTGATCCCCATTGCAACACGAATGTTCTTGCCGGCTCGGAAGAGTCGCGCGGAGCGATCGAATTCACCCGCTCGCCGCGCGACTTCCGCAAGCCCGATCACTGAACCGACCACTCTCCAATGGTCGTTCAGTACCAGCGCCATCGTCAGAGCCCGTGTGTGCTCAATTCGGGCGGACTCGATATCGCCTGCCGCGAGATGGCAGATTCTGAGCGCCTCACGCGCAAACGATGCCCAGGTTTGCCGTCCACTCTACCGAATCGAAGCCAGCGCTCACTCAAATCCGTGGTTCGGAGGTCAATGGAGAAAGTGCTGAGAAACCTCAGAGCGTCCGTTCCAAAGCGAAATGAACCGAAATAAAAGGAGTCGTGTGAAATCTCCGAGTTTGATCTCAGATCTTGGGAGGTGGACTCTACGCCTTGGCGATTTGTGAGCATTCCGCCAATCGCACGTCTACTCTTTAGGAGTGGAGAACGAGATGGCTGGCAGTCTGGACCTGGCGAGTGTCTACAAGCGAAGTCGCTTGTACAACGAAACGGTGAATGCTCGGGAATCTGACGAGTCCCTCGCGGCGCGCTCAGCGAAGGACTCCGACGCTTTCGCTGAGCTCTACCGGCGATATGCCGATGACATCCGGCGCTACTGCGGTTTCCGGTTGAACGACCGGTCAATGGTCGAAGACGTGACGAGTGAAGTATTCGTTAAGGCGCTCGAAAGTCTTCACAAAGCGGCCGTGAAGAATGTGCGGCCCTGGCTATTCACGATCGCGCACAATCAAGTGACCGATCGATACCGGCGACAGCGCGACGAACTGGTGCTTGAAGCGGCGGCGAATACTCCCAGCAACGCTCCCTCTCCTGAAACAGCCGCCGTCGCGCGCATCGAGCTCGAGGGTTTGCGCGCCGCGATGGCCCAGCTCAAGCCTGACCAGGCACGCGTCCTCGAACTGCGATTGTCTGGTCTCGATGGTCCACAGATTCGACAGGTTCTGAACAAGAGCAGGTCCTGGGTCGATACGACGCAGTATCGAGCCTTGATTCAACTACGCCAATTGATGGCGATAGACCGATCATCGGAGACGACCTAGATGCACAGATTGATTAACCCCATCGATTACAAAAAAGCCCGATCGCTCGGCACGTATTGGGATGCGATCGTCCGTCGTTCACCCGATGCGCGTCCACATCAGTCTGAAGATATCGCGGAGCTCGCTGTGCTCATTCGAACGCTACACCATGCCGTCAACGCCGATTCAGGGGGGGATGCTATGAACGCTACGATCCCAAGCAAATTGATCGCCAAGCATCGGGAGATGAACTTCGTATCGTCCGAGGGCCTGTCATTTCCCACCGCTCACATACCATTTATGCGCTCGCACACGCGCACGGGCACCTTGCGAGAATGGCACGCAAGTCCTCCGCGATGTATCCGCTCGGCCGTTCTGGTTTCGGTCTTGGTGGTGATTCTCGCCGCTGGTTTGGCGTTTGGACCGCTTAGGGTTGGGCGCTCCAATTCAGTCCGGCGATCTACGATTCCGGCTGCAGTTGCCGTGAACGCCAATTCAACCAGCGTTCCTATGTATCGTGTCAACGCAGCTCGAACAGGTGAAATGCCGGGGGCGGGGCCGAGCGGCGATCCGGTTGAACGTTGGCGGTTTGCCACCGAGTACAGTGTGACGTCCTCGCCGGCGGTGGTGGACGGTGTGGTCTATGTCGGAAGCAGGGACAAGAGCATTTACGCTCTGGACGCGGCGACCGGGAGCGAACGCTGGCGTTTCCCGACGGGAGATCAAGTGCGTTCTTCCCCGGCCGTGGTAGACGGAGTCGTCTACGCCGGAAGCGTTGATCACAACCTCTACGCATTGGATGCCGAGACCGGGAGCGAACGCTGGCGCTTCACCACGGGCGGCCCGGTTGACTCTTCGCCCGCGGTGGTGGACGGGGTGGTCTTCTTCGGTAGCGGTGACACCAATATCTACGCGCTGGACGCGGTGAGCGGGCGCGAACGGTGGCGGTTCGACACCGTCGGCTTTGTCTCCTCGGCTCCGGCGGTGGTGGACGGAGTGGTCTATGTCGGAAGCTACCTCAATGTCTATGCGCTGGACGCAGAAACAGGGAGCGAACGCTGGCACTTTGCCACGGGCGAGTGGGTCCCGAGCTCACCGGCGGTGGTGGACGGCGTGGTTTACGTAACGAGCTGGGACTTCAACGTCTACGCGCTGGACGCATTGACCGGTTCCGAACGGTGGCGGTTCGCCGCGGGTGACGAGGTCACCTCCTCGCCGGCGGTAGTAGACGGGGTTGTCTTCGTGGTGAACGACAGCGGAATTGTTTTCGCGCTCGACGCTGCGTCTGGAGCCGAGCGCTGGCGCTTCGGCGCCGGGTCCGGGTTTGTAAACTCGTCCGCGGCGGTAGTGGACGGGGTCGTCTACGTCGGAAGCAATGACTTCGACCTCTACGCGCTCGACGCGGAAACCGGGAGCGAACGCTGGCGCTTCACCACTGGTCGTTGGGGCTGGTCCTCGCCGGTGGTAGTCGGCGGCTTGATTTTCGTCGGGAATGAAGACGGAAACGTGTACGCGATAGGCAGCTCGTAGTCCCCGCGGGTGATTCACGATCTCTTGGAGGCGAATCCATGTGCCGCACGCGAAGCGGCGGCCTTGCCCCTCACCCTCCTCGGTCGCACGCTCAACCAGAGAAACGAGCGCCCGAGATCCTGCTGGAAGTGTTGACGTTTTGTTGACCATACTCGTGGTGCGTCACACAGGCCAATTGAGCTGCCAAGAAGTAACGGAGTATCTGTTCAGTCTTGAGAGTGCCTGTTTGTCACGGGATTGAGTCCGTAGAGTTCTGTACATAGGTGGCTGGGATGACAGGGGTGGCCACCGTCCTCCACGATAGCGGTGTCGAAACGCAGTCACTGGAGGGAACACCGATGGCCAGCGGCAATGGTACTGAGTCGCTCACGTCCGGACAATCGTTGCTCGACGATCCGGACTTCTTGCGCGAGTTGGTTGAGCGCACCGTGCAGGCGCTGCTCGAGGCGGAGATGAGCGCGCATCTGGGGGCGGAGCGGTATGAGCGCGGGGAAGAGCGCCGCGGGTATCGCAATGGGACGAACCCGCGGACGTTGGTGACGCGGGTGGGGACGCTGCAGTTGGCGGTGCCGTAGGATCGCGATGGCACGTTGAAGCTGGTCACGATCACCTTGGTGCGCGCACCGACGATGCGGTTGTCGGGATCGTACGTCACGGTCGGAACCTCGCTAACCGCGGATATGGGTGGGTTCAAGTCTGGAGAGACCATTACCCTGAGTTGGTGGAACGGCACTCGGCAGGTGACCATCAAAACCGTCACCGCCTCGGCCACGGGCGTAGCTTTGGTCTCGTTCAAGATCGGTGCCGGAACGTATGGCAAGCACGAGGTAAAAGCCGTTGGCTCGCGAGGCAGCTCAGCGAAGACAAGCCTGAATATCCTGAGGAGGGTGACCGCCTCTCCCTCCAGAGGTCTCGCAGGTACATCGGTTCGCGTATCCGTGACGGGATTCGCGCCGGGCGTCACGGTTGAGATTGGCTTTTACCAGGGAACGACGGAGCGTGTCCATCGGACGGTGACGACCTCCGCGGCTGGAAGCGCATCGGTCACGTTCACGGTGCCGGCAAATGCGTCCATTGGCTATCACTCGATCGAGGCGAGTGAACACACATCGGGCAACAACGCGTCGACGTCATTTGACGTCAGAGCGCCATGACTGCCGCTGGCGTCGCGTTGACGGCCCGGTCGCACGCTCTATCGTCAGGTAACTTCTGAAGTACCGGGGACGGCTCGTAGAACCAAATCGACAACGAACCGACATCGAGACCGCTGCAGACGCTGATCGGGTCTGGACGCGCTTCCGTGTTGCCCGAACCGTGGGCAATTCCGCCGATAAGGAGGATCAGTCAGTCAGCACATCCACTCGCTATGGGATCGCATGGACGGCGGCTGTCTGCCGGTGGTTCCCGAATTCCCGTGATCCGGATCGTCGCCGCTCGCTTGAGGGATCGACATGGTGCCTGGCAGCAGAACGAAGCGAACTCCATCAACATCTGGGACGTCGCCGCTGCGGTCTGACCGAAGAGGGCAGCCGAAACGGCTCATTCGATGCGTGCTGGCGATCAGTCTCCTGATCACGGTTCTTGCGCGTAGCGATCGGGCGCCTGCAGCCGTCACGCCATCGCCTGGATTTGGCGCGATTGGCGCCGCCGACGGATCGGCGGTCGCCCTCAATCGCTACGACGCCTACTTTGTCGAGGCCTCGAGCACATACGCCTATCCCGCCAACTTGATCAAGGCCGTGGCATGGGTCGAGGGCGGCTGGGTCGGCAACTCACCAACCGGCGCGGTTGGCATCATGCAAATCATGCCGAAGCACTGGGCGGCGAGCGCGCGAACCCAGGGCTACGATATCTACACTCCACGCGGCAACATCCTGATGGGCGCGCACATCCTTGCCTACAACCTGAAGACCTACGGTTCGTATGAGCAGTCGGTCCGGCACTACCTGGGAATCGGCGTCGATCCCACCACCGGCATTTCCGATACCCGCTACTGGGCGATGGTGAAGGAAAAGTGGCAACTGCTCAATGTGGCTCCTGGGTCCACAACGGTAGAGAACCCGGAGCACCGGAGTAATCTGGTGCTCGGCGGACAAGATCCCTTCCGCGCACGCGATGGCTCGCTCAGCACTAGTTGGGCCGTCTCGGGAAGGCCCGTCTCGGCCAAACTGCAGATTGATCTTGGCAGCATCATGCGCGTGTCCAGTATCTGGTGGGTCTTCAAAGTCGAGGGAGCGGCCGACCATTTCTCCGTGCGGATCTCGGCTGACGGCCGCGCCTGGCAAACCATCGGCGTCTTCGGCAACGCTCCGGCGAAACGATGGCAATCAGTCCGCACCGACCAGAAAGCCCGGTATGTCCGGCTTCAATTCTCCAATCCGAACGCGGATTCCGTCGTCGGTCACGTCGCGGAACTGGAGGTTTATGCCGCGGTCTCAGGGGCTCGCACCGTGACGCCCACCATGACCGGCTCCGTAACCCCATCACCAACGAGGACGTGGACGGCCACCGGGACCCCCACGCCCAGTGCATCGGCGACTGGGACATCTACTCCAGAGACCCTCGGGACCGAGACAGCATCCTCGGAGCCCGCTGGAACGAAGACGATGCCCCCATCTCCAGAGCCGAGTTCAACGGCAACGAGGCTGCCGGCCGCGTGCACTGCCTCGGCGGCCACGGCGTCATATGACACATTGTTTGTCGTCAGTTGCACTGGCTTCAAGGATGGGGAGCGCATCCGTGTGACGTGGGATCTGCCGACGCGATCACCGCTCGGCACCTTCACGGCCGACGCTGGCGGGTCAGGATCGGGCAGCGTGAAGATTCCGGAATCCCCGGGTGGCGCCCACGACGTCTGGGTGGTCGGTGAGACGAGCGGCACAAAGGTGAAGCTTGCCGTCGTGGTCAAGGCGCGCACGACGCTCAGTGCGCGATCGGGCGCGGTTGGCAGCCGCGTGACGGTCACGCTCCGCGGGTATGTGCCTGGTGAACTGGTCACGATCTCGTGGTTTGCCACCGCGAATTCCTCGAAGATCATCAAGAGCGAGCTTGTGGTCTCATCACGCGGAACGGCGACCGTCGCCTTTTCGATCCCCGCGGCCACGCTTGGTTCTCACAAGATCGAGGGCAGGGGACTCCTGGGGTCTCGTTCAGCAGCTAACTTCACGGTCGCCGGAGTTGCTCCTGCCACAGCGACGCCGAAGAAAACGGCAACCGCTACACCCACGCCGTCGAAAACGCCGACCGCGATTCCGACACCGAGTGCAACGCCAACGTCGACGGCCGAGCCCACGGCAACCGCTACACCCACGCCGTCGAAAACGCCGACCGCGATTCCGACACCGAGTGCAACGCCAACGTCGACGGCCGAGTCCACGGCAACCGCAACGAGTTCGCCAACGTCGACGCCGGGCGAGGAAGCGAACCCTTCCGAGCCATTGTTGACAACGCCTCCATCGCTGGGGGACGTGACCACGGAGGCGGAATCACTACCAACCGCTATCCCCGAGTTGGCCGAAACACCGCTGACGACGGAGAGTGCTGAGGATGGCTAAGCGGTTCGCCCGCGGCTCAGTCAACGACCCCGATGGAGAGCCGCGACGATTGAAACGCGGCCGCTATCAAAGCAAGGAAGGATCGCGATGAACCAGCACGGTTTCGAACGGGCGCTCAGCTCTGACTTCACTGAGGCGCGCCGCTCGTTAGCAGGCTGCTGAAAAAGCTACGGTGAACGTCGGCTGGATTGAGTGTCACTGGTAGCGACCATTTGCAGTCAGTATCGGGATGGATTAAACTAGGGGAAGCAGCAGGCGAACGAGTGATCAGGGGTAGTGTGATGGCACGAGGACGACGTGATCCCCAGGTGAGTATGTTGGCGTTCGTCGATTTGGAGGAGCGGGTGCCGGTCGATCATCCGATCCGATCGATCAAGCGGATGGCCGATGGTGCGCTGGCGGAGCTGTCGCCATTGTTCGATGCGATGTACGCCGAGACGGGGCGTCCGTCTGTTCCGCCAGAACGATTGCTCAAGGCGAGTCTGCTGATTGCGCTGTATTCGGTGCGCAGTGAGCGCGCGTTGTGCGCCGATCTGGATTACAACCTGCGGTATCGCTGGTTTCTGGATATGAATCTGATGGAGCCGAGTTTTGACCCGAGCACCTTCACCAAGAACCGGACCCGGTTGGTGGAGCATGAGGTGGCGTCGCGATTTTTCGCGCTGGTGGTGGGTCAGGCGAAGACGAAGGGGTTGCTCAGCGACGAGCACTTCACGGTGGACGGGACCCTGATTGAAGCGGCGGCGAGTCTGAAGAGTTTCCGGCGCAAGGAGAGCGCGCCAAACGACGGGACAGACGGACTCGCGGCAACGGTCTCCGTCGAGGCGAGCCCGGGTGGTGAACCGGGAGTGCCGCCCGTGCTGGAGGTCTCGGAGGATGACGATGATCCGGGGAACCGGACGGTGAACTTCCGGGGAGAGAAGCGGTCGAACGCGACGCATGCCAGCACGACCGATCCGGAGGCGCGGCTGGCGAAGAAGAGCGCGGGGAAAG
>CAYJPA010000016.1:11612-74099 GCA_964371945.1 uncultured Sphaerobacteraceae bacterium | reverse complement strand
TTATTGCGCCCGTTCGGTCTTGACACGGGCGCGATGAATCACGCGACTACGTGCGGGAATTAGGATCACAATCCCGCGGGCGGGCGGCCCGCGGCAATCACAATCAGGATAGCCAGCACCGCAAGCAGTACGAGCGCGCCGATGATGAAACCGGTCGTGATCGGATCGTTCTTGACATATGCGGCAGGCAAAACGGGCTCGGACGGGGAGGTTTCGTCTTCGATCTCGGTCATCATGTCAGCCCTGGTAGGAAACCAATGTTTCCGGCGCGCGTCTGGCTGATCGCTTTTCGATTGCTTGCACAGCCGCGACCGCGACGCCGAGCACGATCAGTCCGGCGACCACATCCAGGAGGTAGTGATTCGCCGTCACGATCACCGAAAACGACATCAGCAGCGGATGTAGGACCGCCAGCACCACCGCCCAACGCCTGTTGCCGAACGACGCCGCGAACAGGATCCCCGCGATCACGGACCACGCGACATGCATGCTCGGCATCGCGGCGTAGACATTCACGGTGCTTGGCAGGGATCCAAAGCCGTTGAAGAGACTGGACCCGGTTGCGTCGCCGTAATACCGCGGACCATAGACCATCAGCGTATCGACAAATCCCCAGTGATCGGGCAGCAATCGAGGCGGGGCGAGCGGAAAGGCCGAATAGCCGATCAGGGCCATCATGAGCGAGCTCGCGAACACTAATCGCCAGTACCGGAGCGACGATGATGCCCGCCAGGCAGCAAGCAACGCGCTGCCGATCAAAATCGGCAGGAAGCCGAACACGTAATAAACGTTCGATCCACGAACGACCCAGTTATGCGGCAATAGCGCGGTTTGGACAGCGCTCTCCCAGGCGATTCCGAATCGATCCTCAAGATCGAGCAAGCGCTTGGCGTTGGAGAAGCCGAGGTCGGGACCGCGATCCGCGACTAAAAATCGAACTACCGAATAGAGCACATACAAGAGAACGACGGGTCCCAAACCGGTTAGGACACGCTTGAAGGGGGGGTGATTCTGTTGTTGTGTTGACCGGTCAAATGCGGATACGGTCAACGGCGCCATAGCCATGAGCGTTCCGATTACTTTCAGCTGTTGTCCAGCACGGCTCGGAGTCGGAACCGGCCGTGCGGTGAAGCGAGCGCAAACCGGGACTGAAACGAACATGGATCGTGAATTCCGGCGCTCGTAGCCGACATTGTAGGTAAAGAATAGCGAAATGTAAACGCGCGTTCATCGTCATGGCCGCGGAGATGCCGGCTTTTCGGCAACAATCGTGTGCTCGACGAGTAGTGGGGGAAGGGGAATCAATGACGGACGTGGCGACGCCCGCGGCAACGATTTGCGGTTCGGCGGAGGTCGTGCTGAACGTGCACGAAATGAGCGCTTCGCTCGCGTTTTACCGTGATCTACTTGGTCTGACCGTGATTTCGCCGCCGGAACGCTTGAACCCGATTTTCCTTCGCGCGGACGACGCGAACGGCGATCTCCCTGCCCTTGTGGCACTCGTCCAGCTCCAGGGCGATCATGGCCCCTTCTCCACGCCACAAACGTTGCACCATCTCGCCCTCGCAATCTCGGCGGACGACGTTGACGGAACGATGACCGCGCTCAACGGTCGCGGCTACATGGTCCGCGCCGGCCAGCACCCGGTGATCCCTTCTCGTACGATGTACATCGACGATCCAGACGGCAACGAGGTTGAGCTCATTGCCCCGGCGTAAGTCGCAGTGAACCCGCTAACCGATCCCAATGCGTGATCGTGACCCGAGCTCGGCGTCGGTGCCAGGTGGTGTGGCGCCGGATTTGATGATTCCGCGGGCGGTGCTGCCCATGATCGAACGGAACGCGAGGTCGAAATAACCGAGCTGCTCGGCCAACCGGCCGCGCGGATCGGAGGCAGTGGAGGCTTTCATCGCTTCAGAGGTGAAATGGGCCGCGAGCTGCATGGCGGCGGCGGTGCGATCGGTCACGTGCAGGATGTATCCAGGTTCTTCGGTGCTCACGGGAAAACTCCGATCCAGGCTCGGGTAACGTGTTCTTGCGCTCAATCGTAGCCGGATCGAAGACCTTGTCCTCGTCGAACGCGTGGCCAAAACGTCGCGAACGCCATAGGGTCAGAGGCACAGGACCTAGATCACACCGCCGAGCATGGGATACAAGAGCGCCTCCCAGTGATCGCGGAAAGTTTTCCGATACGGATCCGCCGCCACGATCCGGATAAGCCGCCGGTGCTCCTCGTACCGCTTGAAATCCGCGTCTTCGAGCCCGACGACCTCTCGCCAGGTCATCAGGTCGTGAAACCCGACGGGAGGATCGTCGAACCGCACCCAAACCTCCGTTTTCCACTTCTCGGGCTTTGGGATATCGATCAGGATCGCTTCAGGAGGTACCGGCTGACCGGTCAACTCCGCCAACCCCGCGGCAAGGTGCATTTCGACGTTTCTGCGCGCGACGGGATCGAAGTAGAGATTCCCCAACCGGCCATAGAGCTCGGTCGCCCGCGCGCTTACCTCGACCGCCCGCTTGTGAATCCGCCGTTCGCGCAATCCCGCGGTCAGCCGCTGTGTCGACGGTGGCATGTCGGATCGACTGAACATCGCGAGCAGCGAGGCGTCGTCATGGTCGGTAAGCTCTTCGGGCCGGACCGCGCCGGCGATCATCGCCTCCTGCACCGCTCGCAGAAGCATGACCATGCAGGCGCGATTGGTGTGATGCCAGTAAATGTTGTCGAACATCTCCTGCCGGGCGTTGATCAGTGAATGCAGCGGACTCACGCCCTTGTCGCCGACAACGATCCGGAGCGATCCCTCGATCTCCGCAAAGCCCAGCGAATTGATCAGGCGGCTGGTATCGACACCACCGTACGGCACATTGCACGCCCGCGCGTCCCGCGGGAGATAGTCGAGTTTGTCGACATCGAGCGGGCCGGAGAGCACTGAGCGCAACACCCGATCCGCTTCGTTCAACATACGCCCTTTGGGATCGATGATCGCCGCAACTCGAGCGGGATCGACCTTCCACTCTCGCTCGAGTATGGAAGCAATTGGTTCGCGTTCGAGCAGACGCCGGCCAACCGCCTCATGCGGAAGGATTGGCGGTCCGAGCTCCTCAATCGCATGTGAAAAGGGGTAGTGACCGATGTCGTGTAGCAACGCGGCCGCTCCGATGGTGCGGGCGTCCTCGTCAGTAATCCAATTCCCTCCTGGAATTGTTCTGAGATGGTCGAGCGCAAGTCTTGCCAGATGCAGAACGCCGATCGAATGCTCGTAGCGGGCGTGCTTCGCTCCCGGCCAGATGCGCGACACGAATCCGAGCTGCTGGATACGCTCGAGTCGCAAAAACTCCCGCGTTCCCATGAGCGACAGCTCAGGCGCCGCCAGCGGGATGCGATCGAAAATGGCGTCGCGGATATGGGTTGAAACAGGCAGCCGGGTTCCCGGTACATTGGCCCCGTCGCCGCGATATGTTTGCGCCATCGATCCTGCCTTTTAGCCTATCCAATTCGTTCCAGAAGCATACGTGACCGCGATCAAACGCTCTAAACGAATCGATTCGGAAGCGTATAAGCTATCCGGCGCCTTGTGTGCTGGGAGGCAGTTGGTTGAACGTGGTCGAGGGTGCGGTGGAACAGGCGGTGGCGAAGGCACTCGGCCCGACAACGCGTGCCAACCGGGCGCTCATCGCTCTTCCTTTCACGCTTTCGTTGATCATGATTGTCCTGACCTATTGGACGATCGATATTGTTTCGCCGGCATTGCCCGACGCCAAAGAAGACCTGAGTCTCAGCGCGAAATCCGCGGGATTGATCTTTTCGATCCTCTTTCTCGGTCGCCTGATCGGCAATTTCCCAGCGGCTTTTCTGCTCGAGCGTTTCGGCACGTCGAGCACAGCCGCGCTCGGCGGCGCGGTCCTTGTTGTCAGCACGGCCATGGCGGCCGTGGCGCCGAGCGGTTTGTGGTTGATGCCGGCTCGCGTGCTCCAGGGAGTGGGGATCGCCTTCTTGGTGAATGCCTGTCTTCGCGCGGTGCTCGGCGCGAAACCCGGCCGCGGCGCCGCGATGACCTACTTCGGATTCGCGGCCACCATTGGGGGCGTTGTCGGCCTGCAGTCGGGCGGATTTCTCACGGAGGAATATGGCTGGCGCGCGGTCTTTATGCTGAGCACGGTCGTCGCAGGCGTCATTATGGCCGCAACGCTCATTTCGCGACGAAGCGTTCGAACCGGCAGCGGGTTGATCGATGTACCGCCGATACGACAAACGGCCGAGGAAGAGCGGATCGGGTCGCTGGTTCCGCCGCTCATTCTGAACTTCGTGATCTTTTCCAACTACGCGCTCTTTGTCGCGCTTCCGCTCTACACGGAGCACGATTACGGCGCTTCACCCGAGGTCAATGCCCGCCTGCTGATGGTCATCACCCTGGTGCACCTCGTTGCCGCTTTCCCCGCCGGCCGGGCGATTCGAACGTGGGGCGCGCAACGAGCGCTCGTCGCGGGCATGGTGATCGCGATGGCCGGCACCGCCATGGTGCTGCTCGCGCCATCGCCGATCTGGATCGCGGTGCCGATGGTCTTCTACGGTATCGGGCAGGTTTCGGCGACCAACGCGGGCGGCGACATCGTGCTCCATCTCGGGGGCCAAAGCACAAAATCGGTCGGCTTGGTGCGGTTTTCGAGCGATCTCGGTCTCGTGATCGGCCCCTTTGTCACCGGCGCGCTCTCGGACGCGTTTGGCTATCGAACGCCGTTCATCGTGCTTCCCGTGGTGATGGCAATTGCATCACTGTATGCATTCCAGCAAGTGATTGCTGCCGGCGACCGCGGGGTATAGTCTTTTCGGCCACTCGTCTTAATCAATGTGGATTCATTCAAGACTGTCATACTTGCAGCGGTCGGTGCATGACGACGCTTTGGCCGTCCTGGACGACCGGCAATGCCCGCGTTCTCGCAATCTCTTTTGGTGAGCAGGCGATGGATCACAAGTCGTCCCCCGAGCTTGAGCCACTGCTGGATGAAGATACCGGAGGTCCCGCTCAACCCCGGCGGCTAAACCTCGCCGTCATCGGCATCGCGCTCGTCCTCGTTGTGGTGGCGATCGTTGCCGCGATCATGGCCAGATCCGAGGAAAATCCAGCGCCGGTCTTTGTCGTTCGCTCGGGTCCGGTTGCTGACTTGCTTGGCTGGCTGCCGGCGGACGATGAAGCTCGCCGTGCATTCGCGGTTTGGACCGCGGATACCGGGCTCGCGACTCCGATCCCGGGCACCGCCGCAATAGGGCTTCAGCAGCAGCTCGCGATGGAGCCGTCACCGCTGACGCTCGGCCATTCGCCTGCCTGGCGCGACACGTTTGGTTGGGAGCTCTCGCAGGTCACAGGCTGGGCGACCGCGGGACTGAACGGCGATCTCTCGGTTCTGATTGGAAACTTCGACAGAGATATCATCACCAGTCGCTTGCGACAGGCGGGTTACGACCGTCAGACCCATCGCGGAGTCGGCTTTTTCGTCCAGGATGAGGTTGCGACCCCTACGATCACACTCAATGGCGATTCCGTGAGCGCGGCCAATGTGGTGGCCATGATCGACGGCAAATTGATCACCTCGTCGTCGAGAGAGCGTGTGACCGCGGCGATCGATGTCGCGATCGCCGGCGCCGGCTCATTGATCGACGATGACACGATCTCCGGCATGGTGGCAATTATGGCACCGCTAAGCGCTCTGGTTGCGGTCGATCTGGCGGATCTTGCGGCCGCATGCGAACAGCAATTGCCGGGAGATTCCGACTCCGATTCCGCAAAGAAGAACTATGTCATTGTGGGATACGGCCGGCTCGGCGCGGGGGGGGAGCGGAGAACGCTGATCGCGATCTCGTACCCGGACGAATCGACCGCGATTGACGCCGCGCCTGAATACGAGCGCGGCTGGGTCGATGGGTTCGCCAATGCGGGCGGAACGGGCGGTAGCATCGCGACGTACGGAAAACTGACGGTTGTCTCCCGCACAAGCAGTGTTCTGATAGCTGAGCTCGTCGAGGGTCGAGACGACGGTTGGGTACGCGCCGGAATCCGATACGCGATTCCGGTGTGCGAAGCCGCGATGGCACTCATCGCACGCGCGACCCCGATCGCTAGCAAATGAATGGGTTCCTGGTGTCGAGGTGAGATGCCTGCCAGCCGACGGTTGAGACACCGCACAGAACGAAGGAGCGCAAGTAGAGACGATTGCGATCATTTCAGACATCCACGCAAATGTGGTCGCGCTCGATACCGTGCTGTTCGAACTCCATCACGCACCCGTCGATCGCGCAAAATTGATGATAGTCGCGGCCGACAGCGGGATGCCCCGCCGATCGTGGTGGACCCGCAAATGGGAGTGAACATGGGACCCAAGCAACATCCCTCGGCTTCACATGCGTTGGGTTCGATCGATGTATTGCCGGCAGACGCGGTCGCTGAACCACGCAATGGGATCGACCCGATGGAGCAGTCCACGAATCCCGTGCTCGATCGATTCTGGGAAGCGATTCGCCGGCTGCCCAGGTATCTCAAGTTTGCCGCAAATCTGGCGCGAGACCGTGAAGTACCTCGCAACGCCAAGGCGATGCTCGCGTTCGGCGGCGCCTACACGATCTCGCCGGTCGATCTTGTGCCGGGCTTCATCCCGGTCGCGGGCCAACTCGACGACTTGATCGTCCTGTTGCTCGCGGTTCGCTCGGCGATGCGGGCGTGCCCGGCCGAGGTCGCGGACGCCCATCTCGAGCGAGCCGGATTGATGCGCGCCGATTTCGACGCGGATCTTGCCGCCGCGAAAGAGACGACGCTCTGGCTTGCAGGCAAAGGACTCCGTGGATCGCGTGCTCTGGTCACCCGGGGCCGGCGCCGGCTTGCGACGATCTGGCGGGAACATATTCGACCAGCGCAATTGTCATGACGTACGTGCTTGGGAGATAACCAAACCGGATGCTCTATACTGGGTTAACCGGCCACGGGGACGCTCGTCATGGGCCGGCCCAGAACGGCCACCAAACTTCGCCAAGTTCGGAACAACGGCCATCGAGCCGGAACCGGCAGACCTTTTTGAATCGCCGCGCAGAACGCTGAGATTGCCTGACGAGGCTGCCGTTGTTCGAGCGAGTAGCGATGCCGGCGCGAGAGAAGTGAAGTGAACGTCGGCCATAGCACCTCAGATTAGGAAGAGGTGTTGACAATGAGCCGCGAGCGACGCTCGCTCTTCCATGAGGAAGAGTTGCCAGCGGAGCCGGGGCGCTTCGGGTGTCCAATGTTGACGCGTGGGTACCGGCCCAATGCAAACGACGCGAGTCTCCCGCTGATGCGCTGTTCGAATGGTTGGGCGGTCCATGGGGACGTTGAAGTGCAGCGATGTCTCGCAACTGAAGTAGTGATGGATTGTTGGAAGGTTCACCCAGAGCGCACGCCTATTGTCGCTCTCGCATCGACCGTGGGCACCGATTCGCGGGAAACGGAGCAGAAAGCGATCGCCGACTGATCTGTGACTTGCCTCCGCTGGCGGATAACGCCGAGTAGAGCCCCGCCCCGGTCAATTGTTTGACCGGGGCGGAGTTTTGTGCGCCAGATGCGTAACGTTTGGTGCATGCAATACGTTGAGTTATTAGGAAGAACGGTCAGGTTGAAATACGCAACAACCGTGTCAGAATAGAATCTGGAATCTTCGGATTACCAACGGTGTCAAAGGTTGTGTGAATTGACACCGAGATCAGGTCCCTAGGGGAGGGGAACGATGCCGCGCCGATTTACACGGGTACTGTTGCTTGCGCTGCTATTAGCGCCGGTATTGGGAACAATAAGCTTGTCTCCATCGTCCACGCGCGCGCAAGATGAAATTTCGGAGGAGTCGACCGAGGTTCCCTCGGATGGCACGCCTACCGCGGAGCCGGCGCTCACCGAGGAACCGTCCGCGGCTCCTGAGGAGACGGCCACCGAAACGCCGGCTGAGACGGGAACGCCCACTGACGTCCCGACCGAGACGGGAACGCCCACTGACGTCCCGACCAAGACGGGAACGCCCACTGACGTCCCGACCGAGACCCCGGAGCCGACCGAGACCGAATCTCCAACGAGCACCCCAACAAACGAGCCGCCGGCGACACCTGATTCCGTTACCGGCGCCGATCTAGCCGCTCCCTCGGATCTAGCGATCGTGCTTAGCTGCGCGACGAATCCAGAGACGATTCGAATCACGAACAATGGCGCCGGGACCATCGTCTTGACAGGCGTCGGCACGCTCTTCGGTCCGCGCTCGGACGAGCCGTTTGCGCTCAATCAACAGCTGCTCCCCGGCAAGAGCCAGCTTTACCGGGCCGGGCCCGCCGCGACGATCGGCGTCGTACTGACCACCGCGTACATCTTCGCCAATTCAGCTTATGAGGCGGACGGCGTCCTCTTCACGACTTCAGCCGGAGATGTGTCGAAGTCGTGCGCCCCCAAACCGGATCCGGTAGTCGCAAATCCTGGCAAACTCTCCGATCTGTCGATCACGCTCAACTGCCGGGCCAATCAGGAATCGGTACGGGTCACCAACAACGGCAACGGGTACTTCCTGCTCAAGACGATCGGCACGACCTACGAAGCGAGCTCGAAGGAGCCCTTCACCGTCAATCAAGTGTTGAAGCCGAAATCAAATGCGTTCTTTTCAGCCGGCGCGGGCGCATCCCAGGGCACGATTCTGACGAAGGGCTTCATCTTCTCAAACTCCGCGTGGGAGAAGGACGGCGTCCGCGTTTTGACATCGGCCGGCACCGCGAGCAAGGCCTGCGAGAAGAAACCGGTCCCCGCTGAGCACTGGGTTGAAGTCAATCTCAGCACTCAGTTTCTGAGAGCGTGGGACGGCAACAAACTGGTCAACTCCACTTATGTCAGCACCGGCAAACCCGGTTTCGACACTCCGACCGGTACCTTCTACATCCTGATCAAGTATCGCTACGACGATATGGAAGGCACGATCGGGGGCGAGTACTACAACGTGCCGGCAGTGCCCTGGACGATGTACTTCACCAATTACGGTCATGCATTGCACGGAGCCTACTGGCACAACGACTTTGGCCACGTCAGGAGCCACGGTTGCGTCAACCTGCCGTTAGGCTTCGCGGAGTGGCTCTATTACTGGCTGCCGTACGGCGGTAGAGTGGTGATTCACTACTAAACCAGTAGCGAAATCGAACTGAGAATGCACAAACCCCGGCCACTCGGCCGGGGTTTGTTGGTTTCAGTTTCGCCAGAAGATGCCCGATCATCGTTCCGAAGTGGAACGCTGGTGGTCTGGTATCAGAATTTGACCTTCCAGGCATCCGGCTTTCTGATTGTCCTCCCATCGGAATCAGTAACCTCCTCCGGTAGCTGGCATTTGTGAAGCAGTCCTCGGTCGAACACCCATGCATCCGAAGCGGCGCGAGCGAGCTCACGGTTGACGACAATGTCCGGACTCAAGACAAGAACGTCTCGATTGAAACGTTCTCGTACCAGTTTGATCGGAGTGAGGAAATCAGAGTCGTTTGTGAATACGACCGCTCGATCAAAACGCTATTCAAACGCGTCAAGCAATAGGTGAGATGCTAGGGAGACATCGGATTGTTGTTCCTGATAGATGAAAACGGTTTGATTCGCGGCGATGTTCTCTGGCGGGCGCACGAGCACCGCTTCTCGCTTCGCCTTCTGAAACCGGCCGACCACAACCTCAACCCCTAACCGAGTCCTAATCGCACGGACATACGTGTCATGGCGCATTGCTTGGCCTGGGTCATTGGGTGGATTCGGAGCGATGGCTGGATAAACGCGGACGATCGTAATCACATCTTCTGGAAACATTGATTGAAAGATGCACTGGTAATCGAGCCATTTGAGGTGAGCGTTTTCGATCTTCGTGGGACCACGAAAGCAGGCGTAGTAAAAGCTGAAACCGTCAACATAGGCCGCGATTCTCATCTCGTTCGGCCCCCAGACGCGAAAGAGGGGCTACCTCTCGGCAACCCCTCAGCCTGCCACCGAAGTGCCAGATGATATTACTCAGATTTTAGCGATTCGCTCTCCTAACCGCAAGTTCAGTTGAAGAATCCTACTGACTGAAGACGTGCGGTTCGCTGTGAGCATGGGAAGCTAATTCTTTCGTGCCGCGGCGTTTGCTTCAGCGGCGGAGCGAGGGGCGTGCTGTTTGACGTAATCGGCGACCTCTGCTGGGGTGTGATCACGGAGGCTCATGGCTGGGTAACTCAGATCGCTCGGCAGATACAAATGAAAATTGACCTGTACGGGCTCTACCCGCTCCATTTCCGCCCACCAGGCGTAGAGTTGAGGCAGCCAATCGAAACTGGTGGCTTCGATCCGCCAGAGCGCGACCCCGGCTCCGCGCTCGTATGTCAGCGCTTCGCCGAAATAGACGTGGGCGTTGGGATCTGACTCAATGATCTTGAGCACGTCATCGTAATGACGGGGAGAGCCCTTAAGCGAAAAGCGCCATCCGTTCTCGACGATTTTCGGTTCCGGCTTCGGCTTGAAGAACCAAGGCGCCTGACCCAAATCCTTGCTCTGACCCAACCGTGGCATTCCGCTTGTTCTCCTAACCCTCGCGAACCCGAAACCGTCGCCGTATTGTACTTGAGCCGCGATTAAGCGCCCTCGCTCGAGGCGATCACCGTCTTGGGCGCCCGCACGGCGGCGAGCGCATTGGTAAGGATCAGCAGGAGTGGACCGCCAACGCCCACGATGACTCCCGCGCTGGCGATCGTCCACGCTGCTCCGATGTGATCGGTGATCCAACCGACTGTGCCGTAACAAACAAGCCACGAGAGCGTTATCAGCCCGTTCCAGGTGGCGTACACGCGGCCCCGCATGTCCGATGAGACCGATTCGGCAAGGTATGCCTGCATCGCGATCACCGCAAACGCATCGGCAATGCCGAACAAGAACCAGCAACCATACAAAACCGGCACAGGTGGCTCGAACAGCACCGGTAAAACAAGCAAGGGGCCGAGATACCCGGCCGCGAGCATCGCGGGCCGGCTGATCCTCCGCTCGACCGTGCTCGCCAACAAAGCGCCGGTGAGCGCGCCGGTCGCGAGTGAAGCAGAAAGGAAGCCGTAGACCAACTCCGTTCGTTCACCCAAATCGAGGTTCTGTTCGACGTAGACAAGTCCGGCGATCGACGTGGCCGCTCCGATCAGCGCCCACATGCACTCGGTCGCGGTGACGCCGCGAACGATGGGGGTCTGCCAAACTACCCGGAGCCCCTCCATAATCTCGCTCTTCGCGTTGGCGAGGAGCGGCACAGATTCCTTATTGGCGTCTGCCGATTCCGGGATTCGCAACGGACCCAGGCAGATCCCGGCCGCCATGAAGCACGCCGCTTCCGTCCAAAACGCGGCGCCCATGCCGATGGAACCGATCAAGGCGGCGCCAGCTGCCGGACCGATGATTCGCATAATGCTCGAGGTGACTTGTGTCAGCGAAAGCGCCGGGACGAGGTGCTCCGAGGGCACCGTCGCCGGGAGTGTCGAGAGCTCCGCCGGGAGACTCAACACCATTCCGATTGAAACGATCACCGCGAGGAGCGCGATCTGCCAGACCTCGGATGCGAACGGAATAACAGCCACCGCCGCCGCCCGTAACCAGGCGGTTCGGATCATCATGAGGCGGCGGTCGAGACGATCGGCCAGCAATCCGGCGATCGGCGCGAGGATCACCCGCGGAGCGGTTTGAATGACAAAGATCGCTCCCAGCAGGCCCGGCGAACCGGTACGGTCGTAGACCAACAACGGCATCGCGATCTGCGAGATCGCGTCACCGGCGCGCGACAGAAAGCCCGCAACCCACAGCCAGCGAAAGGCGTCGTGCCGAAGTACGGCCCGGTACGAATTGGCGCGACTTGCATTCACGGATCGAGCGGCCGTTTCCCGGGTATTGTGCGATTCAGACAAGACGCCTAGAGTGTATGACCTTTGCCGCGGGCAGTGCGGCTCGATTCCGAGGTGCTTCTCGTGGCCCGCAATTTGGAGCTCAAGGTCAGATGCGACGAGGCGGCCCTGGAGCACGTTAGGGGACGAGCGAAGGCACTGGGCGCCGGAGCCTTCTCCCACATGATCCAAACGGATACGTATTTCAACGTCAACGCCGGCCGGCTGAAGCTGCGCGAGATCGCGCCGGCGCGCGGAAAAACACGTTTGGAACTGATTGCCTACCGGCGGCCAGACGAGTCTGGCTCGCGTTGGAGCGACTACCAACTGGTGGCATTGCCTGCCGAAACGGCGACGGCCGTCAAGCAGGCACTTGCGATCAGTTGCGGCATTTCGGTTGTGATCGAGAAACGGCGATCGGCCGGCATCTGGCGCAGCACCCGGATTCATCTTGACACGGTGAAGGGTCTCGGTTGCTTTGTGGAGCTCGAAACGGTGGCGCGGCCGGGGGATTTGGACGAGGCTGTCCATGAGGAGCACGAGCAGGCTATCCTGAACTTAGGGCTGAGAGGAATGCCGGTCATTTCCGGCTCATACAGCGACCTGGTGGCCGCCGGTGCGGTTCCGGCGCCTTCGAACGATCAGGAGAAGGGGTTTTCAGGGTGAAAGTTGGGGTCATTCTGCCGTTGAGCGCATCCGAGGAAGATGGCGGCCCTCCCTCGTATGCGGAGATCCGAAAACTCGCGCTCGCCGTCGAGAACAGCACGCTCGATTCGGCGTGGGTGTACGACCACCTGATCTATCGCTTCCCGGAGAAACCCGTAACCGGTGTGCAAGAGGCATGGACCGTGCTCACTGGATTGGCGGAGGCGACAAACCGGGTTGAACTTGGTTGCCTGGTTTTTTGTGCTCCGTTCCGGAATCCCGCGCTGCTGGCCAAGATGGCGGTGACGCTCGACGACGTGAGCAATGGCCGGCTCGTCCTTGGACTTGGAGCGGGATGGCATCAACCGGAGTTCGACGCGTTTGGCATTCCCTTCACCAACCTGGTCGATCGGTTTGAAGAGGCACTCAAGATTATTGTGCCGCTCGTCAAAACCGGAAGAGTCGATTTCACCGGCAAGCACTACTCAGCGCCGAACTGCGAAATGCTTCCGCGACCAAAAGAGGGCGGAATTCCTGTTCTGATCGCGTCGTTCAAACCGCGGATGCTGAAACTTACGGCGGAATATGCGGATGCCTGGAATACCGCGTGGTTGGGTCAAGCCGGCTCGATGACGGAACGCCGGACGGCGCTCGAAACGGCATGCAACGAAGCCGGACGTGATCCGAATTCGATCGACGTCACCGTTGGCATCAATGTTTCGTTTCCTGAGCTCGGCGCCAAGCGCGAAGACGCTGACCCGGCCAAGGTGATCTCCGGCGCCGTCGATGAAGTCGCTGCCGGCTTGCGCGGGTATTCGGACGCCGGCGCCGCGCACCTGATCTGCATGCTCGATCCGTTGAATGAAGAGTCGATCGCGAAGTTGTCGGAGGCGCGGAAACTAGCGAAGGGGTGATTGGCGGAGCCGGGTAGCCCGCGATGATGGTTACCCGGCGACGTCTGGCAGCAGTTCGATTGGCGTGAAGATTCCGCCAATTCGGGAGGCGGTCGAGTGCCCGCGTGGGCAGCCCCAAAGTTGCTTGCGCAACGAGCGTCCAGAATCGTCGCGGTGCCAGTGAGTCGCAAGAATCACAAGACGACGATTGCAGGATGGACAGGTGGGTGGCCGCTCTTCGTCCACAAGAGGAGCGGCGACATTCGAGTATTGGGTTGTCTGCTCGTCGGTGTTCGAGCCGTAACTGGATGATTCGCTCACGGGACTGCGTCACTCCAAATTGGTTGCCGTGCCCTCGGGCTGGCGCCGGCTTGCAAACGCTCGGTACTGGGGGCATCGGAGCCCTCGTTAGCGGGAGCCGCTCACTCGTTGGCCTCCGATTCCTGATTCCGATCATGCGGCTAACTCTGCATTCTGGCAATCGGTGATTGCCGCCGCATAGTCCTGACAAAGATCGGGGCCTTCAGTCCCGATGCGATGCGCTTCCGGTACCGGCAAAAAGATGGCGAACGTACGCGTAGAATATGGTAGGACTATTTAGCCGTATGGTCCAGCGCCTGCCGGATCGTCTCGTGAACCGAATCCGGGCACCTGGCGCGGACTCAGTTGAGTGGCCGGCGGCTTACGTTTGCCGCGATCCGCGAACGTGAATCCGATGCGCCGAACTGGGGTTCTCCGCGGCAATCCCGATTTCATGAAACTGTGGACGGCGGCCACGGTTTCGGCATTCGGCACCGACATTTCCCGCACCGCCTTTCCATTCGCGGCAGTGCTCGTTCTGCATGCCACTCCGTGGGAGCTAAGCATGCTCAGCATAGCCTCGATGTTGCCGGCGTTCGTTTCAGGCTTATTTGCGGGCGCGTGGGTCGATCGGGTTGCGCGGCGGCCGATTATGATCGCCTGTGATTGGTTCAGGGTCGCAGTGCTCGTTTCGATTCCGCTCGCTGCCTTGATCGAACATTTGACCCTCGTCCATCTGGCGATCGCGGCGGGCTTGCTCGCCATAGCGTCGACCTTTTTCGATATCGCCGACCGCTCAATGCTTCCATCGCTTGTTGGCCGGGAGGACCTGGGTGACGCGAACAGGATGCTGACGGCTGGCAACACGGTGTCGGAGGCAACCGGATTCGCTGCCAGTGGTTGGCTCGTGCAGCTCTTCTCGGCCCCGGGTGCATTACTGATCGACGCCGGAACGTTCGTCTGGTCGGCGTTGACGCTTCAGCGGATCGAAAAGCAAGAGGAGCAGGGCGAGCGTGACCGGGAGAATGAGCACATTGTGCGCGAAATCCTGGAAGGCTTCCGTTACGTCCGACGCAACTCGACGCTGGTTGGTTTGGGATCGTCGCTCTTTCTGATGAGTCTATCGATGCAGATCGTGGGCACGGTCTATCTTCTTTACGTGAATCAGGAGTTGGGTTTCGAACCTGGAGTGTTGGGGCTCATTTTCGCCACCGGGGGACTCTTTTCGCTCGTTGCTTCAATCTCCGGGGGACGCCTTACCCGATGGCTCGGCATCGGGCCGATCATGATCGGCTCGCTCGTACTCGTTGGCGCCGGACAATCGTTGATCGCATTTGCTACCGGAGTCACTGCATTAACGGTCGGATTGATGCTCGTCCAGCAAGCGATGGACTTGCCTTGGACGTTGTACGAAGTCACCCAGGTGACGGTTCGCCAATCAGTCACGGCAGACGAATGGCAGGGCCGGATGAACGGTAGCTTTCACCTGCTCGAGCTCGGGGGCTATCTCATCGGTGCAATCTTGGGCGGTTGGATCGGCGATTCGTACGGCCTTCGCACGGCCATCATCGCCGGCGCGATCGGCATATTGACCGCGGCGATCCCGCTCCTGCTGTCGCCGGTGCGCTCGTTGCGGTTGCTCCCGGCCGGCGGCTTTGCGACGCCGGGCTAGAGCGTCAAGCGATGCCTTTGCTCCGAAGCGCCTGGCTGAGACGGGTGATGGTATCGAGCAACGTCCTCTGCTCGGGCTCCGAAATGACCGAGAAGACTTTGCCCGCGCCATCGAGATGCTGACCCCAGAGATCTTGGCAAAGCTCCGAGCCGCGCTCGGTCAATTCGATGATTGTCGCCCTTCGATCGGTAGGGTGGCTCGTGCGGCGGACGAGCTGCTCGGCTTCAAGCGCATCGACCAGCGTGGTGATGTTGCGCGGAGAAACGTGCAGCGCGCTGCTCAGCACCGTCATGGTCACGGGCGGACCGTCCGCGAGCACCGCCAGCAGGCGTACACGAGCCGGAGTCACGCCGGATTGATGAAGTGTGGTGCGGAGCCATTTCGTCCACGCGGGAAAAAAGTTGGAAAAGGCCTGCACGAGTTGTTCTTGAAGCGCGAGCTCTCCATTGGCTGTCGGGGCCATGTATGATCCTTCCCCTGTGATCGCTCGCCATGCCCGCCGCATGGTTCGAGCGGGTTGAGAATGCAGGTGCAGAACAATGCCCCTCATCGAGGCCTATCGTGCCACGTTGGCAGCGATTTCACGACGGCAAGTATTATCCCCATTCGGAATACTGACGTGGGACAAGTTGCCACGCTAACGCATTGCCGGGCAGACCGGTTCCCGTTCCTGCTGAGTCCGCTTGATTATAGACCCGGCGTCAACTTTCGTCACGGTTTCAAATGAGTTTCGTGAGCGACTTCATAGTTGACTCATGAGATCGGAATAGTATCGTCTCATTCGTGTCTTTGACGATCTCACGTTGAAGAGATGACGCAACATTACGACGCTCGGCCAGTTCAGGAGGAGCCTCCCGTCAGGTCTGTCGGAATCGCCGCGACAGCGCTGGGTCTTCTATTGCGTGATGAGTTAGTAGGTCGCGCGGCCTCCAGAGAGATCGAATACCGCGCCCGTCGAGAACGTGACTTCTTCCGAGCAGAGAAATGCCGCCAACGCGGCAACCTCGCGCGGCTGGCCAACCCGGCCCATCGGAATCCGGCTGGTCATGTACTTGATGTGCTCTTCGCTGACCTGCTTGAGAATCTCGGTCTCGATCACGGCCGGTGTGATCGCGTTGACGATCACTCCCATGGTCGCGACCTCTTTCGCGATGGACTTCGTCAGACCGATTACGCCCGACTTCGCGGCCGAATAGGGACTCGCGTTTGGGTTGCCTTCTTTGCCCGCGATCGACGCGATGTTGACGATCCGTCCATATCCGTTGTCGATCATGCCCGGCAGCACGGCCCGGCAACCCAGGAAGACCCCGGTGAGATCGATGTTGATCACATCGAGCCACTCATCGACCGACAGTTCCCAAATCGGGGCGGAACGACCCGCGATCCCGGCGTTGTTGACCAGCAGATCAACTTTGCCCCAGGCGCTCTTGGCCTGCTCCACCGCTCCGGCCCACGAAGACTCAGAGGTCACGTCCAGCCCGTAGGCGGCGGTGCCTTTCCCGATTTCAGCGGCGACCGCCGTCCCGGTTTCGGCGTCGATATCCGCAATGAGCACATTCGCGCCCTCGCTCGCCAGGCGCTCGACGATTGCGCGTCCGATGCCGCGGGCGCCGCCCGTCACGATCGCCGATCTCCCCTCGAACCGCATAGTTCACCTTTCCGAGCTTCAAGCCGCAAGCTACAAGCCACAAGCTTGAAGTTCTAAACGACGAATCTCCCGTTACCTCGCCCGGCAAAAGCGTCGCCGATTCTTGTCTACGACGACGATAATCTCCTTGTAGCTTGTAGCTTGTAGCTTGTAGCTTGTAGCTTGTAGCCTGCGGCTCGTCACCAATCCGCCACCGAGCCGTCATCATGCCATAGAACCGGCAGGTGTATGTTCTTCGCCGGATGGGCCCGGCAGACATCGAGGTTGAGCGCCGTGCCCAATCCCGGCTCCATCGGGATATCCGCCCAGCCATCTTTGATCACCACGGGATGCTGCAGAATTTCGTCGCGCCACAGCGGATCGTCCGCCACCCATTCCTGAATAATAATGAAATTCGGAACGACGGCGTCGAGATGCAGCGACGCCCGCATATTGACCGGGCTGAGCGGGTTGTGCGGCGCGAATCCCGCGTAGTAGACCTCGGCCATCGCCGCGATTTTGCGCCAGCCTGCAATTGGTTTCCTGATCGCGATTGTCGATCGGTTGATCGGACATCACGGGTCTGCAAACGCCCGAACGCCGCCGATCGGCTCCTCCCCGAGTCTGGAGGGATCGATCCTGGAGCTCTTGCATTGTTTCCGGGGCCATCGCCGCCCGCTGCACGGTCGGTCTTTGGAAGTTTAGACGGCTCTTTTGGCGGAGATGCCGGTCGCGAGCACGCCGAAACAACGGCACTGCGCAAAATGCCCACGCGGCGATCCGTGAATCAACGCTGAAATCTACGGCACGCGATCCTCGAGATCCGGCCGGAGCACAACGCTCTCCTGCTCGTTCGGATCGGTGCGGGCGAGCACCGCGATACAGGGCTCGGTCTCGCTCGAGCTCATTGGCAGGTGCGGTATGCCGGCCGGGATGTAGATCATGTCCCCGGGCTCGCAGGTCAGGTGGTGCTCGAGCTCTTCTCCATACCACATCTCTCCGTGACCGCTGAGCACGTAGATGGTTGTTTCATGCTGCTCGTGCAGGTGGGCTTTGGCTCTGCCGCCGGGAGGGATCGTGAGCAAGTGCATGCACAACCCGACCGAGCCGACGCTCTCGGCCGAGATGCCGTGCATATAGGAAAAGCCCTGCTTTCCTTCGTAGGTCGATTCTGCTTTGAGCACGGCGCACGTTCGGGTGCTGGTGGTAGCTGTCATGGTGTCTCCTTCCAGATCGCCGCTACATCGAAAAGGTGACAATCTCGCCGGCGTCGAGAATCCGCGTCTCGCCGCCCCCAAATGCTTTGTACGCTTTGACAAACGCATGTGGATCGAGCGTTGCACCGGGTCCGAAACCGGCCGGCTCCCACATGTTGTAGTGATTCGGGATCGCCAGCTTTGGGTTGACATACGAGAGCATGAGCGCGGCCTCACGATCGGTCCAGTTTCCGCCGACGCCGTTGATCGGTGTGAGAGCAGCATCGATCGCTTCGTTCGCCATCGGCCGCAGCCTGGCATCGTATTCGGTGTCGCAGATTGCCCAGATCTTGACGCCGTCGATCGTCAAGAGAAAGCTAACCGCTTCCGGCGCGGGCGCATCTGCCTCCTCATGCCTAGCAAAGTGCGCCGTGACCGAAACATCTTGAACGCCGAGCGAGGCGCCGAGCTCCAGCCGCGCGATCTTCTCCGCCGGCCAGCCCCAGGCGCCGGCGCGAACCGCGCATGTTCCAGGGCCCGCGAACATTCCTGGACTGAGCTTCGCCCACTTTTTCACCAGCGGTGCGTCCAGGTGATCCTCATGCCAGTGGGAGGTGAGCAACAGGCCGGGTTGAAGAGTCGCGGGGTCGATCGCAGGCGGAATGACGCGTTTGAGTCCCCACTGGTCTTCAGCGTAATCCGAAAGGTACGGATCGATCGCGACGATCAACCCGCCCGGAGATTTCAACAGGTACCCGGCCGCGCCGAGCCAAACGCAGGCAACCGTTCCCGGCGCCACCTGTAATTCCTGGAACCGCGATTCCAGTGCTCCCGGCATCAATGCCCTTTTCTAGCCGACGCCCTGGAGGCCAACCAACGACCGCGCGTGTTCGATTTCACCGAGATGGCGAAGCCCGTGCTGATAGAGGAAAACGTCCATCAGATCGCCAAGCAAAACGGGCCCGCCGCCGGCCAGATAGGCGATGAATCCGCCCATCAGCGCCGGCGGAACCTGCTCATAGAGGACCTCGTTCCAGCGACTGTCATCGGTGGCCGCCAGGGTCTGTTCCGTACGCGCGAAAACCGCGGTTTGATACGCGCGCCAGGCGGCGAGATCGGTTAAGCGCACCGTTTCGGCGACGGATATGGGATCGCCCCGCTTGATCGGATCGAGCTTGATCCCGGTTCGCGTCGCCCATTCCGGCGACCAAAGCATCGGCACGCTGAGCAGCCGCTCGCTGACTCCGCGGTCCTCTCCGGTCACGAAATGAAAGAGGCTGAAAGCAATCGGAAGCACACCGGATCGCTCGTGATGATTGATCTGCTCGACGGTCATGTCGTCGAGCGCGAGCTCCCAGAAGATATGAGTCGCGCGAACGCGTTTGAGGAGGTCGTTCCATGGTCCAGAAGTCATCGGCCTCTCCCTGGCAATGATCGTTCAGTGCAGGTAGGTTATCACGCCCGCCGTTCGCCGCGAATCAATGCCGCGCTCTCGATATCCGCTCCAGGAGCGAAGAAGCTCATTGCCATTTGGGCCTCCGATTCCCGGACCTGCTCGCTCATCTCCGCATTCAGGAAGATGCCTTCCGCGATCACGCCGAGATCCTCGATGATCCGCTCATACCGGTAATAGATCAACGCATCCAGATTGATCTCGACATGTCCATAAGTCTCGAAGAAGAGTTCTTCCTCTCGGCGCTCCACGGCTCGCGCGATCTTTGAACCGACCACGAAGAGCAGATCGCGCTCTCGCGGCGCGATGATCGAACCGTCCCAATCGACCAGCCAGATCCGTCCGTCATTGCCCACGAGCATGTTCGCGGCGTGGATGTCGGCATGGCAGAGCACGTGGTCGAACGACCGGGCTTGTAGTCTTGTTCCCAGTGATTCGGTCCGCGCGAGCATTCGCCGGATCACATTGGCCCGTTCGCGCCAGAACGCTTTGAAGTGAGCGGCCGCTGCGCTTTTGACCCGCGCCCCTTCCGGCAGATCCAGCATCCGGCGGACAAGCGCGGCCGAGTGCAAACCAAACGTTTCGACTGGCAATTGGCCGCGGAATTGCTGTTCGAGACCGCTGTCGTGGACCGCTCTCAACGTGGCGCCGAATTCGCGCCATTGATCGTCGCTCAACCCGGTTGTAACCGCGTCGCTGCCTTCAATGAACGGAAAGAGCACGAGCGTGTTCCCCGGGAGACCGTCAACCGTACTCCATAACGCGGCTGCTCGCGCCGGCAAGGGAGCGAGCACATTCCGGAATCCGCGTTCGAGCAGTGCCCGCGGTACTGACAGGCTAGGCTCGTGGACGGGTCCCACGCGCACCTTGAGGAAGTAAGACACACCGTCGTGGGACAGCACCTTGTGCACAAAGGCATTGGGGTCATATCCGATGGGAAGATACGCGACCGAGGCCGCGAGAACGCCGTATTGCGCTGCCAGGCAGGCAGCGATCTTGTCCATGTCGAGGGTCGGATCGTCACGCACTTGAAGCGATCTCCGTCTGCAACGACGCGCTTGTTCCGAAACGCTAGGCAGACAGACTAACCCGAAAACGCGCTATCGAAGAACCAGCAAGCTCGACCAGAACGAACGATCAGTCTTTCCAGCGGGCGAAGATCGTACTGGCGTTCTGCCCGCCGAACCCGAAGCCGTTGGCCATCGCCACATCGACCTGCATATCGCGGGCGACGTTCGGCACATAGTCCAGATCGCATTCCGGGTCGGGATCGATCAAATTGATCGTCGGATGCACCTTGTTGTGCAGGATGGCCATCAAACAGCCGAATCCGGAAATGGCCCCCGCGGCGCCGAGCAGGTGACCGACCATCGACTTGTTGGCAGAGATCGCGAGATTGGCGGCATGATCCCCGAACGCCCGTTTCAGCGCCTTCGTTTCAGCGATGTCGCCGATCGGCGTCGAGGTTGCGTGCGCGGCAACGTACTGGACATCGGCCGGCAACAGATGCCCACGTTCGAGCGCAAGGCTCATCGCCTTGGCGGCGCCACGGCCGTTTGGATCGGGGGCGGTGATGTGGTACGCATCCGACGTATACGCGCCGCCCTTTGCCTCGGCCAGAACCGATGCGCCGCGTCGAACCGCGTGCTCTTCGCTCTCCAGCACCATGATCGAGGCGCCCTCGGAAAAGACGAAGCCGTCGCGCCCGAGATCGAACGGCCTGCTTGCCCTGGCCGGATCTTCGTTACGTCTTGACAGCGCGCCCATGTTCGCGAGACCGGCCACCGCAACCGGCGTGATGCCGGCTTCGGTACCACCGGTGATCACGACATCGACCTCATCGCGCTGGATCATGTGGACCGCATCGATGAATGCCTGGATGCCGGAAGCACACGCCGCGGCCGAGGTGATCGAAGGTCCGTGAATGCCGAAGGTGATCGAAACCTGGCAGCTCGCCATGTTTGGCGCGAAGAGCGGAATCAAGAACGGGCTGACATATTTCTGGCCCTTCGCGGCCATCGCCACGACATCGTGCTCGATCGTCGGAATGCCGCCGCCTCCGGTATTGACCACCACGCCGACCCGTTCGCGGTTGTCGTCGGTGATCTCCAACCGCGCCTGAGCGATTGCCTCGGTGGAGGCTGCGACGGCAAACTGAGCGAAGCGGTCCATGCGTTTCGCCGCTTTGAAGTCCATGAAATCCTTCGGCTGGAAGTTCTCGACTTCGCCCGCGATTTGGACTTCGAGATCGCCCGGATCCCATGACTGAATCGTGCGAATACCTGATCGACCCGCGATCAACCCGTCCCAGGTTGCGGACGTGCCAATTCCGAGAGGTGTAACCGCCCCGACGCCCGTAATGACAACTCGCTTCACCGTCGGTACCCCTCTCCCGCCATGGCTTGCCGGGCGCCAAACCGATCGTCTCGGGCGCACATCAGCGGTGTCACCTGATTATGCAAAGAGCGCGATTCATCGAAGTAGTTCACGCGCATAAAAAGAACCGGAAAGGGATCATGATCTGATCCGCTTATCCGCTGTCCGGTGCTAGTGTACGCAATCGACGAAGAATAAGGCGGATTCGCCAAGCGTCGACCACAACATGCCGGGCAAACTACCTGGCCGTCATCGCGCTGAAGCCAAGATCGAGGTCCGCGATCGAGATCGTCTTCACCTCGCGACTGATCCGTTTGATCAATCCGCCCAGCACAGTGCCAGGGCCGAGCTCGAGGAATGTCGTGGCGCCGCCATCGATCATCGCCCGCACCGAGCCGGTCCAGTTCACCGGCGATCCGATCTGGCGAGAGATCTCATCCCGAATCTCGGCGGCCGTTGTGAGCGGTGCGGCGGTGATATTCGCGTAGAGCGGCACTCGCGGATCGTCCATCGGCGTCGCGGCCACGATTTCAGCGAACTGAGACGTCGCATGCGCCATCAGCGGCGAGTGCGATGCGATGCTGACACCTAGGCGCGCGATCCGCTTGGCGCCGCGCTCTTTGGCGAGCTCCATCGCTCGCTCGAGTGCCGCGACCTCGCCGGAGATCACCGTCTGACCCGGGCAATTTGCATTGGCGACCACCACGATGCCGATCTCGCTGGCGTCTGCGCAAACCTGTGCGAGCACGTCGTCCTCGAGTCCAAGCACGGCTGCCATGCCGCCCGGACGCTCCGTGCCCGCCTCTTTCATGAGCCGGCCGCGCTCGCGCACGAGTTTGAGCGTCGTGGGGAAGTCGGTCACGCCTGCCGCAACCATCGCGCTGAATTCGCCGAGCGAGTGGCCGGCGACCATGGCGAGATTGAGCGATTCACTCTGTGTGGCCAGACGCTCGTTCACCGCCTCGAGGGCGGCAACACTCGCGGTCAGGATCGCGGGCTGGGCATTGATGGTGTCTTCGAGGGTCTCCGCCGGCCCATTGAACATGAGATCGCTGAGCGCAAAACCGAGCGTTTCGTCAGCTTGCTCGATGATCTGCTTCGCCGCCGGCGACTCGTCGATGAGCTCCCCCGCCATCCCGACAAACTGACTTCCCTGCCCAGGGAAAACGAGAGCAAGCCGTCCAACGAACCTGTCTGCCATTTCGTCCCCTTATGTGACTAACTTCTCCGGTACGCAGACAGGTCGCGGAAAAGCGAGAGACCTGGAATCATAATCGTACCGGAAACTCTAGACCGGAAGCTCGTGGTAGGTCTTGCACCAGTTTCTGAGGGGACATTCATCGTGCAAAGGACTGCGTGACCTGCAAATCATCGCAGAAAAGTCGAGTAGACCATAATTGTGCTCAATAAAACCTCGCCTGGGAAGTACCTGCCAGGCTATCCCCACTGCCAGTTCAGATCGCCGATTATCAGGACCAAGTTCACTTCCCCCTATCCTCGAAAAGACTCTCAAGACATTTGAGTCCACGATTGGAACCCGTCGTTTAAAGGCGAAGCATAAGACCGCATTGGCGCCATAGGTGCCGACGTGAGGAAGAGCGGAAAGCTGATCTGCATTTCGCGGCACTCGAGCTCCATGGCGACTGATTAGTGCGAGGCTCATCAGTTGGAGAGCCTTGGTACGCTGACGCCATAAACCTAAAGGCCGTACCAGTCGTGAAATGAACTCTGGGTCCGCGGACGCGAGTGCTCCCGGTTCGGGACAGACATTGATTAGCCTCGTCCAGACTGGAATTACCTGATCTGCCCGGGTTTGTCTGAGAAGCATCTCGGCCAACAGGATTCCAAATGGTGACACAGACTTGTCGCGCCATGGGAATTCACGGCCATTCGATCGATACCACGATCGGAAGAATGACTGGAGTTTTAGCGTCTGAGCTTCACTCAGACTCTTTTCTGTCATTTCGCTGTTCCCGGAGACGGTTTTGAGCAGCCTCTGGATATTTGTCGATGAGCCATATCAGTACTTCGAGTTGGTCTTTGCCCGGAGAGCGACGTATCTGCGCCTTCAGCTTCGAGGACTCGGGTCTGGGGAGCGTAATGTTGGCCGCGCCCTCGTTGCAGATGGAACAGATCGCTCGCGGGTTATTCGGATCATCACTGCCGCCCAACGATTTGTCGATTATGTGCCCTATGTGCAATCGGACCTTTCTACGTGAATCGTATGGGTGCGGCTCTCCGGCTCCTCCGCCACACATTTGGCAGGTAAACCCATTTCGATCCAGGACGTACGCTCGCGTTTCCTTCGAGATTTGTCGAGCGAATGCCGGGCCGGGTTTTGATGACGCCATGAAGTACTGACCTGGCTTCAGGTCGGATCGATCATTATGACTTAGGATTTCATAACCTTCCTCGTTTCTCAGTTCCCGAATACGCCTAGCCCACTCACTGGCGCCTGCAACTTCACGAAGAGTCTCACTCTCCAGCGTCTCACCCACATGTTCGAGCAGATAGGCGCGTAGGCGGGCCCTGGAACCTGGTGTGCGCGTCATAAGCGTGATTCCAAAAATGCCAATTGGTTTGCAGTCAGCGTCTTGGAGGGCAGGTCGTAAAGCTGGGGGTGGTTCGAATCAAAAGATTGCCTGATCGACCTCGCAACTGCCTCCGCCACGGGCGGCGGAAACGCGTTACCGATTTGCCGATAAGCGGAAGTCTTTTTCCCTACAAATTCCCAATCATGCGGAAAGCCCTGGATCAGCGCGGTCATCTTCACCGTAAGCTTTGGCATTCCTTCGAATCCAGCGGAAGGAGGTGAGTCCGCCAGACCCTTACCGTTAACCCCAAGTTTTTCCCAGGCTTGCCGTGCGCGAGTTGGTCCAAGGTCCGGCCCACCGTGTTTGGTTGACCCGCCGACTAGTGTGGGTGCAATTCCAATTGCCCCCTCTGCCCATTGCGCTGCGCGCTCCCAGCCTAAGGAGGCCATTTCCGGCAATAGAAGAGCACCAACCGAAACCGGAGGTACCGTAGATGGTTCGGGCCAGGCAAAGCGTTCAGCATCTGCCGGCCGAAGCGCAACCATTACTGCTCTGGGACGCAACTGAGACACACGAAAATCGCATGCGTTCAGCAGTTTCCAGTGAGCTATGTATCCAAGATCGGCTAACTGACGGGTAATTTGGAGTCTATAATCGGCGAACCGGCGTTCTAGTAGTCCTTTCACATTCTCGATCAAAATAGCGCGCGGAGAGCACTCCTTTACAAATCGAATCGCTGTTGGGAATAGATCCCTTGCGTCATCTTGCCCTAACTTTTGACCAGCAATTGAGAAAGGTGGACAGGGAACACCGCCAGCCAGCAAGTCAACACCTTCAAACGCTCTTACGTTAATTTTCGTAATGTCGCCCTCAATAACATTCCAAAATGGACGATTAGTAGTGAGGGTTTCGCAAGCCTTCTTCTCCATTTCAATAAGTCCAACATGAACGAAACCAGCACGTTCCGTCCCAAGGGCCTGTCCGCCTGCACCTGCACAAATTTCAAGTGAAGTAAAACTGTGTCCGGTATCGTGCAATGCATTGTTCCTTCTTCCGCCCTGTGACGCTTTTCAAGACTATGCAGACGGATGGGAAGATGCAAGGACTTTGGCGACGACTGGATACTCTCCAGCCCTGGCCGAACCGAAATGGGATGCGCTTTCCTGAATTACCCAGTGCGGAAGCGGGCGAGGAAAGCCTGCAACCGCTCGCTCTTGGGGCTTTCCAGGAGTTCGACCGGAGAACCTTGTTCGACGATGACCCCTTCATCCATAAAGACGAGCCGGTCGGCCGCCTCCTTTGCGAAGAGCATTTCGTGAGTGACCACGATCATCGTGACACCGTGGCTGGCGGCCAAACCCTTCATGACCGCGAGCACCTCGCCGACGAGCTCCGGGTCGAGGGCCGAGGTGACCTCGTCGAAGAGCATCACCTTTGGCTCCATCGCCAGCGCACGTGCGATCGCAACACGCTGTTGCTGACCGCCGGAGAGCTGACTCGGGTAGACGTTCGCTTTATCGGCAAGACCAACGCGGTCCAGGAGCTCGAGCCCGCGCCGCTCCGCATCGTCCTTGGAACGTCTGCGCACCTTCATGGGTCCGAAGGTCACATTGCGGAGCGCGGTCATGTGCGGGAAGAGATTGAATTGCTGAAAGACCATCGCGGTCTCGGTGCGAAGCTTCGCGATCTCTCGTTCGGGTTTCGGACTCAACTTACCGTTGTGCTCCTGGTACCCCACGAGCTCCCCATGAACGTAAATCCTGCCGTCTTGATACGTTTCAAGAAAATTGATGCAACGCAGTAGCGTTGTCTTGCCCGAACCGCTCGCGCCGATAACGCACACGACCTCACCAGCGCTCACGTCGAGATCGACTCCCCGCAAAACGTGCAGCTTGCCGTAATATTTCTGCACTTGCGAGATTCGAACCATCGGTTGATCGGAGCCCCTGGTTGCGATGGCGGGATTGCTCACAGCGCAATTCCTTTCTCACGAGTTTCCACCAGCCAAACCGACGCGCATGCGCCGGGTGGCCCAAGCGCCGGCTTGAGAAATAGTGAAGCAAATCACAAAGTAAACGATGATCGCGGCGAAATAGAAGGCTAGGTAGTGTCCTTTGGCGGTAGCTCGCTTCTGAATAGAGAACAGGAAATCGGCCTGGCTGACGAGGATTGAAAGGGAGGTGGCTTTGAACATGTCGACCGCCAAATTCGTCCACGGTCCCATCATGACCGGAGCAGCCTGAGGAAGGATGATCGAGAGAATGCGCTGCCAAAAGGTAAGGCCGATGGACTTCGCGGCATCCATCTGACCGCGCGGGATCGAGATCACGGCGCCACGCACGATTTCCGACATGTGCGCCGCGGAGAAAATCGAAAGTGCTAGGGCGATCGACTGAAACGGCGAGAGATTGATGCCGTAGGCCACGGGTGCGTAAAAAAGAAGGAAGATCGTGACGATTAGCGGCATTCCGCGGATGATATCGACGTATGCGCGAAGCACGGCGCGGATCGGCCGATTGCCGTAGAGTGCTCCTACGCCAAATAGCGTTCCCAACACCGTTCCGAGCACCACAACGATTCCGAAAAGCCTGAACGAATATTTCAGACCATCCCAAAGTAAATGCCGGTTGTCCCAGACAACGCCCATTAGTTGCTCCCCCGGCCGTCCGCGAATCGGCCGCCCTTTGGACGTGCCGTCCTCACTAGACTGACCATTTGATCCGCCGTTCGAGGCATCTCAACGCGATCGCGAGTATCCAGGCCGTGCCGAGATAGAGCACGCCGGCTGCTGCCCAACCCTCGATCGGGCGGAAGAATTCGGTATTGACCTTGTTTGCCGCGAACCCGAGCTCGCGAACCCCAATAAAAAACGCAATTCCGGTATCTTTGAAGAGCGAAATAAAGGTATTGCTCAATGAGGGAAGTACGGTCCGAAACATGATCGGTGCGGTCACATGGCGGGCGAGTGAGAATCGCCGAAGACCCAACGATCGGCCCGCGTCCAGGTACGTGCGACTGACCGACAGAATTCCTGAACTGAAGATCTCGGTGAGGTAGGCGCCAGCGTAGATTGCCAGGGCGACCATGAATGTGCGTTCAGGGGTGGGAAGGAGTGTCAGGATGAATTCGCGTTCATCCGAGCGCCGGGGAAATGCCTGCGGCAGACCGAAAAAGAAAAAGAAGACGAGCAAAAGAAGAGGAACGTTGCGAATTAACTCCACATAACACGTGACAATCACCGAGAGAACCCGATTTCCCGAGGAACGCGCAAAAGCGCAGATCAAACCGATTATGCTGCCGACGACCAAACTGACCAGTGAGATCCAAAGCGCCACAAAGAGCCCGTCGATGAACCATTCTCGACGATCGGTGACATATTCCCAACGAAGCTGATAGGGTAGACGAAGAAACATCAGCAACGGATGCGTGACCAATTCCCGGAGCATATGCATCCTCACGTCGCCGACGGCGCGGATCGATTCAACCTCTAGCAGGAGAAGTGCCGAGGAGATTACTCTCCTCGGCACCCCCGAGCCAGACGCTGGCTACTTATATTCGACTGGGAACCCGGCTACCGGCGAAGCGATTTCCTCACCAAACCACTGTTGGAAGGACGCTTTGTAGGCCGGGAAGTTGATCCCCACCATGGCCTCATGGAAAACCGTGTTGATGATATTGAGCCAGATTTGGTCGCCCGGTTTGACCGATGCGGCGTAGCTATTCGGCTGCCAGCTGTCAGTGAACTTGTACTTGCCAGGCGTATTCGCGGCGAACCACTTGCCTGTCGACAGGTCTACACCGGTCCCATCGACTCGCCCTGCATCCAACGCGGCGATCGAATCCGCCGTCGACGGATACTGCTCGATCGTGGCATCCGGCACAACCGATTTCATCGACTCTTCCGCGCCGACGTTTTGCAGGATCGCGAGCGTCAAACCGTTTCCAGTCATCTCGGCAAGCGTGTTGTACGGCGAATCGGCCGGCAACAACATCGTAACGGCCTCACGATAGTAGGGAATCGTGAATTCGACCTGGGTCGCTCGAGCGACGCTTATGGTCATGAACTGAATCACGAGGTCGACCTTGTCGGAGAGCAGATTCGGAATTCTCTGATTTGGCTCCTGCACGACAAACTCGATCAGACCGCGGATGAACTCGTCGTCGTCCTTTTTGGCATCCTGTTCCCAGCCGAAAAGACCGGCGGCGACCATTTTCGCCATGTCGATGTCCATACCGATCAACTTGCCATTGTCATCCTCGAAGTGCCACGGAGGATTGGTCGCGCCGGTTCCGACGATGACCTTGCCTCGATCGAGAACACGCTTCAGCAAACTGTCATCAACGCTGTCTGCGGCCATCGCTTTGTAGGCGGGCATCCCTGCTGCAACCGCCGCGGCACCCGAGAGTGCAGCGCCGCTTCGCAGCAAACCTCGTCGACTGGTCAGTCCAGCAATGCGATCTTTAGGCATTCGACACCTCTCCGCTCTCGACATCTTGACCCGCCGGCTACACAGCCGGACTGGCTCTCGGAACACCCGAGATTCGTATGTGCGAATGGCGCAGTTTAGAAGTGCATTGAGGCGATGTCAACGTCTGTAAATTGGCATGTGAATTTGGCACACGTGCCTGAGATTCAGGAATGCAATTGAGTTGTTGAGCACATTGCTTAATTGGGTGGTGAGGCTTCGAGAACTGGGCTGACGCCTCTGGTGGGATGTGCTAATCGTCCGAATCAAGGAAGAGTGCCACCGGATCGATTGCCAACCCGGCAAGGATGGACGATGTCATCGGCTGACCCTCATCGTACCTAGCCTGCATATACGTTCCGTCGGTCAGGACGAATTGCCGGATCGAGCTCGATTCTGGATCGACGATCCAATATTCCGGAACTCGATGCGTCTGGAACAGTCGAAACTTTGCAATCTCGTCAAATTTCCGAGTCGATGGCGAGAGCACTTCGAGGACGATGTCAGGGGCGCCGTTTACCGTGCTGGCTTGGTAGATGCCGGCGCGTTCGTTGCGGATGTAGATGAGGTCAGGTTGCACCTGATCGAATTCCGTGAAGCGGACGTCCACGGGTGAAAAGAAGACCTCACCAATGCGGGCACTCCGCGCAGCATCGTCGAACAAGCGAGAGAGTCTGAGCAACAAACGCTGATGTTTTTTGACTGGAGCAGGCGACATCGTGAGATCCCCATCGATGATCTCGTAGCGATAACCGTTGTCAGGAAATGTTTCCAGGTCGTCGACCGTTAGTTTCTGAAGCACGACCGCCATAGCCGGTCCCTTTCACGTGGCTCGTCTGATCCATGATGATGGGAAGCATCGAGGGAGTCAAGCGCCTCTGATTGGCCGGAATCCCGGTCAGCGAAGCCCCAATAATGCCAGGCTATCGCGCGTGATGATCGACTCCATCGTTTCCGGCAGGATGTTCGGAAATGGCCCCATCTCCTTGGCCGCTAGTTCGCGCATGAGCTTCGTCGATTCCGCCGGCGTCCAGAATGGGTAATCCGATCCGAACAGGAGCTTGTCGGTGACACCCCATTCCTGAGCGTGGACGAATGCGTGGTACCCGCCCAACGGCCGCGCAAACGCCCCTGAAACATCCGCGTAGACGTGCACATGCTTCCTCAGCACCATGATGGTGTCGAGGAACCAGGGGTGTCCTATGTGCGCAATGATCTGCTTAAGGTTCGGAAAGGCGCGCGCGACTGCGTCGATCAGTAACGGTTGGGTCACGGTGAGGTCGCCGATCGAGCTCGGGGTCGCGCCCATGTGCCAAAGGATCGGAAGACCACGCCGTTCGGCCTCCGCGTAAAGCGAGAAGCAGGCGGGGTCATCGGGCTGAAATCCCGCCAGAACCGGATAGAGCTTGATACCCCGCAATCCCAGCCGCGCGCCTGCCTCGATCTGCTCCAGGACATCCGCGTCGCATGGATCGAGCGCCATGAAACCGATCGTGTTTGTCCGCGCTTGAGCACAGAACTCCGCGACGTATTCATGAGGGGTGAGCACACCCGCGCGCGTGGCTTTGATGCCGAAGACGATCGCGGCCTCGACTCCGTCCATCGCAAGATCGAACTCCTCGATCGTATAGGTGCGCCAAGGTTCGCCGGTTACCGGCTCCCAGTGAAGGCGATGCTCATCTCCCCAATGTTTGGGCTGGAGACAGTGCGTGTGGACGTCGATCATCGCTTCCCTCCATTCGGTTGCCGCGTATGGTTGCGCCATCCTTGGCGAGTGACGAGTTTCTGTCAATCGGACGATCCGCGAGAAGCACATCGGCATCAAGTTCCGTACAATGCCGTTCCTCGCGACAAACGAGAATTTGGAACAGCATTGGGTAAGGAGCTTTCGATGTCTCAGATTTACGAGCAGCTCGGCGTGCGGCCGCTGATCAACTGCGCGACAACCTACACGCGGCTCGGCGGATCGATCATGGCGCCGCACGTCGCCCAAGCGATGGCCGACGCATCGAACGTCTTTGTGAACCTTTTCGATCTGCAGGCGTCGATCGGAGATCGTCTGGCCCAACTTACGCATAATGAAGCCGTGTATGTGAGCAACGGCGCCGCCGCTGGACTGTCGCTTGCGACCGCGGCGTGCATCACGGGCGAAGACGTATCGCTGATGGCGCGATTGCCGATGGAGACCGCCGGACTCAAAAACGAAGTCGTCGTTCATCGTTCCCAGCGCAACTGGTACGACATTGCGGTTCGGCAGGTCGGGGTCAAGCTGATCGAGATCGGGCACACCTTGGAGACCTTTCCTTGGGAGCTCGAGGCGGCAATCAACGAGCGGACTGCCGCTGTGCTCTATTTTGCCGGCACGCACCTGAATCGCAATACCCTGCCGCTGGAGTATGTGGTCGAGCGAGCGCACGCGCGAGGAGTTCCGGTAATCGTCGACGCCGCGGCTCAAGTGCCGCCGGTCGAGAACCTTTGGCGCTATACAAATGAGATCGGTGCGGACGTGGCGATCTTCTCCGGTGGCAAGAACCTGGCCGGTCCACAGAGCAGCGGCCTCGCCGTCGGCAAGGCGACGATCATCCGCGCCATGCGGCTCAACGGACCTCCACACCAGCGAATCGGGCGCGCGATGAAAGTCTCGAAGGAGTCGATGGTCGGGTTGTTGGCCGCGGTCGAGCACTATCTGTCAATCGACCACGACGAGGAATCCAGGGTCTGGGGCGCGACGGTCGATCAGTGGCTCGAGTCGTGGGAAGAGCGCGCACCAGAAAGCGCGGTCATCACGCGCGGAGATATTAATGAAGCCGGAGAGCCGATTCCGCGCATTATTCTGCGGCTCAAACCGGGCGCGAGCGTCGATCGCGATCGGCTTGTGGAAATCCTTCGTCATGGTGATCCTGGCATCGAGGTTGTCCTTCATGACCCCGAGAGCGTGGCATTCAGCCCTCATCTAGTGAAGGCAGACGAGGTCGAACAGGTGACGCGCCGGGTAAGCCAAGTGCTTTACGAACTGGCGAGCGGTCAGTCAGTACACTAGACGCCCTTCCGGCCACCGCTTGACCTGATAAGATAGCGTCGGCAGCGAGCAAAGGCGTTCGCCGCCGGCAATGGCAGTTTCCCGCTGCTTGGCGAGTCAGCACGGCTCGAAGGGCATTACTGCTGCGCCGCGTTAACGTGAGCGGAGGATGATGATGCGGGTTCGAATTGGATTTCTTACGCTATTGCTCGCACTGACGGCGATCGTGGCTTTCGGCCGGCCGGATGGATTCGCCAGTGCGCGGCTCCAGGATGCCGCGACGCCGGAAGCAGTGGCAACTCCGACCGCCACGGTTGAAGTGGTGACGCTGGTTGCCTGGTACACCCCTGATCCGTCAGGGGAGTTCCTCGCGATCGGGCCTATTCGAGTCAACGATGTGCTCGTGGCGGGTCCCGGTCAGCCGAACGACCGCACGATGACGGGCCAGGTCGATTTCGATGACGAGAACAATAAGGATCTCCCACGATTTGAGTTCGGGGAGACGATTTTCAACGCCTATCTCGTGAATCCTGACGATCCAGACGCGCTCTTCAGCTGGATCTATCCGCAAGACGATCCAACGCTCCGCCCGGCCACGCTCGTCATCCCGATCAAGGCGGTCCGGGGCCCCTACGACGAATACAGGGGCACCGCGACGTTCGTTTCGCGCGCCCTTGACGCCGGCGGCGTGCTGATCATCGTCCTCAACCCGCCAGAAGACTGATTAGTTCGTAATATGCAGAGAGGGCGATCCGATCGGGTTGTCCCGTCCGCGGTTAGCCAGATTCGAACTGGCATTAGTTACTGATTCAGATTTGTTTCTCGAATCCTTGGTGTCACCCAATTAGGCGGACTCGACGGTCGTCGACGACCGCAAGCGTCTGCTTGATCGAGTCGATTTCCTTCAAACTCGAGAAGAGCCCGCGCAGGACACTGTCGCTGACTCCACCGTTTGATCTGTGAGCCGAAGCAAAACGACTCCAAATGAAGGCGCAACACTCCGCTGGAATAACTGACCGAAATCAAGATCAAAGGTTACGATCCCCCAGCCTTTTTCGGCAGCTAGGTGAACAATCGCTTGGTCGGAGAGTTTCATAGAATTCAGGGAACTGAGGTGAATCGCCTTCAATCCAAGCTCAGAAATCAAGAATTCGCACGTCGCGGGTGAAATGTTCGCATCCAGGAGGAGCTCGACCATCAGGAGGCGAGTTTTGACTCGGCTTCTAGATCGACTCGCAACTCGGCGAACGAGAGGGCGGCTCGAATATCGTCTTCGCTAATATAAGGATACGCCTCAACGATTCGTTCAAATGAATAACCGTGGGCCAGAAGATTGAGAACAAGTGAAACAGGTACGCGCGTGCCTGTGATCGCTGGTTTACCACCAAGGATCTCTGGGTCGACCGTTATTCGATTCTGAACGCTCGGCTGCTTCATAATCGCGACTGCTTCACGACTGCCTAGACGCCGCATAGACGAAGACTAAGCTACCACATCCGGCGCAGAGTCGTGCGAGCTCATTGAAGACCGAGATTGTTGACCGCATTCAGTAAGAGATTAGGTGGTTCCGGTCGGAACTGGCGATATCACCGTGTTTGGATCGAGCCGGGCAAGAAGGTCCAATGCGATCTTCGCCCGTCGAACTCGCTCCTTCGTCAATGCGATCGCGGTCGACTCGAGATGGGTGCCGCACGGATAGATGTTCGGCGCGTTGCGCAGTCCGAACTTGAGATAGACCGGCGCGCAGATGCGGACGATCTCCGCGATCTCATAATGGCGAATGAATCCACCGATGTCATCCGGAACTTCGATATAGATATCGAGCGGCATCGTTGTCGCCGTGCGAATTGCCGCGAGTTGCGGCAGCGTCAAGTCGGTTGGGGTGTTGAAGGTCGTCAGCCCCAACCGCTCGAGCAGTTGAATCGACGCGGGATTGCTCGAACCCAACATGACCGAGCCTTTGAACACGAAATCCGCCGGCAGTTCGCCGGCCTTTTTCATTTCGCCGAGCACCCAGAGCAAGCCCTCGTCGGTCACCAGCACGCTGTTGATGCCGTGCTCGACGCCTCGTTTGACATCTTCGACACTCTGAAGGATCTGATCCATCCCGCGCACTTTGGGCGCGACGACCCGGCCGGACGTCGATGTCGCCATCGCGCCGGTGTCCCACCCCGCCCTGGGACCGACGAAGAGACTGACCTCAATGCCTCGCTGCCTGCCGAGCGCCGCCATCTCGTCCAGTTCAGCATCCGTGAGCAACATAATGCCGCTGCCCTGGCTAACCCGGTGGATCGGCACTCCAAGCGCATCCGCCTGCTCGAAGACCATTCTCAGTGCATTGGGACCCTCAACCGACGGAATTTCGACTCGCCACTGCCCTCCGTCCGGAAAGCGGAGCGATGAGCTGGGGAGATCGTAGAGATCGCCCATAGGCAGACCCATGCCGGTGACGAACTGCCGTGTTGCGTCCATGCCGCTGCTCATTTGAGGTCTCATTTCACGCATGTGGACCTTTGGCCCCGTTGCTTCCCGATGTCGGTATCTTATGCCGGTCCCTGCCGAGAGGAAAGCCATGGTCAAATGGAGCTTGACCTCCGCGCAGGAATCGCTTCCGCTTCGACATCAGACGACGGGCTCCTTTGATCACTCTTGGGTGAGTTTACGAGCGGTTCCGCGTTGTGCATGTCAGACGATGGAACGCCAGCTGGACGTCAGATCTCTGTGCGGAATGTCTTGACAACCCATGACGGCGATGATACTTAATATCTCTGCAAGCGTTTGCATATCGATATCGGTGCCGCGTTGAGTCAATCACGACATGTCTCAGCGCGGTATGGCAGCGTTTGCATCCTTGCTTCCTGAGGACGACGCGTGCCCATCGAAGGAATCCATGTGGCCTCGATCAGAACCGGCGAGCGCATAACGATCGAGGATGTCGCCCGCGAGGCCGATGTTTCCTACGCCACCGTCTCTCGCGTCATTAACAACAAGGGATACATCAGCGACGAAACCCGCGAGCGTGTCACCGCGGCGGTGATCAAAACGGGATACGTGGTCAATCGTCAGGCGCGCGGTCTTGCGGTTGGGCGTTCTCAGGTGGTCGGGTTGGTGGTGCCGGATCTCGACACCGGCTATATCGGTTCGATCGTTCGCGGGATCGATGTCGAGCTTGCCGCGGCGTCGTATGACTTGATGCTCTACACCACGCATCACCGAAAGCATCGCGAATCCGCGTTTGTGGCGACGCTTTCCTCGGGTCTGGCGGACGGTCTGCTGCTTGTGCTTCCGTCCAACACCAGCGCCTACCTCGATTCTTATCGTCAGCGCGGTTTTCCCTGCGTGTTGATCGACCATCGCGGGATCGATGACCGGGGACCGTCCGTTGGCGCAACCAACTATCAGGGCGCGTACGACGCGACGAGTTACCTGATCGAGCTCGGGCACCGCCGGATCGGATTCGTCACTGGCAATCTCGAAATGGGGTGCGCTGTCGACCGGCTTGACGGCTACCGGGCCGCGCTGGCCGCTCACGGGCTGCCGTTCGATCCCGCACTCGAGCGAGAGGGCGATTTTCACCAGCCGCGCGGATACGAATGCGGGCTCGCGCTCCTGGCGTTGGACGATCAACCGACGGCGATTTTCGCCTCAAACGACGTCTCCGCGTTCGGCGTCATGGAAGCGATTCGCGACAGCGGTCGTCGGATCGCGGTCGATGTCTCGGTCGTCGGTTTTGACGACATCCCGGCAGCCGATAGCGTCCACCCGACGCTGACAACCGTGCGCCAGCCCCTCTTCGAGATGGGATCGCGCGCGACACGGATGCTGCTGGACTTGATTGGGAATCCCACGTTGCCGGGAGAGCGCGCCAACCTCCCGACCACGTTGGTCATTCGCGAATCCTGCCGGTCTCCGGCGGGTGTCTAGAATTTGCGGGCGCGTCTCCAACCCCGGAAGGATGAGCAGGGCCCCTCGCTGCTTCCGGCAGGAACCGCCGCACGGTCTTGTGTACGTCTCTACGACGAGGACGATGTCGTCTTCGCGCAATGTTGGCAAAGAGAGGGAGACAAACGATGCGAGCAACACGGCGGCAATTGATCGTTGGTTCGTCGGCCGCGGCGGCGACGTTCGCGCTTCGCGGCACGAGCACCAGGTCACAGGACAAAATCAAAATACGCTGGTGGCATATCTCCACCGCGGAAGCCCACATGGCCACCTTCCAGGCGAAGGCCGACGCTTACGTGGCCATGCATCCAGAGGTCGAAATCGAGATCACCGTGCTTGAGAACGCGGCATTCAAGACGAAGCTGGCCACCGCCGTTCAGTCCGGCGATCCGCCTGACGTGTTCCAAAGCTGGGGTGGCGGTGTGCTCTATGAATACGCCGCGGCGGGTCTCGTCAAGGACATCACCGCCGATCTGGCGACCGACGGCTGGGGCGAATCCTTCAATCAGGCGGCGCTCGGTCTATATGCCAACAACGGCGCCAACTACGGTGTGCCCTGGAATGTCGGCATGGTCGGCGTTTGGTACAACAAGGCGCTCTTCACGCGGGCGGGAATCACCGCGCCGCCCGCGACCTGGACCGAATTCCTCGATGTCGTCTCAAAGCTAAAGGCGGCTGGCATCACGCCCATTACGGTCGGCGAGATGGAGAAGTGGCCGGGTCACTTCTATTGGGTCTATCTCGCCATTCGCACGGGGGGCAAAGCGGCGTTCGATGCCGCGTACACGCGCGCCGGATCGTTCGCAGACGAGCCCTTCGTCCAGGCAGGCGTCCATCTGAAAGAGCTTGTCGATCTGGAGCCATTCCAGGAGGGCTTCCTGGGGACCAGTTACCCGGACGCATCGGCGATCATCGCGAACGGCAAGGCGGCAATGGAGCTGATGGGCCAGTGGTCGCCCGCGGTTCAGGCCGACAACTCGGAAAACGGTACGGGGCTCGGCGCGGATCTCGGCTTCTTCCCATTCCCGGCGCTCGATGGCGGCGCGGGAGCCCCAACCGATGCGCTCGGCGGATGCGACGGCTATGCGATCGGCAAGAACGCCCCCGACGGCACGGTTGACTTCGTGCGCTACTTGACGAGTCTCGAAGTTCAAACCGATCTCGCGGGACAGGGCATTGCCGTGCTGCCGGTTATCCAGGGCGCCGATGCGGCCGTCACCGATCCCAACCTGACCGCGGTCAAGGAGGCGCTGGCATCCGCAACCTACCTCCAGCTCTATTACGACCAATTCCTCCCACCAGCGGTCGGCGCGGTCGTGAACGACGCAACCCAGGCGATCTTCGCCGGCACGGCCTCTCCCGAGGATGCCGCGCAGATGATCGAGGATTCCGCGGCGCAGGAAATCTCCTCCTAACTCATTCCGGGGAAGCCTGGGGCGCGGTCAATGCCGATCGCGCTCCGGCTTCCGGAGGCGCCGATGCAACCCCTATCCACGACCGGTAAAGCTCTCGCGGTGCCCGGTGTCTTGCACAGACGACGAGACTATCGCCGGGCGATCACAATCTTCTTGTTCCTCCTGCCCGCGGCAATAGTCTACTCATTGTTTGTGCTGTTTCCGCTGGTCCAGGCGGCCTACTACGGACTCTATAAGTGGAATGGTCTTGGTCCGCTTGAAACCTACGCCGGCCTCGATAACTTCAGGAAGGTCTACCACGACGATGTCTTCCGACGGGCCGTTCAGCACAATTTCGTCATTCTCGGACTTTCGATCTGCGTTCAGTTGCCGATCGCGATTGGTTTGGCGCTGCTGGTTGGCAGGCGAATGCGGGCGCGGGCGTTCTTCCGCACGGTCTTCTTTCTCCCGTATGTGCTGTCCGAGGTCGTCACCGGCGTCGTTTGGACCTTTCTCTACCAACCCGAAACTGGGGTCAACACAATCCTGAACAAGATCATTCCAGGCTTTGAGCCCAAAGGCTGGCTGGGCGAGCCGGAATATGTGCTCGTGGCGCTCTTTGTGGTCATCACATGGAAGTTCATTGGTTTCCACATCATTCTCTATCTCGCCGGTTTGCAGAACATCCCGCAAGAGCTTGAAGAGGCGGCGCAGATTGACGGCGCATCGCCGCGTCGAGTGATCTGGGACGTGACCTTGCCCTTGCTTGGGCCGACGATCCGGCTTTCGGTCTTTCTGGCCGCCGTCGGTTCGCTCCAGTTCTTCGATTTGATCTGGGTGATGACGAACGGTGGGCCCGTTTTCGCCAGCGAAACCATGGCGACCTATATGTACAAGTTCAGTTTTCAGCGATTTGCGCTTGGATACGGCGCCGCGGTTTCCCTGGTGATCTTCGCGATCTGCTTCGGATTCTCGCTTGCCTACCAGGGATTGATCATGCGCCGCGATTACGACGCGCCGGCGAGTTAGTCAGCTCCGCCGCGAAAGGAGACGAACCATGCATGTCGTGCAGCCGCGCTCCAATCGCGGAATGATCGGGATCGCGTTCAAGTACCTCGTTTGCAGTTTGGCTGCACTCATCATTCTGATCCCGATCGCCACGGCCGTGCTGGGCGGATTCAAGAGCAAACCGCAGCTCGTGCTCCATCCTTTCTCAATTCCGAGCCCATTCGTCTGGTCGAACTACACTGACGTGCTGTCTGATCGCGCCTTCTGGCGGCAATGCGGGAACAGCCTCCTGGTGATGGCCGCGACGACCCTGCTGGTGGTTGCGATCGCAAGTGCGACCGCCTTCGTCTTCGCCAGACTTCCCTTCAAGGGCCGCGAATTCATCATTACCTACTTCACGCTCGGTCTGCTCTTTCCGGTGACGGTCGCGATCCTTCCGCTCTACATCCTGATCCGCAATATCGGCCTGGTCAATTCGCTGTGGGGCATCATCTTGCCGCAGGTCGCCTTTGCCCTTCCAATCAGCATTCTGATCCTCCGCAACTTCTTCATCTCCATCCCACGGGAGCTCGAGGACGCCGCGTACGTCGACGGCGCCACCGCGTTCGAGTTCTACTGGCGGATTCTGTTGCCGCTTGCTCGGCCTGGTCTTTCGGCGGTCGCCGTGCTGACAATGGTCGCGAGCTGGAACAACTTCTTCCTCCCGCTCGTGGTGCTCAACAGCGACAGCCTCTGGACGCTGCCGTTGGGTGTTATGCAGTACCAGGGGCAGTACGGCACCGACTGGCAGCGGGTGCTGGCGTTCGTCTCGCTGGCGATGACGCCGGCGGTCGTCTTCTACCTCTTTGCCGAACGCCAAATCATCGCCGGGCTTACCGCCGGTGCGCTCAAGGGTTGATCCAGGGAGGCAACAGTGTCCGTCACGCTGACGAACCACGGCTTGAATGTCGACGGTCAGATCGTGCCCGTCTATTCGGGGAGCGTGCACTACTGGCGATTGGAGCGCGCCCTCTGGCCGAAAATCCTTGACCGGGTGATTGAGCTCGGCTTCGGCATGGTCGAAACCTACATCCCCTGGTCTGTGCACGAAACCTCACCCGGCGTCTTCGATTGGGGCCGCATCGATGACCGCAAGGATGTCGAAGCCTTCATGCGGCTCTGCGAGGAGAAAGGACTCTGGCTGATGGTCCGGCCGGGGCCATTGATCAATGCCGAATTGACCGACTTTGGTTTCCCGGAATGGGTGCTGCTCGATCCCGATGTTCAGGCTCGCACGGCCAGCGGCAGCCTCCACATCGACGCGGCGTGGGGACTGCATCCGCCACGGCCCTATCCGACGCCCTCCTATGCCAGCGAAGCGTTTTACACCGCGGTCGGCGGCTGGTTCGACGCGATTTGTCCGATCATGGCTCGCCACCTCGCGCCTGCCGGCTGCATCGTCGCCTGTCAAAGCGACAACGAAACCTGCTACTTCTTCCACGATCAGCCCTACGCGACCGACTACAGTGAATCGTCGCTCGATCTCTATTGGCGCTATTTGAGCAAACAATATGGAACGATCGAGACCCTGAATGCCGCCTACGGCACGAGCTACCGCGTCTTTTTGGAGGTCGAGCCGCCGCGAGACTGCGGTGTGACCGGCGCCGGCGATCTGCCTTTGCATCTCGACTGGGTAGCGTACAAGGAGCTCCAAATCCGCGGGAGCGTCTCGCGGATCAGCGGGATGTTGAAAACACGTGGCATCGTTGGGATTCCGATCTTCCACGATGTCGCGTTCCAGGAGACCACGCCGCACGATGTGGCCAGATTGGAAGCCGATCCCGAAATCGACTGGGTTGGGATGAACATGTACTGCAATAAGGAGCAGTACCACACGGTTGCGCGCCGGTCCCGGTTCCTGGCCGGAACGACCATTCTGCCGTTTGTGCCCGAATTCGGGTGCGGTCTGTGGAGTCACCACCCGCGCACATTCACGCCGGACGAGCATGAATTTGTCACGCTCAGTGCGTACATGAACGGCGTCAAGGCGGTCAATTTCTACATGCTGGTCGAACGCGAACGCTGGCAGGGTTGCCCAATCACCCGCCACGGCGAGCTCCGGTCCGACTATGCGCCTTTTTACCGGCAGCTCAACGCATTTCTCAGGAAATTCCCGCTCTGGGAATTCGAGCGTCAACGAGACACGCTGCTGCTCTCGAATTACGACCTGACGCGGCACAACGCGACGATGTCGACGCTCCACCTGGCGCACGCCGATCTCCTCGGCCTGCCGGAGGAATTGTTTGCGGTCGACGTCGATCTCGGGCTGTCGGCAGACCCGCGGATCGAGGAAGACGTCAGCAGCCCGGATTCGTGGCTCGGTCAGGCGGGGCGGGAGCTTGCAACACGAGGGATCGAATTCGATCTCGCCGATACGCACATCGATCCGGCGCGATTGGACCGGTATGAGCTCATTTGCGTGCAAAGTCTCGATTTCATGGATCCCGACGATCAAGTCCGGCTGCTCGGGTATGTCGAAGACGGCGGCCGGCTCGTGATCGGTCCCGAAATGCCGGCGCTAGATCCGCTGCTCAGACCGGCTACCGTGCTTGCCAGCACGCTCGACGCGCCCGGCCGTGTCCAGATCGGCCAGGGAGAATTGATCTGGGCGAAAGCCCGCGATTTGGCGGCCACGTTCGATGAACTGGCGCCGGCCGCCGAGCTCAAACTCGAATCCGGGGTTTTGCAGTTGTCAGTCCACCGTCGCGGCGAGCAAACGCTGCTCTTTACCGCGAATCCAACTGCTGCCGCCGCAACGGATTGGCTGACCTTCGACGGCTGCCGGACATTCCGGCCGGTTTGGGGCGGAGGAGAATTTCAACACGCGGACGGAGAGTTATCAGTCACCCTTCCCGCCTATTCAGTGCGAATCTGGGAGGCCGGACTTACCCGTGGGGCGAAAGGGGAGCGGGAGTGATCGATCCGAACTGGGAGCTCGTCGATCTCGATCCCAGTACCTGGCGAGCCATCGGCCGATTCATGCTCCCGGGCCAGTATGTTCGGGCCGGCAACCCGGGTGAGCACGCGCTCTATGTGCTCCACGATCATGGCCGCGTGCTAAAAGTCCTCGATACGGCTTCAGGGACACGTCGTGACCTCCGAATCGATCGAGTTGACGACTCAAGGGCTGTAGCGGCGAAGCTCTTCGGGCTTGGCGAATGGGAACGCGTACATGTCATCGACCGCTCGCATTTGGCGGATGTCGCCAAACGTGCCCAGGAATCGCCACGGCGGGAACTGACCCTGGACGCTTACTACCGGATGGTCTTTCACCTCATCTGGGATCAAGGCGATGGTTACGTTTCACTGCCACTGAAGGCGCTGGAGTGGCGCGGCTGGACCTACGAGGGGGTGAAATCGTGGATCGAGCGCCTGCCATCCCCATCATCGTTGATCCTCGGGGTGATCGACGGCGAGGACCTCATCATTGGGCTGATCGCGATCGTGTCGTGCGGTCTCATCCGCAAAGTCACGACCTTTGAAGCGCTGCCCATCGAATACCGTAAGGGCGCGGTTTCTCGAGATTTTCTCGAACGAGTCTGGACGCTGGCCGGAGAGCAGTTCGCACCACCGGAAGCGGCCCTCATATGTACACCGGATATCTTCGAGCGATGGATCTCGGTACCCGGCAAGATCGCCGTGATCCAACGAGCAATTGCCGCGGGTGGCGCCTTTTGTAGGATGCGGCCTGAAGTGGCCGCCCTTTGAATTGCCGCGCGATATGAACGGGCACCGCGACATCCGGCAAAGGCGGACACGGCGGTCCGCACCCTACAAAATATGAATGCATGCATTTATTGACATAGCGTAAACAAGCCGTTGTAGGGGCAGACCGCCGCGTCTGCCCTGTACCAATCCACCAGTCTGATTCAGTGCCGCGAATGTCCTCGTCCTTCATCTATCCTTGAGTAGGCGATTCATACTGAAGTGACGAAGGCGATGTTGAATGGTTAGCGACGTGGGCTCAACCCGGTTGAGTCCCGATTTTTGGCGATTCTGGGCGGGGCAATCGATCTCCAATCTCGGCAATTCAGTTACCTTCTTTGCCATCCCGATCCTGATCTACAAACTGACCGGCTCCGCGCTCAATCTGGGACTCGCTTCGGCGGCCCAGTTCATTCCTTACCTCCTTTTTGGACTGATCATCGGCGCCTGGGTCGATCGGGTCGATCGCAAACAGCTGATGATTCTGGCGGACATCGGGCGAGCTGTCGTGATCGGCTCCGTTCCCTTGCTGGCCGCGTTCGACGTGCTCAGCGTCTGGTGGGTCTATCTGATCGGTTTCGTGAACGCGACGATCTCGATTGCGTTCGACTCGGCCCAGTTCGCGGCGATTCCCAGCCTGGTTCCGACCGACGATCTCGTCACCGCCAATGGTCGAATTCAGGCAAGCTTCTCCGCCGCGACGATCCTCGGACCATTGGTCGCCGGCGCCCTGATCGCGGTGATTCCGGTCGAAGCCATCTTCGCGATCGATGCGGCGTCGTTTGCCGGATCGGCGATCTGCCTTTCAATGATCGCGCGAGGTTTCAACATCGCCGGCCGCGAATTCGAGCGGTCCTCCGTTTTGACTGATGTGGTCGAGGGATTGCGCTACGTTTGGTCACACCCTGTTCTGCGCAACATCTCGCTGATGATGGCGATGGTGAACTTCGTCAGCTCGACCGTTTACGCGCAGTTGGTGCTCTTCGCGAAGGAGCGGCTCGACGCCAACGATTCGAGGATCGGGCTGCTCTTCGCGGCGGACGCGGCCGGAGTGGTGGTCGTTTCGCTCTTCGCGGGCCGCATGCGGCGGCGATGGTCGTTCGGAACGATCGCATTGGGATCCCTGATGATCCAGGGCGTTCTCAATGTGATCTTTGCCTATCTCACCAATTACTGGGGAGCGCTCATCATCTGGTCGCTCTTCGGCGGAGTCGGGGTGCTCTTCAATATCAATTCCGGTAGCCTCCGCCAGGCGATTGTGCCGAATCATCTCCTCGGTCGGGTCGTGAGCGTTGCCGGGGTGATCTCGTGGTCCGCGATTCCGGTCGGTACCCTGCTCGGCGGTTTCGTGATCGAACGCTCCGATCGCGTTGAGCTCGTATATGCCGCAATCGGCGTCATGACCTTCGCGATCGCGTTCGCGTTCCGGTTCACCCCGCTCGGTCGCTCCGAGCAGTACGTGCGCGAAGCGTCGGCGTTGTCGGAAGTAGACAAACCTTCGTCTTCGAATGGAGATTAGCCGAAGGTCAAGCGTGCACGATTGATCGCTTTCAGCGCGTCAGCCGCGATCTCCCCCACGATCTCACCGGCGGGGCGCACGTCTCGAACGATCTCGACTCCCTGGCCGGCATACATCACCATCGCTTCGATGTCGCCGGTCGATCCGACCATTGGACTGTCGGAACTGTAACGCTCGACCGGATCGTCGAGCCGGTTGCGGCCGATGACCTCGCCCTCGCCCGGTCGACTTCCGGACCCCGGACGTCCCGCCGCCTCCCAGGCTTTCACGGTGCTGTTCCGAATCGCGCGAAGCGGCGCGTTCGGCCAGCCACCGTCGAACAATTCGGTGTGGATCGTGTCGGTCGCGACCGCTCCAATGAGCTTTTCTCGATAGAGCGGATGGGAAGCGGCTTCCTCACTCATCACGAACCGGGTGCCCAACCAGGCTCCCGATGCACCCAGTGCGAGCACGGCGGCGAGCCCTCGGCCATCGACGATGCCGCCCGCCGCGACGACCGGCGTGCCGGGAACCGCATCGACCACGCTTGGGATCAGCGGAAGCGTCGCCACATCGCCCCAGACGTGCCCGCCCGCCTCCCAGCCCTGGGCGATCACGATATCGACGCCCGCGGCGACCGCTCGCTTGGCTTCACCGGCGGTGCCAACAGTCAACGAAACGAGACTACCGCCTGCATGAATCTGCTCGATATATGGCGCCGGATCACCCCAGAAAAAGGAGATCACGGGAACTCGTTCGGCGAGCGCGATGCGAATCTGTTCGATCGGATCCCAATCGAGCACGTGGTTGACGCCAAACGGCCGACTCGTGAATGCTTTTGTGCGAGCAATCAATGATCGGATTTCGTCCGGCTCGTTCCAGGTGACGCTAAGCATGCCGAGCCCGCCCGCGTTACTGACCGCCGCCGCGAGCTCGGGCGTGGCCGCTCCACCGATCGGGGCCTGAACGATTGGAATCTCGATTCCAAGCAGTTCCGTCAGTGGCGTTTTGATCTGCATGGTCACTCCTCAGTCGAGGCGTTGCTCGAAGATCCCCGGAGCATCCAGCGTGAGCGTTCCCAGGTCAGGGCATAGTGTAGGACGAGCGCGGTCAACAGCGTCTCGGCCGCTGCCCTCGACCACGACGTCCAGATCCCGTAGGCGCTGAACCCGAACATCGCGAATTCGAGCAAGAGTCGAGCCCAGCCCGGCACGGCAACGATCGGACGACCACCGCCCGGATCTCCCGCGACCCGAAAAACCGCCCACACCGTCGCCGCGATGACCACGAACAAGACGGTGAGAAGCACACCGAAAATACCGCCGGAGCCCACGTGCCAGCCCCAGATCCCGAATCCCGCGAAAACCGCGATCTCCAGGATGAACCGAACCGCTAAGTGAAATGCAGGAATCCGTGGAGCGTTGGGCGATGCGTCGGGAGCGAGGCGCGCATTCACGCGGTGCGACGTGGGGCCGCGGTTGCCGGATCGCCGGTGTTCGGCGTGCCGGTCGGTTCGATCAGCAGCAGGTGCGTTTCGATCTCCGCGATTGGCTTATGCTCGACCCCTCGCGGAACGATGAAGAGCTCGCCGTGACCGACGGTCACATCGCGGTCTCGCAGCTTGATCGTTAGGAGACCGGAGAGCACGAGCAAGAAATCATCGGACTCTTCGTGCTGATGCCAGACAGACTCGCCCAGAACCTTGACGACCATCACATCGTGACCGTTGAACTGTGCGCCGCTTCGCGGCCCCCAATGATCTGCAAACGTCGCAAGCTTCTCTGCAAGATTGACGACCTCTGTCATTCCCGCCACTTCCTTCAACGCAAAGCCCAGTGAACGCCGGCGGTGTTCCTTCTGGTGCAACCACAGACACCGTCATGCCGAGCTTGTCGAAGCATCTCGCCCGCCGGCCGTTCACGCGCGTCAAGCCGGCATCCTCTGACTGACGACGCCCTCCGGGGAGACCCTTCGTTCCTCAGGGTGACGACGAGTTCTGTGGCTGGAAGCGCTCATTGCGGGGCGCGGGCGAAAACCAGACACGCGTTTTGACCGCCCAGGCCAAACGAGTTCTTGGTCATCACCTCGAACGCGGTCTCCCGCGGCTCCCCGTGCACGATGTCGAGTCCGATCTCCTCGTCCGGCGTTTCGTAGTTCCGGGTCGGCGGGATTTTCTGCTCGGCGATCGAGTAGACGGCGATCACCGACTCCAAAGAGCCGGCCGCGCCCATGCAATGGCCGAGCGCGCCTTTGATCGACGTCACCGGGATCGTGCTTGCGCGATCCCCGAAAACGCTCTTGATCGAATTCGCTTCCGCGGGATCGCCCATGGGAGTCGACGCCGCGTGTGCCTGCACGTGACCGACTCGCTCCGGATCGACGTTGCCGTCCGCCAGCGCCATGCGAATTGCGCGGGCAGACCCACGACCGTCCGGCCTCGGGGCAATCGGGTGATAGGCATCGTTCGAGCTGGCAAAACCGATGATCTCCGCGTAGATGTGGGCGCCTCGAGCGCGAGCGTGCTCCAGCTCTTCCAGAATGAGAATGCCAACACCCTCGCCGAGCACAAAGCCGGCTCGCGATTTGTCGAACGGGCGGCTTGCCTTCGATGGATCACCGTTACTGTCCGAGGCCAGCGCGCCCATGACGGCGAATCCCGCAATGAACATCGGATGGGAGTCGGATTCCACCGCTCCGGCGACCATGATCGGGGCGTGCCCAAATTTGATCTGATGGAACGCCTCACCGATTGCCTGCGAACCTGTTGCGCAGGCGGTGTTGACCGTATTGCTCGGACCAAACAGTCCGAACCGTTGGTGAATGTTGTACGACGCCAGGTTAAGCGGGAACATCACGTGCAACCTCGGAGTCACGCGGCTTGGGCCCTTCGCCTGGAACGTTTCATACGCCGCCAGGAGATCGTCGTGCGTGCCTCCGACGCAGGTGCCGATCACCGAGCCGCCGTCAGTCAGGTCGACCGTCGGCTCGAACGTCGCGGAATCGATCAACCCGGCATCGATCAACGCCTCCCCGGCAGCTTCGACCGCGAACCGGGCGAAGCGCGAGGTATTTCTCAACGTCTTCGGATCGAGAAAGCGGTTCGGCACGGTCGAGTCATCGACGTCGCCGCGTACCAGACACGGGAACTGCGCCGGATCGAGCGATTCAACCCGCTTGATCCCCGTTTCGCCTGCAAGGACCCGTTCCCAGGTTTCGCGCGCACCCGGCGCGAGCGAAGAAATCGCGCCCAGTCCGGTCACCACGACTCGCCGTGGCTGGATCGGGGGAAGAAGCTCTGTCATCTGTGTCCTCGATATCTTGTCAGCATTGACCCAGGGTCCATCCAATCGGTCTGTAGCCCATACGACCGCGACGTCGGGGCCCCGTTACGGATAAGTATAGCCATCGCCACTTGGGACTTTGGTCCAAGTCTTATGGCCTGTACGTTCTAGGCCGACTGGTTTTGGATGGTTTGGACCTCGGTAACCCGCTTTGCTCTGGAGTCAAGTGCTGCCATAGCCGATAAGTGAGTCAGCACCCTAGACCGGCTTGACTTCAATTGGGGCGCTTCGTACTGACTACAGAGGAGACCCGCGCGATGCTCAAACGGCGGATCATGATTGTGGACGACCACCCGATGTTTCGAGCGGGACTGCGTCGCATCTTGGAAATGGACCCGCGCCTCGGCGTCGTGGCCGAAGCCTCGAATGGACACAACGCACTGCACGAAGCGGACATTCACAGACCGTCACTGGTCATCATGGATGTCCAGCTACCGGGCGTGACCGGTTTGCAGATTGCCTCGGCTTTGCGCAGGGAGCGACCCTCAACCGCGATCATGTTTCTTTCGATGCATGTGGACGATGATCGTCTTTTTGCCGCGATTCGCGCGGGCGCGGCCGCGTTCCTGACAAAAGACGCCGATCCGCAGAAGATCGTTGAAACGGCGCTGGCGGTCCTTCGTGGAGAAAATCTGCTCCATCAGGCGGTGCTGACGAACCCGGAGCTCGCCCGACGAGTGCTCGGTGAATTCCGTTCGTTGAGCGAAGGACAGAGCGCCGGCGCGCCGGACATGAGTCTCTCGCCCCGTGAGCTCGAGGTGCTGGACTGTTTGGTGATGGGACGCTCCAACAAGGAGATCGGCGACGCGCTCTTCATCACGGAACAAACGGTGAAGAATCACATGACATCGGTTTTGCGCAAACTTGAAGTCGATGACCGGGTTGCGGCACTTCGCTACGCGGTTTCGAAAGGCTGGGCCGAGATTGGACCGCAAGCCTATGCAGAGGTCGATCGGGTCAACGGAGCCAATGCGCAGCCGGCGGATTCGGCCAACGTGGCCTAGCAGCTTGTCAGAACGCTGCGGCACTTCTCGCAATGATCGAAGCGCCCGGCCGGCTATTTCGGACCGGGCACTTTCTTGTTTCGGCAGAGGCAGCAGATGGGCGCTATTCCTGAGCGAGGATGATCTCTTCGTTCCGGCCGTTGGCCACGGCCTTGAGGGCGTCACCAAGTTGAGTGGCTTCGTCCTGCGATAACCGCAACCTGGTGATCGGTGGTCCATCGGCCGAGCCGAACTCGACGACGACATGGGTGGCATCGAACCGAATCACCGCGCCGCCGAGAACGCGAGTCGCCGGCTTACCCTCGAGGAATTCGATGCGCATCTCCCAGCTCCTGCCTCTGCTACCCCAGGCCGGGCCGTTCCACCGGCAAGTCCGGCCGCCGACCCCATTCGCCCCATGACGGCACGTAATTCTTAACGGATTTGTACCCTAAGGCCCTGAGAACCACATATGCGTGCGCCGCTCGATACCCGCTTCCACAGAATGGAACGATCGCGTCGTCGGATGCGGGGTCAAATCCATTCGAATGGTAAAGGGCTTCAAGTTCGGCACGGGCGCGAAACTTGCCCCGCGCGTCCAGGTTGTGGAGCCACTCGACCTGGATTGCGGTCGGGATCGTCCCGGTTCGATGTTCGAGATCCGACCGTGTGTCCAGAATCGCAACGCCCGAGTCAGCGTCCGAAACCCCTTTCAGAATTTCGCCGGCGGTCGCCAACACGCTCGCATCCGGGGTTGTTTCGATCGAGCTTGGAGTAAACGAGGCAACATCGCGGGTAATCTCGCCACCGGATTCGATCCAGGCCGCGAGCCCTCCGTCGAGCATCGCGCCTCCCTCGAGCCCCAGGTAATCCAGCATCCACACGCCGCGTGCGGCCGAGGCGCCACTGAATTCGTCGTAGAACACGACTTTGTCCGATTGCTCGAGGCCAAGACGCCGCGCTTCGGCGGTCGCGATCTCCTGGTAACGTGCGATCGAGGTTGCGGAAGAATCTGGCATGCGGAGAAGATTCTGGTCGGAGTGGGCAGCCCGGGGAATGTGGCCGCCCGCAAACTGATCGATCGGCCGCGCGTCGACAATCCGGATTCCCGACGCGCCGATCACGCGCATGAGCCATCCCGCGGTGACGATTTGCCCGGTCCCATCGCTCGAAACCAACGATTCTGTCATTCACCATCCATTCGATGTGACGCCTCTCGATAGCACTCTCGAAGGATACTGTTCTTACCAATCGCTGTGGTCAAAAGCGATTTCAGCGGCGAGTTTACGAACGGCACGGTATGCTAATCCCTGCCGGAATTGGGGTCATGTTTCGCACGGTGAATGCGAGCGAGCGCCGTTCTTGCATCAGATGAAACAAAACGATAGACTGACGGCTTAACAGTCCAATGCACATCGTCCCGTAACCTGTTTCAGTGATTTGAGCAGGCTGATTGCTCTTTGTTGGCCGATATCCCGAAGAAGGTGAGGATGGAGCATGAGTCAAATAGACACGATTGATGAACGCATTCTGGCTGAATTGCAAGCGAATGGACGCCTCACGATGAAGGCGCTTGCGGAGCGTGTCGGTCTCTCCAGTCCCGCCATGATCGAGCGAGTGCGTAGGCTCGAGGATCGTGGAGTCATTTCTGGATACCGGGCAATCGTTTCGCCAGAAGCGCTCGGCCGCCCCGTCGCCGCGATTGTGACGGCTACGGTGCAGCGCGGTCAATACGATGCGTTCTTGGATGCGATCAAGAGCGAAAGCGGGATCGTGCTTTGCCATCGGGTGACCGGTGGCGCAACTTACATGTTGCATGTACATGTCTCGGATATGGCGGCGCTCGAAGAATTGGTGGATGGGTTGAGTGATGCGGGCGCAAACTGCGAAACCGCGATCGTGCTCTCGTCACCGGTCGCCTGGCGCGAAGTGACCCCGCCCGAGGGATCGACGCAGCAGCGAGCCCGTCTGACGCGCCGCCGCCGTCGTGGACCAGGCTCTACCGATGACGATTCCGCGGGCGCCGTCCGCCCGAAACGCCGCGGCCCGGGACGCCCGCGCACCACAAAAGCAACCGAATAGCGACCAGATCAGATGAGCGCAAATGAACCGCCGGACTGGAAACAGTCCGGCGGTATCGTCGTGCGCTATTGATCAGTCGTCTCTCGGTTCGATCGGCGGCGAGTTGCCGCTATTCGATGAATCGTTGGATTGGAAACCGCCGCTGCTCACATCGTCGCTGTTGCTGTTTTCAACGAAACCGCCGTCGTCTACCGGCTCAATTGGCGGCGAATCGCTGAAGTTCTCCGACAGCCCCGTGTTAAAACCGCTGACGGCATCCGCGTAACGCTGGATTCGGTCGTAGGCCGACCCGGTCCACGGACCGCTATTTCGCAGATCCTCCTGCGCGTCCTCGAGCTCCTTTGCGTCAAAAGCCGAGATCTGATCGCACCGAAGCGACGGGCCCTCCCCGCGGACAAGGAGCTCGGTGCGCGTTTCGAAACCGTCGACCGGCTTCCCGCCGGTTGCCGAGCAAACTTCGCCCTCATAGATGTCTGGCGGGACTTCGAAATCCTCGTCCAGTTCGCGTCCGCTGGGCCCAACGAGCAAGTCCGACCACCGCGGGCTCTGGTGCATAAGCAGCATCATGTCTTGCCAGATCGGCCCAGCGCCGGCGATGCCGTCGAGCTCATCCAGCTCAGACGGCGAGCTGCCATCGAACGAGGTATTCCCCATCCAGACCCCGACCGCGAGATCGGTCGTGTAGCCCATTGTCCAGATGTCGCGCCAATTGTCGGTCGTGCCCGATTTTGCGGCGGTCGGACGGCCGAGCTCTTGCTGGGTATTGCCGAAGAGATTGCTCTCTCCAAAGACGAGCGAACGCGATTCGTTGTCGGTCAGGATCGATGTGATCTGATAGGCGTATGCGGCTTTCAGACCCTGGGTGGCGTCCTCCCAAGGCTTGTCCCGCTCTACGTCATAGAGCACATTGCCCTGCGAATCAACGATCTTAAGGATTGGATTCGCGGGAACATAGGTGCCGTTGTTGGCAAAGGTCGCATAGACGTTCGTGTGCTCGAGCAGTTGAACTTCTCCGGAGCCGAGCGACAGCGAAAGCCCGTAATCGTAGTACGGACGATCGAGGCTCTTTTCCATGCCCATTCGCTTGGCGAGATCCATCACATGCTCGATCCCGGCATATTTGATCGCCTTGACCGCCGGGATGTTGTAGGAATTGGACAGCGCCTGTCGGACGCTCACCGCGCCGTTAAAACTGCCGGAATAGTTCTTCGGTTCATAAAAGGGATTGTCTGGATTGCCCGTCGGTTCTTTGATTGGATCGTCCATGACGACGGTCGCCGGATTCCACCCGCTTTCAAAGGCCGCGGCATAGACGACCGGCTTCATCGACGATCCGGGCTGCCGTTTTTCGATGGCGTAATTAACTTGTCCGCCGATAAACGGGTCGTCGAATGACGCCGAACCGACCATCGCCAGGATCTGCCCGCTCCACGGAACCATGACCACCATTGCGGCATTGTTGCGGTTGTAGCCCGACGCCTCGGCCACCCCGTTGGCGACGATCTGCTCGGCCTGCTCCTGTAGTCCGACATCGATCGAGGTCGTGATTGTCAGGCCGCCGTTGTAGAGCGCCCCCGGCCAGTGCTCTTCGATGTAGCTCCGCACGTACTGCGTGAAATGCGGTGCATGCTCGACGGACCCGTTCCGTGTTTGGGGGTCGAGATTCTCGTTGAACGCATCCTTCGCCTGCTTCTCAGTGATGTAGTCGTACTTGACCATCTGGTCTAGCACGTACTTCTGACGCTTCTTGGCCTGATCGAAACGGACTGTCGGATCGAAGAAGGACGGCGCTTGCGGCAAGCCCGCCAACAACGACGCTTCGCCCAGCGTCAGCTCGCTCGCGTGCTTGTTGAAATAGGTGTTCGCGGCGGCTTCGATTCCGAACGAGCGCTGACCGTAGAAGATTGAATTGAGGTACATCGTCAGGATGTCCTCCTTTGAAAATTCATCGTCAAGCGCAACCGCGACCAACGCTTCCTTCACCTTCCTGGTGACGGAGATGTCGGTTCCGACTTCTTCTGGATAGAGACCGCGCGCGAGCTGCTGCGTGATCGTCGAGCCGCCTGATGAACCGCTGCCGCTCAGGTTGATCACCGCGCCGCGGATGATCGCCATCGGTTCCACACCGAGGTGCGTCCAGAATGTGGCGTCCTCAGAAGCAACGGTGGCATCGATTACGTACTGATTCATCTGGTCGAGCGGTTTGAATGTCCGCCAACCGCCCTCGACCTGATCGACGCTCTGCAATTTGACCCCGTTGCGATCGAGCAGAGTCGTTGTTTCGAAGGTGTCCACGGCGACTTCTGCCGCGTTGGGAAGGTCTCTGTTGACCTCGCGGTAGGCGTGGACCGTGCCGCCGATCGCCGCCGCGGTTGAAGAGACGAAGCCGATCACCAAAATGATCAGAAAGACACCAAGTAGAGCCCCGGTTGCGACCAGAATTCCCGCAACTTTGTTGTTCTCTTTGCGGTGACGACCTGAAACGCCGGGAAGCAGATGCGGCGGCAGTCCAGCGGAACGGCGCACCATGACCGACCCACGGTAGCGTTCCGCGCGACGGCGGGCCGTTGGATACCGGCGATTAGCCCGTGTGACTCTGCCTTGACTCATTCCTTACCAGTTCACGGTCTGAGGGAGATGCTGAAAACAAGCGTTCAATCGAGGACTTCAACGCACGCCCCGCCCGTGGGGTTTCGGCCGCGCGTAGGCGTCGATGGTAACACGCCCTTCTAGACGTCTTCTTCGCGACGTTCAAGCTCCCCGTACTTACTATGGTATGAGCGCGTCGGAGAGCACCTTCACCAACTTGGCTCGCTTGGTTTCCAGTTCCTGCTCGGTGAGGAAACCGCTGTCGTAAAGCTCGATCAGTGTCCTGAGCCGCACGCACACATCACCAAGTGTCGTCAAGCGTTCTCGTCTCGTCTTGCCCTTGCCGGCTGAAACGATCCCATTCGCGACCAGGTTTTCGATCTCCGCAACTGCCTGCGCCTGTTCGAACGAGCTCGGCGAGGATTCACTGAGTTTTGGCCCGGTCTTGCCTTCCGCCCGGTCGTCGATGACGCGTAACGCTTCCGCGAGCGCTCCGAGCGCCGATTCCTCATAGCGCCGGACCACCGACCAAAGGTCCATCGCTACTCGGCCCTCGGTCGGGACTTCCACGTCGATACTGGAAGTTTTGCGTTGCTCGATCGATTCCGAGATCACCTGGTCAACCGGCGGCGCTTCGGCGGTCTCGAGCACCTGCTCAGGTGCTCCGCCCTCGGACCGCGATTCGGCCAGCTCTCGATCGTGCGACTCGTCGACCACAACCTCTTCAGGCACAGACCATTCAGCCAGAAGAAGATCGTCCGCTGGAGTCGCGACGACGTCGTTCTCGGCGAGAATCGTCTGAAATGGTTCAGTTGAGTCTTTCTCGACTTCGATTTCGTTCAGTGCGGCGTCGATGATCGCCGCTAGAGACGCCTGGTTGATTGTTGTGGCCAAGTCGATGACTTCGGTCAAGTCCCGATGTGCGGTGACCAGGTTTTCTCCCAACGGCACGATTGGACGCTCCAGATCGACGAACCAAGGCTCTGCCACGACCTGGACGATCTCCTCAACCGTGACATGTACCGTTGTACCCGCGATCTCAGCACCGTTCGCATTCTCTCCTGACAATGTCGATACGGGAGCCTCGATGGAATCGACCGCGGTGAACCTCTGCCCTTGCGCTCCCTCGATGTTCGTCATTGCCGGCTCGAGCGACGGCTCGTTGAAGTGAGCTTCCGTCATCTGGTTGATGGGCGCATCCGGCCTAACCTCGGCATTCAATCGCCGGATCACGGCACGAGCGACGCCCCCTACGTCAGTTGGCGCATCATCTGGTGCAGCCACAGCCGCAACGTCCCGATCGTCGATCGAGCCGAGATCGAGCGCGTCGTCCTCGGTCGACGCGCTCGATCCCGAATCGATTCGCCATGGCTGCAGCGTGGCGGCAGGTTTTCCGTCAGGCAATCCTCTCGAGCGAAGCCCGACCAGGAATGCGCCGCGTTCTCTGAAGTTGCGATCAGGGGGTGCGTGAAGATCGAAGATGAATGGCAGCTCGAAGCGGCCGGTTCTCGCATCGCCGATCGAGATGTAGACCACCGGTGTCCCGGCGCGGTCTTTTATGCGGGTCGACACCAAATCCATCAGCAGCGTCAACGGAATGCGATTGAGACCGTTCCCGGCGCCGCCGCCCCAGATGAGCGATTTTGTAGTCAACCAGACGTCGGAGGCGATGTTCTCTGAACCGACCTGTAACGGGGCTGTAGCCCGCCCGGTCCAGATCGCGTTTTCGCTCTCGAATTCACGGGTCTGATCCCAGGGCAATGTGAAGTTCGGCTCCTGCGGGGCATCGGCCGCGAACCGATCTGTGAGACCGGTCGACAGCAAGACCTGCTGGACGCGTTGAGAGCGGCTCACCCCGCGTGATCCCAACCGGCTTGCGCCGAAACGGATCGTGAAGCAGTGAGGCGCGCCGCGTTCGCGATAGAAGATCCGGAGCGCGCTATCGCTCTTGCCTGAATGTTGCACGAGGGCCGTGCCTTCGATCCAACGGATCGGAAGACCGAACCCGTTTGCCAAACCCTCGTCGATGAGGAGGTAGCTTTCGGTCACAACAAGCCGAACGTTTTCCAATCGGCAGCCGCGATCGGCATAGCCGGGGAACCCGCCAAGGAGATCGGCATTGCTTTCGAAGAGCACAGCCCCTCGTTCAGTCGCCCAGTCGCCCGTTTGAATCAGCTTGATGGGCGACGGCCGTACGGCGAAGAGTCCTGAGGCATCCGACCGGAGTCGAGACCGATTGAGGCCGAGAACCATGCGCTCCTCCAATTCGACTTCAGCGTCTTCGTAGTATCCGAGGCTTACTTGCGTAATAAAAGCCCCGAAGATCACTATGACGAGCGAGGAACGGGAACCTCGTCAACAAAAAGCTGGACAGACTGGTGCAGACACCGAGCCCACGCGGAAGCACGAGCGGCCAATTGTCCGTGCATAGTGTACGTACATTCTGCCCAATTCGGCAATACCCCAAATCTCACATTATGGACAGTCGTGCGTTAATCTAGTTGAGACCACCACGGCGACGGCCGTGTTTGTGGCCGGAGCATAAAAGCGTGTCAATGCAGGAATTCGGAACAGCAGCCGCGGTTCAGGCCGGCGACGCGTTAGCGCCGGCACGTTGTCTGCTGCCTATCGTTACCTTTGACGACTTAGTGGATCGTCATCATGGTGAGATTTTCCGGTACAGCCTGCACTTGACGCGAAACCGCTCCGATGCGGACGATCTCTATCAGGAGACTCTGATCAAAGCGTATCGCGCGTTTGACCGCCTGGACGGCGCGGCGAATCACAGGGCCTGGCTCTATCGAATCGCCACGAATACGTTCTTGAGTGGGAAAAGGCGATCGAACCGCGAGGACTCGTTGGATGCAGCGGGCGAAACGATCGTTCCCGTGGATCCAGCGGATCACGCTGCGGATCTCGAGGCACGAGATCTCCTGCACGAGGTGGAGCGGTTCATCGCGTCGTTGCCGGATAAGCAGCGCATCGCCTTGATCCTTCGCAAGTATCAGGAGATGGGCTATGCGGACATCGCGGCGAATCTGAAATGCAGTGAAGCCGCCGCCCGCGCAAACGTGCATGAAGCGTTGCGAAAAGTGCGCGATTGTTTTGGTGATCGACTCTGATTGTGGGATCGGGTCGAATCGCGTGCACCAGGCACGGATTTAGGAAAAGCGGAACAATGAACGATGGACGATGACACCCGGAGCGGAGCAGCTCCAGATACGAATCCCCCGCGGGGCGGCAGCGCCGTCGCTCTCGATTTGGAAGAGATCGCCGAGGCAACCGGCGCCGATCCCTGTGACGTCTGCTGCGACGCAATGCCCGGTCTCGTTCTTGGAGACCTGACAGAGCAAGACAAAGATTGGGTCGTCGAACATACGGAAACCTGCAATTACTGCGCGAAGATGCTAGGCGGTTTTCGACATTTGGATTCCGTTCTCGATCAGATGAACGACGAACTTGAAGACGTTTCTCCCCCCGCCCCGCGAATCCCTGAATCACAACGCGCGGGATATGGACAGGTCGACAGTCCGATTGGCCCATTGATGATTGCCTCGTCCGATAAAGGACTCTGCGAAATCGGCTTCGGGGACAATGAGACCGAGCAAGAGTTCCTGCAACATCTGCGCCGTCGCGGATTCCGTCCGGTTCCCGATCAGGATGCCATTTCGAATATCGCGGACGAGCTAGGCGAATATTTCAGGGGTGAACGGAACCACTTTGAGGTTCCGTTTGATTTTTCCGGCATTTCGCCCTTCACCAGAGCGGTTCTTGAGGCGACGAGCGAGATTCCTTTTGGTCACCTCACCAGCTACCGTGGAATCGCCGAGCGTATCGGCCAGCCTTCGGCCACGAGAGCCGTCGGCAATGCGCTCGGCCGCAATCCGATCCCGGTCGTCATCCCGTGTCATCGCATCGTCCGGTCCGATTCCTCGATCGGCGGTTACACCGGCGGGCTAAGAATTAAGCATCGCCTCCTGGCGCTCGAAGGCGTCATGCTCCCCTCCGCCTGATCTCGCCAGTTCTTGCCTCGTATCGAGTCGTTCAACATCGACCGCAATCTTCGGATAGCGACCCGATCGTGCTCGTCATATGCTGCATGTGGAGGCAAAAACGATGAGTACAGCTACACGCCAACCGGCCGATCTGCGACTGCTGACCGAAGACGACATGTTCAATGCGCTTGTGGAGCGCGACATCCGTGTCGATGGGCGGGTCTTTTTTGCGATCACGTCGACCGGGATCTACTGCCGGCCGGTCTGTCCCGCTCGCAAACCACTCCGCAAAAACGTGCGCTTCTACCTGACCCCCGCCGCGGCGGAGCGAGCCGGCTTCCGCGCGTGCAAACGCTGCCATCCAAAGGAGGCCGTTCAGAACCCCGCAATGGCGCTGGTCGAGCGAGCGTGCGCGGACATCGACGCCAATGCCTGCGGGGACCTGTCGCTCGCCGCGATCGCAATTCGAATCGGCAGCAGCCCGCATCACCTACAACGCACATTCAAAGCTATGCTCGGCGTGAGTCCAAAAGCCTACATCGCCGCCCGCCGGATTGATCGCTTCAAATCGTCCGTGCGAAACGGCAGTGACGTCACCAGCGCGCTCTACGACGCGGGGTACGGCTCATCCAGCCGGCTGTACGAGCGAGCCAATGCCGAGCTCGGGATGACCCCGGGCTCCTATCGTGATGGCGGCCGCGATGTCCAGATCCAGTACACCGTCGCCCAAACTGAGCTCGGTCCGCTCCTGGTCGCGGGCACGCCGAATGGTCTGTGCGCGATCCGGATCGGTCAGAGCTCGGAAGCGCTCACTCAGGGCCTGCAAGCCGAATTTCCCGCGGCAGAGCTCGCGGAAGGTTCCGCCGATCTGGCGGCCGCGGTCGAACGGATCGTTGCCCACATCGATGGGAAGTCGGCCAGGATCGATCTGCCGCTCGATGTCAGGGCGACCGCGTTTCAACGCCGCGTTTGGGAAGCACTGCAAGCGATTCCGTCGGGTGAAACCCGCACCTATGGTGAGATCGCGCACGAAATCGGACAGCCGGCTGCATTCCGGGCTGTCGCCCAGGCATGCGCGAACAACCCGGTCGCGATCGTGGTGCCGTGCCACCGCGTCGTCCGTACCGATGGCGGATTGGGCGGCTACCGTTGGGGTATCGACCGCAAATCCGAGCTCCTCCGCCGCGAACGCGAAGCGGCCGCAATGACTACATTGAAATCACCGGCGTCCGTACCAACAAAACCGTAGCGGCGGGACCTGTGCCCGCCGCCGGGAGTCGCGAAGCGACGACATGCGTTCGCGGGTCATTCAGCGCGACTCCCGCGAAGGGATACCTCTCCTCCACATGAATCTCCCGGCAATGCCAAAGCTCGACTATCTTTCTCCATTCGATACTCGGCCGGCGACGGGAGCAGACTCCAAACATGGCATATGCAATCAAAGTCAAACCAGGAACTACAGTCGATCTCTCCAAAATCGATCCCGGTGAGACCGGCGGGCTCACTCGTGAAGCCGCCGACGCTCAATTCGATACCCTGGCGGAGGAGCTCGGCGAACTGCAGGATCTGATGTACGCCGCGCAAAGCCAGGCGCAGCTCGTCGTCCTTCAAGGGCTCGACACCGCGGGAAAGGATGGCGCGATTCGCGGAGTCTTCAAGGACGTGAACCCCCAGGGTTGCCGGGTCGCCTCCTTCAAGGTCCCGACTCCGCTCGAGCTCGCTCACGATTTCCTCTGGCGCGTGCACCAGCACACCCCGGAGCGCGGCTTATTCACCGTCTTCAACCGGTCGCACTACGAGGATGTACTCGTCGTTCGTGTGCACGATCTCGTTCCGGCAGCGGTCTGGCGCACGCGGTACGAGCACATCAATGCATTCGAGAAACTGATTGCCGACGGTGAAACCGCGATCACTAAGTTCTTCCTCCATATCAGCAAGGATGAACAGGAAAAACGGCTGATGGCTCGTGAACGGGACGTGTCCAAAGCGTGGAAGTTGTCGGCGGCAGATTGGATAGAGCGCCGGTTTTGGGACAAGTACCAGGAGGCTTACGAAGACGCGCTTTCCAAGTGCTCGACAGAGCACGCACCCTGGTACGTCATCCCCGCGAATCACAAGTGGTATCGGAATCTCGCGATCGTGACAGTACTGGTCGAACAATTGCGGCCATTCAAGTCCGGCTGGCTCCAGGAGCTCGAAACGAGAGGAGAAGTGGAGCTCAAGGCGATTCATGAAGCCAAGATCAAGCGCTCGCGGTCGTAACGGGCCCGCTCGAACAACTCATTTCGCCAACGGCCGTACGATATGCAAAGCATGACCGGCCGATTGCACTCTACCGACGACTGACCAGAGCGCTGCAATGACACCCGATCGCAATCGCGACCGCTTTGTCGACGCGATGAATCGCGCCGTCACCGGCGTGACCGTGGTGACCACGGACGGTGAGCTCGGGCGATTCGGCCAAACCGTGAGCGCGATGAGCTCGGTTTCGGCCGAGCCACCCACGCTCCTGATCTGCATCAGCTAAAAGAGTCCGATCTGCAAAGCGATTCGGCAACACCGCGTTTTCGGGGTGAATGTGCTCCGCGCCGATCAACGCCGCATCGCGGAGATCTTTTCCGGTCGCCCTCGCCGTGGGGTGCCTTACGATTTTGCTGGCGCCCGGTGGGAGCATGACGTGACTGGTTCACCGCTCTTGACCGGGGCGGTCGCGCGCTTCGATTGCGCGCTCGAGGCCGGTCATACGGCCGGAACCCACATGATCTTCGCCGGAATTGTGCTCGCCACCAGCGTCAGCGCCGGCGCGCCCTTGGTCTATGCCAGACGCGGTTATGGAGAGCTCCACGCGTTTCCCAATCCCGTGCCGACCGCCGATACCGTGTTTCCCGAGCTCGACGACGAGCCCGAGATCGACTTAGGGGAGTTGTAGCCGTGATCCGAACCGGTGACGAATATCGCGAATCGATCCGTGACGGCCGCGAGGTATGGATCAACGGCGAACGGGTGACCGACGTCACCTGCCATCCCGCCTTCAAACCGCTGGTTGACGCACGCGCCCGGATTTACGACATGGCGCACGAATCCGCGCTCCGCGAAGTCATGACCTACGCGGACGAGGAAACTGGCGATCTCAGCGCCATTGCGTAGAAATTGCCGCATACCCGCGAGGATTGGCAGGATAAGCGCGCATCGGTCGATGCCGTGTTCGAGGATTTGGGCGGTGTCGTGACCCGTGTCGGCGATGAAACCATCGGTGAAATGTGGTCGCTCAACGAGGGTCAAGATGTCCTCAACGAGGTCGATCCTCGTTTCTCAGCGAGTATCCGGCGCCACGTCCGCAAAGCGATCCACGAGGATCCGTTTCACGTGCCGGCCAATACGGATCCCAAAGGCGACCGGTCCACGCGGCCGCAGGATCAGGATCCCGACATGCTGCTGCATGTGGTGAAGGAGACCGAGAACGGAATCGTCGTTCGCGGCGCGAAATTTGAAACCGCCGCCGCCTACTCCAACCAGGCATTTGTAAAACCGACAATCGCGAATTGGGGCGACAGCGAGCTCTCGGACTACGCGGTCGGCTTCATCGTCGACATGGGCGCGCCGGGCATGAAGCACATTTGCCGAACCGGTTTTGCCGGACGGCGCTCGATCGACGACTACCCGATCTCGAACCGGTTCGACGAGGTCGACACGCTATTGATCTTCGACAATGTCGAGATCCCCTGGGAGGATGTGCTCTTCTACCAGCACACGCGGGCTGCGGCCTACATTCGCGCCACCCTTCATCGCTACAGCGCGTTTCCCTATACCCAGCGAGTCCAGAAGATCGCCGGCACGCTCATCGGCGTTGCGCTCATCAATGCCCGTCAAACCGGTCTCGAAAAACAGCAGGCCGTTCAGGAAAAACTCGCCCAACTCGCCTGTTTTCGGGAAGGAATCAACGCCCACTTGACCGCGACGATCGCGGCCGCGGAGCCAAGCCCCGGCGGTCTTCTGATGCCAAACCAGTCACTGCTCTACACCGGCCGGGTCTGGGCCACTTCGCAATTGCCGGCGATGATGCACATTGCCCGCGAGCTTGTTAGCGGGCAGATCTGCATCACGCCGGACGTGGCGACCTTTCGCGACCCCGAAACCACCCCGTGGATGGAGAAGTACTACACGATCAGCGACGAATGGGTTTCGAACGATCGCCGCAAACTGCTCGCCTTCGCGCGTGACCTGATCAACTCCGATTACGCCGGCCACCGCCTGACGTTCCAGCTCCTCGCGCAATCGCCGCCCTTCGCCAACCTGGCCGCGGTCTACAGGGCGTTTGACTTCAACGACCCGCTCGCCTTTGTCCAAAAAGCCGCCGGCCTCTCCCAACGCGTGCTCCCCGAAAAGAAACCGATCGCATAACGCGCCTCATCCAATGAACCGTTTACCACGGGTAGGGGCGGATTGCGATCCGCCCGTCACCAGACCACGACGATCGATGAGAACGCGAAGATTGAGGTCGCACTCGTCGTTCACAAGGTCTACCGTCAGCCAAGGGCGGTTCACGAACCGCCCTACAGGAAAGGCACAATGCATGTCCCACCGTCGAATCCGGCCGTCTAATACGAAGGAGACCTATCCGGAACAGAACCTCGACAACGATCTCTGCCAGGCCGTGGTCGCCGGCAACACCGTCTACGTCCGGTGGCAAATCGGGCAGGACCTCGATACGCGGGAATCGGTCGGAATCGGCAATGTCGAGGCGCAAACCGAGCAAGCGATGAAGAACATCGCACTGCTGCTCGACGAAGCGGGCAGCGAGCTCGCGGATATCGTGAAAATTGTCATCTATTTAGTGGACATCCGGTATCGCGAAAGCGTTTATCGTGTGGTCGGACGATGGCTCAACGGTGTCTACCCAGTTTCGACCGGCATTGTGGTCACCGCCCTCGCGCGGCCCGAATGGTTGGTCGAAATTGATGTGACCGCGGTCATTCCTGGCAACGGGGAAGGCGGGTCATGACGCTCTCGATTGCGGGACGGTGTGCGCGCACCGGGCAGTTTGGGGTGGCGATCACCTCGTCCAGTCCGGCAGTCGCGGCAAGATGTGCGTATGTGCGCGGGGGCGTCGGGGCGGCGTGCTCGCAGAACATCACGGACCCACGCCTGGGCCGCCGGTTGCTCGATCTGATGGCAGCCGGACATAGCGCTCCCGAGGCGGTGGCGGAGGTCGTCGCCAGTGAGCCGTTGATCGGGTACCGGCAACTATCGGCCGTCGACGCGGCCGGCCGAACCGGCGCCTATTCCGGTGAGCACACCCTGGGCGTGCACGCGGCCGCGGAAGGCGTTGATGCCGTCGCGGCGGCGAACCTGCTGGCTTCGTCCAACGTGCCGGCAGAGATGGTTGAGAGGTTCTCGGCGGACACGGGCCAGGATCTTGCCGAACGACTCAGTGGCGCCCTGAAAGCAGGGCTAACCGCCGGGGGAGAGGCGGGTCCGGTACATTCGGCCGGATTGTTGGTTCACGGCGATGTGAGCTGGGCAATCGCGGACCTGCGGGTGGATTGGTCAGACGAACCGGTTTTGGAGCTGGAGCGCGTGTGGTACGTCTGGAAACCCCAGATGGCCGATTACCTTCAACGCGCGCTCAATCCCAGTGCCGCACCATCGTATCGGGTGCCGGGAGATCCAGACCGATGACGCGGACACGGGGCCACGCGGTGGCCAACCGGTGTGTCCATTTCGCGCGACGGGCGGGGGGGGGGGGGGGGGGCCCGGGGGGGGGCGGGCGCCCCCCCCCCCCCCCCCGCGGGGGGGGGGGGGGGGGGGGGGGGGGG
>CAYJPA010000016.1:0-11602 GCA_964371945.1 uncultured Sphaerobacteraceae bacterium | reverse complement strand
CCCGGGGTGCCTATTTCGCGCCTGGGCCGGCGGTGACCGCTCCGCGGGTTTCCGCCATCGCCGCACCGGCCTCCGGGACGGGGCGGGGCGTTTGGCGCGGGGTGGATACACCGAATGGCCGGCGCGTTGACCCCCGAGCACACTCGTCGATTTTGTAGTCAAACACACGAGCTGGATTCAATTCGCTGCCAGTAAGGGTTCTGTCGTGGCGTATTATTTATGCTCGAGGAAAAATCACTGATGAAGATTCGATGACACCGGCGGCGGGACATTGCGCGCACTCGAGATCATCCCCGGCCTCGACGCCCACCGCCTCGGCCTGAATCCGGGACAACCGATTTGTTGAGATCGAAGGCGTTGATCATGCATAACGCGAACCATCATTTCGAAACCAGACTTTATGCGCCACGGAGCCCAGCATGGACGGCTCGCGTGTCGATGACCTTACGCGTGCGGCGGCAAGCTCGCCGTCGCGCCGTGCCCTGCTCGCGGCGGCGCTCGGCGGCATCGCCACCGCGCTCCTCGGTAATCGGGCCGACGCCGCACCGGTCAAGCGAGGAATCGGCGAGATCTGCCGCAAGGGCGGCGACTGCGTTTCTGGTTATTGCGGAGCCAAGGACCGAACCGGGCGCCAGTATTGCGGATGCGCGACCGCTGCCGAATGCCCGCTGCCGAGCGCGCCATGCGCTGCCGCGACATGCGTGCAAGGTGTCTGCGGAACAGGCGGGTTCAAAGCCGCCGGCACGGTCTGTCACGCGTCGACGCACCTGTGCGATCCGGACACCGTCTGCACCGGATCGTCGACCGACTGCCCCTATGACCCACTGGCGCTCGAGGGCCGCATGTGTATGGGCGGAGTCATTGGAGCCTTCCCGCCCCCACCAGGCGATACGCCGCCGAATCCGTGTGATTGCGCTCGTCAAGTACTCTGCGAAAACAACACATGCGATATCTCGTGCAGCCTTAGATGCGCGCCACCGCCGCCGCGTTAGGCATGGGAACATTCATCGAGTCCGGCGGCACGGCGGCCAAACGATTCGCCCCAGCGGCGCACGGCGTGCGCCTACGGTCCGGAGAAACCCGGTCCATAGGTTCACATCGGCTGGACGTCACCAGGCGCATGCCATGCGCCGCTACGAAAATATGGTAACATTCCCACAATTTGGACTGTTCGTGATCTCGTCCTCTCTAGCACCTGGCTGTCGCAGCAGAGCGGCGTCCAGGTCGCGCTAGGGGCACACCGCTGTGTGCCCGCGGCCTCTCTGCCATCGAATCCTCTCCGTCAACCCAACTCATCGATACCAAACCTGAGTACGACGCATCGACTCGTCGCCTAGCAGCTAGCGGCTAGCGGCTCAAAAGTGTGATTAAGTGTGCGTTTGTGCGACATCCGCGGGCGCCCCGTTCCAAAGCTTCTCGTCGACTTGTCGTCTCATCGACTCGTCGCCTAGCAGCTAGCGGCTAGCGGCTCAAAAGTGTGATTAAGTGTGCGTTTGTGTGACATGCCCCTTGCCGGGTTCAGCCTTCGAATGGCGCGAACGACAATGGCGACAGCTCGTCCGCACCCCGTCCCGCCCAGTCGTACTGCGCCATCTCCGGCCACATCCGGTCCCCGGCCGCCTGCAGATCCCGCGCGAGCTTCGCCTCGTCGACCCCGATCACCTTGCAGTCGCGCATTCTGACTTCGCCATCCACGATCGCGGTGCTCAGATCCTCGGCCTGCGCGGAGTAGACGATGTTCTTGATCGGATCGCGCAGCGGGGTCATAAAGAGACTCTCGCCCTCCCAGATCAGCAGATCGGCCTTCGCCCCGGGAGCGATCCGGCCCAGGTCGTCGCGTCCCAGCGATTTTGCGCCGCCAAGCGTCGCCGCGTTGAACGAATCGGCGGCGGTCGCGACCTCGGTTTGGCGGTCGACTAGCTTGCTCATCACCGCGGTCCATTTGAGCGCTTCGATCATGCTTTGCGGAGCGGTGTCGGTGCCCAGGGTCATGTTGACGCCCCGCTTCAGATAGCGGGCAAAGCTCTCCATCGCGATCCCGCGCCGGGCGAAGACCCAGACGCAATGCGACACATTGGTGCCTGTGCCGGCCAGGATGCCGATATCGTCCGCCGCGTAGTTGGCCCAGCTCCCGCCGCCCAATATGATCGCGTGCCCGATGAGCACATTCGTCCCGAGGAAACCGATGCTTTCTAGCCACTCGATCGGGGTTTTGGCGTGGCGGCGGACCATTTCGTTGAACTCGGTCACCGATTGCGAGGCATGGAGCGCGATCGGCACGCCCATCGCGTCCGCCGCCTGCTTCGACTTCACCAGCAGCGCTTCCGTACAGGTGTCGATCTGCATCGGCGAGAGAAAGCCCTTGATCCGGCCATTCTGCGCGCCGTCATTCTCCTCGATGAACTTGACCGCCCGTTCGAACCCGCGATCGCCCGCTTCTTCATCCCAGGCCCACTTTGCCTCTCTGCCGTTGTCGGTGTACCAGCGTCCGGACCGGTACCCGAGACCCATGTAGAGCCGCAATCCGACTTTGCCCGCCTCTTCAACCGCCTCCGGAGCGCGGTGACCGATCTCGCAGATCGTCGTGGTTCCGGTGCGCAGCAGCTCTGTCATCGAGTAGGCCAGGCACGCGCGGTCACCCTCTTCATCCTGTGCCCCTGATCGCACGGGCAGATATTCGAACAACCCGGAGAGGTAGAACTGGCGGCCGCCGCGATCCTCGATGAAGGACTTATCAAGCGGCGAGCCCGCGAGATGTGCGTGTGTGTTGATCAAGCCCGGGGTGACGATCTTGCCGGCTGCGTCGATCGTCTCGTCAACCTGACCGTCGAAGGACTTGCCGACATGGATGATCTCGTTCCCGTCCCACACGACCACGCCATCGGCCAGATGACGGTGACTACCGTTTTGGTACGCGATGATGTGCGATGCCTTGATTGCTCGTCTCATGCTCTTTACCCCTTGCCAGTTGACGCGCGAAACCGCGATCCCTGGGCGTACACGCCCCCCATCGGAATGAAGGGCACGTCCGGATACCCGAATGCGGCCGGTCCGATCACCTTCAACGCGATCTCCGTTTTCAGTTCGACCGGCGCCGGAATGCCGAGCACCACCACGCGCAGCCCGTACCGGAGCAGCTCGGTGGTGATCGGCTCGGCCGTCTCTTGATCGACGATGCAGATCAGATCGGGCACAACCGCGAGGATCTCTCCGCCGCCGGTCCTCGCGATCAGATTCTCGTTCTGGAAATCGATCGACAGCGATTCGCCCGCATCTTCCCCGGCGCCCTCCAACTTCAACACCCCGCGCGCGAAACCGCCGACCAGTGCGCGCTGCACGTCGGAGATCTTGCCGTTGAACAACCGCCGCCCGCCGGTGATTGCCAGCACCGAATCGACCGGATCGCTGTGCTCCGCGCGAGATTTCAGCACTGCGTCACCGATCTCGATCGCGAGGGTGATCGTGCCCGGCACGACGGTTCGCTTCAGCTCCGCGCCGGTCATCACCGGGAAGGCGTATCCGGCGGAACCACCCATTCCGATGGTCACCGAGCGAGCGTAGCGCTCCAGCACATTGGCATCATCGAATCCGTCGAAGATCGCGATGTGACCGCGCGGATCGGCGATCGCGCCCGGTGCGGCCCTGACTCCGTAGATCATGAAGGTATCTTGCTGTAGTTCGGGGAACGCCCTGCCCATGCCGTCGCCGTCGATCACCGGCAGACCGGTCTGGGCTCCGACAACCATCGGTGAGGTCGAGTTCGCGCCGCCGATCTCCCCGGGCACGATATGGGTGAATTCCCGCCCGATGTGACGTTCGAGCGCCCGCAGCGCCATCAGCGGTTCGTCGCCGCGCTTGATCCGCTCGACCGAAACGACCGGCGCGCCCATGAAGCCGACGGAGGAGACGAGCGCATCGTCAGGCACCTCGTCGGGCGATACGACATCGATCGTCTTGCCTTCGAGCAACAGCGATCGCGCGTGCAGCTTCCCGACGTATGGATTGCCGCCCCCGCCTGTTCCCAATATGCCCGCGCCGATCGCCAGTCGCTCGAGATCATCGATTGTCACTCGCCACATCGTCGCGCCGCTCTCCCATCCACTCTCAATTGTGCAGGAGCCCATTCTCAACGATCGGCCGTTCGAAGCAAACCCCCGACGCGAAGAGAGGAGAGCGACTGTCGCCCTCCTCTCTTCGTTCCTCTTCCCGCACGCGTCCGCGCGGACTCGCTGATGCACATTGGCAACGAGTGAAGTGTCGCCTTCGTCCCCCGTGACTCCGGCGCCACATTCACATGGTACGACGATCGAATCCGGGCGCCATCGGAGAAAATGTGTAATTTGCCGGAGCGCGGGGATGAACGTTCATACATACTCTGAACGATCGTGAAAGAGGGCGACTGGCGTACTGATGAGAAGCAGCCTGGTCTATTGCCAGCAATGTGGCGGTGAGACAGCCTTGGCCGAGCGTGACGGAAATGCTCGTCCTGTTTGCCAGAGCTGTGGTGCGGTCACCTACTTCGATCCGAAGCTCGCGGCTGGCGTGATCGTTGAACGAGATGGCCAGCTCCTCTTTGGTCTTCGTGGTCCCAGCGCGAGTGGTTCTGGGAAATGGAGCTTCCCAGCGGGATTCGTGGAGCGCGGCGAGCGGGTCGAGGATGCGGCGATTCGTGAAGCGCGTGAAGAGGTTGGGCTCGAGTTAACGTTGGGATCGCTGCTAGGTCTCTTCTCCGACACGGGTGAAATCGTCGCGCTGGCGATCTACCTGGTTAATGCATTCACCGGCGAACCCGCGGCCGGGGATGATCTGGTCGAGGTCGGATGGTTCAGCCCGGACGAGCTCCCGGAGCTCGCGTTCCCACGGGATCGCCGGATCGTCGAGCTCTGGCAAGAGAGATTGCGGAAGCGTTAGCGGTTCAGTGACCTTATCGCGCTTCGAGCGAGCACGAGTGAGTCCTCGAGATCGAGCTCGGCATGGGCGAAGACGGTTTGCTCCTCATCGATCGGCGCAATCAGAATCTGACCCATGGCGGTTCTGACGACGATCTCGGATACAGCCGGGTACAGCTGTCTCGTCCATCGCCGGGCGGAACGAGCTATCGGGGCCAGATCGGCGACCTCGGACTGAGATGGATGTTGGACGTATCCTCCGTATTCGTCCGCAAGCGCGAGCAGTTGCTCATCCAGCGTTCGAATGACCGCCGCTCGCCTCGCGCCGCTGATGACCAACGTCTCGACCAGCCATTTCCATTCGGAGAACCGATCGGACATTTCTGATCCGGCGAGCTCGCGGGCGTTATGAGCTCGAGTCGGCTGGCTGTTCGATCCACCGGACAAAGCTCGATCCGTATGCTCAGATTCATCTTGACGTCGCACCGATTCAAGCACGAGTTTCGAAATCGGAAGGTCGACGGTATGCCGGAACAGGCTGACCCCGTCCATGATGGTCGTTTGCGGCCGATCCCAGGCGAGAATCAGGTAGACGGCCTGTTCTCCTTCGATTCCGTCAACGTCCGCGTCGACCAGTTCGCCGTTGACCAGCGTCAACGTGCCGAACTTGCACTCGGACATAACCTCGAGCACGCAGGTTTTGCGCTCCAGATTCAGCATCTGCAAAATTCCGGACAGTGAAACTCCCTGAACGTAGCTTGGAGATGTCACTTGCATAACGCCGGCGACCGGCACCGAGCGTGGCCGTTCAAGCGGCTCGGTGACGTGAGCGAGAAAGGGCGAGCTCGGTGCGCGACCTTGCGCATGTCCGGCTGTCGCTGCCTGGTCAGGGAAGTGGCTCGAGTGACCAACGTGGTCATTGCCGCGGGGTTGGAGAAGCGTCGCCATTCAGGTCTCTCATTGATCTGGGTCGTCTATCGCCAACTAGAAATGCGTTCGGTTTAGAGCTCCTCGCCCAGAATAACCGGCCGATTAGCGGGATGGTACCGGCGAGAAGTCCCATATCCGTTCGGGATGAGCTCGTGCAGCTACGACGAACGAACTACGGGGCACGAGGAGTGTTAGGAGGGCCTCGAGCGATCTGACTGATTGCATTCAACTCCGTTATCCGCCCGCTGTCCGGGGAAATCCCCGTGCTAAACTGCTTGCCGTACTTCTATAGGATGCGCCGGGACTAAGCGGCGCGGGTGAGGTTGGGGGAATCCATGGAGTTGTCCGGAGAGCACACGTTTAACGCCCCACGCGAGCGTGTTTGGAAATTGCTCCTTGATCCCGCGGTTCTCAAGGCAAGCCTGCCCGGATGCGAAAAGCTCGAAGAGGTGGGACCGGACGAATACGCGGCGACGATGAAGATCGGCGTGGCGATGATCAAGGGCACTTTTACCGGGAAAGTCAAAATCACGGACAAACAGGAGCCGGAGCGTTATTCAATGGCGGTCGAAGGTTCAGGTCCGCAAGGTCAAGTCTCAGGGGTCGGCACTCTCGAATTGATCGACCAGGGCGACAAAACGCTCGTTCGCTACAAAGGCGATGCGAATGTCCGAGGAACTTTGGCGAGGGTCGGTGCACGCGTCGTCCAGCCTGCCGCCAAGATGATCGTCGGCCAGTTCTTCGACAAGATGGAGAGTCAAGCCGCAACCGCCGACCTCTAAAACACGAACGGGAAGGGTCAATTCGTGAAAGTTTCCATCACCGTCAATGGTGAGCTCCGGCGAGCCGATGTCGAGCCGCGCACGCTGCTCGTGCAATTCCTGCGCGACAATCTTGGTCTGACTGGAACGCACACCGGTTGTGAAACGAGCCAGTGCGGCGCCTGCACCGTTCTTCTCGATGGCGCCAGCGTCAAGAGTTGCACCGTGCTTGCTGTTCAGGCAGAGGGCGGTCAGGTCACCACGATCGAGGGGATCGCTCCTCCGGGGATGCTCGATCCGATTCAACGCGCATATTGGGAAGAGCATGGCCTGCAGTGCGGCTATTGCACGCCTGGCATGATCATGTCGACCAAAGCGCTCCTGGATCAGGATCCGAATCCTGACGCGGAGACCATCAAGCACTGGCTGGAAGGCAATCTCTGCCGCTGCACCGGCTACCAGAGCATCGTGAAGTCGATCCAAAGCGCGGCCGCCAAGATCGCGGCCGGCGAAGGGCCTGAACCGATCTCCCAGTAGGCCGTGGACAAAACGCCCGGCGCCCAATCGAATCCTGGTGCGGCTCGACGATCGATCGACCTCTTGACGGTCATTATCCCCGCGTTTAACGAACGCGCAACGATCGCGGAGATCGTGCGCAGAGTGCTCGCTTCGCCGTACCCGACACAGGTGATCGTGGTCGACGACGGTTCGACCGACGGCACGGCCGAGGAGCTGCGGTCACTTGTCGAACGCTCTGAGATCGAGCTCATTCGACATCCAACCAGCCGGGGAAAGGGAGCGGCAGTCCGCACCGCAATCGCGATCGCGCGAGGAGATGTGATCGTCATTCAGGATGGCGATCTCGAATACGACCCGGCCGATTTCCCGGTACTCCTCAGCCCGATCGAAAGGGGACTCGCGAGGGTGGTCTACGGCTCTCGCTTTCTCGGTCCTCACCGCGCGATGTACTTCTGGCACAGCCTCGGCAATAAGGTATTGACGCTGACCTGCAACATCCTCTTCGACACGACGCTGACTGACATGGAGACCGGCTACAAGGCGTTCACCGCCGAAGTTGCCCGTTCGCTGAAGCTCCGCTCTAACCGCTGGGGGTTCGATCCCGAAATCACGGCCAAAATCCTGAAACAAGGCCACCGAATCTATGAAGTCCCAATCTCATACGCCGGCCGGGAGTTCGACGAAGGCAAAAAGATCACCTGGCGTGACGGGATCGTCGTTTTCTTCAGCTTGCTCCGTTACCGCGTGAAAGACTGAAACCTCAGAGGACCGTTCGGCGTTCTCTGTCATGTCCGGAGCGAGCCAACCCACCGTCATCCCGAGGTCCGAGGGATCTCCCCGGAGGGCGTTTTCTTCCCGCAACTCCGCGGCATTCGAACGAGAGATGCGTCAGTGTCGCCTCAGCACGACGTCGGAAACGAAGGTCGCCGAAAAGGACGATCCACGGTGGACAACCCGCTCAGGTGCCATTTCGAGGCGGAATTGCATCTGCGACGGTCAGCTACTTTCCTCGATGGGGACCGGCGTTTCCGTGGCCGTCGGCTCGATTGTTTCTGTCGGTTCGGGCGTCATCGTCTCGGTCGCCGTCGGTTCAATTGTCGGCGTATCTGTTGGTGTCGCGGTCTCCGCAACTGTTGGCTCGGATGTCGCGACAACTGTTGCTGCCGGTGTGGCGGTCGGGGTCGGTTGCGTTGCGAGGGACGGTCCGGTGACGGTAAACGATGCGGAGACGCTCGTGCCTTTGTTGCCTACAGCCAGAATTGTCGCGCTACCAAGCGCGGTTCCGGCCGGGATTTTGATCGTCTTGTCGCCGCTGCCAGTTCCCGTCCCGACTGAGAGCGTGGCAAGCAGTTTCGTGCCCGCGTCGGTTTGAAGCTTGATCTCAACCCGTTCGGCCGGCCGGAATCCCCGTAATCCCACTTTGACCGACGAACCGGTCAGGCCCTTTGACGGCGAGAGCGTGATTCTTGGACTCACATTGAAGGTCGTTGTGACGAGACTAACCCCGTTGCCATCCGCCGTCACCGTGTGCGACCCGCCAAACGACGACGGCACGGTGAACGAGCCCGATCCGTTCCCACTGGCCGATACGGTAATGATGTCGACCAATTTTGTCGCCGCGCCATTTTTCCAGCGGATTTCAACCTGCTCGCGCGGTTCGAAACCACGCAATACGACCTTGACCGTGGCTCCGATGTGGCCCGACCTAGGCGTCAGCCAGATGCCGGGTTTGATCGTGAAGGTGGCGCCGGCAAACGACGTGCCCTGGCGAGCAGTGAGGTAGTGTGAGCCGCCGTAGATCGCCGGCACTTTGACCAGAATCGAGGCCTTGCCGTCACCGTCCGTCATCACCGTTCCGAACTGTTTGCCGTCCCAGGCCAGCGCTACCTGCTTGTTCTCCGGAAAGCCCTGCACATTGGCGGTAAGTGTCTCTGTTGGTTTACCCGCGGTGGCTGACAGGGAAATTGAGCCGCCGCCGAAGCGGCCCACATTGAGCACACCCTCGGCATAACCGTCCGGATCACCAGGAATCGGACCCGGATCGGCGGTTGCGAGCAACGCGGCTTTGACGGCCGCCGGGCCGACGCGTCCGTTCTGCGCGATGAACAAGGCGACCGCGCCTGCGACGTGCGGGGTGGCAAAGCTCGTGCCGCTCATCGTGCTCAGCCCACCGCTTCGCGCGGTTGAGAGCGTCGCGACACCCGGCGCCGCGATATCGACATCCTTGCCGTAGTCGCTGAAGCTCGCGAAGCGGTCGTCCCCGGTACTGCCCATCGCCGGACCCAGTCCACCGGGCTTCCCGTCCGAGTCGCCGATTGCGGAGACGGTGATCACCTCGTCATAGGTTGCCGGGATCACCGTCCCAGCGTCGCCGGCGCCGTTGCCGGCCGCCACTGCAAACGTGACACCGGCCGCCACCGCCTGCTTGATCGCATTGTGCATCGGGCCATCGAAGACCTGATTGGCCGACCCGAGCTCCTCGCCAATGCTCATATTGGCGACTTCGATTACATCCGCATGAGCCGTGACCCAATCGATCCCGCAGATCACCCAGGACCAATTGCCGTCGAACGCGTCGAGCACTTTGATCGACCAAATGCGGGCTCCCGGAGCGACGCCGACGATTCCCGAAGAGTTGTCCTTGGCTCCCGCAATTCCGGCCACATGGGTGCCATGCCCGCCGTTGTCGAGCGTTGTGTTTTGTCCGGTGCAGTCATACCCGCCAGCCACATTGATGTCCGAATTCGGTCCAACGCCCATGTCGAGAATCGCGATATCCGCGTCGACCCGCTTGTCGACGCCGTCGACATTGGCGTAAGGATTGAGATCGACATCGATCCGTTTGGCGCCCGGCGTGAAGGTTTGCGCGAAGGGATACATCTTGCGGTCGGGAACAATCTCCGCGACGCGGTAGTCGCCTTGAAGTTTCCGCAGTGCCGATGGTGTGAGATCGGCCGCGAATCCGCTTAACGCGTATTCATAGGTCTGGGTGATCTCGACGCCGGGCTGCATGTCTGCAAGCTCAGTCACGTCGGCCGCCGCGACGATATCGTCGCGATAGACCACGATGTAACTGCCGGGGATGATGCCGGGATCAGCCGCCTCCGTCGCGGTGGGTGAGCAGAGGCCGAACCCAAGTTGAAGCACCAGTAAGCAGGCGAACGCGACAGCTGAGAACCGCTTCACCTTCGACAAACGTGCCAATCCCAGTGCTCCTCGATCAGTATTGCGGTTCAGTCAGCGTTTCGCTCGCTGCTCCGCCCCGCAATGTGTGAGAAGTAACCAGGAGCGCGGTCGCGAATTCCTTACGGCGAAAGAAGCCTCGGATCTCTTGCCAGAGCTTTGGCTCTTCCCGGCCGATCTGCAACAGCCGCTCCGAGAAGACGATATCTCCGCGGGCGCGTTGCTCAGTCATAAACTCGGTCGAGAGTAGATCCGCGAGGTAAATCGGTCCAATGTCGGCGAATTTGTGGCGGTAGTACGCCATCAAACGGGTGATGTCCTCAAGCGTGATCGGTTGACCATCTTGATCGACGAACGCCGATCGCCAGTCGATGCAGTTAATGAGCTCACTCAACAGATTCATCGGTTCGCCGGCGCGGGCGCGAACCATTACTTCATCGATCCGGGCCCGGTTGAAGGGCAATTCATGAGGCGTTTCCGGCAATCGATCAGTGATCTCTCCGCCGACAAGCGCCCGTAAGTCGAAATCCATAAAAACCGTCGAACCTCCTGGCAGGGAGTATACGAGGCGGCGATGCTCGTTCCACAGCCACGCAGTGCTCGGGTGGTTGGTAGACTCAATTGATATGAGATGTGGGGTGGAGGAGACGGCAGATGGGCATTGTGCTCTGGATCGTGTTTGGCGCAGTGGTCGGATGGCTGGGTTTCCGCATCGCCGGCGAAGAACAAAGGCAAGGATGCCTGACGAACATCGTCATCGGTATCGGGGGAGCGATGCTGGGTGGATCGCTTATGTCGATCGCGACCGGCGAAGATCTTCTGTTCTCTACCGACGGGCTGCATTTGGTGCTGAGTTTTGTCTCATCAGTGCTCGGCGCGGCATTCCTGATATTGGGATTGCGAGCACTTGCCAAGCGAGGCTAGCGAAACTTGTCATAACGTTAATACAGGTGGATCCTGTGCTATACTCTCGCGGATTGCTTAACGTGATCCTTTCGTTCCCCGAAGTTTACCGATACGCAGCGCAAAACGGGTCGATTGATACCCGGAGCGCAGTTTATCGCGCCTGATCGAGGTGGAGGTCGCCAAGGTTGATTCGCCCACTGTCTGCCCTCTTCGGCTTTTTCAGCCGCGACTTAGGCATTGACCTCGGCACCGCCAACACCCTGGTCTACGTCCGCGGCAAAGGCATCGTTATCTCAGAACCCTCCGTCGTCGCGATCGACACGAAAACGAAACGAGCGCTTGCCGTGGGTGTTGAAGGCAAGGCGATGGTGGGCAAAACCCCCGAGTCGATCATCGCCGTGCGTCCGCTGAAAG
>CAYJPA010000015.1:0-78143 GCA_964371945.1 uncultured Sphaerobacteraceae bacterium | reverse complement strand
AAGGCAAACTACGCGTGGTGGGAAGAGAATGCTCTTTTTTCAGCAGCCTGCTAGAGGAATCGATCGCGCCCTTCTGGCTCCGCCAGCCGGGCGCGATGGCTTTGTAGCTTGACCATTCCTGAATGAAGATGCACTCCTCGATTCATCTCGGTCTACCCTGTCGTCTCGCCTCGGCCAGGAGATTGACTCTTCGCGTTGTTGAAGTACAGTACGAACGAACGCGAGTGCGCCTGATAGCGCAATCGAATGGACGCGGAAACGAAGCAGCGCCGAACGCCGGCGCGGCAGCATGACCGGGGAGGGACGACGTGGGCAAGTCACGAATGGACGAACTGGCAATGACTGCCGCGAGCGGATCTCGCCGTGCGCTAATCAAGGCATCGATTGGAGCCGCGTTTGGCGGTGCCTTAGGGCTCACCGGGCTGCGATCTACCTCAGCCGCCCGGAAGCGCGCGGATGGGGCCGTGTGCCGGGCTAATTCAGATTGCCAATCGAATTTCTGCGCCATCACTGACTGCAAACACAACAGAGGGATCTGCAGTTCTGAGTGCAAGTATTCGTTCAACGGCTGCGAGCCAATCTAGTCTTCGCAGTCATTAGGACGGGAAACCTTAATAAATTCCCTGGATCGCGCCCTCCACACACATCCTGGGTGGCGCGATCTGGTGCATCTATGGTTTCCCTTCAGTCCATACATTGCTACTAGAGGACATCATTTCTTACTGCTCTTACTGCGGTCCGCGCCCATCGTTTCCGTCTCATCTCGTCATTTGCGCGTAGATTGACATTGGGCACCCTTGAAGTACAGTACGGACACTCACGACAGCGCCTGTAGGCGAAATCTCTTTGACGCGGCGCCCGAGTCGCGCTCAAGTCGTTCTGACAACCCGAAAATGGAGGGACTTGAAATGGACCGAGATCGTTTCGATGAGTTAGCCAAGTCCGCGGCGAGCGGCACACGCCGATCGTTGCTCAAGGTCTCGGTTGGGGCCGCGGTCGGCGGTGCAATCGGACTTGTGGGAATCAAATCCGCCTCCGCTGCACGAAAGCGAGCGAACGGCGGAGTATGCCGATTCGACACCGACTGCGAATCCAATTTCTGCGGCTCGTGGGACTACAAGCACAACCGCGGAATCTGCGAAGACGATTGTGAATACCAGAACGACTAGCGCTTCGCGTTTCCAAGCAAATCGCGCCCGCTCCATTCCAATGGGCGGGCGCTTTGTCTTCGGAGTTACACCCCGAATCAACCTATTACGATGTTTAGGGCGTCGGCGTCAACGACGGAAATGGAACGACAGCGACGATGATGATACTCGCCGGCGCGGTGGTATCGTTGCGAATGGTTGTGGTCGAACCCGCCGGGAGATAAATCTGCTCTCCAGCGCTCACCACAATCTCATCGAGTGGTCCAGGTGAAGCTGCTACGGGCACCAGTCCCGCGACGAACGCTATATCGGTCACGGTCACAACTGCTGAGTCCGACGTGAGAACGATTTTGCCGGCTGTGACTGCAAGCAGGGTCTGACCCTCATTCGTGAACGGCAGCGAGGCCATGCCAGCCGCGACGCTTATTGATGCCGCTCGAATGTACGACGGCCCGTCAGTTGCCAATTGAATGTCAGCGGTCGCAAACAGATTGAAGGTCATCTTTTGCAGCGGAAAGGCCGTCGGTGTGGGCAATGGAGTCGCTGTTGGGGGAGCGGTGGGGGTGACGGTCGGAGTGGCGGCTTCTTGAGCGGAGCCGCGGTCGCTCCGGGCCGTACCAAACATTCCCGCGAGAAGAAAGCATCCAATGATGACGATGACCAATCGGTTCCGCTTCATCCTGGTTCCTCCTAATTGAACGCCACGCTCCCTGTCGATTGCCGGCCCGATGACTCATCGGCTGGTTGAGATGTCACGGTGATGAACAACACCTGAACGGGTTCGGCGCCAACTGATGTGAATCGAATGATTGTCCCCTCCTCGATGACTGCTCCGTTGCCGGCGTCGATCTCGAAGTAGCGAGGGCGACTGGACACGGGGAAGCCGGCAGTGACGGGGAATACGCCGCCGGTGCCGTCGCCCAACGCACGAGAACTGGTTTCAGGCAGCAATCTGTCCGCGGTTCCATCGCCAAAGATCTCTGTGCCTTCGATCGGCCGGTCGGCAGTCAGCAGCAACGAGCCAGTTTGAACTGAGACGACAAGCGTACCTGTCGCCTCAAGCGTCAAAGACGACTGGCCGGGGGCGATCGTGAAGCTTCCCGCACGAATAGTAGCCCTCGCCGGCGAACTGAATTCGACCGGAAATAGTGCAATGTTTTCGGCGCTCGACTCGATATCGAACAAGGCGGCTTCCTGGCGCGCCGGGGTAATCGCGCCGAGGGCGCTGCCGGCGGCGATCAGTCCTATGAAAATGAGTGACGCTATCAGTCGCTTCAGCAGCCAGCAGCTCCGGGTAATCTCAAACTGAGCGCCATACGTCCGATGCGTTCCATGGGCACATTGGAACGTCCTGCACGTTTCACGCCAGCAATCACAACTCGACTCTCTCGCGCCGCGCCAGGAGTCATGGTAACTTGCGACACGGTTCGTAAGGTATTTTCACCAGTAGCGCGACATGATAGCTCAGTGTCGATGTCTTCCGAATCGGGCGCGTTTTTCGTTTGCAGCAAGGGAGATCGGCTTCGATGCGAACGCCATGGGATATCAAAGTCACGCGAGATGTCAGTGTTCAAATGCGTGACGGCACGATTCTCTACGCGGATGTGTTCCGGCAAGACAACGACGGCAAGTACCCTGTGCTGCTACAGCGCACCCCATACAACAAGCAAGACTATCGAAACGGCCAGACCGAAACCGACATTTTCGGAGCGGTTGGGCGCGGTTACGTTGTTGTCATCCAGGATTGCCGCGGGCGCTACACCTCCGACGGAGAATTCAAACCATTCCATCAGGAGATCAATGACGGCTACGACACGGTGGAGTGGTGCGGAGCGCAGTCATGGTCGGACGGCAAGGTCGGCATGTTCGGCACGTCGTATGTCGGCGCAACGCAATGGCTCGCCGCGGTCGCGAAGCCGCCGAGTCTCAGGTGCATCGTGCCTTGCTTCACGGCCTCAGACTATTACGAAGGCTGGACCTACCAGGGCGGCGCGTTCGAATGGGGATTCATGTGCAACTGGGTCCTGCCATACTTCACCGCGGCCGATTTAGTCCGGCAGCACTCACGAACTCCGCTCGCCGATTTTGCTGAGAAAAGCCAGCGTCTGATCGATGCGGTCGACCACATGGACGCAACGGTGAGGACGCTGCCACTGAGCGATTTTCCGATTGATCGCGAGCTCTCGCCATACTTTCATGAGTGGCTTTCGCATCCAGCTCGCGGCGATTTCTGGAAGGCGGTCAGCATCCAGGACCGGCACAGCGACATAGAAGTGCCCGCCTACAACCACGGCGGCTGGTACGACATCTTCCTGGACGGAACAATTCGCAACTTCACCGGGGTTTGTGCCAAAGGGTCCACCGGCGAAGCTAGATCGGGCAGCAGGCTGACGCTCGGTGCATGGACCCACACGACTCCACCTGCATCAGCTGCCGGATCGGTGGACTTTGGCCTGAATGCTGGTCAAGGATTGGCGCCGATTGGCATCAACATTCATCAGGAACAACTGGCGTTCATGGACTACTGGTTGAAGGGAATCGACAGCGGTATCGGTTCGCAGCCGCCGGTCAAGGTCTTCGTCATGGGCGAAAATGTCTGGCACTACGAGCACGAATGGCCGCTCGCCCGCACCCAGTTCACCGATTACTACCTTCATAGTGACGGCGGCGCGAACTCGAGCGCAGGCGACGGCTCGCTGTCCACGACAGCTCCGGGCGAGGAGCGCCCAGATCACTTCCTCTACGATCCATATCACCCAGTTCCGAGCCACGGCGGCCAGACATGCTGCTTTCCCACTCGCTTGTTTGCCGGGATCTACGACCAAAGCGAGATCGAAACACGAACCGATGTGCTTCTGTTCGCCACGCCCCCGCTCGAGCAAGAGACTGAAGTTACCGGCCCGATCGTTTTGAAGCTCTGGGCGGAAACAACGGCTCCAGACACAGATTTCACCGGCAAGCTGGTCGACATCTTTCCCAATGGTTCTGTTCGGAATCTGACCGACGGAATCATCCGGGCACGATACCGCAATGGAACGAACAAGGCGGAATTGCTTCCACAGGGCGAGATCGCCGAGTACACGATCGATCTCTGGTCGACGGCGAATTTGTTCAAGGTGGGGCATCGGATCGGTCTGGAAGTCGCGAGCAGCAATTTCCCGCGATTCGACCGGAACATGAATACCGGCGGCACGTTCGGTCAGGAAATCGAGATGAAACCCGCCATTCAGACCATCTATCACGACGTGGCACATCCCTCACGGCTGATCCTGCCGATCATCCCGAGATAGAGTCTGGAAGGTACGGAACCTTGTAGCCGTGCGATTTGTCGCGCTCGCAAATTGCAGGCGCAATAAAATGCGCGATTACAGGACCGAGGCGGATTTCGCAATAGTGCGAAAACGCTGGTTCGGAACCTTCCATACGTCGCTCTGTTACCCTGAACCGAGCTTTGTCATCGACGCGGAGGGTTACAGACGTGGGATCGCTAGAGGCAACGACAGGAACCGGCACGAAGGTCTGGATCGACGCTAAGCGATGCGTCGCCAATGCTCGCTGCACCTATGCGGCGCCGGGCATCTTCACGATGGATGAAGAGACCGGCGTGGCGATGATCGAGAACGAGGATTTGGCGACGATCGAACAGTTCTTTGCCGCCGCCAAAGTCTGTCCCACCCAAGCGATCATCATCGAGCAGTTCGGTCGCCGCGTCTTCCCCAGAATCCTCACCCCCATGTTCGGCGAAGGAAAGGACCGAGACGACACGACGTGATCACTGAAAATTTCGCTCAGGTTTCGATGTCGCAATTCAGGACACTGAGCGTATCAGGACATCTTCCGCGACATCAAGAATCGCAAGCGTTGTGGCTTGCGTCTCCAAGTCGGTCCTCGCGGGCACTCGAAGTGGTGGAACTCCGAGGTCGCGCATGAGCATTCTGAGCACAGCGGTGAATGGCACGAATCCTGTCGGAAGATGAATGCGCGCAAGTGCGAGCTCTGTATCGTATTTTCCGATATGCACATGAGGATCGCTTACCGCCCCGGGCCGAGTCGCGGTCGGGTCCCATTGGTAAGAAAACCACTCTCGTACTTCCCGCAATATGGAGTATGTGTAACGCGTTGCATTCACGACGAAGCGCTTTCGCGAAAATTCGTCGCCGCGCACATGAAATCGCAACCCGATCTCAATCGACAGGGCCGGACCTTCGACAGGTGCCAATCTTGTTTGCTCCAGCTTGAGCGTTCCTTCGTATTGGCGGTCAATTACTCTGAAGCCTTGTACCAAGCCTTTGTGAGAAAAGCATCGACACGCCGCCTGCAGTGGATCAACAAATGCCTGAACGGCCTCGCCATGCTGCCTAGTATCCAAGAGGGCGCAAGATCAACAAGTGACTAATCATCGGGTCGTTTACGTCGAGTTCGTTTCTTTCCCACCGCTCGAGGAATTCCTTGCCGCCGAACCCGAGCAGAGTTCTCACACTGCGATCGAACGATTCGAATTCCTCTTCCCGGCTCTGCCACGACAGCGCCTGACTCAACGCCTTAAGAACCGCACGAATTCGATCTTCATCGCGCCCGATTGCGACGTGCGATTGAGAAATCGTTCTCCATTCTCTAACTTCGGCCCGCCACCCTGCAGACTCCTTTCGGACGCTAGGCTGCCAGCCTTTCTGACTCCTAATCGCTAAGAAGATGTTGCTCAGATCATGATCATCGTTGAACGGCGGTACTACCCCAAATCTCGACAAGAAATCGAGCTCCACGGCGAACTCCTCGTCAACCTCTAGTTGTGCAACCATTATGCTCTCCTAGGCTCCTCAGGCGTTGCCACGAATCGTCCTTAGGATGCCATTCCCCTTGGCGGATCGCAACGACACGATCTCTGTCACGACCAAACATAGGAGAAAACGGGCGCGCCCGCTTGGGCACGCCCGTTCACCAACTTGACGCTTGAGGCTGGTAGCTAGCGGCTAGCGGCTAGCGGCAGCGACCTAGTAATCCATTCCACCCATTCCGCCCGGCGGCATCATCGGCGCACTCTTCTCCTCAGGCTTGTCGGAGATGAGAGCTTCCGTGGTCAGGATCATCGATGCGATCGACGCCGCGTTCTCGACTGCCGAACGCGTCACCTTTGCCGGGTCAATGATGCCCGCTTTGAGCATGTCGACGTAGCTTTCGGAGATGACGTCATAGCCGATGTTGGAATTGCTTTGTTCCTTCTGCGCCCGGCGGACCATCTCGATAATGACCGCGCCATCTTTGCCCGCGTTGCCGGCGATGCCGCGAAGCGGCTCCTCGAGCGCGCGGCGAAGGATATTGACGCCGGTCAGGATATCGCCTTCGGCCTTGATGCCATCCAGGGCTGGAAGGGCGTTGATCAATGCAACGCCGCCGCCCGGAACGATGCCCTCTTCAACGGCGGCCCGAGTCGCCGAAAGGGCGTCCTCGACGCGGTGCTTCTTCTCTTTGAGCTCAGTCTCGGTTGCGGCCCCGACTTTGATCACGGCCACGCCGCCGGAGAGCTTCGCAAGCCGCTCCTGCAGCTTCTCGCGATCGAAATCGCTGGTCGTGGTCTCGATTTGAGCACGGATCTGCTCGACCCGACCCTTGATCGCGGCCTCGTCGCCATATCCCTCAATGAAGGTGGTGTTGTCTTTGGTGGCGATCACGCGGCGAGCTCGCCCGAGATCTTCAATGGTCGTGCTGTCGAGCTTGCGGCCGATCTCCTCCGAGATCACCTGACCACCGGTGAGGACAGCGATGTCGCGCAGCATTTCCTTGCGGCGATCGCCGAAGCCCGGCGCTTTGACGGCCAGAACGTTGATCGTGCCGCGTAGCTTGTTCACGACGAGGGTGGCGAGGGCTTCGCCATCGACATCCTCGGCGATGATCACGAACGGTGCGCGCGCGGTCGCAACCTTCTCCAGCGCAGGGAGAATATCGGCGATCGCGCTGATCTTCTTGTCGGTGATAAGGATGAAGGGCTCTTCGAGCTCGGCTTCCATCCGCTCGGTGTTGGTGACGAAGTAGGGCGAGATGTAGCCGCGATCGATCTGCATGCCCTCGGTGTACTCAGTCTCGAACTGAAGCCCCTTGGACTCTTCGACGGTGATAACACCGTCCTTGCCGACCTTCTCCATGACTTCGGCGATGAGGTCGCCGACCTCTTTGTCCGCGGCAGAAATGGAAGCGACCTGCGCGATCTCTTCCTTGCTCACAACCTCGGTCGCCATTTCCTGGATACGCTCGATCAGGGCTTCGGTGGCGAGATCAATCCCACGCTTAAGCTGCATCGCGTTCGCGCCGGCGGCAACGTTGCGCATGCCTTCATGAACGATCGCCTGGGCGAGCACGGTTGCCGTAGTGGTGCCATCGCCGGCAACATCATTGGTCTTAGTCGCTGCTTCCTTCAGAAGCTGCGCGCCCATATTCGCGAACGGATTCTCGAGCTCGATCTCCTTTGCCACCGTCACGCCGTCATGGGTGACGGTCGGGGCGCCATATTTCTTGTCGAGCGCGACGTTGCGGCCCTTCGGACCAAGTGTCGTCTTGACCGCGTTGGCCAGAACATCGACGCCCTCTTTCAAGGATCGTCTCGCCTGCTCATTGAACTCCAATTGTTTTGCCATTTTGACTACTCCTTGATTATCCCGTGGGATTCGTCCCCGGGGAAGAATGGCGGACCCGGTTCTTCAGTCGACCCGATGCTTGTGGCCAGAAGCTCACAGCTAGCTAACAATCGCCAAAATGTCCTTCTCAGCCAGGATCAAGAGTTCTTCATCGTCCAGTTTGAACTCTGTGCCAGCGTACTTCGCAAAGAGCACTTCATCGCCGGCTTTGACATCGAGCGGGATGCGATCACCGTCGTCGTCGCGTCGACCTTCGCCGGCAGCGATGATGATTCCGCGTTGCGGCTTCTCTTTCGACGTGTCCGGGAGCACGATGCCGCTTCTCGTGGTCTCCTCGCGCGCAAGGGGCTTGATCACGACTCGATCTGCCAGTGGCCGGAGCTTTGTTGCGACTTCGCCCATGAGTACTTGTCCCTCCTCTAGATACTGACCATTGCCGTGTTGATTCAAGGCATCAAGACGGCATCCGATTGTCTGCGTCAGACATGCTAGCATGCGGATTAGCACTCTTCAAGAACGAGTGCTAACCGATCCTGGCCGTGGATGTTGTGATCGCGGCACACGGTTGCCACAGACCTCCGATGATAGAATCGCTGTCAGGAAACTGGCCCGGAGTGAATCCCTGCGAAGGCTGAGTCGAACTGAGCGCGCCAGCCGGTAGAAGTCACAACGAGTTTCAGTTTTCCCGTCGTATTTCACTGGAATTCTGAGGAGGACATCGTGCAGACCCACCGGCTGCCGCTCGATTTTTTCGCCGCGCGGGTTCGCGACGCCGTTCCGTCCCCGACACTCGCTGTTTCTGACAAGGCCCGGGCACTCAAGGCCAAGGGGATCGACGTGATCGATCTCGGCGGTGGCGATCCCGATTTCATTACGCCCGAGCATGTTCGCAAGGCAGCGGCCGACGCGATGAACGCGGGCGACACGCACTACGTCGCGAGCAACGGCACACCGGCGCTGAAGAAAGCAATCGCTGCCAAGCTTCTGACCGACAACGGGCTCACTTACGATCCAAACGAGATCATCGTCACTCCCGGCGGCAAGCAATCACTTTTCGAAGCGGTTATGGCCTTGGTCGAGCCCGGTGTGGATGTCATGATCCTAGAACCAGCCTGGGTGTCGTACGCTCCGATGGTCGAGATGGCGGGCGGCGCCGTCGTGCACGTTGGGTTGCGGCCGGACGACAACTGGCGCGTTACGCCGCAAGTCCTGGAGGCGCACGTTACCCCGAACACGCGAGTGATCATGGTCAACTCGCCGAACAACCCAACCGGTCGCGTGCTCGATGACGGTGAATTCGCGGCGATAGCTGATCTCGCGATCAGACACGATCTGATTGTTTTGACCGATGAGATGTACGAGAAGATCGTCTACGACGATCATGTGCATCGGAGTATCGCGGCGCGGCCGGGTATGTGGGAGCGAACCCTCACCTTCAACGGATTGTCAAAGGCATACGCGATGACCGGCTGGCGCGTCGGCTACGTTGCGGGACCAAGAGCCTTCATCAATGAAATAGCGAAGGTGCACAGCCACTCAGTCACTCAAGCAACGTCGTTCGCTCAAGCCGGCGCGGTCGCGGCGCTCACGGGGCCACAGAATTTCATTGGCGAGATGGTTAGCGCTTGGGATCGACGCCGAATGGCAGTTGCACGAGGACTGAATATGATAAGAGGCATAGAGTGCGAGCCAGCTGAGGGCGCCTTCTATGCCTTCGCCGACATTCGCGGGACTGGTCTCGATTCAGTGACCTTCTCTGATCGCGCGTTGGAAGAAGCTCACGTTGCCGTGGTGCCTGGGATTGCGTTTGGCGCGGCAGGAGAAGGACACATTCGGCTTTCGTTCGCCACGGGCGACGAACTGCTTGAGAAAGCGGTCGAACGACTCGGGGGCTTGTTCGGTCGCATGTAGTCCACTGCCGTACGATGTCTGGAGCCATGCCTCGACGCGAAAGGATGTCCGACAATCGTCGTACTGCAGGCGAAGAATTCGTTGATCGCTGAAAGCCTTATTGCCATGGTGTATTCAATACGCCCTCACGAGGTCTGGCATTGCGTCCGATTCTTATGATGGACCCGGTTCGAGTGGTCTTGATGGAGTTGTGAGGAACGCGATCAACAAATCAAGCGCTCCTTGGACATCCCGTTCGTCGGCCATTTCGAAGGGCGAATGGGTGTAGCGTGTTGCAATGCCCAAAAGCGCGGTCGGAATACCAGTCCGGATCAGCGCTGCTCCGTCACTGCCAAACCCCGGAAAGGTGCTCGTCTGCACCGGCAGATTGTTCAATTCGGCGACATCCAACAGCTGATTGATGATTCGCCGATCGTAGTGCGCCCACGAGTCTTTGTAGACGAGCGTTGGACCCGAGCCAAGTTGAACGGGCATTTCTCTGGGATCCGTGCCGGGGTAATCGCCGATCGGACCGTTGTCGATCGCGATCGCCAGATCATAGCTCTCCCTCGTTCCGAGAGCCGTCGCTCCGATCAAGCCAATCTCTTCTTGCACTGTCGCGGCCATGGTCACATCGTACGTCAGCTTCTCGCGATCAACGCTTGCCAGGACGCTGGTCATCAGAGCAAGCGCCACACGATCGTCGATCGCCTTGCCGACAATTCGCGCTCCGATCCGGCGAGTCGGCGGATTCCAAACAACGCCCGCTCCGACGTGCACACCCATCGCTTCTGCTTCCTGGCGACTACCCGCTCCGACATCGACAAAGATGTCATTGATCGAGGTCAATGGTCCCTCGTCCGCGCGCGTCGACAGAATGTGACCGGTGACCGTTGCAAAGAGCCCTTGCACTCTGGCCCGGCGGCCGGCAATCAATGCCGGTTGCCCGGCCGGGTGGCGATGAAAGAGCGACTTCGAGTCACCGGCCTGGCCATCGCTCAACCAGACGAAACCGCGAGCGTCGATCGTTTTGACAACGTAGCTGATCTCGTCCGCATGACCCTGGAGGAGCAACCTCGGACCCGACCCGCCAATCCTGGCGACGACATTCCCCAGCGGGGTTGCGTCGACCTCCGCGCCGAGCTCGCTCCAATGCTCTCGGCACCATGCGAGCACAGGCTCTTCCTGCCCGGTCGGCCCTGGCAGTTCCATCAATTCGATCATTGTTTCGATCAGCCCGGGCAATTGCTTGGCAGTCACTTGCCTGCTCCCCTGTTACCTCTCCATTGACCGCTTAGTCCCAGGAGACTACCATCAAGGTAAGATTTGGGCACTCGTTCGATACGTGAAAAGGAAGCATCAGTGCAAGTTGAAGCACGTTTGAAGGAATTGGGAATCGAGCTTCCGGAGCCCGCGAAGCCCATCGCCACCTATGTGCGATACGTGCAGACCGGCAATCTACTGCTGATCTCCGGAACCGGTCCTTCCGCTTCCGCACCGGCAGGAAAGCTGGGCATTGATCTCACGATTGAGCAAGGTCAGGCAGTCGCTCGGGAAGTCGGTCTTCAGATCATCGCCACCATTAAGGATGCGTTGGGTGATCTTGATCGTGTCAACCGTGTGCTGAAAGTGCTTGGAATGGTCAATACCGCGCCCGATTTTGTCGACCATCCCAAGGTGATCAATGGCTGCTCCGATCTGATGGTCGAAGTCTTTGGCGAAAAAGGCAGGCATACCCGTTCGGCGGTCGGTTTCGCGGCGCTGCCGGGCAACATTGCCGTCGAGATCGAATGCATGGTCGAAGTGCTTTAGCCCCTCAATCACATGTCGGCTCAGTTGTCCGCGGCATCGGCGCCGCGGGTGACTCCGCGTTTCCGATAGGAGAAGAGCTACTGTGGATGCAAAAAAGATACCGGTCACTCAGGAAGGACTGGAACGGCTTAAGGCTGAACTTGAAGAGCTCAAAGAGATCAAACGCCCATTCATTGCCGCCGCGGTCGCCGAAGCGCGCTCACACGGAGACCTTCGTGAGAACGCCGCATACGAGGCGGCCCGCATCGATCAAATGATGAATGAGAAGCGAATCGGCGATCTCGAGGCCCTCGTTCGACACGCGCTCGTGATCGATGAATCGAAACCTGGTTTGAAAGATATCGTCGGACTTGGATCTACGGTCGTTGTCGATTTCGAAGGTGACGAGGAAAGCTACAAAATCGTCGGCGCGATTGAGGCCAAACCGGCGAAGGGATTAATCTCCAACGAGTCGCCGATTGGGAAGGCGCTGTTGGGAAAGCGGCCCGGGCAAAAAGCCCAGGTCTCAACCCCCGGCGGAATGTCTACACTGACGATTCTCCGCATTGAGTAACCGCATCCTTTCGCGCGGATGAACATTGGTCGCCTTTTCCGCACGAGCTGGCGAGACATACGCGCGTCCCGACGCCAGGACGCAGCCTACCGGGAAATCTGGAACGCGTTTGGCTTTTACCCGGAGACGGCGGACGGACGTCATGACTCTGAGTCATGGGTAGGCGCGCCCGGGCCCTTCGCGATGTGCGTGATCAGAGTCGATGCTCGTATCTTAAAGCCGTCGCTGGAAGAAATACGCGCCGGCCTCGCCGGATTCCCCTTTGTCCGATTCCATCCCGATCACTTCCTGCACATCACGTTGCAAGAGCTCGGCTTTGTGAGCGAGAACCCCAAGAATCCGGAAGAGATCACAACGGCGCGGATCGAAGAGTTCATCGCGGGTGCATCCTCGGCGCTTGCAGGCGCGATTCCGTTCGATATTGGGCTCGGCGGAGCGAACTCGTTCCAGGACGCTGTTTTTCTGGATGTTCACGATCGCGGACAGTGTAGCCGCATGCACACCCGTCTCCGTGAGCTCGCGGCGATTCCTACTCAACCAAAGTACGGCTACGTTCCGCACTGTACGATCGCCCACTACACGGAGGAGCAGGCTTCGGCCGGACTTCAAGAAACAATTGCCAAATGGCGTGACCGGCGGTTCGGTTCCTTCACGGTTCACGACATCGAGATCATCACGATGGAGTTAGGTCAGCCCTATCCCGCACTGGAAACGATCGGCACGATTCCCCTGGCAGGTTAAGCTCAGCCGCCCTCACCGGGAACTCCGCGCACCTTTCGATCAGCGAGAAAATGCTGAACCAAACACGAGCCGCCGATCTGCCGGCTCGATTTGTTTTCGACCGTGTTCGACTACGTGAGTCCGGCAGCTCTTGCTAGCACGGCGGCCTTGTCGGTTCGTTCCCAGGGCACTCCGATGTCTTCGCGGCCGAAGTGACCGTAGGCAGCGGTCTGGCGATAGATAGGACGTTTGAGGTCGAGATGATGAATGATGGCGGCAGGTCGGAGATCGAAATGCTCCTTCACCAGAGATTCGATCAGCTCGTTGGAAACCTTGCTGGTTCCAAACGACTCGCACATAATCGAAACCGGGTGTGACATCCCGATTGCATACGAAATCTGCAGCTCGAAGCGGTCCGCCAGGCCGGCGGCAACGACGTTCTTGGCCACGTACCGTGCCGCGTACGCGGCAGAACGGTCGACCTTGGTTGCATCTTTACCGGAGAAGGCGCCGCCGCCGTGGCGAGCCATACCGCCATAGGTGTCGACGATGATTTTTCGCCCGGTCAGACCAGCGTCGGCCATTGGCCCACCGATGGCGAACCGTCCGCTCGGATTGATGTAGAACTTGGTATTGCTGTCGATCAATCCGGCCGGCACGACTGTATCAATCACCCCGGATCGCACGCCCGCATCAATCGAATCGTTGTCGATCGAATCGAGATGCTGGGTTGAGACAACGATCGCCTCGACCCGATGCGGCTTGCCGTACGCGTACTCGACAGTAACCTGGCTCTTGCCGTCCGGCAGCAACCAGGGCAGCTCACCGGATTTGCGTGCATGCGCGAGCTGCTTGGCAAGCTTATGCGCAAGAGAGATCGGAAGCGGCATCAGTTCTGGAGTCTCATTGCAGGCGTACCCGATCATCATGCCCTGATCGCCCGCCCCTGTAATGTCGAAGGGATCGACGCTCCCTCCTCCACGAGTCTCCAGTGCGTGCTCGACGCCGGCCAGAATCTCGGGACTCTGCCCCTTGATCGCCACCATTACGCCGCAGGTATCGCAATCGAATCCATGAGATGAGTGGGTGTAACCGATATCACGCACAACAGACCGCACCAATGCTGGAATGTCTACATATGTGGTTGTAGTGACTTCGCCGAACACGAAGACGGTCCCGGTCGTGGTGGAGGTTTCGCACGCGACTTTGCCATCAGGATCGTCGGCCAGGATCGCGTCGAGAACGGCGTCCGAGATCTGATCGCACAGTTTGTCTGGATGTCCTTCGGTCACCGATTCGGATGTGAAAAACGTGCGCTCCGCGGTATTGAACGTCAATCCCATTGATCTCTCCGTCAAGCTGTCGATGCCCAGGGCATCCTGCGATTCAAATGCAAACGTCGTTTATTCAACTCCTATTGCCAAGAGGTCAAATACTTCGCTTGCTCGGGGGTGAGCGTATCGATTTCGATTCCCATGCTAATGAGTTTCAAACGGGCAATTTCCTGGTCGATCTCACGCGGCACGCTATAGACGCGCGGGTCGAGATTCTTGCCTTCCCGAACGATATAGCCCGCGGCCAGCGCCTGGTTCGCGAAGCTCATGTCCATCACGCTGGCCGGATGTCCTTCAGCTGCAGCGAGGTTGATCAGACGGCCCTCTCCGAGCACGATCAGCCGCCGGTCGTCCGCGATCTTGAACTCCTCGACAAATGGGCGCAGCGTACGCCGACCCTCACCGGCCATTTCGCTCAAGACCCTGACGTTGACCTCGGAATCAAAATGGCCGGAGTTGGCAAGGATTGCGCCATCCTTCATCTTCTCGAAATGCTCGCGATCGACGACATTGATGTTGCCGGTCGCGGTGATGATCATGTCCGCTTGTGGAGCCGCCTGCTCCATCGTTAGCACCGCAAATCCGTCCATCGCCGCCTCGAGGGCCTTGACCGGATCGATCTCGGTCACGATCACGCGACCGCCCATGCCGCGGAAGCGCATCGCGATGCCCTTGCCGCACCAGCCGTATCCGGCGACAACCACGGTCTTGCCCGCGATCAGAATGTTGGTCGCCCGAAGCACGCCGTCAATTGTGCTCTGACCAGTGCCGTAGCGGTTGTCAAAGAAGTGCTTGGTGTCCGCGTCGTTCACGGCGATGACCGGGAACTTCAGGATGCCGTCCTTTTCCATCGCCCGCTCTCGGATAACGCCGGTTGTGGTTTCTTCGGTCGCCCCCATCACGTTTGCGAGCAAATCCGTGCGTTCGGTATGAAGCGTGGTCACCACGTCGGCGCCGTCGTCGATCAGAACGTGCGGGTGGTGCTCCAACGCGGCAATGATGTGGCGATGGTAAGTCTCGGCATTCTCGCCCTTAACCGCGTAAACCGAGATGCCTTCTTCAACCAACGCGGCGGCCACATCATCCTGCGTGGAGAGCGGATTGCTGGCGCAGAGCACCGCATCCGCGCCGCCAGCTTTAAACGTCCGCGCGAGATTTGCGGTCTCAGTCGTAATGTGAGCACAGACGACCATCCGGATTCCGGCAAGCGGCTGCTCGGCAATGAAGCGATCCCGGATCAGTTTGAGTACCGGCATCTCGCGCGCGGCCCACTCGATTCGGCGCCTCCCTGCCGGGGCAAGCGAGACATCCTTTATATCGAAGTTCCTTGACGTCGTTACCATGAGAACATTCCTCCGCCCGCGATCAACATGGATCGCACTGCCGATGTGCCCCTACCGGCTGCTTTTCAGATCCGCCGCGCTCAGTGCGCCGGCAAAATCGGGAAACGATGCATCGAATCGTGCAACAAATTCTTCCGCTGTGTAGTAATGCTCCTGGGTCCCGATATGCTCAACCGCATATGTCGCGGTCAATCCGGCGAGCCTGCCGGCTACCTCCAGATCGCGTTCGAGCAGCAACCCCTTGATCAAGCCAGATCGATAGGCGTCGCCCGCGCCGGAAGGGTCCTTGACGTACTGTGTAGTAGCGGCAGGCACCTTTGCTCGCTGGCCACGTTGCCGGAGCTCCGAGCCCTGATCGCCGTACGTGACCACCAACAACTCAACTCGTTGCTCGAGATCGTCGATCGTCAATCCGGTTTTTCGCTCGATCATCGCGTACTCGTAATCATTTGCAACCAGACCCCACGCGAGATCGATTCCGGCGATCAGGTCTTCGGCAGACAGAATAATGATCTGAAAGGCCGGGTCGTAGATCATTCTGCAGGACGCCGCCCCGAATTGACCGGCATGCTTGCACATCACGCCGGGTCCAGTTGGCCCAAGCAGACCATACGTCGCCCCGTTGCCGAGTGGAGTCACGTCGATCTCGCCCGCGAGGTCCGAGGGACCTGGGTAAAACGAGTTGATTTGATTGTCTTTGCGATCGGCCATCATGAATGCGGTCGCCGTCGCTTGATCCTCAACTTCGATCACCGAGGTGAGATCGATTCCCATTTGATCGAACACAGCCCGATATGGGGCAAAATCGTGCCCCACCGCGCCAACCAGCGACGACGGCGTCCCCAGCAGCGCAAGACTGTATGCCACGTTTCCCCCGCATCCGCCACGCTGTTTGCGGAGCGTGTCGACCAGGAAGCTCACCGAAATGACGTGGGTCTTGTCGGGGATGATGTGATCGGCGAACGATCCGCCAAACGACATGATGTAGTCAAACGCGATCGACGCGCTAATGACGACCGGAGGCGAACCGGTGTTTGTTTGTTCAGTCATTACCTACTCGGGAGTAAAATAGCGCGCTGGACAACGTTCGGCGCCCGAACGTGAACCGGGCGCCGATCAACGAGCATATCATGGTAGACCACAGCGGTGCTAACAATCACCCCGCTGGCTCATCATCCTCTTCATCATCCTGAACCTCTTCGAGCCGGTGCGGAAAGTGGCCGTTCTGTTTTGGACAAGTATGACCCTCGGGCTCGATCGGAATGCCGCAGAGAGGGCAACGTGGGCGACCTGCCGCTACAACGATTGCCGCCTCCTCCGCGAGATCTCGCGCCATGGTTGGAGTTAGCCGAAAGACAAACGCCGGTGTCGTCTCCTCGACGGTCTCAAAGTCGTGCGCGATCAATATCAGCCGGTTGCTTTTCTCGTCATAGCCAAGCTCCATCCTGCCGGCGCGGATTTGTGTGGCGGATTCGAGGTCAAAGTCGGCAGTTGTGAACTGCGTCGTCGAACTGTCCGGATCCGAATCCGGGAGATTGGCCAGTACCTGTTCCAGTGCCTGACCAAGTCGGCGAAGGTCTTCCTTTTCCATCCAGACAATCCGGGTTTGGCCCTCGACGATCGCCATCAGTCGAAATCGGCGTTGCCCCGGTTGTCCGATCGCCTCCGCGCGAACCCTTTGGGCGTCCCTAATACCCGAACTTCCAATTGGATCTTCAGACATCTCACCCCGCCCTTGTCGTCCCACCGCCAGTCGACACCGGCGCGCTTTCCCCCCTTTTACAACACATTAACGACCGTGTGCGCAAATGCGCCGGCTCCTATAGAGGAACCGGCGCATTTTCAGCAATTCTTGCTCGCTTACGAGATCACACCCAAAAGACTAGTCGCCAAGACCATCATTTTTGCCTTCAATGATATCTCCAGCGGCCACCGGCTCGGCAGCGCCGTTGTGCGAGGCGCCGTCATGCGAGTGGCCCATTTGCGGAACTTGGCTCATGAGATCCGCGACCTTCATGCCGGTCAGCGCTTCGAACATCGCGGGCACTTGGGCGATCATCGTCGCGATATCGGTCGTGACGCGATTGAGGCCTGTACCGTTTCCACTACCTTCGCCGGTCGACACGACCGTGATTTTGTCGACCTTGGTCAGCGGTTCGGCAAGAGCGCGAACAACGTCGGGCAGACCCGAGAGCAGTTTGTCAAAAATTGCGGCCTGGTTGTAATCCTGGAAGGCGCCTGCTTTCAGCCCCATCGCGTTGGCTTCTGCTTTGCCCTTCGACGCGATAATCTCAGCTTCGGCGGTGCCCTGAAGGCGAATGACGTCGGCCTGCGCCTGACCCTGGAGTCTCGTCGATTCCGCCTGACCCGTCGCGTGCAGCACCGCACGCTGCCGATCCGCTTCGGCAAGTGTTTCGATCCGCTGCTTTTCAACCTCGGCAGAGCGGAGCACGGTCGCAATCAGCTCTTTCTCACGTCGCAGAATCTCGGCCTCCTGGACAGCGACCTCTCCCATTTTCTTTACTTGCTCGATCTTGACGTGCTCTTCGACGACCCTCTGTTCCTGAATGTTCGCCTGAATCTCGTATGCCTTGTCCGCGAAGGCCTGTTGCGCCTTCACCGAGGCGTCGTATTCCGCCCGCTTGAGCTCGAGATCTCGAACCGCCTCCGCCTGCCTGGTCTGGCTGGCGGTTTCGGCAATCACCTTTTCCTGGTCAGCCACCGCCTCGGCGATTTTGGACTCCTTCGAGGCCTGGGCGCGCTTGATCGCGGTATCCCGTTCGGCCTCGGCGGTCGCGATGTCGGCCTGGCGACGAACCATCGCGATGTCCGGGCGTCCCATGTTGGTGATGTACTCGTTCGAATCCCGGATTTCCTTGATGGTGAACGAGATGACCTCGAGTCCCATCTTGCTCAGATCGTCCGCAACCTGCGATCGGACCTTCTCCGAGACCATTTCCGGTTCCTTGACGATTTGCTCGACCGTCAACTGACCGATGATTCCGCGCAGGTGGCCCTCCATCACGAGCCGGATCAAGCTTTCGCGTTCTTCCGGAGTTTTGGTGAGGAACTGTTCCGCCGCGGTTTTAACGCTTACCTCGTCGGACTTGACCTTGATCTGAGCGACGGCTTCGACGATCACCGCAACGCCCTGGCTGGTGTAAAAGGCGTTTGTCGGTGTGACATCGAAGCTCATAAGCTCGAGCGAAAGCTCTCTGGCTTGCTGCAGCATCGGCCAAACGATCGTGCCACCGCCCTTGATCACCCGCTGGCCACCGATACCGTAGACAATTAACGCCTGATTCGGTCCAACCTTGCGGAACATCGATGCAAGGAGTCCGAACAGCAGTAACACGACGACAACCAGGCCGACGACAATGACTAGAACACCCACTGTCCCCACGGACTACTCCTTTACTCGAGCACGTTCTCCGGTTCGAACCGGTTCGGTTGTCGCGAGCGAACATCGCCGGCGACATCGATCAAATCAAGGCTGCGACGATCAGGGTGGAGACTTTTGTTCTGACGCGACCGGCTCCAAGGCAAATCGCTGCTCCCAGTCTTCGCCGGACGCAAGCTCGTTCCAGGGTTCGACGAACGCGATACCGCGCTCTCTTCGAAGTACGAGAACGTTTGCGCCGCGAGGAATCGCGATCCCAAGTGGTGCCTTCGCCGCGGAGACCTGGCGGACACCGTTCAATTCGTAGACGATCTCTCCGACGCCGCCGTCTCGTATCGGTGACGTAATTCTACCCATCGAGCCTTCAAGTTGCTCGAATCGCGCGTCCAAATAGGTTTCCTGGCCCTTAATCCAGGCCAAAAGCCTGAACACCAGAAATCCACCAACAAGGCCTGCGGCGATCCCCCCGACCAGACTCAGCGCGACATGCAGCCCCGCGCCGTTTCGAATCAAGTAACCGGATCCGCCGAACCATGTCAGAAATGCGAGAAGCGTCGCGACGTTGAAAATGTTGACGTCATGACCTTGTCCGGTGTCGCCATGTCCGGCATCGCTGGAGCCGGTGTCGCCATGTCCGGCATCGCCATGACCACTTCCAATGTCGACTGCTCCGACCAACAGCGAGAGAGCAGTGAAGATCAGCCCGAAAAAGAAGCCGCCGAGCAGGACTGCGTCGAGCCAATCATTGACCACGAACATCCCGTCAAACATGTCTCATTCCATATCCTGGACAACGCGGGAACCATTCGCCACAAGCGCCTGTCCGGCTCCCCATTGAGCCGAGCAGGCACATCGCGTCTCGAGTCTCTCCAAGATTTAGTTTACGTTGCCCACGGCCAACTGGATTCAAATCGTTGCCCGATCGACTAAGAGGCGGTCTGCACATCGTTGGCGCACTATGGGATAAAGTCTATACTGCATGTAATGAAGTGCAAGGATCCGCATTCATGACCCACGCGATTTCGACAGATGACGAACTCACGGCAATGCAGGCTGTCGAAGAAGATCTCGCGACCCCGCCGCCAAAATCCATCCTAGCGGACGAAGTCAAATCGAGAGTCGCCGCGAGCCTGACGCTAGAAACCGTGCGAGCTGACTTCGAAGTCCAGGCACTCATCAGGCAGGCGAACAAGAATCTTGGGGTGCTCGGTTTCACCGAGCACGGATTCCGGCACGTTGGACTCGTTTCCAATATCGCTCGAAATGTCATGCGATTGCTGGAGTACGACCTTCGCCAACAAGAGCTAGCCGCGATCGCCGGCTATCTGCACGATATCGGTAATATTGTCAGTCGTCACGGGCACGCCGGCACGGGAGCGATGCTGGCCTACCCGATTCTCACAAGATTGGGCATGGCGCCCGAGGACACGGCGATTGTTCTCGGCGCGATCGGATCGCACGGCGACGATCACGGCCGGCTCGGCGAGCCCGTGCATCCGCCATCAGCGGCGCTCATCCTCGCTGACAAGTCCGATGTGCATCGCTCACGGGTGAGGAATCCCGACCCGGCATCGTTCGACCAGCATGACCGGGTAAACTACGCGGCGACGTCGTCGTTCCTGCGCGTTTCGTCCGAAGCCAAGACGATTACCCTGGAACTGACGATCGACACATCGATTGCGCCCGTCATGCATTACTTTGAGATTTTCCTTCCCCGCATGTTGATGAGCCGGCGCGCGTCCGAGCACCTTGGCTGCGAGTTTCACATTACGATGAACGAGGTCGTCCTCCTGTAACCAGAGTGTGGCGACCGCGAGGCCCAGTTCATGATCGATTACCGCTGGCGATACTTCGATCCCTTCATGATGATCGTGACTCTGGTCCTGATGGCCTTCGGTGTCGTCGCGGTTTGGAGCGCCATGGGCGGCGGGAGCCTCTCCCCTTCCAACAACGGCGTCCAGCAAGCGCTCTTCGGGTTACTAGGCGTGATTTTGTTAGCCACGATCGCGAATATCGATTACCGCTTCTTTGGCTCACTCGCCTGGATCATCTATTTCGCCTCGCTGGCCATGCTCGCCGCCGTCCTCGTCATCGGGATCGACATTTGGGGAGCCCGGCGCTGGTTCGACCTTGGTGTCATCACCGTTCAGCCATCGGAGTTCGCGAAGATCGGAACGATCATCGCACTGGCCTGGTTCATCTCATCGCGCGGTGAGGACATGCGCCAGTTCGGCAATTTTGTCGTTTCGATGATCATCGTCATGGTGCCCGCGCTTTTGGTCTTTCGCGAGCCGGATCTCGGGTCTGCCTCGGTGTTCGCGGTGATTTGGCTGTCGATGATGTTGGTCACCAAAACCCGTCTGATCTATCTGGTCGGGTTGGCGCTGGCCGCCGGGCCAGCGCTCTTTGGCGCCTGGCATTTCCTCTTCCACGATTATCAGAAGTCCCGGCTCCTAATCGCATTCGATCCCGAAAGTGATCCGCAGGGCGAGGGCTACAACATCATCCAGGCAAAGATCAGCATCGGTTCCGGGGGATTGTTCGGCGAGGGCCTGCAGGGTGGCACACAGAGCCGGTTGAACCTTCTCAAAGTCCGCGAGTCCGACTTTATTTTCGCGCACGTTAGCGGCATGTTCGGATACATCGGCATGATCGCGCTCTTTACATGTTATGTGGTTTTGATTTGGCGTTGCTTGAGAGTGGCCGAGAATGCCAAAGACTCGTTTGGACAGTGCCTGGCGATCGGTGTGGCCGGCGTGCTCTTCTACCAGTCGTTCGTCAACATCGGAATGAATTTGGCGATCCTGCCGGTGACCGGAATCACCCTGCCATTCGTGAGCCAGGGCGCCTCGTCCGTCTGGGCCTTCCTGATCGCCCAGGGGTTGCTGCAAAGCGTGCTCATGAGGCAAAAGAAGCTGGCGTTCCAATCAGGCTAGGCGATCACACTGAACTTAGGGCGACTCCTTATCTGCAGCTGTGGAGCCGATATCCCTCGCATTCATGCAAGGGCCTGAGCAAGAACCCTGAACGACCTGGCAAGGAAGCGTGGATGGTCCAGGTTCTAACTGGCTTTTGGTGATCGCGATCGCGAGTTTGTACAATTCTGAACGAGGTTGCCCTGTCAAGCTTGCTGCCTCTCGGGCAGCGTCGCTCGGTTTCATGCCGGCGGCGATCAGGCTCGTCAAGACGATGATTGGGTCATCATCTGCGACATTCGTAACTCTGGCAGCCTCGATCACGATCACGATTTCTCCTCGAACCTCCGCATAGCGGTCGAAGGACTCAGTTGGATCGAGCACCCCGCGGGTGATCTCCTCGTGGATTTTGGAAAGCTCGCGGACGACCGCGAATCGGCGGCCGGACATCGATCTAGACAGGTCGCGCAGCGTCCCTTCGAGCCGGTTCGCCGGCTCGTATAGCACCAGTCCGTATCCAGCTGAGCCCGCTTTCCCGATCGTCGCGCTCCGTTCCTGGCCTTTTCGAGGAAGGAAACCGAGGAAGACAAACGGGCCGTCGATCAACCCCGAAACGGAGAGCGCGGCGGTCAACGACGAGGGTCCGGCGACACTTCGGACTTCGAACCCTCCTTTTAGCGCCGCATCGACCAGAGCGACTCCGGGGTCCGAGATTCCAGGCGTGCCGGCGTCGGTGACAAGCGCCACATCGCCCCCGGCAAGTGACTCGAGCAATCGATCCCGCCTGGTGCTTTCATTGAACGCGTGATAGCTCAATTGCGGCGTGCTGATGCCGAAGTGCGCCAGCAATTGACCCGTGTGACGGGTGTCTTCAGCGGCGATGAGCGAGACCTCGCTCAACACGCGCAGCGCCCGCGTGGAGATATCCTCGAGATTTCCGATCGGCGTCGCGACCACGTAGAGGGTGCCCAATGATCTCGCCTGTCGACGGGGCCGAATCCGCTTAACGGACTCGCCTCCAACCCGTATACTCGCCGCGAAAGTACACCGCACCGGCGCCGCTCGCGCCAATCGGAGGCCCGCGCTCGATGTCCAGTTCCAGCTTGTTCGGCGATCAAGACCTTCCCGCCCCGCAATCGCTGGAGCGAACATCGATCGGCGCCCAAACGCAGTCACTCTACCGCAAGTATCGTCCGCAAACGTTCGACAGTGATGATCTGGTCGGACAGGACCACATTGTTCGCACGCTGCGCAACGCGATTCAACAGGGTCGAGTCGCGCACGCCTATCTCTTTTGTGGCCCCCGTGGTACCGGCAAGACAACCACCGCTCGGTTGCTCGCCAAAGCGGTCAACTGTCTCAATCCGGAGATCAGTCAGCGGCCGTGTAACATCTGCACGAGTTGTGTGGCAATTCAGACCGGCGCCACATCTGACGTGATCGAGATTGACGCTGCCAGCAACCGCGGCATCGACGACATCCGAGATCTCCGGGAGCGGGTGAAGTACGCGCCGGCGCAATTGCACACCAAGTTCTACATCATCGACGAAGCGCACCAGATCACCGGCGCGGCCGCAAACGCGTTTCTGAAAACGCTCGAAGAACCACCACCGCACACGAAATTCGTGCTCGCCACGACCGATCCTGAGGAGTTGCTGGCGACGATCGTTTCGCGCTGCCAGCGCTTCGATTTCCGGCGGATCGGGATCGATGCCACGATCGCCCGCCTCCGAACCGTCGCCGCGGCCGAGAACCTGACGATCACTGACGACGCGCTGCAAACGGTCGCCCGCCACGCGACCGGCAGTCTGCGCGACGCGCTTGGTCTGCTCGACCAACTGGCGGTCTTTGGGAATAACGCGGATCCAGAGGCGACCGATCGGACGATCACCGTCGAATCTGTGTTGGCGCTCCTCGGCGTGAGCCGGAACGATCGCGTCGAGCATCTTGTTCAGGCGCTGGCGGAGAAGAACGCGAAACTTGCCCTGGGCACCGTCAACGACGCGGTCGAAGCCGGCGAGGATCCACGGCAGCTCAATCGCCAGCTTGTTGCCTACCTGCGCGTGCTGATGCACGAGCGTGCGGGCGGTTCGCCGGATGCCGATGACCGCGCAAAGATGGTGGCGCAACAGTTCGATCTACCCACGCTCGGTCATCTGGCCCGCATCTTCAGTGAGACCGATCATAAGATCCGGCACTCGCCCTATGCTCAATTGCCGCTAGAAATCGCGCTGGTTGAAGCGATCGTCGGTCGGGCCAATCTGCCCTCAGCCGAGGCAAGCTCGGGTTCACTGTCCGAACCTACCTCTAAAACGGCTACCACTGCGCGGCCCGACGATCGAGATCTCCTCTCAACGCCGCCAACGACGGCGCTGAAGGACCGGCTGCGAGGTGGTGCCCGCGGTGGGCACCTTCAGGTCGTTCCACCGCAACCCGCATCCGAAACTGAGCGACCGCGGCGATCGTCTCCGTCTCCCGCCCCGGGGCCGATTCAAGAAGCTCCCGTCCTATCTGCCAACGGCACTGGATTCACAGTCGACCAGATCGCCGAGCTGTGGCCGCGTATTCGAAATGACGTGAAGGCAGTCAACCGGAGGATCGAGGCGCTGCTCGCCTCTATCGATCCGATCGCGATCAGTGGCAACGAGATCACGCTGGTCGCCGCGTACGATTTTCACCGAAAGCGGATGAACGAGGACGAAGCTAGGAGCGTGGTCGAGGATGTGATCTCACGAATCGTTGGCCGGACGATCACGATTGTTTGCATCATGCGCGGCGACGAACCTTCGGTCCGGCCGGCATCAATTTCGAATCCACCGCGATCAATCGCACCGTCTCCAATCGGGGTCGCTGAAAACACTCCTGAATCGACTCCGCCGGTAATTGAGAATACCCCATCTTCGGATTCAAACTCGATCGATCTGGATCTCCAGAGACTTCAGGCGGCGAAGAACATCTTCGACGGGGAAGAGATCAAGCCGTAGCTTCTCGACGACGATCCCAAAAATCGGAGCCTAACACAACCGGCTCAACATCTTGCGTTCCGCCACACTCTGGATGCCATTTGTTGTGTCGATCAACCCCGCGATGGACTCAGTTTGCGGCTTCCGCGGTACACAGGGTTCAAAACCTTGTGCTCAGTCTCGGAAGCCCATCCGGGACTCATACCCGAAACGCGGCGAACAGGGAGGGCAATCTTCATTCGGTGTGGTCAGTCGCCCGTTCTTAGCCTCGGAGGCGCCTTGCGAGTTGACCAACAGGCTTTAGCCCGGGGAGTTCCTCGCAACCGGGCTGCTCAAGGTTGCGGGTGACGCGACGGGGGTTCCCTTCGGTTCCTCGCTGTAGACGGTTCTTACCCGGCCATCAGGCTGGGCAACCTGGATCAGGTTCCAGTTTCCGTCGCCTGAAATGACGTGAGCGCCCCAGGCCAGTCCAAACGATGTCCATTCCAGTTCATCAACAACGAAGCTGCCTCTGATGGTTAGGCCGATCGAAGTCGGGCCGTCGATTTGGCTCAGATGCAAACTGTGCGCGAAGACGCCGTTCGCGCCCGGTGCAATCACCGTATAGGCCACGGCGGTACCGTCGGGCGACACGATAAACGTGCCAATCGCCGAGGCCTGCGCGACACCTGCAGCGCTCGCGATCAACTTCGGCGATCCTCCAGAGGACGACACGACAAACAGGTCACCGCCGATCGAGAGATCGCCGTTGGCGGCTCGCTCCGAGTAGTAGATGCCTTTGGTTCCCGCGCCCCATTGAATGTCGACAATCTGGCGGCTCCGTCCCTCGACGGGCCGGATGATCTCCACCGGGTCGACCGGCAGTACGTCGATCGACGCCACGTAGAGTCCAGTTGCTTTGCCGTCAGCGCCCGCATCGACAAACGCGATCGCGGAGCCAGCCGGCGACCATGTGACCGCTTTCGGTGACGGCGCTTGGGATGGGTCGCGAATAGTTCGGATCGTACCGGCGACATCCACTTCGTGGATACCGCCGGTCTCAAGGGTAACCAAGAGTCTGTCGTTGCTTGGTGACCACTCCAACCGATACCGACCCGCGCCTACTGCAGCCGGAGTCGCCGTGGAGCCCACTGGCATCTCAGTCGTCGCGATTTTTTCGGCATTCGGATTGACGAGTGTGATGCTGATTTGCGATTTCGCGGCATTCGCGACCATTACCGCCAGTAACTCGCCATTCGGCGAACCGGAGAGCGCGAGGATCGAATCATCGCCCGCATCGAAGACCGTTCGGGAATTGCTGCCGTCGATCGTCACCGACACTATTCGACTTCCTGATTGCACGAACAATCGGGGCGACGTTCCAACGATCGACAGAAGCTGTTCTGAGGTAACCGGGGTCGCCGGCGGCCTCGTTGGCTCTGGCACGAACGCTGTTTGAGCGACGGTCGGCTGGGCACCGATATCTTCGGTCGGCAGAGGGTCGTTGGCGAATCGGCGATCGCTGTCGCTATCCGCGCACGCCGCGGCCATTGACGCGATGAGCGCCACCAACACGGTCCACCCGAACCTACGCCACCGAAGACTCGAAGCGTTCGAGGAACCGGTACTCCCAAACGTGAACCTTGCTGATCTCACGAACCCTTAGCGTCCTAATCCGTGGCGCAAAGCCTGTGCAAACCATTGACGTCTGCTCGGCGTCAATTCTATAGTGCGTGGTGGAGGGTCGACTGCCGCGCCGATGTTTGAACGACTGAGCTCAGAACCCATTTATAACACTCGGGCTGTCGTTCAACGGACCGGAGTCCCGGCCGACACCTTTCGGGCATGGGAGCGGCGTTACCAGATTCCGGCGCCTAGCCGCGATTCGAGCAATCGCCGCCTTTACTCCGAGCTCGATGTTTCAGTGATCGGGTGGCTGCGCGATCAGACGCGAACTGGCGTGACTGTCAGTCAAGCGGTCGCACTGTTCCATTCGCAAAACGGCCGAAGATTACGAAATCGCTCGACCGAGAGCACAACCGAACCTGAGCTTCAGATGCCCGGTCTCGTCGCGAATTCCCCTTTTAGCGAACTGCGGCGGCAGCTTGTCGAGTCTCTGAACGCACTCGACGGGGCGACGGCCAGAGCGATCGTTCAGGAGTCACTCTCGATTTGCAACGTCGAGAGTGTCTGCCAGGATCTGTTGTATGGCGCCTACGTGGAGATCACGAGCGAGTCTCGGCGGACATTGGGCGCCTGTTCGTGCGAACAATTCGCCTGCTCCTTCGTTCAACGAAAGCTCAGCGCGCTCTTCAATCAGTCGAATCCAGACGAGGGCCGCGGTCCAATCGTCGCCGCCTGCCCGGAGGGTGAATCCCACGAGATTGATCTGCTCTTGACCTCGCTTTACCTCTCGCGCCATGGGTACAAGATCGTTTACCTCGGCGCGAATGTGCCGGACGCTCAGCTTGTGCACTCCGTAATGAGCACCAATCCCGGACTCGTCGTTCTCATGGGCAAATCCAGCACATCAGTCGAACGAATCGGCAATTCCATTCATTCGCTCAGACTGAACCTGCCCACCCCGCCTCAAATCGCCTTTGGTGGGCATATCTTCGTCTCTTGCCCGCGGCTCCTTGAGAGTATCGACGCGCGATTCGTTGGACGCGACGCCCGGGAAGCGGTGTTGACAGTCGACCTGATCTTTGCCCAACTCGCAAGTTGATGACCAGACCGTTCACGCTCAAATTCAACTGAAACAGTGCGGCAATGTGCTAGATTTGACCGTTGGCGTCCTGTCGCCATGTTTCATGTTCTTTAGCGCTTCAAGAGGCACTGGCTCATGCGTTTGACCATTCAAGACGTCGAACATGTCGCCGCGCTCGCTCGCCTTGGGCTGAGCCCGGAAGAGATGGAGCGCATGCGCGACCAGCTTTCGTCGATCCTCGGTCACATCGAGGCGTTGAACGAGATCGATACCGCGGCAATCTCCCCAACGGCCCAGACGATCACGTTGACCAATGTCATGCGCGACGACGTGGTCCGCCCCTCGCTGCCTCGCGAAGCGGTTCTTCGCAACGCCCCTCGCCAATCTGAAGGCTTTTTCGAGGTTCACACACCGCTTGGCGGCGAAGAGGAAGAGTCGTAATGACTGATCTGACGAATTTTTCCGCCGCCGGTGCGCGGCGATTGCTCGACGCGCGCGAATTCAGCGCGGTCGAACTGACCGAGGCGCATCTCGCGAGAATCGAAACGCTCGAACCGCTGCTGCACGCACACCTGTATGTCATGGCCGAGGTCGCGCTGGAACAGGCAAAGGCGGCCGATGCCCGGATTGCCGCCGGCGATGTCAAATCGCTCACGGGTATTCCGATTTCATTGAAGGACGTGCTCTGCACCACCGATGCGCCGACCACGGCCGCGTCCAAGATTCTCGAGGGCTATCGCTCGCCCTACGACGCGACCGTGATCAAACGCCTCCGGGAACAAGGCGCCGTGTTCATTGGAAAGGCGAACACCGACGAGTTCGCAATGGGCTCCTCGACTGAAAACTCCGCGTACGGCGTTACGCGCAACCCGTGGAATACCGATTGCGTGCCCGGCGGCAGTTCGGGCGGACCGTCGGTCGCAGTCGCGGCAGGCGAGGCGATCGTCAGTCTCGGCTCCGACACCGGCGGATCGATCCGGCAGCCGGCCGGTTTCAGCGGAGTTGTCGGGCTCAAACCGACCTACGGCCGGGTTTCGCGCTACGGCCTGATCGCGTTCGCGAGCAGTCTCGATCAGATCGGTCCCTTCACCCGAACCGTCGAAGATGCCGCGATCGTGCTCGAAGCGATCGCCGGCGCCGATCCAAACGATTCGACCGCTGTCCCCGTGCCCGTTCAGAATTACCGCGATCTCTTTGGATCCGATCTACGCGGCACCAAAATAGGCGTCGCCCAGGAATATTCAGTCTCCGGTATGGAATCGGGTGTCGATTCCGCGGTCGCAGAAGCGATCAAGCAGCTCGAGGCGCTCGGAGCGGAGCTTGTGCCGGTTAGTTTGCCGCACACCAAATATGCGCTGCCCACCTACTACATCACCGCACCGGCAGAAGCGAGCGCCAATCTCGCCCGCTTCGACGGGGTGAAGTACGGGCTCTCGAAGGAAGCGTCGTCGCTCCGTGAAATGTACGAGCGGACACGCGGCGAGGGCTTCGGTCCGGAAGTGAAACGGCGGATCATGCTCGGCACCTACGCGCTGAGCAGCGGGTACTACGATGCGTATTATGTGAAGGCGCAGAAGGTGCGAACGCTGATCAAGCGCGATTTTGATCTCGCGTTTGAACAGGTCGACGCGATCGTCGCGCCAACCTCTCCCACGGTCGCCTTCAAGATCGGTGCCCGCACCGACGATCCCTACCAGATGTACCTGGCGGATGTCTTCACCATACCCGCCAACATGGCCGGGATTCCGGGTTTGGCGGTGCCCTGCGGCTTCTCCGAGGGACTGCCGGTGAGCTTGCAGATTCTCGGAAAGGCGTTCGATGAGGCCACGGTTTTGCGGATCGGGCACGCCTACGAGCAAGCGACGGAGTGGCACAAAGCGCGGCCGAATCTGCCTGTTTGAGGTCACGTGGCTTTGACAGCTTCCGGCAGGCTGGGTACAATCGGTGAAGTATCTGGGCCGCTAGCTCAATTGGCAGAGCAATTGACTCTTAATCAATTGGTTGTAGGTTCGAGTCCTACGCGGCTCACCTCGAGAAAAATCAGCTCGCCAGCAGGAGCTAAGGGGTCGACGTGTGGGGTTCGTCGGCCACCCGCGGTTAAAATTTGGGTTGGCGATGAGCTCGCTCCGCTCCTCTAGAGTGACCGTCTCCTCCGTAGCTCGAGATCCGGGACTGCGCGTTCCTCGGGGCAGGTCAGAATAATCGTTCTCAAAATCGATCTCCGTGACCAGATCCACGACATCTCGGACAGGATCCCCCGCGTGCGCCGTTACAGGTCCTACACCGCTTTAGCCCTCTGGAAATCGCAACATAACCATTTCCTATGCAGGTGGAGCAGTTTCGCCGGCGCCATTCCCATGCCCGTGCAGAGGGTGGCGACGTTGGGCTTAATCATCATCATCGCGTCGTAGATCGCTAACCCAGAGTAGACCTCACCACCAGGCGAGTTGATAAAGAAGCGAGTGACTTGATCCGGCGACTCATGCTCAAGGAACAGCGGCTTGGCAATGTTTGCGGTGGCAAAGGCGTCGTCGATCGCGGCGCCAAGGTAGATGATGCGGTCTTTGAGTAATCGAGAGTAGATATTGGACGAGCCGGCACCAGAGTTGCCTGAGTTACTCGACATCGGGAGCAAGTTCGTTGCGGCCGACAGTTCCATAATCGCTTCCGGCGTCTTGGCACGGCATCGAAATCTGCACCATCTCGCTCCCGAAGTGTGTTCGCGAGCAGGCGATTCGCTGGCCGAATGGCTACGCGTCGAGCTACGTGGACGACATGCTCTTACTTCGCCGATGAAATTCTATCGGACGCCAGACAGATTACAATCTGCCACCTGAGGCATCTTCGCGTGTTACGCAACTTAAACATGGACTACCGTATTGGAACGAGCTCGTGGGGTTGAGCACTTCGCCACACGCCGTGGCCAGCACACGGATCGCTACGACCACTGCTCACTTACGGGCGCCCTGCGGCGTACAATAGGGGGCGACAGCTGAAATCTTCGAGTTCGAACAGCTGCTAAGTTCAACCAGGACGTATGACAATGAGTCCGTCGACCGCCTCCGCTCGCGTCCCCGAAACTCGATCGATCGATCCCCGAATCAAACAAACACTGACCCGAATCGAGAGTTTGGGACGGCTTGAACCAGATTGGGATTCGTACGGCGGTTTGCCCGCAACCTCAGTCGCGCGGACGGCAGCGATCGAGTGGGTGGAGATAGCAGCGGATCTCTTCGGCTCGCGCGTGGACGCCGCGGCGGTCCCGTATTCAGTCGCTCCGCTTGCCCACGGTGGTGTCCAGTTGGAGTGGCGGGGAGCGCGAGGCATCGTCGAACTTGAAGTTGGTCCAAGCGGCGATCTTGGTTACTTGGTCAAGATCGACCGAAGGGGCGATGTCGCTACGGCAGAGGCCGACGTCGCTTCATGGGCCGATGTTTTACGAGCAATGCTTAGCGTTTTCGCTGCTTAGTCTGATCCGACCAGCATGTTGGAGCTGTCAGACGACGACTACCTCTATCGCCGGCTCTCGCCTCATCATCTTCGCGCCGATGGCACGGTCAACTCCAGTGCGTTCAAGACGGGAAAGGGATTTGATGCCGCGATTTCGGTCGACCTCGCGAGCATGATCAACTCTCCCGAGGACGCACTGAAGATTCGGCCCGGCTTCGGGTTAGGGGCGTTGCGAATTGGCGACGTTCGCGCACTCGGCCCGACAGTACACCGGGATCCTCTACCGGAAAACCCGGCTCACTGCCTTATCGAAGGGATGGGCTCAAAGGATCAAGCGAGGAGCCTGGCAGACAAAACCCGGGTGCTGATACAGCCGCTGGCTGATCCAAGTTGATCCTCAACCGTGGAGCCGAGGTCCCGCACAGACTCGTGAACCCCCGCATCTGGGCCGCTAGCTCAATTGGCAGAGCAATTGACTCTTAATCAATCGGTTGCAGGTTCGAGTCCTACGCGACTCACCCAGATAACAAAATAGCCCGAAACTTCGGGCGAAATGAAAAACGGGCCGGCTCAGCCGCCCGGTCTCACTTTGCCGGCTATCGCAATTGCCGCATCGCCGTTTCCACGATCCTCTCTGTCACGACGAAAATCCCCAGGCGAAATCCCATAGTCCTCATCATGATCTAGCTGCCGCTTCGGTTCAAGCTGTCGTCATTCCCAATGACCCGACATGTTGGACGAACGATTACCCACAGAAAGGAGGCCCTTTGACGAACTGGCGATCAATCGGAAACGTGTCGCGCGACATCTGGGCGCGAACATTGAAGGACACGGGAAGTCCGCTTCACGCGATGGCTGAAGAGGCATACGTGGCGGCGGAACCGCACACGGCGCTTTGCCTGGCGATGTTACGGGTCGAATCGCGGTTCGGAACCGCGTTCAACGCGAACAGTGAGGCGAACAAGAACTATCTGAATCTGCGGCCGCCGGATGGCGACGGGTTCATGTCGTTCGCAAGCGCGGTCGAGGGGCTCGCGGAGTGGCGCGGCTGGATTACGTCGCTCACGTACAAGAACGGCATTTACGCGCACACGACAACGATTGCAGAACTGATTCACATCTACGCGCCATCAAGCGATGGCAACAACGAACAACAGTACGTGCGGTCGATCGAGACCGATCTGCAGAACTGGCAGATTGAGCTCGAGCCTGAGGAGGAAACGATCATGGCCAAATTCAAAGTTGTCGGACTGGACACGGAGATCGAGGTCCCAGTTCCTCTCATGCACGATGTTATCTCGCTGAACCAGCCGAATCAGCGCCCCGGCATCAAACGAGCGCTCCCCGGGTTCTGGGTCCAGCACGAAACGGGTAACTCGAACCCCGGCGCCGATGCTGAGATGCACAAGAACTATCTTCACAACGGTGCGCTGAACGACAAAGGCGTCTCGCAGAGGCTCTCATTCCACTTCGCGGTCGATGACGGCGCGATCTATCAGATGATCCCGATCGACGAGGTCACCTGGCAGGCCGCGGACGGCGATGGTCCCGGCAACATGAGCGGTATCAGTTGCGAGCTATGTATCAACACCGGGATCGACACGGCAAAGGCCCGGCACAATGCGGAGGCGCTCTGCGCGGGCATACTGAAGGCGCTCGGCATGGGACAAGCCAGCGTGAAGCGCCACTGGGATTTCAACGAAGGCAGCGCCGACCGGCACCACTGCCCAGATCAGATGATGAACGACAACTACTGGCCGGCATTCGTGGCAAACGTGGGAACGCTTCTCGGCGCAACGCCCGCTGAGACATTTGCTGCTCCGTCCGCGATTCCATGGAAGCGAGGAGAAGTCGGAACCTTCGATCTACACAACACCCCGGCGCTGGCGTTCCTGATGGAAGTCAAAATCCTGGTCGACGGTCTTGTTCCGCCGGTCAGCGCCACGGTGAAGAAGGCTGTCGCGCCAAAGATCAACAAGGATCAGCCGCTGGTTGCCATCGGCTCTTATCGGGGCGGTCCGAACCGTGATCCGTTCGTCATTCTCGAGAATGGCGGCCGGGTTCCACACGAGAGTGTCGCCCCTGCTGTGCCTCTGCCGGACTCGAACGGTCGCTAGGAGGCCAATCATCGGACTTGAGCTCGGTTGGTTTCATTCGCATACGCATAGAACCGGAGGAATTTCCATGAATCTGAACAGTGCGATCGGCACGGCCATCCTTAGAGGAGCATACCTTGCATTCGGTTCCGGGTTTCTGACGTTCCTGACGACCTGGACCGCCACGGATGAGTTGAAGGCTCCGATCATCGCGGGTGGCGTCGCGGCACTGACCGCGCTCGGTTTCCGCGGCGGAATCGAAGGTACATTCGACCAGAAACGGAATGCAACGGGCAATGTCAGCAGCTCGGATGTAGGCCAACCCGGTCCGCTGCGGCCGGGATTTGGACACTAACTCCGGTCTGTGACTCGACGACCGGCGGGGAGCTCCCTCGCCGGTCGTTTGCCTGTGGCCGTACTAGCTGAACGAGACCGGCGGACGCTGTCAGATGCTCTGAGAGCCCGTTCGCAACCGTGGAAGCGCATCAATGGCGATCCGCTCGAACATGGGTAACTGTGCCGGATCGAGCGGGTAATAGAGCCCGATATCGCTGATCCCGAGCTCAACGACGCGGCTGACCTGATCGATGAATCGCTCAACCGACTCGTAATACCCGATCGTACCGCCCTTGGGTCTCGCCTGCGCATCAAACATGGTATACGAGCGACGAAGCGTCCGAGGATCTCGACCAATCAATGCGCAACAGTCATCGATCGCCGCGCACCGCGATCGCGTTTCCGCGAGTTGATCGTCAAGCGACGGCAGAAACGACAGGCTGTTCCAGATATCGGCAAAGCGGGCCGCATTGCGCATCATTCGCGGCCCGAGTCCAGCAACCAAAATCGGTGGTCGCGGCGCCTGGACAGGTCGAGGATTCATGACCGCACCATCGACTTGATAGAAGTGGCCGTCGAAGGTCGTGATTTCCTGCGATAAAAGACGACCCACGAGATCGACATACTCCTCGAAACGACTGACTCGTTCTTTCACATCCCAATTCGGTAGGCCGGCCATCCGGTACGAGGGATCGATTGTCAGCCCGGTTCCCAATCCCAATTCGACGCGGCCATTGGAGATGTGGTCAAGCGTCAGCACCTGACGGGCGAGTATCGCGGGATTGCGAAGCGGGATCTGCGTGACAACCGTTGTCAACCGGATCGTGCCGGTCGCTTCAGCAAGCGCGGCGAGCGCCGTCCACGACTCGAACCACGGAACCGCGGGGTTGGTCCAATCGACAAAATGGTCGGCCAGGGCCGCCGCCTCGAAGCCGAGCTCCTCGAGCCGCAAAACTCGTGCGCGTAACTCACTCCATCCGACGTTCGGAAGAAGCTGCACATGGAATCGCAACGGGTAACCCATTACTCGATCGTATCATGCCTTCAGTGTCGTCAGCAGGCTCTTGTGTGCGTCTTCGGCGTTACAGGTTTCTTAGCGGAAAGCCGATAAGGGTCTGGATTTTTTCAGGCGGAGTCTCCGACTCGCTGAAGTAGAACTCGTACGCCGCCCCGGCCGCTTCCTGACCACGTTCGGCGATCTCCTTCATCAATGTATCGTACGCCGGACCGACCTGATCCTACGGTCCAATGTGCATCAGTGTGGCCCACTGTCCGCCGGGAATCTCACCCGGGACAACGCGCCCTTTGCCGGGAAGCTCCCTTGAAACTGGAAACCCAATCTCCAGATCGAGATCCTGCATGTCCATGTTGTGGTACGCGGCGAATGGCATGCCCGTCGGATTCTCCCCAAGCTCACCGAGGTATTGCATGATCTCGCCGAAAGCCTCCCCAAACACCTTCGGTAACTCCTGCACGGCTGCTCGGGTCCGAATGTACAACGAGAATTGAGCAGGCTGCTCCTGGAATTTGCAGTTGGATGTCATGATCCGTTCCTTTCTCGAGCGCCTCGACGACAAGAGTGCCTTCGCCGCTCCACGTCGACGGCGCCGTCGGAATTCGCACGCGACTCCAAGCTCAGCCTAACGAATTAATCAGCACAACACGTCAAGTTGAACAGCAACCCCGTCACACCTCCGCAACAGTTCAAACCGGTCGCTTCAAACTCAAGAACCTCGGTGGCAGAAAGCTTGGCGCGGGCATCGCCGCTCTAAATTCGGCCCCAAAGTGTTCCCGAAATCCGCGATTACTATTCAAACTACCGGAAAGCACCACAGCACGGCTCGATGTTCGAGTCTGCCCACATGAGAGGACCATCGAGATGACTTCAGGCGAACGCCGCGTTCATGTTCCAGCCAGTTCGGGAGTAGCAATCAGCGTTCGCGCCGGCGAATTGCTGAAGGTGATCGATCTTCGAGGGAAGCAGGTTGCCGACTTCTTCGCTTTCAATGCATCCAACATCGACGAGGCGCTCTCGCCGACGCACACCCGAACTCAAGCATTGGGGCTGCGGTTGAAACCAGGAGATTTGCTCTACTCGAATGCCCGCAAACCGATGTTCGAGCTCGTGGCCGACACGGTTGGCTGCCACGATCTGCTTGTCGCGCCATGTGACAAGGAGCGCTATGCGACCGGGTTCAATATGCCGGATCACCCCAATTGCCGGAACAACTGCGCCCAGGCGATGGCCCCATACGGATTGACATACTTGCGCGTCCCCGACGCACACAACTGGTTCATGAATGTCGAGGTCGACTCAGAGGGGCGATTCACTGTGCAGGAGCCGATTTCGCGAGCTGGCGACCACGTGGAAATGAAGGCGTTGATGGATTTGATAGTCGCTGTCTCGGCCTGTCCGCAGGATATGAACGAAACCAACGGGTTCAATCCGACGGACCTCGAGCTCGTGATTACCACTCCATAGCTGTCGCGCCATCAAGCTCCCTCAATGCTAGTGGCCGCGCCGTCACACGTTCAGATCGCGAGGCGATGGCCGGACATCCTTTCCTGCAGCCATGGTTCGATCGAGTTCCGATACAGCACACCGGAGAGGACGATCATGATCCCGATGAACGCCATCCCGAACGAGATCCCCAACGCGCCGTGGAACGTTTCGAACACAATATAGGTGGCCCAGCAATAGCTGCCTATGGCGCCGAACACGAGAAAGACTTTGCGCTGGAGCCAAACGCTCATGACGACCACACCCAGGTAGACGAGGGGATAGACCAGCCAGCCAAGTAGTGCCTGGTGATCGAGCGCGATCGCGGAGAACGAACAAAAGACGGTCACGTGGCCGAAGAGGTAAAGCCAGAGACTGTAGTCGCGCTCAGTGCGCCGCTGGAGCAACAGCCCGGCGCCAATCATTCCAGCACCGATCAGCATCGAGAGAATCCGGCCCGTGTCACGTTCCCATGCATAATCTTTTTCCTCCGTGATGAGCCGGACGAAGTCCATCGAGAGGTACCAGGTCCAGAAAGCGATCAGGAGGGTCACCAGCGGAAATCGGATTCTCCACACCACAACGAGAGCCGCGGCGATTGCGACGAATTCCATCACGATCCAGGCAGGAAGGACATCCTCAAAGAAGTCATTGAAGTGACCCGGCTTCTCCTCACCCGGCCAGAAGCCTGTTGCCTTCTCGATCGTGTAAACGAGCAGCGGCACAATTCCTGTCGCGGCAAAGATCAACAGGTTTCCAGGTGTGGTGAATTCGCCTTTCCGGAGCATCATCCCAATCGACAGCGGGATCGCAATCGCAAAAACAGCGATCGCGATTTGCCCTTCGTTGCCGGCGTCGATCCACTGAGAGCCAAGCAGAAACGTGAAGGCAAGCAACACGAGAAAGCCGCCAAAGTAATAGGCAATGTTGACGAAATTGAGACCCGCGACACGTTGCTTGACCCGGCTCGTCGGCATTTCCGTGGGTTGAGCGCCGACGAATGCCCTGATGTCAGCCACTTGGTCGCGGCTGATCAATCCCTTCTCACGCCACAGCTCCAAATCACTGAGATCGATCGGGCGGCATTCCAAGGTCGAGGGCTGGTCATTTACGGGAAGAGTGGATTCAGTGTCTCGCGGCCATTCAGATGTGCCAGGATGGACCATCGCGCTTTCCATCACGAATCTCCTCTCCGGTTCAGCCGGGACGGTCAATGACATCAACATAGCGAGTCTGTGTCTCTGAAGTGCGCCATTCGCCATTCGATTGATCAAAAATCGCAACATTCGGCCGCCAAGTGAGGCGGAGTTGATGGAAAGTGGCGTCCACTGATGATTCCTGTGCGCGCTTGCGTTCTTGCCAGCTTCCGTTGCACTTCACTGTTGCGAAATTGCCGGGACCCCTCCCCATTCAGTGTCGCCAATACTCAGTAAGCTGCCGGAACCGCAACCAAACCCGTGCCGATTGAACTGTTGCGCATGTGCGACTCACGAAAATCTTTCCGAACATATTTGAGGCGGCATCGGCGTCACACTGCATCCATCGGACGTGTTCACCCGCGTCAGTTGGAGGGCTTGACATGTTCAGCCGCCGCGTCATCCGATTGGTCGCAGCATTGATGTTGCTGGCGACACCGTTCACTGGAGGTCTCGATGCTGCCGGTCCCGATGGAGCCGCTGCAGGGCAGCTCGACTACAACCCGACTGACCTGTCGATCGAGGGCACGACCCGAGAAAGCGAAGCCAACGCGATCAACGACGCCGGCCACATCGTTGGCACGGCTGTATACGGCAACGGCGTTGTGTACCCGGTGATTTGGCGGTCTGGCCAGATAGAGAAGCTGGAAGGCGGCGACCATGCGGTTCCAAACGACATCAACTCCTCTGGCCAAATCGCGGGAACGACGCCCCGATTCGGCTATGACGAGGAGAGCGGTGTGCTTTGGAACAATGGGGTGGTCACCAAACTCCCTCCGCTACCAGGACACATTCGCTCCCGGGCGATCGCGATCAATGATGCGGGTGTGATCGTCGGAGAATCCGATAAGGAGCTCGGCAGCTGGCCCAAAGCGGTTCGCTGGGACAACGGGGTGGTTACCGAGCTGCCAGCTTATCCCGAGGCCTTCACCAGCAGTCCAAAGGGGATCAACGACTCGGGCCAGATCGTCGGCGGCGCCCATGTGACCGGTGAGGCATATTGGCGGCCGGTGATTTGGGATGGCGTCACCGTCACCTCTCTTAGTGGGCTCGTCGAATCGGGTGAAGGGGTCGCGACCGCCATCAACAATTCCGGTCAAATCGTTGGTTGGGCCGAGTCTTCGACCGAGCGCCAGGAGGATCTTCGACACGCCGTCATGTGGAAGGACGGGCAAATCACCGATCTTGGGACGCTCGCGGGCGACGATCAGAGCCACGCCTTCGACATCAATGACGCCGGGCAAATCGTCGGGGTCTCCGGCGTCCATGACGGGCCATGGCATGCGGTATTGTGGGAGAATGGGGAAATCGTGCTCCTCGGCACGCTCCCCGGCGGACAATCGAGCGATCCGCGTTCCATCAACGAATCCGGTCAGATCACCGGCATGATCGAAGTCAAGAACACGTGGGGTACGCGCGATCACGCGGTTCGCTGGGACGCGGTTCCTGTCGGCTCGGTGGCCACGGAGGTTGCCGGGGAGAATACTTCGGCGGCACTCCAGGTCACGTCGCTCGGGCTCAGTTCCGCGAATGCGATCAGTGAGTCCGGTACGGTCGTTGGTTCACACGAGCCTTCTGATGAGCCACCCATTCCTGCCCAGTGGATCGACGGGAATGTCACCGATCTCCGGCTCCCCGAAGGTGACCAAACCGGCATGGCCTACGCAGTCAACGAATTTGGCCAGAAGGTAGGCTGCAGCGTCGGACCATCCGGAGTGTCACGTCCGGTGCTCTGGTCTGACGCATCTGCTCGGTCTTTTGGTGGTGCCGTCCAAGTACTCGAGAGTGCTCCGGCAGGATCGGGCGGTGCCGCGTTCGATGTCAACGAATCCGCCGTCGTTGCCGGCGTGATTGCAGCGGACGATGGTGTTCTCGTGCCAGCATTTTGGGTCGTTCCTGGAGTCGCGAAAGAACTTCCACTTTTGCCCGGTGATACCTCCGGTCAGGCGAGCGCGATCAGCGACGGGGACGTGATCGTTGGCTCGTCGATTTCAGCCGCTGGCGTTCCGCACGCCGTCCGCTGGGAGGACGGGAACATCACCGCACTGCCGCCGCTCGTGCCTGACGAAGCAAGCGAAGCGCGTGATCTCAACGAAATGGGCCAGATCGTCGAGTGGGCGGCGTCAGAGGATGGATCGGACCACGCCGTGCTCTGGGAGAACTGGCAGATTCGTGATCTCGGCTACCCGGACGGAGGTGGCGGCAGCGTGGCCAACGCGATCAACGACAGCGGCCAAATCGTCGGCTACGCCTGGGAAGCCAGATTGATTGCGCTCGAGAGCCGTGATGAACTCGCTTCAGTCGCGGTGAGGGGGTTCAGCGGGGCGCTCCACGTCATTAGTGATGGTCGGCTCTGCGCCGCCGATCGGCCCTCGGGCGAAGCGATGTTCTGGGATGGCGGGCAGATCATCGATCTTGGCGACTTCCCGTACGACCGGCATAGCCTCGCGAACGACGTCAATAACACCGGACAAATTGTCGGCGACGTCATCACGGACAACGGCTCGGTCCTATGGGAGCCAGCGACGGCAGGTGGCGGACAAACCCGCATGCTGGAAACGACGCCTGTCTGGTGCAACTCCGCGGGTGAAGATTCTCTGCAAGGACTGTCCATCTTTCTTGCCGGCATTTTCCAGCCCAGGAGTCTCCTCATTACGACCGAGCACCTGGTGGTTCCGAGCCAGCAAAAGCCGACCGCGCTGATTTCCGTCGATCCTGCGACGGGAAACGAACAGTGGCTTCTCCCGGTCACCGGCGCGGGATCGGGGTTATTGGTCGCGACCGCGCCGGTCGGCGGGCTCGTGATCGCGACAGGGGCGGATTCGGAAACTTCCAGCCGGGTCTTTGCGGTCGACCTCGCGACCGGGATTGAGCGCTGGAGCATCGAACTTCAGGCCGGGATGCAGTACCCACCGATCGTCAGTGATGGAATTGCTTACGTCCCAATCAGCAACGGTAGTGTTGCCGCATTTGAAGGGGCGACTGGCAGTCTGCTCTGGGTCGCGGCGAGCGGTCCGCGTCCTGGGCCAATTGTCGTTGCCGATGCAACCACCCTCGTCGTCGGACTGGACGGCGGCGCAGTCGCTGGCATCGACCGAACGAGTGGGGAGGAATTGTGGCGACGGACGTTCGTGGCGGGAGCAGATGGCTCCTACGACGGTTGGGATTGGGCGGGCACAGCGGGTGCGGGCGTGGTCGTGCTCAAGGCGTTGGAAGGCGATCTCGAACTGACCGGCAGCACAATCTATCTCCTCGATCCCACAACCGGCGCGTTGCGTGGTTCGCGCTCATTCCTTAATTCCGTCGCGACCACGCCACTAATCATCGGCGGAACCATTATCGTTGGCGCGGGATCGAGCGTGGTTGCGCTCGACAGCGAGACTGGAGCCGACCTCTGGACTCGGAATCTACGCGGCGAAGGGGTCAGCTTCTTCGATCCAGGGTACGCGCCGGACAACGAACGGTTGTTGCTGATGGAGGGCATCGGCGGCAGCGAAGATGACATGTACGGCGTCATCTATGCCTTCGACGCCGAGAGCGGGCAAACGATCTGGTCGATCGTCAGCCGCGAGGTGTGGTTGATCGACACGTCGCCCTGGCTCGTTGCCGACCTGCTGTTCGTTCGCGGATTCGGCGCAGACGGTAACGCCGCGGTGTGCGCATTCGATGCCGGCGCCCTATCCAGCCCCACCACAACTCCGGTTGCGAGCTAGCAGAAGCGTCCGAAACGGAGACGTGTTATGCACAAACGTTTTGTTGTCACGGGTCTTCTCTTGCTGTTCGCACTCTGCGGGCTTTGCGCCCGCGGGTGCTGCGGGCTGCGGCGGGGCGGCCGATTGAACTTGTGTCAGCGGTGAGTTTGGGCGTTCGTATCCTCATTGCAGAACGGCTGACCGCCTCGTTGAGAAGCGAAACGTACTCCTGGTGGGCCATGTTCTCGCGGAATCAATCACTTCCCTTGCGACGCCCAAAGGAGACGCTTCTGAAAAGTGTCTCAGCGCCATAAGAAAACAGAACTGACGTTTGTTACCGTCCGCCAAACCGCATGATCACTGCCCTTTTTGCCGGGGCACGTGTTGAGGAGCAAGCCATGTATAGCACCCGGATCGTTGCATTGTCAGTGGCTGTGCTTTTTGTCCTCTCTTCAGGAGATTATCCAACCCTGGCGATCGCCGAGCCTTCGAATTCCACAGCGGGTACCGGTTTATTAGCGCGGGTCGGTCTTGAAGGATTGCCAGACGATTCTCTCGAAGTTTCGGAGCGAAGAATCGCGGCTGGGAAAGAAAGTTCCGCGTACGGGTTAGCCACATTCGATGGGCGCGTCTTCGTACGAGACAGCAACGCGCTCTACGCGCTCGATCAGGTCACTGGGGAGGAGATGTGGCGTTTCGTGACCGGAAATGTCAGCCACTTCTCTCCACGACCAATAGACGGAGTGATCTACGCTATCACCGCGGAAGGCGAAGTCTCTGCACTCGATTCCGAAACCAGTTCATCAATCTGGCAGGTCGAAATCGGCTTTGGCTACACCTATCCGATCCCAGTCGTTGCCAACGATCTGGTGTATGTCGGCGCAGATAATGGGGTTGTCCACGCCTTGGACGAAACGACCGGAGAAGAACTCTGGCGACGCGACACCGGGGACAAGTCATTAGCACTTCTTGCAGCCGGCGACATGCTGTACGCCACGAGCTGGGGAACGTTGCACGCACTCGACGCGATCACCGGCAAGGTTCGTTGGCGACATGACCATCTTTCGTTTGTCATGGCCGACCTGGTGCTGGCAGATGGTCAACTCCTAATCGCGGGCGATGACGGCACGATCAGGGCGATCGCCTCGGCAACCGGAACGGAGTCCTGGGTCCTGGATCTCTCGGTGTTTGGTGCCAACCAGCCGGTCGTGGTCGATGAGATGGTGTACGCCGGCGGCGGAGATTCCGTCCTCGCCCTGGATCTCGCTTCCGGTGAGCAATCCTGGAAGTTCCAGGGACAGGAAAGCAGTTTACGAGCCATCCTCCTAGGGCCAGGGACAGTCATCGCGGCAGATTTGAGCGGCATGATCTACTCGCTCGACATTTCGAACGGGCGGGAAAAATGGCGGTTTCAAGCTGCCAGCAATGTGAAGTCACCGATTGCGGTGACAGACCAACACGTCTTCGTTGCATGTGATGCCACTACCTTCTGTGCCCTGGACCTGGCAACGGGACAAATCAGATGGCAGGCGTCTGATGTGGTCATTCCGCCGATCGGCGGCATCACTACTTGGACGGAAGAATCCGCGGAGATTGCTGGCGGCACCGTATTCCTTGCTGCCGGCCAGATTTACGCGCTTGACGAAGAGACCGGTGCGGAACTGTGGCGGATCGCGCCCGAAGACGCATAGGTCCGATTGGCTTACTGCCGAGTTTGCTCGAGGAAGTGGCGTAATCGGGTGATTCAGGGAGGCGCCCTCACCGCATCAATGCGCTGGTTCGTCCGCGGTTTTCGCTTGAAATGCCGCATACGTCCAGCGCTCTTTTCATCATGCTGTGCTTACTTTCACCGAGCTCCCAAACAGGTTCTTCGTACGAGAGCACCGGTTGCCCTTCGTCTCTCCTCTGGAGTGTTGTGGCATGGAGCTCTGTTGCGAACCACCAGAGAAATTTGTCTCTTTTGTCACTGCGATCCCCGGATGATGTAAGCGCGGGCATTCCGGTCCGGCGCGACGTATGACGTTTGAAGCCGGCGCTCGGCAAACGCGAATGTGGAGGTGCAAAGTGTCTGGACGGTCTCGATTTGGCGGAATCCTGATTGCATGCCTGCTGTTGATTGTCTCCTCGGCCGGAATCGTCCGTGGGGACACGGCAGACGTCCCCATGTTCCGCGGAAACGCCATTCGGACGGGCGAAATGCCGGGTCCCGGCCCTGCCGGTGATCCGGTTGAGAAGTGGCGGTTCAGCACGCATGGCGGCGGGTATATCTCCAACATCACCTCTATCGACGGAACGATCTATGTCGATGGCGAAGTTGGCCTGCATGCCGTCGACCCGAAAACCGGGTTGGAGCGCTGGCGCTTCGCGACATTCAAGGTGTGGTCTTCGGCCAGCGTACGCAGCTCTGGTGGGATTTGCCCCTTTCGGAATCGCTCGAACTATTGCAGTTCATGTACCGAGTACCCGGCGATCGCTTCAAGCGCAATTACGCGATGGCGGCCGAATTGCTCGATCTCGCCTCCCTCATCGAGACACCGGTTCGACAACTCTCGCTCGGTCAACGGATGCGGGGCGATCTCGCCGCCGCCCTGTTGCACGAACCGCCGATCCTCTACCTGGATGAACCTACGATCGGTCTCGATATGGTCGCAAAATCACGCATACGCGATTTCCTGACCGAGATCAACAAGGAGAAAAACGTCACGATCCTGCTGACAACACACGATCTCGCCGGCATCGAGCGATTGTGCAAACGAATCATCGTAATCGACCATGGCCGGATCATCCACGATGGCGCTCTGAGTCAGCCGCGAACCGACTTCTCCTCGGATCGCCAGATCGTCATCGACTATGACGAAACTCCGGATCTCCGTCGTGCGCCAGCTGAACCGACCATCGCGATCGTTGACCAGGAGGGTCCGAGAGTAAAAGTCTCGTTCGATCGAACCGCGCACACCGCGCCCGAAATCCTGACATTAATGGGTGCTTACGGTTCGATCCGGGACATGAGCATCGAAGATCCAGGCATCGAAGAAGTCATCCGGCACCTCTATGCTACATCTCCTACCACGCGACGCGATTAAGGTTGGAGACGTCACCTATCGCCAAGGTAGCCTCTCGAATGGGACCATCAGAGTTTGCGGCCTGAAGGATTGCTCATGGACCAACTCCCAATCTCTTCGAGTTTCGTCATCGAGTCGGCCTCTCGGCGGCTTATGCTGAGACATCCAGATGTCACAGCGGAATGGCAATGGGACGAGAACGGGCGGATTGTTGCAACCCGGCTGGCACACACGCCAAGTGGCGTCGAATGGATCCAACAGGACTTCCCTTGCCAGCTCTATTTGCCTGCAGAAAACGGAGAAAGCTTCGATTACTCGACGCGGTTGCGTGGTCCCGCCCATCGGGACCTGGAACCGCCGCGCGTCGAAATTGATCCCGACGGCCGAACACGTGCAATCTGGCAAACGCGGCCGCTCCACGGCTCACTCAGCTACAAGTGGCAAATCGAAGCATTCCCTGGACACCCCGCAATTCGCCAATGGGTCGAGATTACCAACGAGGGCACCGACACGGCCGTCCTGTCGAAACTGCCGGTTTTTCATTGGGTCTTCGACGCGTTTTGGGGGAATCTGACCGCATATCACGGTCTCGAGCGCCACGACACCGGCAACGCCCGGAATGGCCGAACTGGTTCTCCTGGTCGTCCGAAGAGCTCAAAACCGGTCAAGTTGCAGACATCACCTCCGGTTATCGGAAGGAAGCAACCTGGCTGGCGCTTACCTCCCCTAACAACGGTCCAGGGATCGTCATCGGCTGGGAGAGCAACGCCGAAGCGGTCTGCGGGTACGGCGATCTCATCGGCAACGGCTGGCTCGTGCTCGATTGCGCGCTCTTCCCGGAGTATCAGATCAGACCTGGTCAGACCCTAACCGGACCGGCGGGGTTCGTCGTGCTTGCCGAAAGCGACCTCGACGAGCTCTCATTTCGCTGCCACCGCTTTGTGGACGACATCTTGTCCTGGAAAGCTGACGACGAGCTCTTCCCGCACGTGACCTTCAATAGCTGGGGCTATATCGCGGATATCGACGAACCTTCCATGTACTTTTGCCTCGATCTCTGCCGGAGACTCGGCGTCGAGCAATTCGTCGTCGACTTCGGTTGGGAAGATCCGGACTGGTATCCGCTCAAAGATCGTTTTCCGAATGGGCTCGCCCCGATCGCCGATATCGCCCACGCCTCGGGTATCCGCTTCGGTATCCACCTCAGCTACGGCAACATCTCGTCGCTCTGCAGCGCCTATCTAGCATCCAGATTGGGGCAACGGACCAGGACAGTGGGCATACCACCGTGAAGGTAACGTCTACGGCCTCACCCTCGGCAACGCCGCAACCCGCGACTGGCTGGTCGAAACCCTTGTGCGCGTCGCCGACGAAACAAAGATCGACCACTTTCTGACTGTTCACTACCTCTGGGGACCCGTCAACCCAGTAACGCAAGAGCTGCACGCCACGAACGATTATCAGACCATCGCCGAAGGCTTCGACGACGTGCTCGCCCGCTTCCATGCCCGTCGGCCCAAAGTCATGATCGAGCACTGCGATACCGGCATCGGATTTCCCGCCTTCAAAATGGCTCAGCAGCACACCACTTCGATCGGAGTCGATGCGTTGAGCTCGCTCGATGAGCGCGTCCACACCTGGCCAAGCTCGTGTGTGCTCCCACCGCGGTTCCTGGTCAACTATGTCTGCGACATGACCGCCGAATACAAATTCATCGGCGAGGCCTGACCGACTGGGACTACCGCTCCCATGTGTTTGGCGGCCCAATGATCTTGATGACCGCAATCAAAACCGTCGTCGAGGGTAGCGAAGATTGGAACGCTCTGGCACGCGGGATCGCCCTCTTCAAACGCATTCGTGGACAAATCCTCAACGGAAAGGTTCTGCATCTGCTCGAACCGAAACCGCTCGAACAAACCGGCCGCGGCTGGGACGGCTGGGACGCAATCGGCACGTACGATATGGACTCGGACACCGTGATCGTTTTTGCCTTCCGGCTCGGCGGAGAGCTCGACAGCAAATCAATCCCGTTGCATGGATTGCGCCCGGAGACAAACTATCGCATTAGCTTCGAAGACAACCCTGCGACCTACAAAGCCACTGGCACCGACCTCATGGCAAACGGTATCGTCCTGACTTTGCCTGCACCTGACTCTCCGCAGGTCGTTGACCCCAACGGCATGATCCGCGCTTCAGAAGTTATCCACCTTAGTCCGGCTCAATTGTGACCTGGATAACCAAACTGCACCGGAATCTTACTTAGAGTGTGCCTGTATGTATTGCTTCAAAACCGCATTGATTCGTGACTGGTAACCAGGACCTTGGGCCTTGAACCATTCGATGACTCCCGGGTCGTAACGCATCGTAAGGAGTTGCTTAGGCCGGGGGATTTCAATCGTGGCGGATGCCCAATCGACTTCACCTTCTTCCTGTAAGTCGATCGATGCTTCCAATTCAGCCTCCGTCAACGAGTCAACCCGGGCCCAATCTGTTCGATCCTCACCCCGACGCAGTTTGTCATCTAGTTCATCCTCCGTGTACCGCACGGTATCGGTTTTGTTCACCATTTCGTGCCCTCCTCGCCGAGACTATGCGGATTGTGCCGTTGCGATCCGTCCAAACGACAGTTATGAATCGGTTTTCCAGCATGCCGGTGGTCAGTATTCGATCCTCAGCAAAATGGTTGCTCTGGACGTTGATGATCGCGCGGCCATCAAATACGAGGCGTGCTCGGTTGAAGTCAGTCCCGTGTTTCTCGATATTGGACAGTCGCTTTGACTCATCCCACTCGAATGATTTTCTCATAAGTCACTACAATCTGTAGTACGTTATCGCAGTGATTCCAATGCATCACGCTCCCAGGTGCGAATTTGGGGCAACTCTTTGCGAAGAGGCGCGATGCTAACATGGAGTCGCATGAGTGCTTATTCCCATTGTTTTCGTATCGCCGCCCACTCAAGCAACGCGTCCAGCGCCGGGCACAACGCTTGACCCCACTCCGTCAGCCCATATTCGACCTTCGGCGGCACCTGCGGATAAACCGTGCGCGTGACGATTCCATCCTGTTCGAGCATCCGCAACTGCTGAATCAGCATCTTCTGCGAAACGTCCGGGATCGCCCGTTCGAGCTCGGAAAAGCGCAGCACGCCCTTGGCGAAGAACTGAAAAATGATGCTCATCTTCCATCGCCCTTCGAGCATCTTTAGTGCGACCTCGACACCGGTCGCGGCCATATCGGGTGTTACATCTCGGAGGTTACCTGTAGGTGAGTACCATACTTTTCTGTCAGTACTTGCCATTTACGCATGTTAGCATCACGATGACAGCTATGCAATCCGACTAAAAGGAGAACCAATGACACCCCACCTGAATGAAACGTTGGCAACCTACTTCGCGGCCCAGAATGCCCACGAGATCGATGGGCCCGTTGCCTGCTTCGCCGATGATGCGGTCGTTCACGACGAAGGCGAAGACATTGCGGGAATCGATGCTATTCGCGCCTGGAAGCAAGCGACGAGCGCAAAGTATCAGGTCACGGCCGAGCCGATCGAGTCGGAACCCGAGGGTGAGCACACGATCGTGGTCGCGCGAGTCTCAGGCAACTTCCCCGGTAGCCCCGCAAACCTCACCTATCGCTTCGGATTCAATGACCGGCAGCTAATCCAGTCGCTGAAGATCGATTGATTCTCGACTTATCTGCGAAGCGGTGCGAGTCCGGGCTTCAGCCCACGCCCGCGTCAGGGTATGGGAACCCCGCGGGTGCGGGCAACGATTGATCAACGTAGGACCGGATCGCGGCATCGCAAACAGCGTAACCCCAGTTGATCAATCGCTCTTGCTGCACGCGATCGACCTTGGCCAGCCGCGTCTTCACCCGCGCCAATGCCATTGTTTGATCGTGCGGGCAAGGAAGATGTCCCTCCAGAGGATAGTGAGTAATGTTGGTCCGGATCCCCCAGTAAGTTCCCAATCGGTGATCCGCATCGTCCGGTGGAAGCTGATAGGAGCCAACAACCTGGCGAGAGCGTAGGTTGCGAACTTGCTGGTCTGTAATGACATAAACGCGCCGCAACATCCGAATCCAATCGGTTGGCGGATCTTCCTCCGGGCCAGCCCGTCCGCCCGCGTCGCTTACCAGTACCGTCTTGTACTTCTTCCAAACAGTCTCTAGGCCCAGGTTGTCATAGATGCCGCCGTCGGCCAAAAGGGCTCGTTTGGTGAATGGTTCACGCTGGAGATCTTCGCCACTGTTTGGCGCGAATTGTCCAGGGTCGAGATCGTGCACAACCGGGGAGAAGAACGGCGGGAACCCCGACGAGGCCGCGACCGCTAGCGCAAGTTCCGTCGTTGAGTTCTTGATCATGCCGACGCGATAGTCGGCCTCGAACGGTTTCGAGAATCGCCAAATGGCGAGCGACTGAAAATTCGTCGCATTGATCACGAACCTCGGACCAGCGCTGTCGTCAGGTAGATCCTGGAGCGTGTGATGGCCGAACAGGTGCTCTCTGTAGGCATTGATCAACCGGTCGCTCGCCGGTCCTGGCAGTACTGCGCCAAGCAACCCGGCAGGGAGATCGATTGTCCGGTCCGCTAGAGCGCGGATACGTTTAGTCACCTCTGCCTCGAACCGGCGTCCAACGCCAGCTTCGTCGAAATCGAGCTTGCTCCAGGCCAATCCCACCATCGCGCTGGTGATCGACCCGCCGGAAACGCTGGAGACGCGAGTTAACCGGCGCAGGACTCCTGTTTCATTCAAGCGCCGGAATGCCCCGAGGTGAAAGAGCATTGCTCGAAAACCACCGCCGGAAAGGCACAGTCCGATCCCTTCCCGCGGGCCTGGCTCTGTCGCGTCCGTTGAGATGTACGTGACCGGTGATAACGATCTTCGTTCGGACATGGTTCACATCCCTCGTTGAATCGATTCTCGCCGCACAAAACCAGACCGGAGCCAAACGACCAATTGGTCTTCAGGCAAATGGGTCCACGGCCGAAGCCTACCCAATCGCAATTTCCAGTTTCCTCTTGTCGATCCATTTCGGATCGGTGATGAAGACTGCCGATAGTCGACCCTTGCTACCGCTAACATACCGGCCCATGTCAGCTTCCACCAGCTTCATGTGCTCAACATTGTTGAGATTGGTGTTGTCTTCAAAAGTCGAGGAGCTATTGAACCAAAACGTGAACTTGCCGTCAGCGAGCGGGTTTGGACTCCGTTGATCCGCGGATCCGGTTCGAGAGTCGACGATGGTTTTCAAAATCCGGAGATCAGGGTTCTTGTGACTCCCGTCGGCGCAAAAAATGTAATGATCCGCGGTAATTCGACGGCAAAAATCAGCATCAAGGTTGTGCTCGGAGCCATGGTGTTGAACTTTCAGCACATCCACGTGCAGTTGTCCGTTACCGTCCAACTTGCCCCATGCCTCTAGACCCGCAATGATCTCTTTCCAATGACCATCGCCCGTGAGGAGCAATGTTCTCCCCCCTTCTTCCACGTGGAACATGAGCGACGCTAGATTCGGGGGAGTCACGTTTCGGCGATCGCCAAGTTGATCTGACAGGGCCAACAACTCCAACCTCAGGAGGTCGAACTCACTCGAGCCAAGCTCGCGCTCATCCGCACGCCTACGATCCTTGATCTCCTTTACCCTGGCTTTGTGGGTCTCGATCCACTCGTTCCAAAGCTCTCTCAGATTGTCCAGGTCTTCTTTAAACGGACCAATCGGAAAGAAGCTCATCGCTCCAACATTCAGGCGCCTGAGCGTCGACTTCTTATTGGACTCGATCTGCATCAAGCCACCCTTGTAGTCCGGGTTGAGCTTCCACTTGAGTTGCCGCGAGCCGAGCCGGTTCGAGAGCTCGATGCCCTGGGGAATGCTCGTCACGAGATTCCGAAGCTCGAGCGCGTCTGCTCGAATCTCGTCGTTTTCAGATGCCGCTAACGCCGTCGCTGCTTCGATCAGTGCAGATTGAATTGATCCGTTGGCTTCCGGAAGGATGCTGGCAAACGAGTTGTACCAAATCGTTTCCACATCAGGCGGACGAGGAACTTTTGGCCGCCGAAACCCATCAGTCGGATTGCCGTTGCCGTCAACGCCCTTCGAAGCATGGATATCGAACACTTTCCACAAATTGAGCTCGTTCGCCAGTTCGAGGATTCCGCTGATGTGGTCGGCATCGATGTGCGAGACATAGACGACATCGATCTTCCCGCCCGCTTTGTGCAAGGCACTCAGCTCCGGGGAAACGAAGCGCCGATACGACGATGTCATCCCGCCGTCAACGAGGACTCGTTTCCCATCGTTACTCGTCAGAAGCAAGCAATCTCCTTTGTCGGAAGGAAAGATGGTGAGCTTCATATCGTTGTCCTATCCTTTCGTTCACCAACAAGCTTGGCTTCTCGAAGGCAGGCCTTGGGATCGATCACTCCAAACCCGGCATCGTTGCGCCACACGTAGTCGTTCCCCGGAAGTGGCTTCGACGTGCTCTGGATAATCCCGACGATTTGGGCAGCACTGAGATTCTTGTTCACCGCCAGCATGAGCCCGGCGACACCGGCGACAAAAGGCGACGACATGCTCGTGCCGGTCATGGCTAGCCACTGGTTGATATTGCTGGTGAATCCCTTCGCGGCAACAACATCGGTCCCCGGCGCCCCAACGTCTGGCTTGAACCTGCCGTCTCGGGTTGGCCCCTGGCTACTTGTGATGTTGATCTTGGCACGGCCGTCGTCAAAGTTCGCGACCGAGATGACCCGGTGTCCGCACGCCAGTGAGCTGACGGTAGAGTTGTCGACGAACGAGCCTTCCGCCAGAAATGAAGGAAAGCTCCAGGCTTGCGTCGCCCCTAAGCGGCCGATCCGGCGGGGGTCGTCACGCTCGATCCAACCGTGGTAGTTCCCGTCGCGCACCTCTTGGCCGGTGAGCCTCACCTGCCAGGTTCCAGGCGGGATTCCAACAATCCCCGCCGGATTCAAGAATGGCGAGAGATAGATCGAGATGTAATTACAGCCGTTGATTGGATGGTAGAGCTCGTTGTAGATGCTCACGAAGCTCTTGCGTGGCGCGGGGAGCTGCCTGTTTTCGACGTACTCGCCCGGCTTTATTGGGCCAATCCAATTGCCGCCCGGTGGCCGGACCTCTACTTCGAATCGGTCCTGCGGGCTGTACCAAATCTCGAGCTCGTTTTCGGAGAGATCGGAAATGCCATCACCCACGACAACCCAGTCGACTACGCTATTCAACCCACGCGAGGCAATCCGCCCGCTGGTGTGAATCCGGCCCATCACGTACCCGATATCGTCGGCTGACGTGGCTGCTTCTTGACCAGCATTGCCCGCGGCCACGGTCACGCAGCGCCCGGGTATTGCCAGCGCGTTGTCGATCCACCGCGAAATGGTGCTGCTCGCATCGTGGGCGTGACCATTTGTGCCGAGGCTGATGTTGATCGAAACCGGCAAGTCCAGTTCGTCGGCAAGGTCGATCAGATAGTCAATCGCGTGGGCGATCCGAGTCGAGTCATAGAAGCTCCGTCTGCGCTCTTCATCTTCACCCGGCAGAGAGATGAGCACTGCCGCGATCTCTGATTTCTTGCACACTCCGCGATTTCCAGCCGCAATACTGGCGACGTGAGTGCCATGCGATCCCTCAACCATCTGGGATTGAGGTTCAAGTTCCCATGCTGGGAATCTGTTTGCCTTCCCATCTTTGATCGCTTGATTCAGGTGCTCCTGGCGGAATTCCGAACCATAGCCAAAGCCCTTTGGGGAATCGCGAACATCCCCGCCTTGGTCCCAAATGGCGACAAAGCGCGTGCCGCCTTTGCCATCGGAAAAGTCCGGATGACTGAAGTCAAACCCGTGCACATCGATCAGACCGATCAAGACGGATGCCCCGTCTTTGTGCCTCGCTTTGTCGGGGAAATCCCACCGGCTCTTCGCCGGAACGCCCTGCTGTTGGGGATCCCGCGGCGGGCTTGGCGCCGCCAGCGGTTCCCCGAGACTCACGTGCGTTATCCGCTTGGGTTGGACATACTTTTCCAGTTCCGCGAGCGGGATCTCGGCGACTTCGATTCCACCTCGGCGACGGGTTCGCCTACCCTCGGCAATCGAAGGCAAAACGAAGTCGTCTGGAACAGCTTCGTTCAGCTCGACAAAGACACTGACCATGATCTCGTCGGTCAGTTTCTTCTCCCAGTCCGCTCGTTTGCCCACCTCATACTGCACGCCGATCGTCTCATCGAATCGAACTCCAGCGGAAGGCTCGTCCGCGGCTGACTGTGCCAGGGCGACCGAGGAATTGCAGTCGGAGCGGACTTTGTTTACGTCTGTATTACCGTTATAGAACATCCTCAGCTTGGGCTGAAATGTGCGCGAGTCAAGCGAACGGCTACCGGGTTTGTTGGCCATTGACTTCATCCCTCCCGTCGCCAATGCACGCACTGCCGGCCAAGCATGGCCGCGTGTGTTGGGACGCCGTGTGAATCATGCCGAACAATTGACCGAAGAAGCTTGATGATATTTCATCATTAATCATGCCCGGTCAAGATATCCGTTCGGCGCCTGACCTGGCGGAACTTCTGAGTGTGATTCTCGAAGGATTGCTCAATTGCCGACATTTCTGGGAACAGAGCGACTGGTGTTGCGTCGAATAACCGCTGACGATGCCGATGCGCTATTCGAGCTCGACTTAGACCCGGAGCTCACCTATAACATCAATGGCGGCCAGCCGACTCCAAGGGACGAGGTCCAAAAGGACTTCATCCCGTACTTTCTTGAGTTTTACAATAAATACGCCGGGTTCGGATTCTGGGCGGCGATCGAGAAGGAGAGCGATGCGTTCCCAGGCTGGTTCCACATCCGCCCGCGGGAAGATCGCCCTGCCGGCGAAATCGAGCTCGGGTACCGGCGAACCATGCCGCCTGGGGCAAGAGCTACGTTACCGAAGGCTCCCGCGCCTTTATCGACAAAGGGTTTTTCGAACTTGGCATCAAGTATGTCGTTGCTTCAGCTTTCGCAGCAAACGTCCGATCACGTCGCGTACTCGAGGAGTGCGGACTTACCCTCGCTCAAACCTACCAAGTCGATTGGCCACTCGAGATTGAAGGCATCGAGCAGGGCGTCGTCGAGTATGCGCTGACGAAGGAGCAGCGGCAAAACCCGCGATTCTGACATCCCAACGATCCGTTCCAAGATCAATTGGCAGGCGTCATACCCTCGCTCAGAAGCCCGACCGCAATACGGTGGACCGTACTAAACAGGGCATGGAACGGGTCCACACGATACTTCGGTTTGAAGGTTGAAGAGTTGCCAACCGCCGCCGCTCTCGATCGTCACGCCGTCGAACGTTCCTCCCTCGGTGCCCTCCGCCGACGCGAGCGATCCGGTCGAAACACCGATCAAATAGATGGTGCCCTCGGTGTCGGCAAGCTCCATCACCAACGCGACCACCGAACCATTGAGGGCGCCAGTTACCGAATCTCGGAGCCATCGCTGAAGATCAATCGACCGTGATTGATCGAACCGTCGGCCGCGACGTCGATGCTCAGATGACCAGAAATGACGTCTCCGTTTCGGGGTCTATTCCAGAACACCGCGCTGAATTCGCCACCGGCGTAGACAACCTCCCCGTCCGGGGGTAACACCGGATCAACGAATGTCGCCTATGTATCACGGTTCGCGACGATTGTGACGACTCGCTGACCATGGTTGACGCAGTAACCGGCCGGCGGCACCGATTCCACGCCGGCGTAATCGCCGGGAGGGAGCATCACAGTCGTTGTTCCGCCGTCATCGGCGTCGCAAAGATTGCTGTTTGCCTCGAGCTCCCGATCGGCGTCCAGAGATTCGACGATCCAGCGCGCTCCCGCGAGCGGGTCGTCTCCCTCGTCGACTTTGTGAATGAGGAGCGCTCCGGTCCCTCGATTGATGACTTCAGAAGTGTTAATGAAGGCGACGCCGACCGTCCCAAACGGCCGGATCATCGTCGAAACCGGATTGTTCCCGACCACGGACCAACCGGGGATCACCTCTTGCATCACGTAGTAGGCGACACCAGTCTCCAGGTCCGGGTTGTTTGGACCTAGCGTGACAGTAAGCGGATTGCCCGAACCGCGGACCTGTCCGAGCTCTCTTGAACCATCTTCGTGGCTGCTCATGAAATAGCACACTGAGTGGCGTGTCCATCGTGGATTGTCTTGTTCGGAGACCTCCGTTTCCCACGTCATGCTGAGGCGACACCGAAGCATCTCTCGTTCGATTGCCGCGGAGTTGCGAAAAGAAAACGCCCTCCGGTCTATACACCGGGCGGAGATGCTTCGTTCCTCAGCATGACGGTGAGCTGGCGCGCCCCGGACATGACAGAGAACGCTGGACGGACCACCGAGTCTGGCACCGGCCGTGCCGTTCCGGCAGCGAACGCTGTTGTGATGATGATCTGACCTTGCTCAACGCCGAACAACACGTCAGTCTTGATGTTGTGGAAGAAGACGATTGCCACTGCGGTCGCTGAAGGAATGCGTAGCTCGACCGGATTGTCATCGGCGACCTCCCAACCGGCAGGAACCCGTTCAGAAACGTAGTAGACAACCCCGACCTCAAGCGCCTCCGTTTCCGACCCTAACGTCAAAGTCAGAGGATCACCGCCCCCGCACGCGGTCGAAACGATCAATTCTCCACCAGGATCGGTTGACACTTGGAAACAGACGGAAAGCGGCATGGCCATCCCGAGCTCCCGCGACCAGGTTGCCGCGACAACGATGCGATTCAGGCCGCCTGCCCGGTCACCGTCCGTGCCGCTGTCGGTTGTCCCGTCTTCCAAAATTGCTGGTGGTCCGGCGTAGCCCAGCCACTGCAGATCGCCCCCGAATGTTGGGGCGCCGGTGCCATCGAGCACCGAGAGGGTGAAGCCATCCGGCCGGTTGTCGACAGCCGCCGAGCGAAGTCCGCCCGCGGCGGAAAGAACGTATGCTGGACCGCCAACCGAGGCCGGCGAGAACGCGACGGAGTCCCAGTTGCCGAATGCGCCAGGTTCGGCGAAGCATCTGACGGAGGTTATGTCGCTCGTGGCCCCATTCGAAGCACATATCCTCCCCGAAATGTCACGACCCCGCGACAGCATTCAGCTTTAGCGAGAAGATCCCATTGCGCTCAAGTGGCTCGTTTCGCGGACTGCCCAATGATCCGATCGAAGACGGAATCCCACGATTCGGTGATCTCGTCTGACGCGTTGCCGAGCCCGGTTGAAGGGTGCGACACGTTTGTCATGCCCTCACTCGTCATTGCACGTTCCCGTCATTCCTCTTCGCTACCATCAGCATAGTTAGGAACAGAGCGCCCGCGGGATACGTTGGCGGGAGTCCTGACAGGGAAAACGGGCATCCGGGGTTCTGAATGCGCGTAAACCTGGGTATGGCCGCAAGAAAGCTGGTGGGCTATGAGACCGCGATCGATTTCGGCCATGGTGATCATGCTTTCTCTCGCGCTGGCGCTCGGCGGCAACCTGAACCTATGCGCGGAGTCCAGCGCTCAAAGCGACTGGTCCGCGCCCCGCACGGTCTATGTGCCGGCCACCGGTCACACGATCGATGGTCTCTTTCTAGACGTCTGGCGGGCCTGGAAAGGCGCAACATTACTCGGCAATCCGATCACCGAGGAGATTTCGGAGAACGGGCGCATCGTTCAGTACTTCGAGCTCGCTCGACTCGAGTATTGGCCCGACGGAGATCATGAGGGCAACGCGGTTCATCTAGGAGACATTGGATTCGAGCTGCTTGCACTCCAGCTTCAGGATCTGGAAGCCGATGGCCACGCTAAGGACTCCCCGCTCGCGTTTGCGACGGCTCCAGTTGACCCCCGAACGCTCGTTGGCGTGGCAACAGACCGCCGCTTCATCGAAACAACGGCTCACACCGTCCGGCTTGGTTTCAGAGATATCTGGGAGGCAACGGGCGAGATCGCCTACCTTGGCAATCCGTTGACCGAGGAGTACCGATCATCAGGAAAGGTCTTTCAGTTCTTCGAGCGCGGCCAGCTCTGCTGGGATGAAGCACGCGGCCTGCGCAAGGTCCCGGTTGGCCGCCAGATTGCCGAGCGGCTCCAGTTGAGCATGACAGCGGTCGCGCAAGGCGATCTCCCGACCTACAGCGAAGATCTCTTCGTTCCTCCCGCACTGGTCGTCGAACGACCTCAACTTGATCCAAACGCCGAACGATGGATCGAAGTAAATCTGAGCTGGCAATACCTCATCGCCTGGCAGGGGGATGTCCGGGTGATCGAGAGCTACGTCAGCACCGGTAGATCCGGATTTGAAACCCCGGCGGGAACGTTCTACATTCTGAGCAAGTTCGATTCTGAAGACATGGAGGGCGTGATCGGAGGCGAGTATTACAACGTGCCGGCGGTTCCATGGACGATGTACTTCACCAACTACGGCCACGCGCTGCACGGCACTTACTGGCACAGCAATTTCGGCACGCCGATGAGTCATGGTTGTGTGAATCTTCCAACTGATGTCGCGGAGTGGCTCTATTGGTGGGCGCCGCTCGGCACGCGCGTCGAGATTCACTATTAAAAACCGGCCACCCGATCGCGCGGTAAGTGAGAAAAGACCTGCAGAGGCCCGACTCGGAGCTCGGTTCCATCCAACGCCGCCAGTTCAAAGCCAAGCAGGTATGGTGATGACGCTCCCGTCAATCGTCGCGAAAGCCAATCGAAGAATCGTCAATCCGGTTTTTCGTCAATTTGCTGGGAAGATCCCGCCGTTTGCGATCGTGGAACATCGCGGTCGCAAGAGCGGAAAACTATTCCGGACGCCGTTGATGGTCTTTCCGGCCGGCGACGAGATGCTCGTTGCTTTGACCTATGGCAAAGATGCCGATTGGGTCAAGAATATCGTCGCCGCTGGCGAGTGCACGATGGAATACCGCCAACAAAGAATCGCATTGACCGCACCGAGACTTTCCCGCACCAACCCAAACGACCAACCCTTTCCTTTTCTCGTGCGTACCGTTCTTCGAATTATGCAGGTCAACGATTTTCTTCGCCTCCGCCGTTCATAAGGTGCGCCGTCTTATTCTTGCAGCAGTTGTTCGCCGACCGCGTGGAACCACTAACTCCTTTTCTTAAGAAGAGCGTCTTTGAGGAACCGGGTGGAATTCACGGCGTAGATCCCCGGAACCGGCTGTGATGTGAATCACAAAGACCCGAGGCGAAACTGGCGGTGTGGGATGTCAACTCTCGCGGACGTTCAGTTGGCCGTCTTTTCCACCCCCTCGGCCAGCCCCTTGATGTAGCCGATCGCGAATAGACGGCCAAGCACTTCATACCCTGGATTGCCATTCTCCTCACCCGCCATCGTTGGCACGTGATCAGGACGCATCGGACCGGTGAACCCACCACGATGATAGGCGCGCATCGCCTCCCACATGTCTGTCTGCCCATCATCATGGAATGTCTCGTTGAACCGAGCCGGCGTGCCGGCGACATCGCGGAAATGGACGAAGTGGATCGCGCCTCTCTTTGAGAAGCGGTCGATCTCGGCCGGTATGTCACAGTTCATGGTCGAGAAACTGCCCTGACAAAACGTCAGACCATTGTTCGGGCTCGGCACGAGATCAATCGCCCGCGCCATCGCATCTGGGTTTGTCAGGATGCGGCCAACTCCCCGGATGGGCGATATCGGCGGATCGTCTGGGTGCAATGCCAGCTTGACGCCAGCCTCCTCAGCGACCGGAACCACCACCTTCATGAAAGTCTCGAGATTCTTCCAAAGCGTCGCTTCGCTAACTTCGCCTTGTTCAGTGCGCGGAGCATTGGCCATGAGCTCGTGGTCGTAACCGGTGACCAGTGCCCCACCGCGTGTCGGAATCGTGAGCGATGTCCGCATCCAATTGAAGACCGCCATCCAGTTCCAGCAGACGACAGAAATGCCGACCTTGCCCATGTTCCGGATCAGCTCGCAGCAGGTTTCGATCTCCGACTCGGCATTAGGCCCGCCATACTTGGCATGTTGCGCCCAAGGAAAACCAGTCTCAATGACGACCAGATCAATGCCGGCCTGCCGAAACCGTTCCTTCTGTCGGAGCAGCGCAAGAAAATCGGCCGTCGGCTCGCCGCGCTCATCCACCGGGACACCCGACACGGCATAAGTTACGCCGAGTTGTTTGGCGAGCTCCCAGGTCCGATTCGGCAATGCGGGCAACACTTCAGCAAGCTGAAAGAACATCGGCTTCTTTCCTTGACTTCTACTGCACAAATGTCGATTTCGAATACGAATTCGGATCGTAGCACAACAGTGGATCGATCTGGCGGCATGTCAGATTCCCGGCTGATGAAACGCACGGCTGTCTTCCGGTGCTTCTTCGCGCTCGGTTAGTCCGTAATCCCGAATGACCCCGGCAATGCGCAAGCGGTAGTCCGCGAAGACTCCGCTACGCCCCATCGACTGTGCCGATCGGTGTGCCTCCAGGCTTCGCCAAGTCGCGATCGCTTCTTCATCACGCCAGAATGAAAGCGAAAGCATTTTCGCCGGATCTGTGAGGCTCTGAAACCGCTCGATCGAAAGGAATCCATCGATCCCGTCCAGCAACGGCCGCAAATCGGCAGCAGTTTCGAGATAGAGATCGCGCTGTCCCTCAGCGGGAATGACTTCGAAAATCACTGCTGTCACTGCTTACATCCTTGATTGCCCTGAATTGGGCACACCACGAGGCGTCCTAGTCCGGCCAGCCGATCCCAGGAAGATCCGGCGGTGAAATGCAGCCGTCCCGGCCTATCCCGGGCTCGGGATCGAGCGTCAGTGACGTTACCAGCGACTCGTAGTAGGTGTTGTTCGGGATCGCGCAGCCCAGGTGCAGGTTCGGCAGTCCCCCTCCGTGAACCTCTGCTCGAAGATTGAACGACTCGGCCAGATGGGCGACCCGCAATCCACCGGTGATCCCGCCTTTGAAGTGCGTGCTTGTCCGGACCATGTCGGCAGCGCCGCGAACGATGAAATCGGCGATGTTGTAGTGCGCTCCATCCGATGTCTCACCCGAGAGTATCGGGATCGTCACCGCGTCCGCCAACTTCCGGTACGCTTCGATGTTGAACTCCCGCATGGGCTCCTCGAGCCAGAGATAGCCGGCCTCTTCGAGCGCCCTTCCAACGTAGAGCGATTCGACCAGGTCGAAGCCCGCCGAGCCGTCATACATCAAATCGATCTCGTCGCCAACGTGTTTCCGCAAGTCCTGACAAAGCTTCGAGTCTTTCCGGTAGTCGCCCCAGGCGTGCAGTTTGATGGCGGGAAATCCGTATTCGAGGCACTGGTCGGCAACGTGCAAGAACTCTTCCGTCGTTTCAAACGTGACCGTAGACGCATACGCCGGAATCCGATCGCGATAACCGCCGATGACCTTATAGAGCGGAAGACCCGCGATTTTGGCCGTCAGATCCCACAGCGCGATGTCGGCTAATCCCAGGAAGTAGATCGGCATCTCCTCGATCCGATCCATTTCCCACACACGCTCCCAGAGCTCTTCCTTCAATAATGGATCGCGGCCGATCAGCAATTCCCGCAATCGACGCTCAACGATGTCCTCCACGATCCGGCCGCGAGTCGAATACGCCTTCCCGGTGACTCCTTCGCCGGTCACGATCTCCAGACAGGCATCGATACTGCTCACCCCGGAACCGGGCAATCCTTCTCGCCAGCGGAACTGATGTTTCACCCTCGTTTCAAAAAGACGAACCGTCACGTCTGCAATCTTCATGAACAGCTCCTCGAATTGTCTGTAAAGTCTCGCCGTGTAGAATCGAAGCGACCGCATTGGCCACCGCAACCCCCGAGGTTTGTATTCTCCTTCAAAGTGGAGCGCCTCAATCGCGGTTCCGCGTCGAAATCGAACAATTCCTTCGTAACTTCAACCGATTCTCCGATTCAGTGCTGAAGCAGTTTGAAAACAGGCGGCCAGACCACTTGACGAGACGTGCTAGACTGTACGTACGTTGCCGATAAGGTTCGTACGTACACCCCGTGTCGTATGGAAGAACCAATTGGGAACGATCGGCGTAGGCTGAGATGTTACGCCATCAATCTCGGGATGCAGGGCCCCGTAGCCCCCATCGTCCCTTGAACTGGAACTGCCTCCTGTCGAAACGCGGACAACACAGGGGGTGCGCAAACTGAGCGCCGTCCCGCGCATCACAATCCAAGGGGAGCAGCGATGGTCTTCCGACGAGATAGCAAAACGGATTCGTTTCAGCGGCAGATGAGTGCGATTCGCCAGCAGATCGGAACCGATGAAGAGGCCGAGACCAGGTCAACTCATCGAGATTCCCGCTACCCATCGGAACGAGCGGCCAACCTGGATCGGGCCGCTCAAAGTGATCAAACTTCCGGAGCCTATGGATTCGGCGACTTTGCGAGCTCGATCGCGCCGCAACAGACGGGGAATGTGCAGATGACACCAGTCGCACCCGACATGCCGGCGATTCCAGCGGTCGACGCTCAGACGACGGTGATCGCCCACGACACCGCTTGGAAGGGCGAGATCCAGTCCCAAGGAACAGTTCATGTTCATGGGCGGTTTGAAGGATCGATCAACGCCAAACTGGACGTCTATATCGCCGAAGAAGCCGATATCGACGCCACGATCACCGCGACCAACGTCGTGATTGCGGGACTCGCCAAAGGCACGGTTCGGTGCGCGGCTCGATTCGAGGTTCTCCCCTCCGGGCGCGTAGCTGGGGACATCATGGCGCCGACCCTCGTCGTGCATGAGGGCGCATTGGTCTCCGGGCAGCTCCGCATGGGCACCGAAGAAGTCACTGAAACAAAACCGACTCCGGTCGTCCAACGTCGTGCTACCAGGGGTACAGCGTAAACTTGGCTTCCAAGAGCACGGTTCGGCGATGTCCACGACCGTTGTTTGATGTTCGGAATCTCATTGTGGGCCGGTGCGCCTGGGGAGAATAGCGATGTCGATGCGCAGCACGGACGTTTCCGATTTGGCGCAAGACGGAAATGGCGAAACGACCGCGGAAGGCGAAACCTCGTACAGCGTGATTGATCGCCATTCGATCTTTGACGGAACGTTCCAGGCAAATCGAAACCTGAGAATCGAAGGCGAAGTCAAGGGCACCATCGAGTGCCGAGGCACGCTCTTCGTCGCTCAGGGCGCGAACGTGTCTGCCAAGGTCGAAGCCGAAAGCATTACCGTCGCCGGGGATCTGAACGGCGATATCCGCTGTCAGGGCCGGCTTCAAATCATGCCAAGCGGACGAGTGCGAGGGAAAGTGGCGACCGTCACCTTGGTGATCAACGAGGGTGCTTACTACGAGGGCCAACTTGAAATGACGCCGCCGGACGAGCGCCCAGTTGCGGCCGTTCCGCGCCCGATCACCTCCGTCACCCCTCCGCCGGTGCAGATCGCGGCAGCGCAAAACACGGGACGAGCGGCGACCTCACCCGTTGCAACCGGCGAATCTCAAGGCGCTGCAGGATCGAGCACCTTCATTCGCCGCCTAGGTGGTCCGGAGACTCCCTGGGATACCCGCTCTGAAGAGGACGGCGAACCGGAGTCCTAATTCGCGGCAGACTCGAACTGGAACTACCCGGCTCTCCAAGCTGAGAGCCGGCTTTCTTTGTGCCCGTCGATCGAGTGCCTCCACGTCGCCACCGGGCAACGACGCGCTCACGAGCATGCGCAACTATTGGCCAGAGAAGCCATGCTATACTTTCGGCTCGTTGACGATCACCCCGCACTACCCGTCACCCGTCGAATGTGCGACGATTGAAGCTGAAGGCGCAAGAGTCAATCTCATTGCCGGGGCCGGCTGGTCAAGTTAAGGCGCCCAATGCGTTACGGATCGTTCGTGGTGACAACGTAGATGCCAGAACGCTCATGCAGCACATGTAAACATTTCGAGCCGTCATCGGTCCCGAACAAGGGCTGGTGCCGGAATCCGAAGTTATATGCACCACAGCAGAGTCACCAGGTCAAGCAGAATGCGCTTGATTGCAGGGGCCGCACCGGCAATTTTTGGGAGAATGCCGGCGGAGCATCGATCGATTCTGACGGAACCGGCGATTCAGATCAAGCGTTAACTCAACGGCGGCGATTGCGGTTGTTTCAGCCACCGCCGCAACTCATACCGGCAACAGCCGGCGGGATGATAGCAAGTTCGTCGCGCGGCGGAGGCGGCGACTATGACAATCTAAAACCCTCCGGACGTGGTTTCGGCGGCGGGAGTGGGGGCGGCCGGGGCAACGAGCCGCCGCCACCCGGAGGATCAGGCGTGAATCGACAAGGTTTGCCGCAAGGTCAGGAGCGAACCGTGAGCTACCAGCCCGAAGAACGATACTGGACAGATTACCTTCGGATCGCGTTGCCGGTGATCGGACTCCTCTTGATGCTGGGTCTTTTCTGGTACTGGGCCAGCGCGGTCATCGGCGACGATGGCGACAACGACCGAACGCCGACACCGGTCCAAGGTCTGGTCATCACGGCTACGAATTCACCGCCCACCAATACTCCCGAAGTCAATATCTCGGCCGAAACCGTGACGGTCGAGCCAACAGAAGATACGTCCGGCAATGGGACGAACGAGGATGATCCAACTGAAACGCCATCGGACGAGGAAGAGGACACCCCTGAACCAGCTGGCAAAGGATTTGAAGAGGGGGAGCTCGTAGTCACAAATTCGGACGACGTGAATTTACGAGAAGACCAGAGCACCGAGTCGGAGGCGATCGATTCTCTTCCAGAGGGCACTCAACTAGAGGTGACCGAGCCGGCGACAGAAGAGGGACAGGGCGGTTACTTCTGGGTCGGCGTTCGAGTGGTGGCGAGCGGCGATGAAGGTTTCATTGCCGACGAATTCCTTACCTCCGCGCAGGAGTAGTTTCGTCAGGCGCTTCCGTGCAAGATGTTTCGCGTTCTAGACAACCCGGATTTGCAGTTCTCGCTCGCGAATCAACCTTTCTCCTCACGTGATCGACATTGTCGATCGATGCTGCCGATGGTATCCTCACAAATGGCCCGGCAACAGCCGGGCTTTATTTGGCACGCGCCAGGACTGAGCCCGGTGTGCCGGCGTTTTGACCGCCGGTTCGGCTCAGGATGAATGACGCGGAAGTACAACACCGGGAGGTTTTTGTGGTCTCAAACACATTCGGTCTACCGCAGCGCGACATGATGAAAGCGCTGCTCGAAGCGGGCGTTCACTTCGGGCACCAGACGAAACGCTGGAACCCGAAGATGAAGCAGTACATCTTCACGGATCGCAACGGCATCCATATCATCGATCTCAATCAGACCGTTCCCCTGCTCCAGAATGCGCACGAGTTCGTCGCCGATCTCACCGCTCGCGGCGGACGGGTGCTCTTCGTGGGCACCAAAAAGCAGGCGCAGGAAGTCGTCGCCAAGGAAGCCGGTCGTTCGGGCCAGTTTTACATCAACCGGCGCTGGCTCGGCGGCACGCTGACCAACTTCGTCACGATCCGCACCCGGCTTCGTTACCTCAAGCAGTTGCAGTCGCAGGTCGCCTCAGGCGAGCTTGCCCGGCTACCCAAGCAAGAAGCCGCGGGCAAGCTGAAAGAGCTCGAGCGGCTGGAGCGGACACTCGGCGGCATGCGCGACATGACGCAGCTTCCAGGCGCAATCTTCATCGTCGATCCGAAGCGCGAGCACCTCGCGATCGAAGAAGCACGACGGCTCAAGATTCCCGTGATCGCGATTACCGACACCAATTGCGATCCAGACGATGTCGATTTCTTGATCCCAGGCAATGACGATGCGATTCGCTCCGTCCGGCTGATCTCGGCCGGCATCGCTGAAGCAGCAATTCAGGGGTCGATGCGGGCGGAAAACTCAATGTCCGAACGTATGATGGACATGGGCGTGACCGAGCAAGACATTGAAGAGATCGAAGCGGCGCAGCCTGAGCTGGTCGAAGAGGCCGTCTAGAAATTTCGATCGAACGAACAAACAGAGGAACAGGAGAAGTTGTGGTTACGACGAGCCAAGTGAAAACGCTCCGCGAGCGCACTGGCGCCGGAATCATGGAGTGCAAGCGCGCCCTGGACGACACCGGCGGGAACATCGAACAGGCGACCGATCTGCTCAAGCAGGCCGGTCTTGCAAAAGCCGAGAAGAAGGCGGGCCGAGTTGCGCTGCAAGGCGTGGTTGAGCCCTATGTTCACGCCGGAGGAAGAATTTCGTCGCTGGTCGAGGTCAACTGCGAAACCGACTTCGTTGCCCGTACCCAAGATTTCAAAACGCTCGCACACGATGTGGCGATGCAGATTGCCGCGATGAGCCCACGTTACGTCTCCGAAGAGCAAATTCCAGAGGATGCCTGGCCGGAGCTGGAACGAGAGTTTGGCGATCGCAAGCAAGCCCTTGCCGCGGTCAGCCTGCTCGATCAGGCATTCATCAAGAATCCGAAGTTGACGATTCGGGATCTCGTCAAAGACGTGATCTCGAAAGTCGGCGAGAACATCATCGTTCGCCGCTACGCTCGCTTCGAAGTCGGAGCGGATCAGGCGGCTGCGACCGAAGAAACCTAGTCACTTCGCACCACAAAACATCCGCGGAACCACATTCTGCGGGGAAAGGAGCGACGCACTTGACGGCGAAGTACGGCCGGGTCCTTTTGAAGCTCAGCGGCGAAGCGCTGATGGGAGAGGCGCCGTACGGAATCGATCCCGATGTCGCCAAGTCCATCGCACAGCAGCTTAAGCGGGTTCTCGCATCAGACGTCCAGATTGCCATCGTCATCGGCGGCGGCAATATCTGGCGCGGTCTCTCCGCTAGCAGCAAAGGAATGGATCGCGCCACCGCCGACTATATGGGCATGGTCGCAACCGTGCTCAACGGCATGGCGCTGCAGGATGCGCTCGAAAAGGCCGGCGTTCAGACCCGCGTGATGACCGCCATTCAGATGCACGAGGTCGCCGAGCCCTACATCCGGCGCCGTGCGATCCGGCATATGGAAAAGGGCCGTGTCGTGATCCTGGCGGCAGGTACCGGAAATCCCTATTTCACCACCGACACCGCCGCGGCACTTCGCGCGCTGGAGCTCGATGCCGATATTTTGCTCATGGCCAAGAATCGGGTCGATGGCGTTTACTCTGACGACCCTCGAACGAACGTTCTCGCCCAACGCTATGTGCAAGTTAGCCATCAAGAGGCAATCGAGCGCAATCTCAGGGTGATGGATGCGTCCGCGCTGTCACTATGTCGAGAGAACAACATGCCGATCCTCGTCTTCAACATGACCGAGGATGGCGCAATTGAAAATGCCATTTCCGGAACGGAGATCGTCGGCACAATGGTGACTAGCGGCCATTCGACTTTCGAGTAATGGCTTATCATCCACGGCAGCGGGCGATCGCCTCGGGCTGGTGATGTGACGACCTTCCCGCAACGACGGAAGGTGAGGAGCGACAGCGATGATACGCGACACGATGGCGGACGCCGAACATCGAATGTCCAAAGCGATGGAAGCCCTCCAGCTCCATCTGAATTCAATACGAACTGGACGCGCTTCCCCGGCCCTGCTCGACCGGATCGTGGTCGATTATTACGGATCGCCAACCCCTCTCAATCAGGTTGCCGGTGTCTCCGCGCCGGAGGCACGCATGCTGGTGATTCAGCCGTGGGAACGGAACATGCTCGGCGTGATCGAAAAGGCGATCCTCAAGTCCGATCTCGGATTGACCCCAAACAACGACGGATCGATCATACGCCTGAACATCCCGGCTTTGAATGAGGAACGACGCAAGCAGCTCGTCAAACAGGTTCACCAGCAGGTCGAAGAGTCCAAGGTTGCTGTACGCAACATTCGCCGTGACGCGATGGGCGCTCTACATAAACTCACGAGTGACAAGGCGATTTCAGAGGACGAGGAACGTCGCGCCATTCATCAGCTTGACGAATTGTCAAAGCGATTCACCGATGAAGCGGACAAAATCGGAAAATTCAAAGAGCACGAGGTTTTGGAGGTCTAGTCAGGTTTGGCTAGTGCAACGTCCGTTCACCTCGAATCCAGCGCGGTGACTGAAGCGCTTGCGAGTGTGCCGCGTGAGCGGCTCCCGCGGCACGTTGCCATCATTATGGATGGAAATGGGCGCTGGGCCGCGAAACGGGGCCTTCCACGAATCGCGGGTCATGAGCGTGGCACGGACAATATCCGCCGGATCACATTCGCCGCCGGAGAAATCGGCATCAAATACCTCACGCTCTGGGCATTCTCGACCGAAAATTGGAAACGGCCGGCGGCGGAGATTCAGGGCATCATGCGAATTCTCGGCGAGGCGATTGAGCGCGAAACCGAGGAGCTCCACCGGCAGGGCGCGCAGCTACGGCACATCGGCAGTCTCGACGGACTCGACGCCGATCTACGAAATTCGGTGCTCGACGCCATTGAGCTGACGAAAGACAACTGCAATCTCGTTTTGACCCTCGCCTTCAATTACGGAGGGCGTCAAGAGCTCCTGAACGCGGTCCGTGACCTTGTCCGAAGCGGAATCCCGTCGGAGGAGATTGAAGAAGAGACAATTTCACGCTTCTTGTACACAAAGGACATCCCGGACCCAGATCTAATTATTCGCACCTCCGGCGAAATGCGCATGAGCAATTTCTTGCTCTGGCAGGCCGCCTATGCGGAGCTCTATTTCTCAACTGTACTTTGGCCAGATTTCGGCCCTGAGCAACTTCGCGAGGCCGCGCTCGATTTCAGCCGCCGCGAACGACGATTTGGGCATATCTCGGCAGCAGCGGCCGTCGGCTCCAGGGAATGCGACGATGCGCCAGCGCTCGATTAGCGCGATCGGCGTAGTCATCGTCGGAATAGTTCCGGCGCTCATGGGCGGCCCGGTCTTCGCAATCGTTCTAGCACTGTTCTGTCTCATTGGTCTTCATGAATACAGCGTCATGGCACGCCAGGTCGGAAGCGACGTCATTCCGACCGGATACATCGCGCTAATCGGGTTCGCGCTCATTGCCGGATTCGGCGGGGATGAGAAGGCGCTGCTTGGTGTTTGCGCCTTCGCCATTGGCGCTCCGCTGATATTCGCTCTGTTCAGGGCCAATCCCGAACACGCATTCGTTGACTGGACCCTTGCGGCGGCCGGTTCGCTTTACCTGGGCGTTCCGCTCTTCGCCGCGATCGCCACTCGTGGATTGCCGGGAGAGATTGAAGTCAACTGGCTTTCAGACATCTCGGATTGGCTCTCATTCGGTTGGGATAGCCATCCGCGGGGTCTGGCCTGGCTCCTGTTTGTGATCGTCGTCACCTGGTTGAACGACACCGGAGCCTTTCTCGTCGGCCGGTCGGCCGGCCGGCGTCCCCTCATTCCGAGAATCAGCCCCAAGAAGACGGTCGAGGGGCTGGTCGGCGGATTTGTTAGCTCCGCGATAACCGGGCTGATCGCTGCATTCGCGTTTGGGCTCGATCTACCGTGGTGGACGGCAATTGGATTAGGTCTCGTGATCAGCTTCATCGGAGTTCTCGGGGACCTCGCGGAATCACTTCTGAAGCGCCAGGCAGACATGAAAGATAGCGGTACGCTCATTCCGGGGCACGGGGGAATGCTCGATCGCCTCGACGCGCTACTCTTCACCTGGACCGCCGGGATCTTCCTTGCGACTGCCGTGGATCGGTGGATCTAGCCGCATGAATCGCCGCCTTCCAATCGTCGTGCCAACGATCAGCAATTTCGTTCAAGGTGATCGAGTGTTGGGCCTCGCAATCCTTGGGTCCACAGGGTCGATCGGTCGTCAAACGCTTGACGTGGTCGACCGGCTTGCTGGGCGGTTTCGGGTGATCGCTCTCGCCGCCGGCGGGAACATGAACCTACTCTCCGAACAGATCGCTCGCCACCGGCCCAGTTTCGTCGCTGTCGATTCCGACGGCAGCTTTCCATTCGGATATGAGGGGCCAATCGTGTGCGGCAGCGGCGGGATGATCGCGGCCGCGACTCATCCCGACGTTGACATCGTTGTCGTAGCCACTTCCGGGCACGCGGCGATTCTACCGACTGCTCGTGCCATCGAAGCCGGCAAGATCATCGCCCTTGCGAATAAGGAAACGATCGTCTGCGCCGGAGGGTTGATTACCGCGCTCGCGCTAAAGCATGGAGTCGAGATTCGCCCGGTTGACAGCGAGCACAGCGCGATCTGGCAGGCGCTTGGCCGGTCTGACGGTAGCGACATTTCCCGATTAACGTTGACCGCATCAGGTGGTCCGTTTCGGGAAACGCCGATTGAAGAGCTCGCGGCGGTGACGCTCGGGCAGGCCCTGTCCCATCCGACCTGGGTCATGGGAGACAAGGTAACGATCGATTCCGCAACGCTGATGAACAAGGGCCTGGAATTGATCGAGGCGCACTGGTTGTTCGGCATTGACTACGGACAAATCGATATCGTCGTCCATCCGGAGAGCATTGTTCATTCGCTCATCGAGTTTGCAGACGGCAGTCAAGTCGCTCAACTCAGCCAACCCGACATGCGACTACCGATTCAATTCGCGTTGACGTTTCCGCGTCACGAATCCAGCGACTTTCGACGGCTTTCGCTGCCTGGCGTCGGGACGCTCCGATTCGAAGAACCGGACCTTGTCCGCTTCCCGTCCCTCCGGCTGGCGCGCGAAGCAGGGGTGGCCGGCCAGACGTATCCAACTGTGTTGAGCGTTGCCGACGAAGTCGCGGTCAAAGCGTTCACCGATGGAGAAATTGGGTTTGGCGATCTCCCAGGCGTAGTCGAGCAAGCGCTTACCATGCATCAGCCATGGGAATTGACCGATTTCGATGCGCTCGCTGAAGCGGAGTCCTGGGCTCGCCGCACCGCGCACGATCTGATCTTGACCGGTCACTGAGAACGCACCTATCGTTCACGCGCAACGGTCATTGCCCCGACCCATACGGCTCCCGCGGACTTCAGCGTCTCGGCGCAGGCTCCCAATGTCGCGCCCGTGGTGGTGACATCGTCGATCAAAACAAAAGTCCTTCCGGCGACCACTGAGCCATCGAGCACACTGAAGGCACCCTTGACATTTGCTGCTCGCTCGAATGCGCGAAGTCCGACCTGTTGCCGCGTCCTCACTGTTCTCAACAGAACCGTTGAAACCTGGATACCCGTGAATGCCGACAGCTTGGCTGCGAGCAGTAGTGATTGGTTGTAGCCGCGCCAGCGCTTTCGGTCAGGATGCAATGGGACAGGTACTAATTGATAGCCCGGTACAAAGTCATCGATCAATGGCACAAGGAGATTTCCCAGATGAGCTGCGCGTGCGCGCTCACCCTCATACTTGAACTGCTGAATTGCCGTCTTGAGCCAACCCTCGTACCAGGCGGCCGAGCGCATTGCATCGAGATCGTGGGAGAACTCCGCGCAAACGCACGCATTCTCCACGGGCTCCCCGCACCTCCCGCAGTACGGGGGCTCGATGTGGGCGGTTTCGGCAATACAGCTAGGGCAGACCCAGTGACCTCTCCGACCACAACCCGCGCATCGGGGCGGATAGAGCGTTGCAATACACTCGTTCGCCAGTCTTCGTCCCAGCGGCGAGAATCGGCGAACGTGCTGAAACACGTGGTCTCCTTCGCCTCGTTGAGCAGATTGCCTTGAATGTCGTTCTGAGCCGATCAGAAATAGTTTACAACAGCGGAACTGACAACAGAACGCCGTGGATCTGTTCGAACCGTGGTGTCCGCGAGTTCTGCGATCGTTGAATCGAGGCGTTATTTGAATGCTTCGATGATCCGAGGAACCGCGGGACCCAGGATGATCACATAAAGCGAAGGGAAAATCAGAAATGCCATCGGAAAGAGCATCTTCAGCGGTGCTTTCTGCGCAAGCTCTTCCGCTTTTTGACGCCGTCTTGTTCGCATCGCCTCAGACTGAATTCGAAGCACCTGGGTGATTGCGACGCCGAGTTGATCGGCCTGAATGACCGCGCTCGTGAAAGACGAAAGCCCATCTTCATTGGCCCGCAGGGCCATTTCGCGCAGGGCCTCCCGTTTGGATTTGCCAATCCGCATTTCGGAAAGCACGCGCGCAAACTCATGCGTCAGGGCGTTGTCCCATTTATCGGCGACGCGCATGAGTGCCGAGTCGAAGCCAAGCCCTGACTCGACGCTGATTGTGAGGAGGTCGATCGCATCCGGTAACGACTTCGTGATCTCTTTTTTTCTCTTCTTGATTTTCTGATCGAGCCAAATACCTGGGAGTAGAAATCCAAAAAGCCCAAGACCCGCTCCCATCATCAATCCGAGCTGCATATCACCCACGACCGATGCGAAAAGCAGAAACATCCCGACACCCAGACCGAGTGCCACGAGAATGCGGAGACCCATGAACTCTGAAACACCCATTGCGCTCGGGTTCCCAGCCTGCGCCAATTTGAGCCGAACCTTCTCTGATGACTTGCTGGGAGCTCGATCTCCGAGCCGATTCGACCAGGACTTAATGGCCGGCCGGACCACCCGCTCGGCAAACGACTTCGACATCTCGACATCTTCGATGGACATCGGACGTTCGGCGAATTTGCCGAGGCGATCATCGATACTGATGACCGAGTTGCGCTGCTTGCTCAGTCCGAACATCGCAAGGCTTGCCCCCGCGAGTCCCAGGATGATGATCAGCATGGTTATTGGCATTGTCTGTTCCCCTTGAACGCATCTCGGTGCTCTCGTTCTGTTTGCTCACCGCGGTTCACGTCTCGTTTGCCTCGCATTAGACCTCGATGCTCGCGATCTTCTTCATGGCCAAATATCCAAGGAAGATCATAATCAGGCTGGCGATCGGCATGCAAATCCATGGCCACGCAAACAGTTCCATAAGGTAGTCTGGACTGACGACGAAAATGAAGATCGAGAGCCCGATAGGCATCGCGGTAATGATGTAGCCGGAAAGTTGGACCTGAGCCGTCAGAACTTGGATCTCACCTTTGATTCTGACACGCTCGCGAATGGTATGACCGATCGTTGTCAGAATCTGAGCAAGGTTTCCGCCTACTTCATGCTGGATGTTTATGGCGGTTACGAGAAGGTCGAGATCGTCACTGGGTACGCGGCGAAGCAGATTCGCCATGGCGTCGTGGTGACTGATTCCCAGACCCACTTCGCGCACCACTCGTTTGAACTCGGTGCCGATCGGATCCTTTGTCTCCCGCGAAACCATCTCCATGGTTTGGAGCAAGCTATAGCCGGCACGAAGTGAGTTCGCCATCAATGTAATCGTTTCGCCAAGCTGGTTGATAAACTGCTTCTGTCGTCGCTTTGCTTTCATGCTCAACCAAAAATTCGGCACCAGGTATCCGACGATCGCAAGAACGAGTCCGAGCAGAACACCAAATGCGGGCGCAATCCGTGTGAGGATCATGTAACCCACAAAGAATCCGAAGGCCGCGGCTACAAGCCGCATCAGCAAAAACTCACCCACGGTGAGTTTCACGTCTGCCCGGGTGATCATCGAAGCGGTGTCGTCAGAGATCGATCGCCCCTTGAACATTTTTTCGATGCTCTGGGCGACTTTGTTCGGTTGGTGGCGTCCGCCGCCGTCGGCGACAGCTAAAAACTCTTCGCGCGTTGCGAATCGTCCCATGCGCTCGATCACTTCATCGGCAGCAGCACTCTTGTTTCGCTTCGATAGGCCCAATGCAATTAGCACCAAAGCGCCAATCGCGACGAGACCTACCATGAGCAACGGCGAATTCATGTGCTTTGCCTCTCCGGTCGGCTATGCGAGCGCTGACAACGTTCACGGGTAGTGCGTCATAGCCGTTGCCAGAACATCGTTGAACTAGAAACTGACTCCTGCGCCGAAGACGTTCGGCGGAAGATAAATGTTGTGCACTTCGAACCTGGAGATAAATTTCGGTCGAATACCGGTCGGCTTCATTCGGCCGACGATCTTTGAGTTCTCGATTCCGGTTTGCTGGAATGTGAAGATATCCTGCAAAACGATGACGTCACCCTCCATGCCCTGCACCTCGGTCACGCTCGTGATCCGGCGCGACCCGTCCTTGAGTCGCTCTTGCTGAACGATGAGGTCTACAGCAGACGCGATCTGTTCGCGAATGGCCCGCACTGGCAAGTCCATGCCGGCCATCAAACACATCGTCTCCATACGAGACAGGGTGTCACGAGGCGAGTTGGCGTGGGCGGTCGTCATCGATCCATCGTGACCGGTGTTCATGGCCTGGAGCATGTCCAGGGCCTCGCCGCCCCTGCACTCTCCAACCACGATTCGCTCCGGCCGCATTCGGAGGGAGTTCATGACAAGATCGCGGATGGTGATCTCGCCTTTGCCTTCGATGTTTGAGGGGCGAGACTCCAACCGGACAACATGCTCCTGTCTGAGCTGTAGCTCGGCCGCGTTCTCGATCGTCACAATTCGTTCATCATCGGGAATGAATGACGAAAGCACATTGAGCATCGTCGTTTTGCCGGAGCCTGTGCCACCAGCCACAATGATGTTAAGCCGCGCCTCGACGCACGCCTTTAAGAACGTTGCCATTTCCGCGGTGAAGGTTCCGAATCGGATCAAGTCCTCAACGGTAAATGGATCCTTTGAGAACTTTCTAATTGTCAATGTCGGACCGTTGAGCGCGATCGGGGGAATGATCGCGTTGACGCGCGATCCATCTGGCAGTCGCGCATCGACCGTCGGCGACGACTCGTCGATCCGGCGCCCGAGCGGAGAGACGATCCGGTCGATAACACGCATAACGTGCTCATCGTCCTGGAAGACCACATCGGTCAATTCCAGCTTGCCGCTTCGCTCCACGTAAACTTGCTTCGGTCCGTTGACCATGACTTCCGACACGGTCGCATCCTTGAGCAGCGGCTCGATCGGGCCATAGCCAAGAATCTCAGCGGAAATCGACTCGAACAGGCGAAGCCGCTCCACTCGAGTCAGCGTTATGCCCTCGGACTCGAGCACCGACGAAAAGGTCTCTTCAACCGTTCGCCGGACTTCGTCGGCGTTGCCCAGATCCATTCTCGGATCGAGCTCTGCGATGAGTCGATTCTGAATTCGAGACTTCAATTCATTGAACGAATCGGCCTTGACGCCACCGGACGAGCGTGAGCGTGATTGTGCCGCGTTTTCTACAAGCTGAGCCGTGGGCTTGGCCGGTGTGGCGGTGAAGAGCTCGCTCGTCGATCCTTGCAACGAGCTTGTCGGCGATTGCCGGCTGAAGAGCTCGCCGGTCCCGATCGATCCAGTCGATCCTGACGAACTGCCGGTACCCGAACGAGCCGGCGCAACTGGCGCGCCAGGCGCTCCGGCTTCTGCATTGAGGCGCTTGAGAAGTGACATGTTTGACCGCCCCCTATCCGTGGTTCGAAGTGCCTGGTTGTCGGACGCCGATCTGACTTCCGGTAACGCTTGTCTTGCGCAGTCCGATCATGGGCCGCGCTATCCCGTCTTGCGCCGCGGAATCGGACGCATCCATCTGCTGATTTTGCGGTTCGCCGCAACGACCGGTGATTCTTCCGAATCTTCGGCGGTATCCTGCCTCGTCAACCAAGCGGCGAGCTTTACGACTTCCTGGGCAAGCGACGACGACGGTGCGCTTTGCACAAATGGGACACCCTCGTTAATTGCTCGCAATACCAGCATCGGGTCATCTGGCAGTTTGGCGATGATCTCGCCCTTCAAGCTGGCGCTGACATCCGCCACTGGAATTCCTGCTTGAACATTGGCGCGGTTGAGCACCAGTGCAACTCGTTCGTTGTCGTACCCCAGGAGATCGCTCAACTCCAGGTACTGCTTCGCTCCCTTGATTGCGGTGAGCTCCAGCGTGAGCATCAGGAGAATTTGATCCGAATGATCGAGCAGCGTGAGCGTGACCTCGTCAAATGACGGCCGCGTATCGCAGACGATGAAGTCGAACATGTTGACCATGTGATCAAGCACCTGACGCATATGCTCGCCGGTGACTTGCTCCCCGGTCTGGGCATCTGGTGGCGCCAGAAGAATCTTCACTCCAGAGCTATGCGTCACCAAAATATCGGTTACCAAATCTCGATCCAACGTCTGGAAGTTGCGCATAATGTCGGCGATCGTCTTGTTGTCGGTTGCGTTGAGGATGACGCCGAGATCGCCGTGAAGGAGATTGCCGTCGATTAAGCCGACTTCCTTGTCAGGGTTCTGATTCCTGATCGCGACCGCCAGATTGGATGCGAGCGTGCTCTTCCCAACTCCTCCCTTGAGACTGAAAACCGAGAAGACCTTCGCTTTTCGCTTTCGTCCCGGAGCAGCATGTGAGGTTGTTCCAGGCTCATTCACGACCCGCCGATTCGTCAGCGAGAGCTGGTGTACGTGTCGGATACCCTCAATCAACTCGTCCAAACTGAAAGGCTTAACGAGGAACTCACGTGCCCCTGCCATCATCGATCGGCGAAGGTAATCCGGCTCATTTTGGACCGACATCATGATGACGGCCGTATTTGGGAGGCGCGCCGTGATGCGGGAGGTGGCGGTGATCCCGTCAATCCCCGGCATATTGATGTCCATGAGAACGATGTGGGGCTCGAGTCTGAAGGCAAGGTCGATGCCCTCTTCCCCGCTGTCGGCCATGCCGACGATTTCGACATCGGGCTCGAATCGAAGCAGCTTGGCGACGTTGTCGCGACTCTCGAGGATGTCGTCAACAATCAGTACTCGAATTCTTCCTGACCCCGCCATTTCGGTTGCTCCGTCTTTGCGCCGCGAGTGAGTTTGTCGTGTAGCGCCACCATTCGGGTTAGCGCGAATTGAGTGTCCGGTGCCCGTGACCTCGAATGGCCATCCCCAGGTCCCAGCGTGGGGGGGCGCAAGCGCCCCGCCCCACGCTTTGAGTTACTCCTCTTTCTTGTCGTCTGGAGCGATGACCGACTTCGGCCATGGAAGCTCCCAGTCAGCGTCGGTTGCCAGGATCGAATAGGTGATCCCCGTGGTTGTTGCCGTCCCGTGGTCATCCTTGGCGCGGACGATCACTTGATACGATTGATGTGAGTCCTGAATGAACGTGACAAGCTCCGCTTGCTCAGGGGTGACCTCAATTATCAGCTGTCCCTGTGAGCTCGAATCGGTAGTAGCCACACCTGCCTCGGCCTTGGTTCCATCAGGCAGATAGGTCTCGCCCGGTTTCACCACACGCAGAATCCGAACATCCTGAAGCATCATCTTGGCCACCGGTTGAAATTCTCCACCCTCATCTTGAATTTGAAAAACTGACCCATCGTCGCCTGCGATCGGGAAAATTTCATCAGGTACGTCTGTTGGTGGCAAAATGGGAGGGGATTTGATTTCGTATTGGACATCTTCAGGCAGCCAAGCCACTGATGACGGTAACTGCCGCAAGAGATTGATGCGCGTTAGAAATACGATGTCGATGAAATCGCCATCCTGGACGAGTCCCGACATCGCACTTACTTGATTGACCGGAAGAGCCATTGCCCGTTTGCCGGCGGCAATGTCATTCCTGAGTCCAGGCGTTTCGACCTGGGTTCTGATCAAAGGCTGCCCGATCTGCAATGACACACGATAGGCTTGCCCGATGACTTCGGAGATGCTTGTCACCGCGTCAACTGGAGCTTCAGTGACACTCACCTGCTGTTCAATGAGATCGGCCGCGGTTATGACCTGATGCGCGGGAACAACCGCGGCTGCCTGAACGACCGTGACTTTTTCGTTGCTCGCGTCCTTTTCAGCATCGGCTTTGCCTCCGCCGTTCATACTGACGACGAACAACAGCACCGCGATCAGCGCAAGTCCGACCCCCGCGAAGATAAAGAGTTTGCTGCCGCCTTTCATCAATTGCTCCTCTGCCGGCCGTTCGCCGGCGCCTATTGGCGGCGTGACGGCCACGATCGCTTGAAAAACGGCGCAGCGTCATTCGGCGCGAGCACCCGCTCACGCCACGGCGAAGGGACAACGCTCCGTGGACGAACCTGCACCTGTGATTGATCATAGGAATCGGCATGAGGGGCGACAATAGTACGGAGGTCACGACGGCCCATTTGGGCCATCCGCCCCGCTCAATGAGGCAAAACTTCCCCGGCTCCTAATGGTTGTAGGCGGATCGTGCGCACGATTACCACCCCAGCTGTGTGAGTAGCCTATTGAACCGCCCAAACGCGGTCAGAGAAAAGGACGACAATGGCCAATGCGTCTTCACCGTCACTCGATTCGCCCATCACGTTCCTCGAAGGTCTCGACTCGACCCCGAGGATCATCGCGGTCGAATCCATCCGCGACGGCCAGATGGCCGTTTACCGTCGCGGTGACACCGGTTCCCTCATTCGCGAAGATATCGCTTTTCGGCCATGGTTGATCGCAGTCAGCTCCGAGCCTTGGAGCTCCCAGCGAACGCCGGTGGAGATCGAGACACTGCATGGCGAGCATCCGCTGCGCTACCTCATCACCTTCTCGAATTGGACTGTATTTCAGGATGCGGTCAGGACCGCGCGCGAGAACCGGGAAACGTTTTTTGACCTGAGCTCAGCGGTCGATCAGTTCCTGATGTATACCGGCCGTACTCTTTTCAAAGGCATGGTTTTCAACGATCTCAACCGCATGCAGCTAGACATCGAAACGACCGGTCTCGATCCCAGCGATCCGGACACGCGGCTCGTGATGGTTGCCGTTCGCTCCCACGACGGACGAGAGATCGCGCTGACCTCAGCTACTGAACGTGAGTTGTTGGTCGAGCTGAATGCCGTGATTCAAGAGCTGAACCCTGACGTCATCGAGGGCCACAACCTCTTTAATTTCGATCTTCCTTTCTTGGAGGAGCGCTCAAAGCGTTCCTCCGTCCAGCTCAATTGGGGTCGAGATGGTTCCTCGCTTCGGATCGCCCAACGCCAACAACGGTTCAAAGCCGGTCCACTTTCGCTACCGTTTCGATCGGCTTACGTCCACGCTCGACACATCGTCGATACCTATCAGCAAATCCAGCGATACGATGTTGGAGGCAAACTTACCAGCTATGGACTCAAAGCCGCTGTCGATGGTCTGGGGCTGACCAGGCCAAACCGTGAATTCGTTTCTGGTGAAGAAATCAAGAACGTCTGGAACAGCGACCGGGATCGGTTGATCAGGTACGCGCTTGACGATGTCCGGGATGTCGACGTTCTCAGCAGGCTAGCACTGCCCACCGAGTTCTATCAAACCCAGTTATTGCCCAGAACGTTTCAGCAGGTTGCGGTGCTTGGACCTGGCAGCAAAATCAACGATCTCATGGTTCGAGCGTACCTGTGCCGGCGAGAGAGCGTGCCCCTTCCTGGCGCGTCGCGAGACTATCCCGGCGGTCACGCTGAGCTGCTTGAGACCGGTGTCTTCAGTCACGTGGTCAAATGCGATGTGGAAAGCCTCTACCCATCGATAATGCTCGCGGAACGCATTACATCAGATCGTGACACGCTCGGCGCCTATCTTCCAATGCTCGGCGAGCTAACCAAACGGCGTCTACACGCAAAGGGGTTGAGTCGTAGCACAACCGGTCAAGAGCAAGCCATGTGGGAAGGTTTGCAGGGAAGCTTTAAGGTCCTGATAAATTCCTTCTATGGCTATCTTGGTTTCGGCGCTGCTCTCTTCAACGACTTTCATGCGGCTGGCAAGATTACGCTTTCCGGTCAGCGGCACATCAAGTCGATCGTGGCAGCACTCAAGGAGTCGAGCGGCACGCCGATTGAAGTCGATACCGACGGCGTCTACTTTGTTCCGCCTCCTACTGTCGAAACGGAGGACGACGAGTTGGCGTACATCGAACGACTCGGCGAACATCTGCCTCCGGGCATCAGGTTGGCACACGACGGCCGCTTTCAGGCAATGCTCTCACTTCAATTGAAGAACTATGCGCTACTGGATTACGGCGATCACCTAACGCTCAAGGGATCATCATTGCGTAGCCGTCGCCTGGAGCCATGCTTTCGTGACTTCATTCTTCAAGCGGCTCGTGCGTTCATGACAAACAACCGAGCGCAGGCGCGTCATCTCTACTTCGATCTGGCCGAGCGCATCCGCGATCGTGGCCTTTCGATCACCGAGATCAGTCAATGGGCGATGATCCACGATCAAACGCTCGCCACTCAGCCCCGGTTGAAACGGCTCTTAGCACGGCAACCGAGCGCGGCAAAGAGTGGAGAACGGATGCTCATATATGAACGGGGAGATGGGGAGCTGGCGCTCTCCGATGAATACGGTCACGACGAGAATCTGACCTATCTGCTCCGTCGCCTCAACGACACTGCCGGGCGGTTCGAGTCGCTCTTTGATTCGAGCAATGACTTCAGCGCATTCTTCCCGGTGTTGACGACACGAACCGACTTACAGCAAGCTAAGGAGCAGAAGGCGACAACCCAATTGTCGCTCTTTTGAACTACAGGTTAAACGCAAACGACTCGTTCGGACGCAACCGAACGAGTCGTGAACAACGGTGAATATCGTGG
>CAYJPA010000014.1:0-79763 GCA_964371945.1 uncultured Sphaerobacteraceae bacterium | reverse complement strand
CGATATCTGGATTGTCGATCGCAAGCTGCATGGCAACCGCGCCGCCGAGGGAGTGACCGACAACGATCGCCGGTCCGGCTTTGAGCAACCCGATCGCCTCCGCGACGGCCGCGGTCAACGCCTCGATCGAGTAGTCGGTCGACGCCGGATCGCTCTTGTCGCTCGCGCCGTGACCTGGGAGGTCGATCGCGGTCACGCGGTAGCCCTCGACGAGATCGCCAAGCACAACCTGCCAGGTGCTTTGCGAGCCGCCGAGTCCGTGGATGAAGACGATCTTCTGCGCGCCGCCCGGTCCGGCGACCAGCGCGTTGATCAGGCGCCCGTCCGTGAGCGTCGCCGATACCTCGCGCGGGGTCGGATCGGAGGAGAGCTCAGCCGCGGCGCGCTCGACATCGTCGCTTGTGACACGGCCCCCGGGACCAGTCGCCTCGACAATCGCGAGATCGATTCCGAGCTCGTTCGCCAGCTTGCGCGCCGCGGGTGAGGCGTTGACCCGGCCGGATTCGTCGCGGCTCGCGGTTCTGACTTCACGGGCGCCTGCCGCTCCGGCGCCTTTTGCTGCCGACGCTCCAGCCTTCTGCGGGGTCGAACTGGCGATCAGTGCCGCGATTTCGTCGTCCGAGAGCGTTTCACCGGGCGAGCCGATGATCGCGATCGGACCGCTAACCGGCACTTCGGAACCCTGAGCGGCGACGATCTTGAGTAGAACGCCATCGGACGGCGCCTCGATGTCGTTGACCGCTTTTTCGGTCTCGACCGTCAGCAGCGGATCGCCTTCCGAGAACTCGGACCCTTCGTCGCGGAGCCAGTCGGTGACCGTACCCGCGGTCATCGTTAGACCCCATTTTGGCATTTTCACTACGGATGCCATCGATGCCTCCGGCTGCTGCGAGTGACGACTAAAGAATCGACCGCACCGTTTCGGCGATCTTCTCAGGGCTGGGAATGTAGAACTGCTCCATCGGCGGGCTAAAGGGCACCGGGGTGTGGGGCGCGGAGACGATCTTGATCGGCGCGTCGAGCAGGTCGAAGCCCTTGTCGGCCACCAGAGCGGCGATATCGGTCGCCATGCTGCAGCGTGGATTGTCCTCGTCCACGATCACCAGGTGATGGGTTTTCTTGACCGAACTGAAGATCGCGTCCTCATCCAGCGGCGAAAGCGTACGCGGATCGACGATCTCCGCTTCGATTCCCTCTTCGGACAGCGCCGCCGCCGCCGCGAGCGACATCTGCACCATGCGCGAGATCGCGACGATGGTCACATCCGTGCCGGCTCGCTTGATGTCGGCCTTTCCGAGCGGGATTCCCTCGTCGCCCTCGGGGACTTCACCTTTCATCGCGTACAGAACCTTGTTCTCGAAGAACATCACCAGATCGTCGTCGCGAACCGCGCTCAACAAAAGCCCTCGTGCGTCGGCCGGCGTCGACGGGGCAATGCACTTGATCCCGGGCATGTGCGTGAAAACGGAGTAATGGCAGCCGGAGTGCTGACCGGCGGCGCTGACGCCCGCGCCGATCATCGTGCGGATGACAAGCGGGCACTTCGCCTTGCCTCCGAACATATAGCGGAGCTTGGCCCCCTGATCGAAAATCTGATCCATGCAGCAACCGAAGAAATCGACGAACATCAAATCCGCGATCGGTCTGAGACCGGTCGTGGCCGCACCGACGGCCGCGCCGATGAAGCCGGCCTCGGTGATCGGGGTGTCGAGGATGCGGTTCCGTCCGAATTCCTGGACGAGCCCTTTGGTGATGCCCATCGGACCGCCCCAGGCGTCTTGATTGACGAGGTGATCGACGTCTGCTCCACCGGCGACATCCTCACCCATGAGGATGACCGTGGGGTCCTCGCGCATGGCGACGCAGATGGCGTCGTTGATCGCGTCGCCGTACGTCATGGTCCGGGTGCGCGCTGTTACAACCATGGTGCTCTTCCTCCGCGGGGCAACCGACACGTGGGTCGGCTCGACATAATCACGACTCGACTAGTACGAAACGTAAACGTCCTCGAGCGCTGATTCCGGTGTGGGCCAGGCGGCGGCCTTCGCGTCGACCCACGCTTGATCAAGATCGGCCTGTACGCGGACATCGATCGCGTCGAGCTCGGCCGCGGTCGCGATCCCGTGCCCAGTGGTGTAGTTCCGCACCGCCTGGATCGCATCGCGCGATTTGTAACGATTCAGCTCTTCGTCTGTTCGATACGTGACCTGGTCGCCCTGGAAGTGGCCGTAGTAGCGGTAGGTTTTTGCTTCGAGCAGGGTGGGACCTTCGCCGCGGCGGGCTCGCGCGATCGCTTCACCGGCGGCTTCGTAGACCGCGAAGAGATCGAGACCGTCGACCACGACCCCCGGGATCTCGTACGCCGACGCCCGGTTTGCGATATCGGTCGCGGAGCAGTGATAGTGCACCGGGGTGGATTCGGCGTAGCCATTGTTCTCGCAGACAAAAACGACCGGGAGTTTCCAGATCGCGGCCAGATTCAGCGCCTCATGGAAGGTGCCCTGATTGGAGGCGCCATCCCCGAAGAAGCAGATCGCGACGCCGCCGGTTCCCAGCGTTTTCGCCGTGAGCGCGGCGCCGGCGGCCAGCGGCGGACCACCGCCAACGATACCGTTGGCGCCGAGCATCCCTTTGTCGACATCGGCGATGTGCATCGACCCGCCTTTGCCCTTGCAGATGCCGGTCGCCTTGCCCATCAGCTCGGCGACCATGCCCGGGATATCGACGCCCTTGGCGATGCAGTGTCCGTGGCCCCGGTGGGTGCTGGTGATGTAGTCGCGGTCGGTCAAGTGCGCACAGACGCCGACGGCGACAGCTTCCTCACCTGCATAGAGGTGGACGAAGCCGGGAATGAGACCGCCGGCGAAATTCTTGCCGGCGGCGTCCTCGAATGTGCGGATCCGCACCATGATCTCGTACATGCTGAGCAGTTTCTCGCGGTCGATCGCGGCGACCGGCGACGTTGTGCTGACCGACATCCCTCACCTCCGTTAGGCACGTGGCATGCGTCCGGCTCCCGGCACATGCATCTTTGAGCTCTCCGACGTCGACGCGCTGGTGTTGACGCTCTTATACGTGAGCCCGCGCAAGCTAGCAAGAGCAGTGTTCTCAGACCGGGGACGTAGGTACCGGCCTGATTGGGACCATGGGACATGGAGTCAAGTGAAATGCCCTAGTACTATTGGGCTACAAGCGTTCCGCCATTGCATCGGTGCGGCGTCATTCGGGGGGCAGCAAGGGAGACCTCGACTAACCATGTCGATTGAGTTCAACGGGGTGTCTCTGGGCGCGCCCGAGATTCTCGACGCGCTCGGCATCCACCGGCGCTCAGGGAAGATTCAGATTGTTTGCGAGTCCGATGCATACGGTCTTCACGTCTTTCGCGGCCGCGTGATCTATGCCACCTCGTCACACCGTTCGCTCCGATTGGGTCATCTGCTCCTGCAAAGGGGCTCAGTTCAACCAAACTATCTCCACGACGTGCTGCGAGGTCGCAGAACGGTCGCCCGTGATCAAGCGCTTGGCAGCGTGCTGGTTCGCGAGGGCGCGATTACCGTGGCCGATCTGGCCGCGGGCATCGAGGAACAGGCAATACAAGTGCTGAGCAGAGTATTGGCGCTCGAGCGGGCGACCTTCATGCACCACGGCGACGAGCCGATTCCGCTCGGAATCGAGATCGTGCCGCTCGAAACTGATCAGTTGCTGCGGGAGGCCGGTCGACGTCATGTGGAGACTGTTTCGGCGCACGTCATGGAGCGATTGTTGCCCGCCTCAGATGTGCAATTGCGGATCAATGTTCAGCTTGCGCTCGTGTCCCATATGCTGACGGATGCAGAGCTTCTGGTAGCACTGAATGTCGACCGGGGATCGTCTTGCCTCGATCGACTGGGGTCGACGCTTCCGCTGGATCAGATGACGCTAAAGCGAACAGTGATCTCACTCCTCGAGCGCGGCTACATCATTGCCGGCGAACCGCCGCTCCGATTCGATCTCTAGTCTGACGCCACTTGGTCGAGCCTCCTCTGTTCATTCGGTATGTTTGATAGGACTGATGGAATCGCTCCGTTAGGACTTCTAGGACACATTTCAGGGTGTTTGCAGGCGTGGGGCTCGGCTAACCTCAGAGTGGTTCCCATCCTCGAATACGCCGCTCGGCCCGGTCGGCCGCATCTCCTCATCTGGTCCCCCGCCATGAACCTCAAAACTCCCCCGGGCAGGCGCAACGGGGAGCGCCTGCCAAACGCCCTTTCCCTTTTGCGCTCCCTGCTCGAATGGACTAACCAGACGGGCGGTTGTTTGCGTCCGTTGCACCGGCGATCATGCATGGTGACGAAACTCAGCCACGACATCAGGATGAACATTGGATTTTCAAGGACAAGGACGACCGGCGCACGTTCGCGGTTTGCACGCGCAGAACGGTCATAAGCCGACCCCAAAAAACGGGGACGCGCCGCGCAAAAAGCTGAACCTGGCAGCCGTGCGCTCCGGTGTTAGCGGCACCTGGCGCGCGACGGTTCGGGTTTTCCAGCTCGTGTGGTCCTCGAGCAGGTTGCTGACCGGTGGTCTCGGCGTCGTCACGATTGCCCAAAGCGTCATTCCCGCACTTCAGGTGTGGCTCGCCGGCCGCCTCATTGATGAGGTGGTCGAAGGCATCCAGTCCGGCGCTGGCGACGACCACATCCGGCCGGTCGCCGTTCTGGCGATCGCCCAGCTTGTGCTCTTCCTCGGCGCTAGTCTTCTCCAAACCGGCGGCAACATCTGCCAGCAGCTACTTCAGGAGCGGCTTTCGATCCATGTTCAACTCTTGATCATGGAGCACGCCAACACGCTCGATCTCGCGGACTTCGAAAACGCGACCTATTACGACCAGCTCCAGCAGGCGCAACGCGAATCGGCGAACCGGCCGGTTCAGATGGTCTCGGGCGTCTTCAGTCTCGTCCGCTCGCTGATCACTTTCGCCACGATGATCGCGTTGCTCGCCAGTCTCTCGCCGTGGGTTGCGGTCGCGACGCTGTTGACGCCCATCCCTGCCTTCATTTCGGGTTCTCGATACGGCTGGTGGGGTTTCCAGATGATGCGGCGACAGTCTCCGATTCGCCGCCTGATGTCCTATCTGACCTCGCTCCTGACGACCGACTCGTTCAACAAGGAGATCAAGCTCTTTACGCTGGGCGACCATTTTATAGACCGCTATCGCACAATCTCGTCCGAATACTACGAGGAGACCAAAACCCTACTGGTTCGCCGGTACATTGCCTCATTTGCATGGGGATCTTTGACGATCATTGCGGCAATCGGGACCTTCCTGTACGTTGCCGTGCTTGCTCTGCGCGGAACGATCTCGATCGGTGCGCTCACGGTCTACTCGCAGGCGGTACAGCAGGTGCAAGGGGCATTCCAGGGCGTTCTCGGAGGCGTGCAGGGCATTTACGAGCACGGTCTTTATCTCTCGACCCTCTACGACCTGCTCGATCGCGAGCCAAAAATTGCCGCGCCGGCGAACCCGGTTCTCGTCCAAGTACCGTTCACGCGAGGGATCGAGTTTCAGAATGTCACCTATCGATATCCAGGCAAGGTGACCGCGGCGATCGAAGATGTGTCGTTCTCGATCGAACCGGGTGAAACGGTCGCGCTCGTTGGACGGAACGGCGCGGGCAAATCGACCATCGTGAAGCTTGTCGGCCGTCTATACGACCCGACCGAGGGTCGCATCCTGATCGATGGCCACGATATCCGCGACTATGACCCCAAGGAGCTGCGCTCGCAATTCGGCATGATGTTCCAGGATTACGCGGCGTATCAGTTGAGCGCGCGCGAGAACATCGGGGTCGGAAGCGTGAGTCAGGTCGATGATCTGGCAGCGGTGACGACTGCCGCAGAACGCAGCGGCGCGGACAGCGTGATTGGGTCATTGCCGAAAGGGTACGAAACGAATCTCGGCAAGTGGTTCGACGAGGGCCATGAGCTCTCCGGCGGCGAGTGGCAAAAGGTCGCGTTGGCGCGAGCGTTCATGCGCGATGCTCAGATCCTGATTCTGGATGAGCCGACGGCGTCGCTCGATGCCCAGGCCGAGCACGAACTGTTCGAGCGGATACGTGATCTCGCGGCCGGCAAGATGGCGATCTTCATTTCGCACCGCTTTTCGACCGCGCGCAAAGCCGATAAAATCCTGGTCCTCGACGAGGGTAGATTGATCGAGTCCGGCACGCATGAGGAGCTCGTGCTCCTGGGCGGGCAGTACGCCAATCTCTTCGAGCTGCAGGCGGCGAGTTATCGATAGAGGAAGTGCGTGCTGGAATTCCGCAATGTCGAACCATCCGATTACGCACCGATCATCACTGTCGTCGACGAGTGGTGGGGCGGCCGTCGGATGGCCGATATGCTGCCGAAGCTCTTCTTCGTCCATTTCCGCGACACGAGTTTTGTCGCGGTCGAGGACGGCCGGATTCGCGGATTCATTGTCGGATTTCGATCGCAAACGTACCCTGAGCAGGCTTACGTGCACTTTGTCGGCGTCGATCCCCAGGCACGCGGTTTAGGGCTCGGTCGTCAGCTCTACGAGCGCTTTTTCGATGCCGTCCACTTGATCGGTTGCTCCGAGGTGCATTGCGTCACGTCGACGGTCAACGCAAGCTCGATCGCCTTCCATCGCTCGATCGGCTTTGAGATCATCGAAACCGCCGCCGGCTACGACGGCCCAGGCGAGGATCGTGTGCTCTTTCGCTACGCTTTAGGCTAATACTCTCGGCGACGTCGTACGGTGATCCGCCGGCATTACTGAGAGCTCAGCGGGTATTGCGGGCAGTGGCTGCCGAACTCCAAGTAGCCCGGAGGGTCCGACTCGTGGTAGTCGCGGCAAAGATGCGAGAGCCGCTCCACGAAGACGTTGAAAAGTTTCTCGCCCTTCTCGGCCGACGCGACAAATGGATCCCCCATCACACCGTGCGCCATTTCACGCCGGCGCTCCGGAAACTGCGCGAACTTCTGAACATCCTTGCTGAACTTCTGTCGCCACTCGTCTTTGACCGCCAGTTTCATGTCGACAAGCTCATTTCGTAGGTAGAGCTGGAGACTGGTTTCCCATTCGCCGCCGTGGCCGATGCTGCCCTCGTCCGCTTCGCTCATCGCGAGCAGCTCGTCGGGCGCCATGTTCCAGTAGGTCAGGGCGAGCGCCCAGATATCGTCTTCGGCGAGCTTCACCGAGGCGGTCCAGTTCGGCGCCATGTTTCCGCCGTGGCCGTTCAGCATGATGATCCGGTGGAACCCGTTCTTCCAGATCGAGCGGGCGATATCGCACAGCACGTTGACGAAGAGATCGAGTCCGAGGGTGATCGTGCCTACCTCGCCCATGTTGTAGTGCGTGAAGCCGTACATCAGCGGCGGCGCGACGATGACCGGAAAGTCGGTGACCGCTTCTGCCGTGCGGATCGCCAGGTGGTAGGGAATGCTGATATCGACATCTTGCGGGCAGTGTGGACCGTGCTGCTCGACTGAACCGACCGGAAGGATCACCACCGGCCGCTGTTCGAGCGCCGTCAGGAGCTCGTGCCTGAGCATCTCTTGCCACAGAACTTTTTTGCCGGACGGCGGTCGGATCAGCATGTCAACGCCCCCTTCTGTTGCGACGAATGGTTAATTTCCGCCCAGCAGCACATGCCGTAGGCGATTTCCGACGTACTCAGCTTCTTCTGTTGTAAGGCTCTGTGCATTGATGCTCAACGAACCGAACTCCGCGCGCGATTCCGCGACCGCGATCGGCCGATCGCCCGAGAGCAGACGGTTGACGACATCGTATGCGGTAAACCCGACGATCGATTCGTCGATGTCGATGACTAGGGAAGGAATCGGCCGCTTTGGATTGAAACGTTGATGAACGAGCACGCCGTCGATCTCGCCGGCTAGAGCGGCGATGCCGATCAGCGATTCCGACCATCGCGCCGCGTCGTCTTCGTCGGAGCCGGCCGCGTATCGCTTGAGGGCAGTGATCAGCCCGACGATCTCTTCCCTGCCGACCTTCATGGCCCGTCCGAAACCCTGATGAGGAATGCCGCGGACGGTTCCGCCGGCGATCAAATCGCGACGATTCCAGGTCTCCTCGCGGACATCCATATCTTGATGTTGGAGCGCGACGGAGGCGATCAGATCCGCCCGCCCGGCAAGAATTCCGCTCGCCTGGGGTCCGCCGATTGCCTTACCGCCGGAAAACGTGACGAGGTCTGCGCCCTCGGTAATGAAGCGCCGCAGATTCGAACGGGGCGGCAATTCGGCGGCGGCGTCGACGATCACGGGCACACCTTTGGCGTGGGCGATCTCGGCAACCCGCGGCAGGGTGATCGTGCCAGGCGTGTCGAGAATCGGGCATGCAACCGCCGCGGTGCGTTCGGTGATCGCCTCATCGATTTGCCAGGGCATCGTGCCACCGGCGCCCGGATACCCGAGGTATCCGACTTCGACAAACTTGATTCCGGCAGCGCGGATGCCATGGTCGTACGCGTTCCGGTGTCCGCGCTGGACCACGATCTCATTTTTCATGCCGGTCGTGTCGGGCAGGCGATCCATCTTGCCGACATCGAGTCCGGCCACGCAGGCGGCGGTCGCCAGCGCAAGACCGGCGGCAGCGCCCGTGGTGACGTAGCCAGCCTCGGCCCCCGTGATCTCGGCGATCGCTTTTCCGGCCCGCGCCTGCAGTTCGTCGATATGGACGAAGGAGGCGGCCGCTTCGGTCATCGCGGCCAGCACCTCGTGCGCCATCCGGCTGCCGCCTATCCTGGTCAGCGTGCCGCAGGCATTGATGATCGGCCGCACGCCGAGTTGATCGTAAACACCCATGGAAGATCACCGTCAATTGAGGTCGCGAAGCTTCGATTCAAGCGTCGCGGCATCATATGACCGGCAATCAAAGAGCACAAGAGGTCTGACCTGTTGTCGTGTTCGCGGTTGATGAAACGTGCATTCTTAATCAGGGTACGAACGGGGATCAACGCTTCGATGCAAGCGCACGTTCTCAGTGCTGGAAGCACCGGGTACCCCTTGGGTGTGGCGGGGCCGAGTCACGATAGTCCGATCAAGACTGCACACTTCATCAACCGCGTGTCACGCCAGAACCGTCAGTGCTATCTGAGGATGTAGTCGATTCCATCGCGGAGCCGAAGCGGCTGGCGGCCAATCAAACGGCTCGTGGCGGAATCGAGAGAACAATTGTCCAACGTGAGCATTCGCAGTTGCTCTTGCGTGACGGGCGGGCGGAGCGGTTTCGGCAGGAACTTCGACGATTTGACGACCGCTTTCATGAGCCGCACTGGAACGTGAACCTTCAGCTTTTTCTTGCCCAGTTTCGCGGAAATCGTATCCAGCATCTCCTCGTAGGTAAGGATCTCCGGTCCGCCGAGATCGAACACATGCCCCGCGGTTGTCGGCTCATCGAGAGCACGCGCAAATGCAAGCGCGACCTCTATGATCGACACCGGCTGAAACTTGCTTCTGCCGCTGCCCACAACCGGAATAACCGGAGCTTTTCGCACCAGATCAGCAAGCACATTGATGAAGCCGTCGCCGGGCCCAAAGATGACCGAAGGGCGGAAGATGGTCCACGGGAGTCCCGAGGTCTTGACTGCCTGTTCCGAGTCCCACTTGGCCTTCAAATAGGGGTATTGGGGATTGTTCAGAGCGCCCATCGCACTCATGTGGATCAAGCGCCTGATGCCGGCTCGCTTCGCCTCGTCGACCACATTGACCGTCCCGCCGTGGATGACGCCTTCGAACGTGGAACCCTTGGTCTCCTCGATAATCGCGATCAGGTGAATGACCGCCTGGCATCCAGTCATCGTGCCTCGAATTGTTTCAGGTTTGGTGACATCTCCCTCAACGATCTCGACCTGGGACGATTCAAGTCCCTGTGCCTCGGCTTTATTGCGAACGAGCAATCGGATCGGACGGTCACCCAGCGCTTCGCGGATGTTCCGGCCAACAAAACCAATGCCACCGGTGATGAAAACTCGGCCGGTGACAGATGAGGCAATCGGAGGTGAAGCAATAGTCTTCGAGGTCATCCTGAGGCTCCTATCGAATTGAGTACGAGTTGACCGGTCGCGGACTTGGACTGTTATCCCTATTTCGAGGAGGGCTTTAGCCAAAGTTTACTCATGGTCAACTCATGTAGACAGGAGCTTGTCAACCGCACCAGCGGGCAATCGCGACGGCGACCGTTTTTGTCAGCGCGACGACTTCGTCCAGCGGCACGAATTCATCAGTGTGATGCGCGACCCGCACATCGCCGGCGCCGTACATCACGCAGGGAATTCCCGCGAAGTTGACGAAATGGCGCATGTCGGCGCCGTATGTCGCAGCTTCAATGGCCGGCGCTGTTCCGTGAACAGCGAGGTGAGAGTCGATGACCAGTTGCGCGACCGGGGAGTCGATCGACACCTCGGACGGCTCGAATTGCCCGCCAAACCACTCCACCACCGGACGGTGTTCATTCAGCCATGGATCGGCGCCGGCAGCCGAGTCGACCGCGGCGATGAGCTCGGCACAGAAACCTTCAATGGTTTCACCTGGAACGAGCCCGGCGCGTCCCTCCGCGATCAACGATTCGGCGACGGACGATGCCCAGGTTCCGGCATGAACCACGCCGACGCTGATCGGGATCTTGTTCTCGATTTCTGCAAAAAGCGGGTGTGTGATCGAAGCGTTCCGACTCGCTTCGAGATCAAGCAATGCCTTGTGCAGATATGAGAATTTCTCTATTGCGCTGACGCCCTCATTCCTGACCGCGCCGTGAGCGGATTTCCCTTCCACATGCAGGCGGAAGACGAGCGACCCGCAATGAGCCGGAACAAGCGCCAGTTTGGTCGGCTCCGTGATGATCGCCGCATCGGCGCGATAGCCGCGAAGGATGGCTGCCAGCGTGCCGGCACCTCCATCCTCTTCAGAAATGACGCTCTCCACGATTACGTTGCCAGAAAGTGAAACACCGGCATCGCGAACGGCCCGCAGGGCGAAAAGATTGGCAACGAAGCCGCTCTTCATATCGCACGATCCGCGACCGTAAAGTCTGCCGTCCGCGATCTCCCCGACAAACGGAGGATAGAACCAGCGGGCTTCTTCTCCCGCGTCAACGACATCGATATGCGCGTTCAAGATCACGGAACGCCCGCCACCGGATCCTCTTTGGACGCCGACGACGTTCGGGCGGCCTTCGAAACTATCGATTTCACCGATGTGCAGCGCGTACGGCGCCATCTCGTCGGGATCGGGCTCCCACATATCGACTTCAAGATCGAAAAGGCTCATTTGCCCGGCGACGACTTGTTGGACGGCGCCTTCCGAGCCGGTGACGCTCCGTGTTTGGACCAGCCGCCGCGCGAACGCGATCAGTTCATCTCGCCGTGCGTCAACGGATGCGGTGATTCGAGAAACCGTATTCAGGTCCATTCGTCGTCCTCAAATGTCTTGCTGAATGTCAGTACCAGGCGCCATCAAAACCGACACAACAGCACCGTCAATGCCGGCACGGTAAAAGCTATCCGCCGTCAGCGTCGACGTTGTTCGAACTCGCAACTGGCCGTGACGAGAGCCGAACCAGGTCAGATCTCATTCCTTCCGCCTGGTAGCTAATCCAGTGCTCAAGAAACGATACATAGACATTGTGCCGCGATGTGTACTGCCGGCCGAGGAGGGCGAGCAGCCCACGACGTGGATCGTCGGGCGGTGGACGAAGGGCAGCGGTCGTGATGGCATCGTGCGCGGAGGTGGGCGAGGTTGCAAGCGTCCGGCCCAGTGTTGCCGTTTGTTCCGCGGCGAGTACATTCAATTCGTCTTCGATAATGGCAATGCGAACGTCGTGATCGTGCACCTGCCCCAAAAGCTCCTGGATCTGCTTGACTCGTTCGATCTGCTGTTCGCCCAGATCGCCGAAGACGACTCGGAAGAGCTCTAGCGTGTACCGCAGCCGTTTGGCCGAGATACGTAGGCCGTGCAGCTCTTCGACCGCTTGCTCATCGGAAATCACCGTTTGATACGAGTAAAACTCGGCAACCCGCACCGCCAAAATTCTGCGCGCATTGGCGGCGAGCGAATCGCCTGGATCGATGCCTGGAACCGGCCATGCCCTGGTCACGATGTGCCCTTCTCTGGTTGCGACCAGGGCGCGGACGCGGATGAACCAAACCGCCGCTCGGATTCACCGGCAACATCGTTCGCTTCGAGCTTCGAAAGGAAATCGAGCATGTGAACCCGGGCAACATCGCGCTCGCGTTCGATCCGCACGAGCAGGCGATCGAGTCCCGCTCGTTCGTTCGGCGAAACGGCCTCTTTCTCGGCGGTCAGATACTCGATCAGAACGTCACGATCGCGAACCTCGCCGAGCTCCGTCGTGATCTCTTTGGCGACGGCATGGAGCGGTTTGTACCAGGAATTGGGAAAGCATCCGGCCGCGACATCCATCGCCGCGCGCAATCGCCGCGACGCCACCCGGACATCGTGCACACCCTCGGGATCGACACCTTCGATCGCAACCGGCACTGCCTGCCAGACGGCACCGAACCGAGTTCCGATCAATGCTCGCATGCCGTCACGAAAAGATGCCTCGGGATCGAGACCCGATTCGTTTGTCTTCGCCACGCTAAATCTCTCCCGCAAATGCGGCCAGCAAGAGACCGCGGCGAATCCCGCTCTTCGCGGCCTCGAAGGTTTCAGGTCCCATGGTCTCTGCGACAGCACGCGCGATCGCGATCCCCGCGGGAAGAACCCGCGCCCGGGCAATTGGGATCATAAGGTGCGCAGCGAGGTCAGACGATGAGATCTCCGTCAATTGCTTCAGGATGACGTCCAAGGTCCCCGTTTCACGTGGCTTGCCCGCTGGAATGAGTCGATCGAGGTACTCGCCTGTGCCACCGACGACGATCAATCGACCTCCCGCGGCCTGGGCGATCGGCGCGGCGGCAATGACCGCTTTTGCCTCCGCTCCCGCCTCGGCGATTTCGTCCATGGTTGGAGGATCGTGATGCAGGTGGCGCTCGCCTAACCGCCCGGAGCCTAACGCGAATGATTGGGACCACCGCACGTGCTCTGACTTGGCGATAATGATTTCGGTGCTGCCCCCGCCGATGTCCGCGACGACTACATCACCTGAAAGATCCACTTCGCCCTTCAACCCAAGAAACGTAAGCGTTGCTTCGCGATCGCCGCTAATTGATTGAATCTCGATCCCGGTTTCGTTCGCGACACGGCCGAGAAACGCTTCGCCGTTGCGAGCAATTCGGGTCGCCTCCGTCGCGACTCCGATCAATCTCGTTGCGCCGGCGTCGCGAGCATCCGCCGAGAACCGAGTCAGCGCATCCATCGCCGCGTCGACGCGATCGTGCGCCAGCTCGCCTGTTTTGTCGATGCCTTGTCCGAGACGGACGGTCTCCGAGCGCCAGAGGAATTCATCGATATTGTCATCATCCCCGGGGCGACGTGAAGCGACGGTCATCTTAATCGAATTGGAGCCGAGATCGAACGCCGCGATGATCTCATCGCCAGGATCGCCGTCGTTCTTAACAATTGACACGAGTTTCACTCCGAAGGTTCGCTTTCGAGCGACAAGACAGCGGTTCGAATGTATGTGCCATACTCGATTGGCGCGTCCTGCCTAATGTATCATAGGGCGGCTTCGATCTGTAACGAAGTGTTAATGAGCGTTCCGCCGGACCTCAGTAGCGAATGCATGGAGACGAAATGGCTGAAGGGAAAATGCAGTTGGAAGCAGCGACCGCGAAGGAGCTCCTTCGTGCTTCAGCCAAGGCCGAAAAGAAGCTGCTGCAGTCAGAACGGGATGCTGAACGCACCGTACTGAAGGCCCAGAATCGATTGGAAAAGGCACAGAAGGCGTTCGACAAGGCCCGTAGCCGCTATCAACGCAAGACTCAGAATGTCGCGACCGCAACCGCCAGATTGACTCAGGCTCAACAGGCGAGAGCCGCGGGCCCTGACGGATCAACTTCGATCGCCGTTCTCAGCACCGGGGCCCCGGAAGCATTGCTCGCGAGCGACGCATCGCCAAGGCCTGAAGCTGCCTCATAAAACGTTCGAAGCGCCGTGCCGAGGGCGGCTCACGAGCCGCCCCTACGTGTGGTAAACCGTACCCTATCCGAATCTAGCGTTAGGGCGCAAAAAGGGCGGCCAATCGGCCGCCCTTTCTGGCAAGTGATCGATTCGGCTAGACGTTGACCTTTTCGGGGGTTACACCGGCCAGCGCCAGGACGGCTGGGGCTCCAACGGCCACTTCCGAGGCGACCTTCCCGCGAGCATCGATTAGCACGGCCGACGGGGTTCCGGATGCGCCAAACGCACGGCCGGTATCGAATCCTTGATCCAACAATGTAATTGAGCTGAGGCCGAGCGCCGTATTGGCTTCGGGTGTGCCCGTTGAGACCAACACAAGCTTCGGCGCGTTCTTCGGCGGTTTCGCTTCGAATGCCTTCACGTCGTCAACCATCCGGCTGCAGAAACCGCATCCCGGATTCCAGAAAACGAGGAGCGTCTTCGATCCCTTCATATCGACGAGATCGAATGGCTTGCCTTCGACGTCATTCAATTTGACTTCCGGCGCGTGATCACCTTTTTTGATCGTCTTGGCGTCCGGCGCCGCGCCATTGCCGGCTTTCGCGGGGTCCTCGCCGCTGAGCAACGCCAGCACACCTGGCGCCCCGACCGTCAACTCGGACGCAATCTTGCCGTTCCCGTCGACGAGTATCGCGGATGGTGTGCCGCTGGCTCCAAACTCGCGCCCGATACTGAATCCCTCGTCGAGGATGACCGTTGATCCGAGTCCGAGCTCCTTGTTCGCTTCAGGCGTTCCGGTGGAGACCGCGAGTAGCACCGGGGCGGATTCTGGTTTGTCGGATTCCCACTTCTTGATGTCGTCGACCATTCGCCGGCAAAATCCGCATCCCGGATTCCAAAAGAGAACGACGGTGTTCTTGCCCTTGAAATCGGCCAGGCTCACGGTTTTGCCGTCAAGGTCAGGCAAAGAAATGGAAGGAGCGGCATTTCCGACTTTGCTCGGTTTTGGAGCCGTCGGTAAGGGCGCGGTCCCGTTAGCGCCGCCGTTTGAAGCCGGTCTGGCAGGAATCGCGTTGAGCGGCAGCGTCCCGGTGGTCTTTGCAAAAAGCGTGCGAATCGACTCGGCTCCGCCAGCGACCGGGCTCCCGATCGTCCCATCTGCTTTCACGATCACAGCGGTCGGTGTGCCATGTGCTTTATACGTATCGGAAATTTCCCGATCCTTTTGGATGAGCACGTGCGACAGCCCCAGGTCGGAGAATTTGGCGCGAGTCTTTGCGGCATCCCCGCGACTGATAACAGCAAAGGTCAACTGGCTCGAGTGCTCTTTCTCCCATCTCGTCAAATCGGGAAGGAGCGCGTTGCACGGGCCGCATGATGGATCCGAGAAAACCAGCATCACTGGTTTGCCGGCGGCGCGCAGCGCCTCGAGCGTCATGGTCTCGCCGTGAATGCCTTCGAGCCTGAATGCCGGCGCCGGAGCGCCCTCGGGAAGACCCGCGGGAGGCGCCTGCGGGGCGGCCCGCACGCCATTCGCCTGAGGAAGCGCGGCTCCGCCCGCGGCGATCATGGCCTCCATTGCATCCAGACGGAGCAGTACGCGGCCATTCTGGCCGAGGAGATGCACGAGCAGCCAACCCTCGCCCGCAATTGCGATCAGCGCAATCACGGAGAAGATCGATAGGATAATCTCGCCCGTGGACAGATCGCCGATCCAACCGATCAAGCTGTGACCTGGGTCGTTCGGTCCGCCGGCGACCACAAAGACGGCGATCGCGGCGAGAACGCCATTACGAATCAGTGTTGACCAGCCGGCCGGTTCGGAATGGAGAGAGCCAAAACAATGGCAATCGGGTGTGCGGCCCACCGACATGTTGTAGCCAATGCCGCCAACGAAAGCGAGCAACAGCACAAGCGCACCCAGTGCTCCGTACCAGGCGGTATCGACCGGGAGCAGAAGAACGGCAACCGCGATCTCGACGATCGGAAGCGCCACCGCGCCGGGCCCCGCGATATTCGCGGGAACGCCAAAGCCTTTGAGTCCCTCTCGGGAACCTTCGCGGTCGAGAAGTTTCGCAACACCTGCCACGGCAAACACCGCGGCGAGGATCAAGCGAGCGATTAACAACGCGGTGTCCATGTTGCAGCTCCTCAACCGTTTCACTGGCCCAGCAGGGACCGCAATCGACCTCACACGATGCACACAAAACATCGCTTCCGGGGTTTGGATAATAGTAGCAGTTACAAAAAGGAAGTGACTATTCCGAATCCCAAATAGCGCTCGTTGTTCGCGCGGAATAGCGGGGTCGCCCCGTGAGCACAGTCTGTGTAGACTCCAGGGTAAGAATTGGCAACGTTAGGGGAACGAGGATGATGGTTTTAGAGCGAATTCGTGACTAGACGGTCGGTGCTCGAGCGGCGAGCGAAATCCGGTATCGAACTTGATTCAAAGGGACAGGCGCGTGGAGTCCAGGTGATTCCCTGGAGCTATCCCCCGGACGCCTCCCCCACGGCACTTCCCGGCATCGTTGTTCGTGCGTTTGGCAAATTCTTCAGCGTTCAGTTACGCGATGAGCCGAGAGCTCTCCTGAGCACGGTTCGGGGCTCGCTCCGGCGTGAGCGACTGAGAACGGATCTTGTCGCCGTTGGCGATCGAGTCTGGGTGACGGATGTCGGCGAAGGCGAGGGCCAAATCGAGACAGTTGAGCCTCGCTCTTCGGTTCTCGCTCGTCTCGCCCGCCGCACGGAAGATACCGAACAGGTCATTCTGGCGAACCCCGATCAAGCGCTGCTCTTCTTCTCCGTTCGCAACCCGGAGCCTCACCGGCGCATGCTTGACCGATTTCTGGTGCTGGCGGAGTCACGTGGATTGCCGGTCATCATCGGGATCAACAAAGTCGATCTGGATGAAGGAGAACCAGGGGAGGCGCTGTCATTTGCTCACCGTCTGTTCGCCGACTACGAGCCGATCTATCCAGTGCTTTATTTTTCGGTTCGCGAGAGCACGGGCATTGAGGAGCTAGCCGCGCGGCTGCACGGGAAGATCACGGTCGTCGCCGGTCCGTCCGGCGCCGGAAAATCGAGCCTACTGAACAGGCTCGATCCCGATCGCACACGCCTCATTGGCGAGATTTCCAGATCGACCGGCAAAGGTCGCCATACCACGACCGCCGCCGAAATCTTCCGATTGCCGGGCGACACCTACGTCGCGGACACGCCCGGAATTCGCGCCCTGTCGATCCAGGGAGTCTTGAACGAAGAGATGGACTCGTACTTCCCCGAGCTCCGCCCGTATTTCGGTTCGTGCTTCTACCCGAATTGCACGCATTTGCACGAACCGGGCTGCGCGATCCGAGAAGCGCTGGAAGAGGGCGCTATCTCAGTCGCTCGATATGAAAGCTACGTCTCGCTCCGTCGCGGAGATGTCAGCGAGGACTGATATCTCCGTTACCTGGCAATCGTTCGCTCCGCGCCCCGAGCGTCGTACGAGAATTCGTCAACCCACGGCTTGCCTTCCGCGAACCGGGACGCGCGAAACGGAGTGAGATCAACCAGGCTCGGAATGCCGTCGGTAATCCATTCGGCGAGACAGACCCCGATCGCGGGGGACGTTTTGAACGATGTGCCGGCATCTCCCGCCATCACGTACAGGCCGGGAATATCGGAGATTTGATCGATGATCGGATGGGAATCCGGACTCTGCATGTAAACACCCGAAAACGCGCCCCGCATCGTCGAATGCTGGAACGCCGGAAACCGATTGGCCAGGGCGCTGCGTGCATGATCGACATAACCCTGATCGACCGATTCGTTGAAATTGTCTGGATCCGCCTTCCGGTCGCCATACTCGGCGCCGATCAACGTGCCGGCATTGCCTTCGACCCGGAACCATGAGTGCTGGGTCGAGTCGATCACGACACGGTGTTTTCGAGCGTGGTCGATCTCCGGCGGCCACCGAAAGACGACAACTTGCGAACGCCATGGGATCAACCCGAGATCGATCCCGAGCGGTGTCAACAGCCTGTCGGCGGTTGCTCCCGCGGCAATCAACACGTTTTCGGTCGCGATCGTGCCCTTATCGGTTGCCACACCCGTCACGCGTCCGTTCTCTACGATGACCCGTGTCGCGGTGGAGAATGTTCCGATTTTGGCGCCATTCGCCTGCGCGCCCCGCGCGAATCCGTAGATCGTCGAGTTGGGATCGCAGTAGCCGGCTGCAGGCTCGAAGGCGGCGACGGTGAGATCGTCGGTCCGCATCAGTGGCTCGATCTCGGCGAGCTCCTTTGGCGTGACGACCCACGTGTCGATGCCGAGCTCCTCTCGCATCGCGGCCACATTTGCCCAGAGCGCCGCTTCATCTTCGGGAGCGACGACCCGGACGAATCCGGTCTCGATGTATCCTGGATCGCCGTAACCCACGAGGTCGCCCCAGTTCTTGAAGATCTTGAGACTTTCATGCGTCAATTGTGCTTCGGGGACATTGGAGTAGTGCGCACGCACGAGCGCTCCCGACTTGCCGGACGCGCCTGATCCCAAATGACCCTTCTCCAGCACCACGACATTCTTGACGCCACGCTTGGTGAGCTGAAATGCGGTCGAAAGACCGTTGACACCGCCGCCGATCACGACGGCATCGGCAGAGGAGGGAAGGGAGTCAGTTGACGCGATTGAGTCGATCATTTGGAATTCTCCTGAGCGGGCAACTTTGAACCCGCATGGCAGTGGGTTCGCTACATCCTATCATTCACCTTGAGGCCCGTTCGGTGGCGTCATCCTAGATGTTTACTCGGTTCAAGCTCTGAAAGGTGAGTTATGGCTACCAATCGAGGTCATGGCGACATCATCAAGCCGGACCTCGTTGACGAGCTGATCGAGCTCCTCACGCCCGCCGCGGTCGACATTCTGGAACGAATCGACGCCGATCAGTTCACGACCGTGCAGTTCATCGAGGTACTGCAGACCGATCCAGAAGCCAAAGCCGCCTACGACGAGGCGCTCGCCCGGTGGGGGGAGAACGAGACATATTCCAAGATGGTCATCCACGGTCAAGTGATTCCAGGCATTCTTCGGCGCTCACCGCTCGTTGAGTGGTCCGGCTATGCACACGGCGAACCCGATCCCTTTGCGGTTCCAGCATGGTGGACAAAAAAAGAGGGGTCCTAGGACTCGACATCTCCGTCATCTGGTCCTATATTGACAGTGAGGCACCGCTGGTGCTGGTTACCAATTAACCCCGATCAAACAACCCCGCTGAGGAGCAATAGTTGTGCAACGAGGTGACTCGATGCGCCGATACGACGTTGCGCGTCGTTCATGGGTGAGCTCCTTGACGCCGCGTGATGTCTCCCAGCCGGCGACACTTCCTTCCCTTCGAAGCGACCAGGCTGACACGCCGATGTTCGACGCGGAGCCCGCGATCGATGACCTGCCAAAAGAATACTCAGTCACGATCGAGATCAACGGCCGGCCGGCGGCCACATTGCTCTGTACTCCGAGCGATCTTCGCGAACTAGGCGCAGGATGGGTCTACAGCCACGGATTCGTGCGGGATGCTGGCGAGATTCGCTCAGTCACCGTGCGCGCGAACAGGGTTTCGGTCATGATTGACGCGCCTGGGCCCGGGGGAACGACCTGGCAGGCACTGATGGGGGTAGGTTTCGATGCTAGCGCATTTTGCGGTGAGGCACTGGATGACCTCGGACTAGAGGCACTGCCGGGACAAGATCAAGACAATGGCTGGGTTGTTTCGACCGCAACTTTCCTCAAGGTTGTGAATTACTCGTTTGAAATCTTCCGAAGGGACTGCAGTGCAGGTGGACACCATCATGCCGCATCGATCGATCGATCCGGCAATGTAGTCGCGATGCGAGACCTGTCTCGCCATTGCGCGGTTGACAAAGTCGTCGGTCAGGCGATTCTAAAGGAACCAGCGATCGAGCGCAGAATTCTCTGTCTGTCGGGCCGGGTCAGCGCGGATATCATGTTGAAGGCGTGGCGAGCTCGATTCCCTATTATCGCGACCCGGTCTCTGCCAACCGCGGAGGCCGTCCGGATCGCGCACGCGGCTGGGGCAACACTGGTCGGACGCGTGCTAGATGGACGTCGAGCCGTCTACACCAACTCCTGGCGGATCAGTGGCGAGCGCGACCGGTTCTCCGTTTAAGTAGCATGAACGTAGCATCTGGTGCGACGTACATAGACATCTGATCGGGAACCACCTAGCATTCATGATGAAAACAGCGCCATGTGGCGCATTGTTGCGTGTATTGCATGAACACCGACCGGGAGCGAAATCCCCGCGAAACAACCGCCGGATCCTCCAACAGTGGTGCCGACAGGAAATGGAACGCATAAATGCAGAATCCAAATGGCAATAAGCCGCCAAGGAGCCCCCTGACGCAGGGTCCTGGCGATCAAAAAGGTAAAGGCGCGCCGGTTCCTCCGACGCGCCGGCCGCGAATTCCACCATGGGTGGTCGGGCTGCTGCTCGTTTCCATCCTGGGATGGTATGTCTATCAATATCTCGGACCGGAACAGCAAACCGGCCGTGTAACGATTCCATATTCAGCGTTTCAGGAAATTGTCGAGGACAAGAACCTGAAAGAGGCGACCGTCTTCAGTTCTCGTGTCGATGCCGATCTGAATTCGCCGGTTTTGTTTGACAAGGATACCGGCAGAATCGTTGCCGTCGACGATCCAAATGCGGCAAACGCGGAAAGCGTTTCGGCAGTTCGGACAACAATCCCGCCTCCAGTCCGTCAGGACAACACTGCTCTGATCGAGGAGCTCACAGCGACGGGCGCTGTTGTTACCGGCAAGTCTGAAAATGGCTCGATTCTGACGAGCCTGCTCTTTAGCTTCCTTCCCGTGCTGCTTTTTCTTGGCCTGATCATCTTCATGGGTCGCCAGATGAGCCGGGGACAGCAAAATGTTTTCGGCTTCGGACGCAGCCGCGCACGGACTCACGATCCTGAGCGGCCGCAAGTCACGTTTGCCGATGTGGCTGGAGAAGAGGAAGCGAAAAAGGAGCTGACTGAAGTCGTCGACTTCCTGCGCAACCCCGCCAAATATCATCAGCTCGGTGCGCGGCTTCCACGCGGCGTTCTTCTTGTCGGCCCGCCGGGCACCGGCAAGACCCTGACGGCCAGAGCCGTCGCGGGCGAGGCCGGCGTTCCGTTCTATAGCATTTCAGCTTCCGAATTTGTCGAGATGTTCGTGGGCGTGGGCGCGAGCCGTGTTCGCGATCTGTTCGAGAAGGCCAAAACCACATCGCCCGCGATCATCTTCATTGACGAGCTTGACGCGGTTGGACGCCAGCGGTTTGCCGGACTAGGCGGGTCAAACGACGAGCGGGAACAGACGCTCAACCAGTTGTTGGTCGAGATGGATGGCTTTGACACGAATCAGGAAGTGATCGTCATGGCCGCCACCAACCGGCCGGACGTGCTTGACCCCGCATTGCTCCGCCCTGGCCGATTCGATCGACAGGTCACGATCGGACTCCCGGATCGCAAGGGCCGCGAAGCGATCCTCGGCATCCATTCACGAGGGATTCCGATCGCAAAGGAGGTCGATCTCGCGGCGATCGCCCGGGCAACTACCGGATTCTCCGGCGCCGACCTCTCCAACCTGGTGAACGAGGCGGCACTGACCGCCGCTCGTCGCAATCGAAAAGAGATCCTGAATTCCGATTTCGACGAAGCGCTCGACAAAGTGCTGTTGGGCACCGTGCGTAGCGGCCTCGTGAACCCGCGGGATCGCGAGATTGTCGCGTATCACGAAGCCGGGCACGCGCTCGTGGCCCATTTCATTCCCGGTGCGGATCCGCTGCGCAAGGTGACGATCGTGCCGCGCGGCCGGGCGCTTGGCGTGGCCATCCAAACGCCGGAAGAAGATCGATACAACGTCTCTAAGGGCTATTTGCTGGGCCGGCTCGATGTCGCGCTTGCGGGTCGCGCATCCGAGATGACGGTCTACAACGAGATCACTACCGGCGCCGAAAACGATCTCAAGCAAGCGACCTCGCTCGCTCGCCGGATGGTCGGCATGTGGGGCATGAGTGATGACGTAGGTCCGGTCTTCCTGGGTCTAGGCGAGGAGCATGTTTTCCTTGGCCGCGAGATTTCGCAGGATAAGTCCTTTTCCGACGCAACCTCGCAACGGGTTGACACCGCGGTTCGCGGAATCGTTGAAGAAGCGCTTCAGCGAGCGCTGATCATAGTCAACGAGCATCGAAAAGATCTCGACAACCTTGTCGATGCGCTGCTCGAAAAAGAGACGCTGGACGCGGTGGAAGTGACTGAGATTCTTGGCCCGCGCCCGATTGATCCGACGTATCACAAGCTGGAAGCACCTGGAAGTCAGATAGCCGCGACAGCAGACTGAGTCAATCGAAACTAACGCAACAAGGGCCCGGCAAAATCCGCCGGGCCCTTGTTGCGTCCAGGTTTCACTACGCCACCGTATGTGCGGTGCCGATTGAGCCGATCTTGCGGCCAAGTCCGTTGAACGTGTGCTCAAGTACGTCCACGACCCGGTCGCACTCTTCCGTGGTGATCACAAGCGGCGGGCAAAGCTGCGTGGTCGGGTCGCCGCGTCCGTCGTTGCGCAGAATGAGACCTTGTGATCGCATTTGATCGGTCATCCATTGCAGCACCTCCGCGTCGTACGGGGGGGACTCCTTGGTTGCCTTGTCGGAGACGACTTCGATCCCAAGGAAGAGCCCGGCGCCGCGAATATCGCCAACGTTCGGGTGATTGCCAAGCCGCGATTCTAATTGATGTCGCAAATAGGCGCCCGTCGCCTTTGCCTTGCCTGCCAGATCTTCCTCGAGAAAGATGTCCAGGTTGGCGATCGCCGCCGCGGTGCAAACTGGATGTCCGCCAAAGGTCAACCCGTGGAGGAAGCCAGGGCCGTCGTTGAAGACGTCCGCGATCGATTTCCGAGCCATGACCGCGCCGAGCGGCGCATACGATGAGGTGATCCCCTTCGCGGTTGTGATGAGGTCTGGGACGACATCGTAATAGGTCGAGGCAAAAAGCTCACCTAAGCGTCCGAACCCGCAGATCACCTCATCCATGATCATCAGAATGCCGGTTTCGTCACAGAGCGAGCGGATTTTTTTGAAGTAGTCCATTGAGCCAGGCGGGATACACCCGCCTGCATTCTGCACCGGCTCGGTGATGATCGCCGCAACCGTCTCTGGACCCTCGAACTCGACCATGCGCTCGATCTCGTCATAGCAGGTCATATTGCATGCCGAATCCTTCTGGCAGTAGGGGCAGCGATAACGATGCGACATTGGCACGTGGCGCGCTCCGGGTACCAGGGGACCAAACGAGTTTCGGGCGGCGGTGAGCCCGTTGACCGAGAGTGCCCCAATTGTTGTGCCGTGCCAGGCGGTTCGGCGTGAAATCGTCTTGTACCGATTCGGAAAGCCGCGCTGCATCTGATACTGCTTCGCAAGTTTAAGGGCGCTCTCGACCGCCTCCGAGCCCCCCGAGGTGAAGAAGATGCGCGCATTCCCTCCCAAAGGCGCAAGCTCGCCCAACCGGTCGGCGAGCACCGCCGTGGGCACGCTTGTGAAGCCAAATGGATTCACAAAGGCGAGGCTCTCGAGCTGCGCCATCATGGCTTCCATGATCCGTCTACGGCCATAACCGGCGTTCACGGAGTAAATGCCCGCGAGGAGATCGAGGTATTCGTTACCTTCGCTGTCCCAAACCGTGCATCCTTCCCCTCGCACGAGCACAAGCGGGCGGCTCTCCGCGCTTTGCACTTCTTGCATGTTGGTGAAATGCAGCCAGACATTGTCGCGGATCGCCTGGCGGACTTTGTCCGTGTCATATCCTGGTGCAAGTAATTGATCGATTGAATTGATCGTGAACATGTTGAACCCTTCTCGCAAAACTGAATAGCCAGCTCGAGACGCGGGAAATCAATTGACCCGACTCGTCCGACAACCGACGATGTGCTTTAGGAAAGTTTCGAGGGAGGATCGACGCCGCTTGCGAGCCACGAGAAGCGCCACGCCTCGCATGCGTCGTGGCGGGGATAGGTCGCAGGCGGAAAAATCACGCCTGGGCCGGCGTTGATGCCTTCGCGCCGATTGCGATACGGCGAAGAATTGAAGTTGAAGGACTGGTCGACGCCGTGCATGGTCATCACCGCCGGACGAACTGGTGTGCCCAGTCGATGGGCAGTAGCTAATCATAATGGATGCCAAGGAGCGACGCGGAATTCGTGATCATCGTTGTGCATATGAGAACGATGTGATTGACCAAACCAAACGATATCGACATGCCGGTGCACGGTGAGTACCCCATTTGGGTCATCCGTGGACTCTTCGCGAGCACACATTCCCACCTCTTTCGCACTCGACGAAGACATCTCTGTCGAATTCAGATTCGACCCGGCGATGAATTCCGCCAGGATCATCAACGCCGTTTTCGTTGCACTGGGCGCGTTCGACATCGAGGTTAGAAAGAACTGAGTTGATGAGTCTGTCAGCGTGGTTGAAGACGGATATCACGTGTTTGAAGTGATTTGTGCTTTGAACGCGTCAAGGTAATTCCAGAGACGCCAAAAGCAAACGTGGTGTTATTGGGAATGCTGACGACTATCACTCCGGGGCTGGTGCTGGCGTTCGAGAGAAAGTCCAGACAAACTCCAAACGAGTCGAGGACTGGCATCGGACAAGTAATTGCGCCCCGGCTGCCGCCACATGTCTTACAATTTGCCTACCATCACAAGTTTGGGGTCAGACTCAAGCTGCACTCTAGATCCACGGAGGTGGGTTACAGGGTAAGGCGTGCGTACCTCTAAGCTTCCAGAGGCTGAAATGACGGTCGCACGCCTGGAGTGGATTTGAGCCTTTTCGACCGCTGCAACGCGGATGAATTCAGACGTTCTCATTTCCATGCTCCGGGCGGCGGCGGACACGAATTCAAAGTCGTCTCTTGATAAAGCTACCGACACAATGGCGCGAGGCGACCTAACCGGCTCACGCCTGTCTTCAGCCGTGTGCTCCCATGTTTCGGGACTTTGTAGCTCTTTCAGTTCTGCGTCACTCACTTAATGCCTCCTTCGCTCATAGCCAAGACTCTTCGTGACTCTTGCAGTACCAGGCGGTCACTGGACGCCAGATCGTTCCGATCGGTGTCCTTTCGATCGGTACTGCAATGCATCTTCCTTGCCGGTCTCGTCCGATGAGAAGATGCGATGCCCGGCGGCGGCTCCGATTCTTCTTTATCGTATGAACAAAGTCCAGAAGCCGCAAGACTGTTCGGCCAGAATGCCATGAGCCCAAAACTTATCCTCGTTCACATCATCGATTGTAAGGCCCTCAACGGTAACCCTTGACACTCGTCCAAACTCCCCATAAGATCAACTACAAATTGTAGTGTACTTGTAGTACGAAAGGCTACGCACGTCATGCGGACTGAATGGATTCTCGTAGCGGATTACGCAGAAGTTCTGAATGGTAAGCTTTATACCATGGGCGGGGGGTGGGACAACCTTGTCGTCAATTCTCTTCCGCACTCCCAGAATTTCGCCATCGCCACCTCGTTTCTTGTGGAATGGAACGAAACAAACTATCGACACAATGTCGAGATTGAATTCAGCACTGAAGACGAGAAATTGATTGCGACGCTCACCGCTGAACTGGAGGTTGGGCGGCCCCCTGGCAGCACGCCAGGTCAGTCGCAACGTTTAATGCTTGCAGTAAATATCAATCATACGTTTGAAGCGCTTGGAACATTCGTGATAAGGACCAAGGTCGAGGAAGAGGAGTTGTCAAGACTGGTCTTTCGCGTCGCGCCTGGCCCGCAACTTCGAGCCGAGCAGATGATGGACCCAAAAACGGATAAGCCGTCTAGATGATGTGCGGCTAAGTGGATGTTGAAAATATTCGGGTCGAGCTGCACGGAGATAGCCCAACGATTTTACAGAATTTTAACAATCAAGGTTCGATTTTGGGGTGTCCGGACGCGCACCATTGCGATGGTCGATCCGGTCGATTGTCCCCGGCGTGGGGCTTCGGGAACAGCGTTAACGATTTCGAGCTTGGGTTGACATAGAATGGACCTGACCGCTGAGGGGAGCGCAAGTTCCCCGTGGCGCTGGGTCGAGGGGTGACGATGGACACGCTCCTTGGCAACAAAGACGCGCTCAAGACCGAAGACGCGGTAACACGTAGAATCGTCATCGACGCGAAACGGGCATTTGACGGCGTTGCCGATGAAGCCTTTCTTGAGGACGTCGCGCATCAGGCGGTGCGGGAGCTCTGGCGGGATTCGATCAAAGTCACAACGTTTGTGCCGGTGCTGGCAATGCGCCGTATCCGTGATGTCGTCGATGAAAAAGAGCACCAGTCGGTCGGATCGGGCAGCTAGCTAGACGGCGCCACTCGATTCGACCGCGCACAGCGGCTGGAGCGAGACGTGCCGAGTAAGCGAAAAGCCGATCAGGAAAACGATAACCCGCCGGGTCGTGGTGTAAATTCGTCAAAGAAAGCATCCGATGCGGCAGCCATTCCGCCACTGCAACTCTCCCCGCTCTCTCCAGATCTTTACATCAATCGCGAACTGAGTTGGCTGCAGTTCAACCGCAGAGTCCTCGACCTCGCCGCCGACCAATCGTCCCCGCTCCTTGAGCGAGTAAAATTCGCGGCAATTTTCGCCGCCAATCTCGATGAGTTCTTCATGATTCGGGTCGCCAGCCTTAAGCGGAAGCTGACTGCCGGCATTGCCGACCCAGGACCGGACGGCCGGACTCCGACACAACAGGCAGGGCTGCTGAAAACACTTGTTCAGGAGCTGCTCGATCAGCAATCGAGACTGTTGCGGGACGACCTTTTTCCGGAGCTCCATGCGAAGGGCATCGAAACTGTTCGGATGAACGAACTGAAACGCCGGGAAGTCAGGGCGCTGCAAGAGTATTTCGAACGGGATATTTTCCCCGTTCTGACTCCTCAAGCGGTCGATCGCGGACGCCGGTTTCCCTTTGTCTCGAATCACAGCCTCAACTTGATCGCGGTGCTGCGTACTCCTGACACTGGGTCGCGCTTTGCGCGGATCAAGGTCCCCGCTGTTTTGGACCGCTTTGTTCCGGTTCCCGATGCAGACGCGACAAGCGCTTCGAACGGAAGGAGGAATCACCGCTTCGTCTGGTTGGAAGATTTGATCGCGTCGAACCTGCCGAGACTCTTTCCAGGAAACAACGTCGTCGCGTCTTACCCGTTCCATGTCAATCGCGATTCCGACATCGACATCGACGAGGATGAAGACGAGGCTCGAGATCTCCTGCTGGCAATGGAGAGGCAGCTGTCGCAACGCATGTTTGGCTCGATCGTGATGCTGTTGGTCGATACCTCCATGCCGGAAGACGTCCGGCAATGGCTGATGGAGCAGCTCAGCGCCGTTGAGCGCGATGTTTACATCGTCGATGGGCCGCTGGGTCTCGAATCGCTCTTTGAGATCTCAAAGTTGGATCGGCCCGATCTGAAAGACGCCGCGTTTGCGCCGGCCGCGCTTGGCCGCCCGCCGTTCGCCGAGACGTCCGAGGCCGAAGCGTTCAACTGGCCCGTGACCGATCTCTTCGAGCACATTCGCGAACGAGACGTGCTGGTCCATCACCCATATCAGTCGTTTGGGGCGGTAACGGACTTCCTGCAACTTGCATCGAGGGATCCGGAAGTCGTGGCGATCAAGCAGACGCTCTATCGGATCGGCAAGGATTCGCCACTGATTCCGACGTTAATCGAGGCCCGCGACGACGACACGCAGGTCGCCGTCTTGATCGAAGTGAAGGCCAGATTTGACGAGGAGAACAATATCGCCTGGGCGCATGAGCTCGAAGAGCACGGTGTGCATGTCGCTTACGGGCTGGCGGGGCTCAAAACCCACTGCAAGCTGACATTGATCGTTCGCCGCGAGCACGACGGGCTGCGGCGGTATGTGCATGTTTCCACGGGTAACTACAATGCAACCACCGCCAGGATTTACGAAGATATTGGAATGCTCTCCGCGCGCGAGGATCTGACGAGAGACGTGTCTGAGCTCTTCAATGTGCTCACCGGTTTTTCAAAACAAGAGGAGTACCGGAAGTTACTCGTGGCGCCGATGCACCTTCGCCAGCGGATACTTGACAAGATCGCGCGCGAAGTCGCGGTGCACAAGCGCACCGGCAACGGGCGGCTGATCTTCAAGATGAACTCGCTGGTCGATCGGGATCTTGTACGCGCGCTGTACGCGGCGTCTCAGGCCGGCATCGAAATTGACCTGATCGTTCGAGGGATTTGCTGCCTCCGGCCCGGCGTCCCAGGCTGGAGCGAGACGATCCGCGTCCGAAGCATTGTTGGGCGATTTCTCGAGCACAGCCGGATGTATTACTTCCATAACGACGGCAACGACGAACTCTACCTCGGTAGCGCCGATTTGATGGAGCGGAACCTCGATCGCCGGGTCGAGGTCATCTTTCCAGTGGAGGATGGGGACAACAAGGCGCACTTGCGCGATGTCGTGATGCCCGCGTACTTGAGAGATACGGTGAATACATCGATTCTCCAGCCGAGCGGCGACTACCGGCCCGTCAAGGTCGCCGACGGAACCGAGCCATTTGATGTCCAGCACTGGCTTATCGAGCACTATCGGCTTCCAGTTCAATAATTGAATCTCCTCACGGAGTCACGGAGCGGGTTGCCAAGTCTGGCCGTTGAGGCCATGCACTGCTGCCAGATTGCCCCTGGCACGTAGAAATTGCTATAGTCTCCGGAAAACAAGCGAATAGTTTCGCTATTCACTTCGATTGACGCAATTCATGGTGGAAGGAGTCCTCGTTGCGAGACGATCTGGACGAGGTCGATATTCGTTTGCTGGAGCTCTTGCAAGAAGACGATCGCAGGTCCTACGCGGATCTCGGAACGGAGGTTGGTCTATCAATCTCTGGCGTTAACGCCAGGCTGAAAAAGCTCGTCACTTCAGGAATCGTTCGCAGATTCGCGGCACAGCTTGATCCGACTGAAGTCGGCCTCGAGCTTTGCGCGTTCATTCAGATTGTGATTGAGCGTCCTGAACATGATCGCGGTTTCCTCGAAGCGGTGGCGAGTATTCCGGCGATTCTCGAGTGCCATCACGTTACGGGTGACTTTTCCTACCTCTTGAAGGTACGAGTCGCGACAACCGCGGCGCTCGAGAGGCTCATCTCGAGCCAGATTAAGAGCCTCCCGGGTGTTGCACGGTCGCACACCGCCATCGCGCTCTCGTCTCCAAAGGAGACCACCGCGCTCGATCTACGCGGCGGAACGTGAGGCATGGACTGGTCGCTCTTTCCAAGAGGAGCCCTGATTGGACTCTCTGTTGCGGCACCCATTGGTCCAATGGCGGTGTTGTGCATTCGGAGGACGCTGGCGCGAGGCAGAATCGCGGGGTTGCTCTCGGGCTTTGGCATCGCGACGGCGGACGCGGTTTATGGCGCGATCGCCGCATTTGGATTGAGCTCCGTTTCTTCGTTTCTGATCGATATCGAAGACTTTGTTCGACTTATCGGCGGAGCATTTCTGCTCTGGCTGGGCTGGCGGACATTTCGCACAAGAGCGCTCGACGTTCCGCGAGCCGGAGAGAACGCCAGAGTCCGCGGCGCGGGCGCGTTTCTTTCGACTTTGGGCCTGACGCTGACGAATCCGACCACGATCCTCTCGTTTGTCGCGATTTTCTCCGGTATTGGCTTTGTCAATGACGACGTTGGCACAGCATCCGCGGTCGCGCTCGTGATCGGAGTCTTCACGGGATCGACGCTCTGGTGGGCGATTTTGATCAGCGGAACCGCATGGCTGCGCGAAAGGCTCACCGTTTCACGGTTGACGTTCATCAACCGCCTCTCCGGCCTGATCATTCTGGCCTTCGGCGTGATCGCGCTCGCGAGCCTCGCTCGCTAGTGATGCTTTGCCCGTTCGATTCTTGGCGCCTCCGGGCCGCGGGACTCAGATCCCGTCAAAAGGTGTGGATACCAGCACGATCGAGCGATCCAAACCGGTCGAATCACCGGGAATTGGCCGGGTCGATGCTTGTTCGGAGGCGCCTCAAAGGGCCGCCACCCCGTGCCTCACAAAATGCTCGATAGTTTCGTAGGATTGTCGGAGTAATTCACGAATCGGACGATCTGAACGGAACTGGCCTGACTCCATGAAACACTACTACGTGACGTCGCCGGGAGTGATTGCCTGCCTCGACGAGCCCAAAGCCGACCCCGGACCCGGAGAAGTTCAGGTCAACATCACCCACACGGCGATCAGCCCGGGCAGCAACACCTACATCTTTCAAACCGGATCATACGCGGGCACAAGCGAAGCTGTGCCGCAAGATTGCGTCTATATGGGATCGGGAGTGGTGACTTCCGTCGGGAGCGGAGTCACCGGTCTGGCGGTGGGCGATCCAGTCTCCATGAACGGAGTGGGGCACCAGGAGATGGCGGTCGTGCCCGCCCGCAAGACGCACAGGATACCGGCCGGAGTTTCGCCGGAGGCGGCGAGCCTCTCCTACTTGGCGGGATGGGCGGTCAGCGCGCTGCATCTCGGACGGTATGAGGCGGGCCAGAATGTCGCCGTGGTCGGTCTGGGCCTGGTAGGAGCATCCGCGGCGCTTGTCGCCGACATGATGGGAGCGCGAGTGATTGCGCTTGACGTCGCAACAGAGCGAATTGCGTTTGCCTCGACGCTCGGTCTCGGCGCCGTAGTACAGGCGGGCTCCCCAGACGCGGACGAACAGATCGCCGGGTTCGTTGGACCAAGGGGAATCGATTTGGTACTCGAGACAAGCGGGGCATGGACAGGATTCGAGCAGGCGTTCTCGCTAACCCGGACGTACAGCCGAATCGCGTTGATGGGACTCTATCGCAAGCCGCCGGACGCTGACTACGCGCTCAAGCTCCATCGCTTGCTCTACAGCTTTCCGAGCAAATTGCACTACCAGAAGATCGAAATCGTTGGTTGCGGCTACGATCCCGAAGAGTCGCTCGCGGACTCGCCCCATACCTTCACCCGGGAAGCGAATTACGCCTACTTGCTCGAACAGGCGGGTCGCGGCAAGATCGATCTCGGTAAGCTCGTGACGCATCGATTCCGGCCGGAAGAGATCGAGCCGGTACTAAGCCGGTTCGTGTCAGGCGACAAATCGATGGTTGGCGCCGTGTTTGATTGGACCTAACTTCGAGGGCGGTAAGGTGACGAGACTTCGTGTCGGGATCGCTGGTATCGATCATTACCATTCAACCGGCTGGGCGGAGAGCCTGGAGCTCTTTCCTGAGCAACTTGACGTCGTCGCGCTCTACGATCCGAATCCTGACATGGGCGCGTCATTGGCGCCGTCGTTCCACGATCCCCATCTGAGTCCGCGGTTGCCGGAGCGCTATCGCCAACTTCCGTTTGTCACCGATCTTGACGAATTGATCGCTGATCACGATCTGGATATCGCGCTCATCACGCTTCCGAACCTGCATGCACCCGGCGCCGTGATCAAGTTCGCGGCCGCGGGGGTTCACATGCTGATCGACAAGCCCGGCGCACCGAATGCGGCGACAGCCGAGGCTGCTTTCGCGCTCGCGAGTAGGCACGGTGTCAAGGTTGCCTCCGGACTTCTCCGTCGCTATGGGCGGGGCTGGCGTCACGCGCAATCGATGATCCGGGAAGGGCGAACCGGGCGCCTGCTTTCCACCGACGCGGTCTTCAACACCTCGTCGCCGCTCGTTCGCAATCCAGCCAACCACATCTTCTCCCGCGATCTTCAGGGGGGCGGCATCCTCCTTTGGCTCGCCGTGCATGACATCGATCAACTACTCTGGTTGACGGGCGAGCGAATCGTCGAGGTTCAAGCGATGTCGGGTCAGGTCAACAATGCCGGAATCGAGGTCGAGGATGTGATGTCGCTCGCGCTACGCTATGAAAATGGGGCAATAGGCACGATGCACAGCGCTTATGTGCTTCCACGAACCATGTCGGACGGGTATGTCGCGGTTCGAGGAAGCGCGGGGTCCGTTCGTGTCGGATTCGATGGCACGGTCGACTGGATCGGCGCCGGCACCCCGTCGGATCCGGTGATTGAAGAGCGACTTACGTACAAGAGTTACAGTGTGCCGGGCTATGGCGCAAATGCTCCCGCGATCATTCAGGACTTGCTCGACTCGATCGCCCACGATCGCGAGCCTTTGGCGAATGGCGAGCATCTCGTCAACGCGCTGAGAGTCATCGATGCCGCATACGAATCGGCAAAGACCGGAAAAAGGGCTGCTGTTGGTTGGTAGGCGGCGGCAAGAGAGTATGAAAGGGCGCTTCGAATGCGGTTCGTGACATACGTCCAGGACGGCGGAGCACCTCGTGCCGGCATCGCCGTTGCCAACCGGATCGTCGATCTGGCCGGCGGCGGAGTCGCGATCGGTCGTTCGTTGCCATCAGACGTAACCGAGCTCCTCGCGCTCGGCGAGGCCGCAATTGACGCCGTCAGGCAGATCAGCGCGAGGGCCGCGGCAGGGAACCTGATGTCGTTTCCGGAGGAGAGCGTAAAACTCACCGCGGCTGTACCCAATCCGCCGACGATCTTTCTGCTCGCTGGAAACTACCAGTCTCATATCATGGAATCGGGCGCGCCGGCGGTCGACAAGTCGAAGATCAACCCGCGGCCCTTCATCAAGCCCGGCACGGCAGTGATCGGCAGCGGCGATCCGATCCGCATTCCGCCAGACTCGGACACACTCGACTATGAGATCGAAATTGCCGCGGTAATCGGCAAAACGGGACGGCACATCCCCGAGGACCAGGCGAACGAGCACGTGGCCGGCTATGTCGTGTTTAACGACGTGTCTGCCCGCTCGCTCAAAATCGCTGAAGGGCGAGCTCAGCGCACCGGGGATGGGCTCTTTGATTGGTTGCTCGGAAAGTGGTGCGATTCGTTCGCCGCGATCGGACCTTATCTTGTGACAAGAGATGAAGCCGGGGATCCGAATGCATTGGAAATGGCGCTCAAAGTGAATGGCGAGCTACGGCAGCATTCGTCGGCCGGAGAGATGATCTTTTCGATTCTGGAGGCGATCGCCTTCCTATCGCGCTTTGTGACGATTCGTCCCGGCGATCTCCTCTGCATGGGAACGCCGGGTGGGGTTGGAGCAGCGTCAGCCACATTCCTGAAGGCCGGAGATGTTGTCGAGGCCGAAATCGAAAAGCTGGGCAAGCTGGTCAATCGGATCGAGTAGTAGTCCAAGTCAACAGGTTCCAGGAAAACCCGTCAAGGACACCTATAGTTTCATTCTGGGATCGAGCGCATCGCGGAGACCGTCGCCGATCAGGTTGACGGCGAGCACGGTGAGCACAATCGCGACGCCGGGCGGGATCCACAGCCAGGGCGACGACTCGAGCACGCTGATGTTGCGCGCAACGTTCAACATGTTGCCCCAGCTTGACGTCGGTTGCTGGACACCGAGACCAAGAAAACTGAGACCGGCCTCCAACAGAATCGCGACGGCGATGCCGAGCGTCGAGTAGACCACAATCACGTCAATCACATTTGGCAACGCATGAAGGGTGATGATCCGCCTGGTCGGCGCGCCGATTGCCCGGGCAGCCGTCACAAACTCGGTCTCGCGGACCGACAGTATCTTCGCCCGCACCAAACGGCACGGAATCGGCCAGTTCAAGAGCCCGATCACCAAGATCGTGTTCTGCACGCCCGGTCTCGCCAGGGCGGCGACCGTGACGAAGATCACCACCGGCGGAAAGGTCATGATCACATCGGTAAAGCGCATGACGATCATGTCGACCTTGCCGCCAAAGAAGCCCGCTAGCGATCCAAGCAAAAGCGCGATCGCAACGGAGATCGCGACCGCCAGAACTCCGACCACAATTGAAACCCGGCCCGCGTATACGACCCGGGAATAGACGTCGCGGCCCGTCCGGTCGGTCCCAAACCAGTGGTCCAAGCTTGGACCCTGATTCCGATCCTGCAATACGATCAGATTTGGCTCGTACTCGGTCACCAGCGGCGCAAAGGTGGCCATCAAGGCGATCAGGAGGAATGTGACTAATCCGGTCATCGCGAGTCTGTGATGCGAGAAGCGCCGGACTGCTTGCCGGCTCGGACTCATGACCCGGACACGACGACCAAAGGCATCCTGGCCGGAGGAATGCGGTGTTTGCGCGCGCTCATTCAAACCGGATTCTCGGATCGACAACGGCATAGACGATGTCCGTGAGGATATTGGTAGCGAGGATGACGATTGCGAGCACGAACGTCAATCCCATGATCAACGGAAAATCGCGCGACTCGACACCATCCAGCAGCAGCCGACCAAGTCCCGGCCAGCCAAAGATCGACTCGATGAAAATTGCTCCACCAAGCAGGTTTGGTAAGTACGCGCCGATGATCGTGACGATTGGGAGAAGCGAATTGCGCAGCGCATGCTTTCCCACAACCGATAGCTCGCCGAGTCCTTTGGCCCGTGCGGTGCGAACGTAATCCTGACCGAGCACTTCAAGCATCGCGGAACGCGTATATCGCATGGTTTGCGCGATGTAATTGATTGCGATGATGAAGGCAGGCAAAACAAGATGATGTAGCCGATCAGTCAATGAAAAGGGTTGACCGGGATTGGAAAAGCCGCCGGCCGGAAACCAGTCCAGTTTGAGCGCGAAGAAGTAGAGTCCGAGCAAACCGGTGAGGTAAACGGGCATCGAGATGCCGAGAAATGCAAAGATCGTCAGGATTCCGTCAAGAATCGAATACTGGCGAATGGCCGCAAGGACACCAAATACGATGCCAAAGATCGTGCCGATGAGCATGGCCGTGCCCATCAGGAGCAGGGTCGCGCTCACCCGGCCCGAGATCGCATCGGTCACCTGCTCATGAGTTTTGGTGCGTACGCCGAGGTTTCCCTGAGATGTTTCGCGCAGCCAGTAGACGTAGCGGGTCAGGAATGGTTGATCGAGGCCTAGTTGATGCCGCATTGCTTCTCGCTGTGCTTCCGGCACGGGAAAATCCGGAGGCAGGTAGGCGTTTAGCGGATCGCCGGGACTGATTTGCTGCAAGGAGAAGATGATAAATGTGATCGCCAACAATATGGGAAGAGCAATGATGATCCGGCGGAGCACATATCGTCCCATAACGTTACCGGCGTATCCTCTCGCGGATCGTGAGGCTGTCTGGAGGGTCACCCAGGGAGAATCAATTCTCCCTGGGTGACTGAGCGGAGTCCCTTAGGCAGGAATGCTCCACGTTTCCGAGGCATCGTAATAGCGCCCGCCGCCGGGAGCAGGCGTCCAGACGAAGTTTTCGATCGCATTGCTGACGCCGCCGAACCGGGTCGTAACCCACATCGGCGCCCAGTAAACCTGGTCGTTCATGATTGAACAGATTTGCTGGTAAGCGGCCGCACGCGCTGCAGGGTCGGTCTCCGAGCGACCTTGCGCGAAGAGTGCGTCGAGCTCCGCATCCTTAATACTCGAGCGATTGAGAACGTTCGGGTTGGCCTCCTTTGACTCGAAGTGCGTCGAGAGCACATCGGGGTCCGGTCCGTTTGCAGCGCCGGCATACGTGATGTCCCACTGCGCGGGGTCGGGTGTGATTTGATTGTAGGTCGGGACGTCGACCGATCGAATCTCGATCGTCACCCCGGCATCAGCCATGAATTGCTGCACCGTCACCAGCACGTCCTGCGACAACTGATCGGCGTAGTAGGTCAGAATCTCAACCGGTTGACTTGTGTCAAACCCGGCGTCGGTGAGCAACGATTGCGCCATCGCAACGTCCTGAGCGTACCCGTTCGATTCCGCCGGAAGATACTGAGGCAGCAGATAGGCGCAGGGAACAGCAGTCGCCTGGCCCGCGTAGAGCTGGTCGATGATGACCTGACGGTCGATTGCATACATGAACGCTTGGCGCACGCGCTGATCCGCAAACCGCGGGTCCGAGAGATCGAAGCCGAAGTAATTGACCACCTGTGACGGACCGGACAGGACTGTCACGGCCGCATCGCCTTCGAGCGCGAGCGCCTCGTCGGTCGTCAGATAGGTGAATGAGATGTCACCGGATCTCAACGCGATGACCGAGCTCCCGGCCTCGGGGAAGAAGCGGTTGATGATGCCGTCGAGCGCCGGTCGTCCGCGCCAATAGCCGTCGAACGCTTCGAGCTCGATGAATTGACCCGGCTCGTACGCCTTCCACTTGAACGGCCCGGTGCCGATGGGGTTGTCCAGCCACCAGGTCGAGGTGGTCAGATCCGCCGGAGCGATATCCGCGAGCGCGTGTTGCGGTAGCATCACCAGGAAGGTGAATGCATCGAGCAACGTGGCATTGCCCACGGAGAGGTTCAGCACGACGGTCAGATCGTCGGGCGTTTCGATCGAGGAAACGCTGGCGAATTTGGCGCCGATGTAGCTTGCGCTATCAGGATTGGCCGCAAGCTCGATGGTGAACTTGACGTCTGCCGAGGTGAACGGCTCTCCATCGTGCCAGAGCACACCTTCACGAAGCTTGATGGTGTACTGAGTGGCGTCCGCATTGATCTCCCACGATTCGGCGAGCTCGCCTTGAACGGCGGTGAAATTCACATCGTAGAGCATCAATTTTGAGAAGTACTTTTCGTACCAGGTGAATCCGGCGCCGGCCTGAAGCGGATTCGGACACTCTGGGCATCCGCCCGGTCCAACATCGAACGCGCCAACGAGTACTCCGCCGCCAGGAGATGGTGTTGCATCCTGGGCTACGGCCGCTGTTGGCGCCAGGAACATTCCCAGCATTGCCAGGATTCCGAGAAGGGCCATTGGCCGCTTCATGCTTGTGTAAGTCGACAATGTTCGCTCCTGTTCTTCGACTGAGAAGCCGAGCGGAGTCTCCGTTTCGCGCTTCCCGATCGGATAAGGGGAATGGTCAGGCAAATCGAGATCAATCGCCAGATTTCTCTCGTATGCTCCGGCTCAGCGATTGCCTGGGCTGGGTCCTCCTTTCCGGATGCTTACTCGCCTTGAATTATAGGAAATGGCTGACGTAAGCGTGTCAACCGACCGTGTCAAGTTTGGACTGACCCCGGATTGTTCCATGGTGTACGTATGCTGGAGGTCGGCCCCAAACCATGGCTGAGGAGAAATCCTTGAAATCCCGCGAACGCTCTTCGAGTCGATCCTGATCGATACGCATGATACCTGGTCAGTGAGAATTTTTCAAAAACTTGATTGTACGGAGCAACGTCAACCGTCGTTTGCGGCCCCGTCGGATCGCGCAGCAGACGAGGTCTGCTCGATTCGCTTGGCGACAACCCGAGTCGGACTGAGGTCGTCGTGCGGCCGGTCGCGAGGTCGATTAAGCTGTAGTCAGGAAGTCGTGCAGTCGAATGCAACGTCATGTTGCTTAATTGGAGTGAGCGTGGCGCATCGTCCCGATGAAGTCTGGAAAAATGACTGGCTCGTAAAGCGATTTCTCGAAGGTGTTCGCGGCGGCATACCCTATGCCAGCGACCAGATTGAGATCATGCTGAGATTGCTTGCCGCCAGCGGCAGGCCGATCGGCCGGTTCCTTGATTTGGGATCTGGATCGGGATTGCTCGCGATTGCGATTCTCGCCCAGTACCCCGATGCACGCGCCTACCTGGTCGACTTTTCCGAACCGATGATGGATGCGGCGCGCGATTTGCTCGAGGCCGACATCTCGTTACCGAGGTTCATCCTCGCCGATCTTGCGAGTCCAACTTGGGTTGAACGCGTCGCGCACGACGCTCCGTACGACGCCGTCGTTTCCGGATTTGCCATTCATCACCTGACCCACGAGCGGAAGCGCGCACTCTATTCTGAGATCTATTCGTTGATTGCCCCTGGCGGGATGTTTCTCAATGCCGAACATGTGGCCTCCCCGACGGAGTGGCTGGAGGAGCAGTTCGACCGCTCGATGATCGATTCGCTGGTCGCGTATCAGAGCCAGCTCGGTACGGGCCGGACGCCGGCCCAGGTCGCGGGTGAGTACTTTGAACGCGAGGACAAGCCGGCAAACGTGCTCGCTCCGGTTGAAGAGCAGTGCGCTTGGCTGGTTGAGGCCGGCTTCGACGATGTCGACTGTTACTTCAAATACTTCGAGCTCGCCGTTTTTGGCGGTCGAAGGCCGGACTGAGTTTCTTAGCGCTCGTTGAGCTTGCCATCTCGAAGTTCGATCACCCGGGTCGCCAACCGCTCGATCGCGTAGCGGTCGTGCAACACGATTACAACCGCACCGTCGAAGTCCAATAGGGCATCCTCGAAGCGCTCACGCGCGTCCAGATCGAGATGATTGAGCGGCTCGTCCAGTAACAAGACGTTCGCTCCCCTTCTCACGAGCAATGCGAGCGAAAGCCGGGCGCGCTCTCCGTACGAAAGCTCGCCGGCTGGCCGGCGTACTTGATCCTCGGTAAAGAGAAACCTGTGCAGGAACGTCCTGATTTCGCTCTCCTCTCCGGAGCTCGCTGAGCGAACCTGATCCAGCGCCGAACGGCCCAGATCGACATTCTCTTGTTCCTGGTCATAGATCCCGAGCTCGACCGCCGCGCCAAGTCTGACCGTCCCTGACTCCGGGGCCATTCGACCTGACAGCACGCGCAGGAGCGTCGATTTCCCGGCGCCATTTGGGCCCACCAACGCTACCCGTTCGCCCGCTCGAATGTGCAGGTCAATGCCGCTCAGGATCGTTCGCTCGCCAAACCGGAGAATGACCCGGTCAGCAATGATCACGTCTCGACCGCTCGGTTTGACCGCGTCCAGCTCGAGCGCCAAACCCCATCGTTTGCCCGGCTTCTCGATCCGATCGCTCGAATCAAGAACTCTTTCTAGCCTGCGCTCTCGAACCTTGGCAGTGCGGGCCACCTTCTTCGCGCGCCCTCGTATGTAGTCATTGGTGGTTTCGCCCTCCGTCTTTTGGCCGTGAGACGCGACCGCGCGAATGTCGCGTTCGATTCGTTGAATCTCGCGCTGTTGACGCTCGAAAGCATCCAATTGCGCTTCGGCGGCCCGTTGCTTCGCGGCAATGTATGCGCTGTAGTTGCCGGGATAAGCAGTTACGGACCTGGATTCGTCACTGAGCTCCAAAATCTGGGATGCGGTCTTGTCGATGAAGACACGATCGTGTGAAACGATCACGATCGCTCCCCGGTACGACCGCACGAATTCCTCCAGCCAGAGCAACGCGTCGAGATCGAGGTGGTTCGTGGGCTCATCAAGCAGTAACAAATCGGGCCGGGCGGCAAGAATCGCGGCCAGGCCTGCTCGCGTCTTTTCGCCGCCGGAGAGCTCGTGCAACGGTGTATCGAATGGCACTCGACCGAGTCCGAACTTGCCTAGCAACAGAGTGAGCTCGTCGACAGTCGCGTAACCCCCGAGGTCCTCGAACTGCTCCGTCGCATCGGCAAACCTGGCAAGACTCGTGGATTGTTCGATGGCCGGGTTCGAAAGATCCTCCGTTGCGAGCGTCAATCGTTCGGCGGCGGATAACAGTCCGCGAAGCTGCTCGTCCAGCATCATCCCGAGCGTGCCGCCTTGCAGGTCGGCGAACCCCTGACGAAGAAAACCGATGGTGGTCGAGGGAGGCATGGATACGGAGCCGGTATCGGCTGGAAGCCGTTTTGACATGATCGCGAGAAGCGTCGATTTGCCGGCCCCGTTCGGGCCGGCCAAACCGATCCGATCTCCATGATTAACCGTGAATGAAATGCGATCGAGTACGAGCTGATCGCCAAGGCGCTTCGAAACATTACTGACAGTTAGCATGAAACTCCTCTGAGCCGGTGGATCGCAGATGAAGCGATCGAAATCACCGGATCACCACGCGAATAAGTGGGTGAGGAGTTACTCTGTCAAACCTGAAGCCTTTCCCTCGGCCGCGTCGCACCGCCGCCGGTTCGTGTCAAACGTTCGCCGCCGCAGCCCTTACGGCTCTGCTTCCTCTACAACGTCGTCTTCGTCAGAAAGCGCCTCGAGCGCGATCAGCGCGAAGTTGTCGATCTCGCCCTGGATCGCGTCGCGAAGATTGATCAAGTCGACAAGATCAAGTCCCGCGAGAACCGCGTTGTTCTCGGGATCGCCGTCGTCCTGGCTGTTTGCCGCCACCCGAAATTCGACTTCGTAGCCGGCTTCCCCGTCGAGCTCGCTCCCGGTAGGGATTTCGTCCATATAAATGTTATAGGTGTCCATGCTGTTCTCGATCCTCCGGCCATCGCCGCTGTGGCCGGCACGGGATGAAGCGCGCTGGCCAGAGTCTCACAGACCACCGCGCATTTGCCGTGGCATGGTCAGGGTACCGTTCCATACGGCAAACGGCAACCATGAATCATATCCAGCCTCGGCGACACCTATATATCGTCGAGCGGCCAGATCGGTCTTGGCAACCGCCGGTATGGAAATCGGGTGAAATCGATTCTGGTCAAGCCCGGCGTGTTAACCTCGATAATCCGTTTTGCGATCGGCGCGAGCGATCCGCGGAAATGAACCGCGGACTTGACGACCAGGATCTTCCGCTCGGCCGGTTCGATTCCTTGAGATCGGAAGATCGCCGCGTCAAGCGCTTGCACCCGACGCTCGCAAACGATCACCTCGACCGTGTTGCCGTGTCGCCCCTCGCAGACCAGTACCGCCGTTCGCCCGAGCGTGCCGGCAACGCCCGCGTTCATCGGCCCCTCATAGATGAAGTGACCGTCCGACAGGGAGCGCACGACGGCGGTGATCGGTACGGGATAGCCGTGAAGGTCGTCGGTCTTTCCGCCGAGTTGGATCGAGATCGTTGCCCCCTCGCCGGAGGCGATCGCCGTTTCAAGTGCCTCGTGATCGACGATAACCGCCAGGGCGGAGTTGGGCGCGCCCAGATCGAGCAGTCCCCAGAGCAATTTAGTTCCATCGCAGGCGGTCCCGCCGCCAGGATTGTCACCGAGATCGGCGAGAACGACCGGACCTTCCACTGATTCCATCGCCTCATGGATCGCAGCTTCGACAGTCATCGCCTCCGGCCGAAACTCCTCGCGGCGCTCCCAAATGAAATCTGCAAGCTCCTGCGAGCATCGTTCGGCAAGGTCGGGCGCGTTGTCCGTCGTGGCGACCACGCCCATGCCGGGAAACGGGCAATCGGCATAGGGAAACGCAAATGCGACACCGACATTCAACACTCCTGGCAATCGTTCCAACTCAAACGCCCGGTTCATAATCGAGACCGTTGGTTCAACGCCCGAATACTGCTTCGGCCCTGGAGGCATCATCGGAATCTTGGTCAGGAACGAACTAGGTCTGACTTCGCCAAGCGCCGCTCGCTTTGCCAAGTTGACCGCTTCTGCTCCGCGCTCAGCGAGATCGACGTGCGGGTATGTGTGGTAAGGGATCAGCACGTCTGAGTATCGAATCATCTCGTGCGAGATGTTCGTGTGGAGATCGAGCACCGCAACAATCGGCGCCTCTGCCCCAACTGCTTCCCGCACCTTTCGCAGCGTAGTCGCTTCGCCATCATCGCTGATCTCGGTGACCATTGCGCCGTGGAGATCAAGCACGACTGCATCCGGTCGCGTTGCCAGGAGTCCCTCGACGATCTCTGTTTCGATTTGGTTCGCTGCCCGCGCCGTGACCAGACCTCCCGGGATTGCGCTGGTTGCGGTCAGTGGGACCAACTCGAGCGAGTTGTCAGCCGCGATCGCGTCGACCACGCCGCCGACCACACTGTTCGTTCCCGCCCGCGATCGCAATTCGTCTCCGCTGAAGTAGCCATTGGCTTGGAAATCCTCGAGATCGGCCGGCCAGGGCGCGAAAGTATTCGTCTCATGTGCGAACCCGGCCAACGCGATTCGAATCGGATTCTACGTTCTTCGTCCTCTCATGAGCTCTGGGTGCGACTCCGAGGCGCTCCGGTCGGTTCGTCATCCTAGCATCGCACGGGGACGCGCTAGGGACTGTAGTTGAAATCGGCAACGTCTTTGTGATCGTACATCGTACCCCGTATGTGCAATAACGGTAAGATTGCACCGTGAAACCGGGCGAATTGCCCATGGCTAGAGCGAATGCCCAATATGAGAAGCGCGGACGATTTGATCAGGGGATATCTGGTTGCTTGGAGCATTGGTTTATGGGGCTCGAATCTGGACGACGATCGATGACTCGCCGACGGGCGCTAGGACTCCTTGGTGGTTCGGGGTTGGCGGTCGCGCTGTCGGCCTGCGGAGACGACAACGAACCCAAGGAAGAGCTAACGCCGACATCGACCGCCGAGCCTGAATTGGCGCCGACCGCAACCCAGGGCCCGATCGCGTCGCCCGTGGCCGGATACTCCAATCCGGAAAAATGGGCTGGGCGCACCTTGACCATGGCCGGTTGGGGTGGCGACTACCAAAGCGCTCAGGAGGAGGCCTTCTTTGATCCCTTCTCGATGGCAACTGGCGCCGCCTTTCAGATCAAAATCGCGGATGTCGACCGCTTCCGGGAGCAGGTCGAGCAGGAGTCAGTCACCTGGGATGTGATGACTCTGCCAATGGAGCAGGTCATTGCTCTTGCACGGGCGCAATACCTGGAACCGATCGACTACGCGGTTGTCGACAAGTCTCAGCTCTTTCCCGAGATTGCGCTGCAGTATGGCGTCGGCGCGGCCTTCTTCTCGACCGTCGTGGTCTACCCAGCAGGCTCCTCAAATGTCCCGCAGGGCTGGGAGGACTTTTGGGATGTCAAACCGATCGTTGAGGACGAAGAACCAGATCCACTGAATCTGCGGGCGCTGCGTCATAGTCCGGTCGGAACGCTCGAGTTTGCCCTGATGTCCGATGGCGTTTTGAAGGAAGATCTCTATCCACTGAATGTCGAGCGGGCTTTCGCCCGGCTGGATGCGATCCGTGATCACGTGGCGGTTTGGTATGAGGACGGCAAGCAGCCGGTTGAGCTGGTCGTTGCCGGTCAAGTCGGTATGGCGAGTGCCTGGAACGTACGGCCATGGCAGCTTGGTGTTGGAGACGAGGTGCGCTTCCAGTGGTACGGCGGGATGCTTTCGGCTGACGCCTGGGTCGTTCCTAAGGGTGCGCCGAATCGCGATCTCGCGATGGACTTCATCAATTTCGCGACACGCGCGGTACCGAGCGCGAATTTCGGTCGCCTCGTTCCGTTTGGACCGGTTAATCCTGGCGCTTTCGAATTGTTGCGTGCGGATCGAGCAACGCAGTTGCCAAGCTCGCTAATCAACAAATCGGTCCAATTCGTGCAGAACTGGAACTGGTGGGCGGACAATCTAGAGGCAATAACGTTGCGGTTCAACGACTGGCTGTTGACCGAACCGGAGGTTGATGGAACCCCGACGACAATCCCATAACGTCGGTCAAGGGGTGGAGCGATCGAGATTTCGCGGAAGGGTCGGCTCGGCGAGTGCGGAAATCTTGACCGCAAGTTGACTCGGAACGACTCCGTCCTCCTCACCCTCCTCTTTTTTCGTGAGCACCTGCCTGACCGCGATGCCGCCGAAGAACCGGACGGGATCGGGGGGATAGAGCAGCACCGGACCCTGGTTCAGGCGCGTGGTCGACCACTCGTCGACCCGATCGAGCGCGGTCGAGGCCAAGATTTTCCCGCCGAGCACCGATGGCGCGACGCCGGTGCCCGAATAGCCGATTCCGTACAGGACTCTCGGATCGCCGCCAAGCTTGCCGAAGACGAGGGTGCCGGATCGACTCCGATCGATCGGCCCGCCCCATCTGTGCGTAACTGGCACGTCCGCCAGTTGCGGATAGAGCTTCCGCAATCCCTGTTCGACGACATCCGCCTTCGCCCGAACACCCTGAAACGCGCTCGTCACGCGACCGAGATACGCGAGTGCTCCGCTTCCCCGCCCGATCGCAATTCGGCCATCGTGCGTGACCTGGTGGTAGTGCACCATGAGGCGGGAGTCGGTAATCGATTCGCCGCCTGACCAACCGATCTCCTTGAGTCGCTCGGGAATCGGTGCGGTTGCGATCATATCGGTCGAAACGACAATGATATGCCGGCGCACTTCGTGCAATGACGCTGTCCACGCGTTCGTGGCGAGGATCACCTTGCCGGCGACAATGGCGGCATGCGCCGTTCGGACGACGGGCGGGTTCCCGCGATCGATCGATACCACCGGCGACTTTTCGAAGATTTTGATGCCTTGCTCGATGGCGACCATGCGCATTCCTCGAGCCAGGAGCGCTGGCTGCACGGTCGCCGAATCCTTTTCGAGCACACCGCCTTGGTAGACCTGGGAACCAGCGCGCGCTGAAACCTCTTCTGGCATCAGCCGGTCGAACGCGTCAAGCCCGTACCGTTCGGTTGTGGCGACGGTCTCTTCCCATTTGCCGAGATGAAGCGGCGTGGTGGCAGTTTGAAGACGGCCGCACTGGCGGAAATGAGCGTCGATGCCATGTCGCTCGCAGAACGCGCCGATCTCGGAGATGGCGCCGCTGGCTGCCTTGACGAGGCGGAGCGCCTCTTCCTCACCACAGATCTTGATCAATGTCGCGAGTTTATACCACCAACCGAGAACGAGACCGCCGTTGCGGCCGCTGGCACCGCTACCGCAAATGTCCGCCTCAATTAGGACGACATCGACCGAGGGATCCAGCTCCTTGATCCGAAGCGCGGTCCACAGTCCCGTGTATCCACCGCCTACGATGCAAATATCTGCTTTGTAGGCTCCCGTGATCGGCTCAACACGATCCGCGTCGGGTTCGAGCGCGAGCGCTTCCTGCAGCCACATGGACCGCGTTTTCGGGAGATGAACCTGCTGCAGCCTGGTCATTGCCGTCCCTCCTCAATTAACCGTTGCCGATTGGTGTTGACGTCGGTCTCGGAGTTGGAGAACCGGTTGGCGATGCGATTGGCGAAGCCCGTCGCGACGCCACGGGCGATGCGAATGGCGACGCCATCGGAGATGCCGCGGGAGATGCCGGCGATGATTGTTCCTCCGGGATACCCTCATCGACGACCGGCGAGGCCACTGGCGATGCGGCCAGTTCCTCTTCGAGGCTCCCCGTCCCGTCGTCGACCGGGAGAACGCTTTCGACAATCGGCGTGTACCGGAAGACCGCGTTGCGACCCTTGTCCGTGATCAGCAGCGATCCTTCAGGCGTCCAGGCGAGACCTACCGGCTGGTCAAGTTGATCGGCGCCCACTTGATGGATCGCGAGCACCAGTGTACCCGTCGGATCGTAAACCTCGACACTACTGGTGGACGATGAAGAGGCGTAGAGCAGCCCCGCGTCGTCGAACGCGAGATAGGGCTCGAAGTATTGATTCCCGTTCCAGGCGTCGACCGGCCACTGTTCAAGCGCTACTCCAGTCGAGGAGAAGACACTTATACGGGCATTGCCGGAGTCGGCGACGAAGACTCGTCCATCTGCATCGATTGCGATGCCTACCGGCTCCAGAAGCTGATCCGGCAATGATCCCGCGCCGCCGAAGGCGCGAATGAATGTTCCGTCCAGCCCAAAGACCTGAACACGCTCATTGCCCGTGTCGACCACATAGATTTCGTCGTTCGCGATCGCGATCGCCCGCGGTCCAAAGAAACTGCCTTGTTCGACGGAGGCCTCCGGGGCATCCGCGGTATCGGCAAACTGGCCGAATTCGCGCACAATGCGACCGGTATTGTCCAGTATGACAACACGATGATCCCAGGTATCCGCGACATAAATCAACCCGTCTGGACCAACGGCAATTCCGGTTGGTCCGAGTCCAGAGTCGGTCTTGGCAAGGCCGAGATCGCTGCTGTCCGAGTCACCCCATGAATCGATGAAGGTTCCGAGCGCGTCGAAATACTCGATTCGTGCGTTCCCCATATCGACCACAAAGATCTGCTCGCCGTCCGGGGAGACGGCGATGCCCCGTGGTTGATTGAATTGGCCGCGGCCATTGCCTGCCCCGATTTTTTCGTACAGGCCGAATGGACCTGTGTCGGGAACGATTCTGTTTGCCAGTTCACCCACGAGGCCTATTGTCACCGTTTCGGGCTCCGCGGTGGTCGACATTGTCCGGAACAAGAGGTAACGGGCCCCATCCTCCCACCTGTTAGGAAAGAAGATCGATCGCAATATCGTGCCGAATTCAGGCGCGAGATAAGTCGACGGAACGCGGTTGATCGTTGGGAATGCTCGGGGTCCATAACCTGCTTCGGCCATGCCGGTTTCGTCGGGTGCGATCAGAACTTGAGCTCCACTCAACGGCGTCTGCCCAACGGCCCACACCTCCGCATCAGGAAAATCCCGGAAATACCAGCGATAGGGCCATTGGACGCTCCTGTCGATCGCGATCGTTAGGCCGTGGCCCCCTTCAGGATCGCGGGCGGAACCATCGTCCAGTGTAGTGTCGCGGGAGAGATTGGTGACCCGGCGGACAATTTGGTCAACCGCCCGCGTTGATGTCTTTTGCGCGAGGAGCTCGGTCGATTTGCCGGCGTTGTAAAAGCTGAGCATGATCGACGAACGCAGGGTATACGCCCCCAAAAAGATGGCGGCGGCCAGGAGCACTGTCGCGCCGGCTCGTCCGATCTGACCGGACGCGCGATCTGCTCGGGCCAGAACATAGACGCCAATTCCGAGCGGAGCAACCGCGAGCGCGATCGTGGCAATCGCTTCAAAGACCGCTTGTCCGTCATCGGCCGCGTCATTGATCCGGCTGAGCAGTACGATCTCTGAGATTGCGGCAATCGTGAAACCGACGAGCGCAAGCGCCAAGAGACCGGTACGGCCCCCGACAATCTGCCGTGGATCGAGGTCGGAGATAACCTCGCCTAGTGCGCCGCCGCCAAGAAGGAGAACTGGCAGCGCAACATGAATCGCGTGCTCAGCGGCCCCGCCGGAACTGAAGCTGAACAGCAACAGGGCGGCCGCGAACCACATCGCGAAGACGGACCACGGCAATGAACCATGATCGGAAGGCGGCTTCCGAAATGCGGCGACGAGCGCGAAGACGATGGCAAAGATCTCGTACGCGAGCACGGCCAACAGAAAGAATTGTGTGGGCGTTGCGCTCGAGGCGGTTGTGACCAAACGCGCCCAATCCGCGACCGTTTCTCCAATTCCGGCCAGCGCGGTGAAATCGGTGAAAAGCCGGGAGAAGAGAGTCAAGAGTGCGAAGCCAAAACCGATGAGCAAGTAATAGCCGGAGTCCTTGGTTTCCCGGGCCGCCGCCAGCGATCTCCGGATCGCGTTGTCTGGGTTTGCATCGAGAAGCGTCGTTGCGCCGAGCGCGATGCCGATTGCGATCACAACGCTGATCGAACTTGGTCCGCTCCCGAAGGTTGCCGCGAGTGCGGCACCGGCGATGAGTGCCCAACGACGTCGAGCGTCGTCGGTCTGGCCCGCGAGACCGAACCTGACGAAGGCGACGATAACGAGCAATGAGAACGCGGAGACAAAGATCTCGCGAGTGGCGATGCGGGATGTGTAAACAGCGATCGGAGACAGGGCGAGCAGAGATGCCGCGCCCAACGCTCGTGTGTTGCCGATCGCGGGTCGAAGTCCCAGCACCATTGGAATCATGGCGATTCCGAGTAACGCTGGAACGATTCTCGCCGAAATGTCTGAAGCTCCGAACAAGAAGAACGCAAATGCTTCCAAAATCAGCGCCACGGGTCCGACGTTAGAAAGGTCGTTCCCCGGACCGGTGGTATGCCCCGAATAGAAACGGTAGCCACTGTCCGCGAGTTGCGATTCAGAGATCGAAAGCGCGTGGTGACCAAGATCTGGCAACCGGAACGCAACCGCGACGACAACGACCGCAATCCAGGCGATGGTCGTCCATGAAATGGTCGTCAGATTGACCGTTCGCTCAAGGAACGGTGTCCGCTGGCTTTGCTCGCCGATTGTGGTTTCCGCCATGGTTCAGCCTCTAGTGACTATCTCAACCCTCGATTCGCGGGGAGAACACCCGCGACATTGCTCGACTCCGGCTTTCGGCCGGTATCTATCGTCAATATCGAATCGCGTTCAAAACGGGAATCAAGTCGTTCCGGATATAGACCTTGAAGTTGTATTGGCCCAACGGCTGCTCGAGATCTCGATAGAGCAGCAACCGGTAGAGCCGTGCCTGCCCTTCTGGTGAGAGATCGTTTTCGATCGTATCGGCGATCGATCCAGCAATGTCGATGATTCCATGTGGATCGTCTTTCGACTTCCATGCCGAGCGTCCCGGCGGAATCTCTGGCGCGATTGCGAAGTCCCGGTAGATATCCTCCGGGAACCACCAACGCAGCACGTATTCGGTTGAGCTATATCCCGAAAGGTAGTCGTCAAAATTCGCCTCGTACTGAGTAGAGATAATCAAAATCGGAACGTCGTCAGGTGGACCGCTGATCGAGCTCCCGACGAAACGCTTGTTTGGGAAGTTGCGGAGATACCACTGCATCGGCCAGGAGACCCCGCTGTCGTACCAGACTTCGATGCCGTCATTTCCCGTGAGCTCATATGAAAGCTCAGAGAGCTCACCGACGATTCTGGTGACATCTGGCGAGGTTTGGGTGTAGATCATCATCTCAGTGGGTACATCAGGGCTTACGTACGACAGACGCCAACCCGTGTGAATCTGCAGGAGCATGAGAATGATCGTGGCAGCAGAGAGCGCTGCCAGGCCAGATCGCTTGCTTCCACGAACCATCGTCGCCACGACGATTGCCGCGATTCCGGCGACCGGTGGGATCGCCAACCACCACCAGTGATCGGCGGCGAATGACGTAATCGTCCGTGTCCATCCGCCTGCTTGACGGGGTTCCGGAAAGCGGCCGCGGCTGAGCGAACCCGCTAGGAAAAACCAACAGGACGCGGCGGAGAGCAGGAGCGCGACGAGCGCCCGGTCCGGCCAATCGAACCAGCGAGCTCCCAATCTACCGCGAACATGATCTTGCCTAGCCGCTGCAATATGCTCGATCAATCCGCCGATGAAGATCGCCGCAAGCAAGGTTGCCGGCAACGCGATATGGGCCAGTAGCCAGGGCATCTTTTCGCCGGCCAGCGAAAGCGCAACGAAAACTCCTGCCAGCCAGACGGTGATCATGAACCGGACGAACAAGTTCTTCCCGGAATCGAGCCTGCCGTTCACGTTCCCGATCACTCGAACCACGGTGATTGCGGCCATTGGAATACCGAAGACCACGGCGAAAAACTCATATTGGGGAAGCAGCAGCATGAAGTAAAACCAGGGCTGCTCTCCGCGCCGCACATCGTGCTGACCGAGCCAGTACAGCAGCGTGCCGTCGGTCGCGATCGTCGAGCTCACGAGGCCGTAGAGATTGGTGTAGAGACTTGTGAAGAGTGTGACGAAGATGAAAACCGCGACCAGGGTTGCGATCGTCAGACCCGTTTTGTCCGCCCAGGCATTGCGAATGCCAGACTCGACCGTTTGGGCCGACGGTTCTCCAAACAGTGCCGGCAGCCAACCCTCTTCCCCTTGCTCGACATCCCGGACGGTGCTGAGCACTGTCCACATACCAACGACGAACGCCACCAAGACGGCGATGACGCTCAGCACCAGCGGGTTGGTCAACAAATCCTGGTAGTAGCCGGTTTGCTGCTGGGTGGTTGGGTCTTCCCAGGGAATATCGAAGATCCGGTCTTTGTATCCGGTCGGCATGAATGCAATCACGCCCAAAACCAGCAAGAGCGCCGCGACGTGAAGTCCCAGCACCTGGAGGACAATTGGGCGTCGTTCCGGCCACCAGGCGCGGCTGCGACTAATCACAAGAGCGCCATAGAGGTAGCCGCCAAAGATCGCGACGATTGCGAAGACGATCTCGTGGTTGGTGAGTAGGAAGGCGATCGTGCCGGCGCCGATGACGAGCCAGCGGCGTTCCGGGGTTTCCCAATACCGCACAATCGCGGTGAAGAGCAGAAGCGTCCCAACAACCGTGTATATGTCGTGGCGGATATATCTGCTTTGGTAGAGAAGCACAGGAGAGATCAGGAACAAAAAGGAAGCTGAGATTGCGCCCCAGCGTCCGAGCAACCTCGGTGACCGGAGGAGATACGGAAGCGCGACAAGGATGACGCCGAAAAATGCCGGCATATAGCGGCTCGATGCATCGGAATCGCCGAACAAGAGATAGACCAGTGCATTCGCGTGAAACAGGAACGGACCGTGCATCAATGGATGATGCCGATAGTCGCCGCCTGTTTCGAAAACCCACGAATAGTAGGCGTGTAGGCTCTCATCGTGATGGAGCGCTTTGAATCCCAGGTTCCAGAACCGGGTCAGAAAGGCAACCACGATGAACAAGATGTAGAGTCCCGCCTCGTAGCTGATTCCAGTTCTCGGAGGTCTCTGCCCGGCCGCAACGAGTGTTTCTGACTCGAAGGATTGACGTTCAGCGAGCGCACTTGATTCAAGTGGGCCCGACTGCGCATCCACCACTGTCCGACCCCGTCGTCGGGACTTTCGAGGTGCGACCGGCCGGTGCGCCGGGGTCGACTCTTCGACCCCGGATTCGGTGGAGCTTTCACTTGGGCTACCCGGGCGATGCGCCACAACGGGGCGTTTCGCGCGAGCTGGGGGTTCTCGATCGGTCACGCGGTTCTCACACCTCTGAACTGCAAGCCTGACCACGGCCGAAAGAGAGCGCAGCAAGGATTATCCGAGTATACGATGTGACTCGTTACCAGGGGGAGCGAACGTGCGCGGCGGTTACCTTCTTTTGGTTGTCGCGGTTCGCGCATTCAGCGGTCCGTTCGCCGGACGATTTCGGTCGGAAACGCGACCGGAGTCGAAGTCGCGGCAAGAGCGCTTGCCTGGGCGGTGGGCAATCCGATCTCCGGCCTCCCTCCTGCTCGAAGAGTGAAACCGGTGCCGAGAATCGCGATCGCGAGGATAGCGGCAATCGCGAAGAGAATCGCCTGCTTCGACAGGTGATTCCCGTTCCGGCTTGGCGCGAACGGATAGGCGACGATCCCCAGCGAGCGTTGACTTCGTGAGGTCCAGCGGCCCAGTGGCGGGGCCGCGGTCAATGACTGCCGGAGAGACGCCAGGAATTCAGAACTGGGCGGTGGGGTTTCGGCATCAGCCGCGAGCAACATCTGCAGGCCGAGCAGCGAAGCGCTTGTCTCAACCACAGGATCGTTCGATTTCGCGAGGGCGTCCCAGAGATCGTTCAAACGATCGGCTTCATGTGCGGGCGTGCTCATTGTGGTCCCTCCGGTGAATTGTGCATGGCGACTTCTCGCAGCCGCTTCATTGCGCGAAGTTGCAGCATCTTGACGGCGGGCACGCTCCGCCCCATTGCCTCCGCGATCTCGGCTCCGGTTAAGCCGGCAAGACGAAGCTCAATCACTTCGAATTGATCGCGTGGCAGTGCGTCCATCAGAGATCGAAGTGAACGCGCCTGGTCACTTGCGATCGCCAACTCAAGCGGCGACGGATCGGGGTCGAGTGAATCGTGAGAAGCGGGCAACGGGTCGATGAAACGGGCTCGATGGCGATCGGCGACTGTTGTCCGGGCGATCGAGAAAAGCCACGCCGGAAAGGAGCCGTCTCGAAATGAAGGGAGGCGCTCGAGTGTCCGCATGAATACCGCGCTTGTCGCATCCTCAGCCTCGTCCCGACTCCCGAGCCGGCGATAGCAGAACCTATAGACGCGCACCGCGTAATGGTCATAGAGCACGCCGAAATGCTCCCGGTCGTGGAGCGCGAACCGCACCAGTTCGTTGTCAGTCGTTAGTTTGTGGTCATCCGGCACTGATCGTCCAGGTTTTTTGACTCGTTCTCGCGACCATCGCTGCACTGTATGACGCGCGACTCGTCGAAACGGTAACTGCACGGACCGGAATCGGGACATTCGAGCATGTGAAATGGCAGATTTGACGTCACTGGAGTGCACCGAGGCGGAGATTTTCCCGAACTGTGCACATTAACCAATTCAACCGCGGGAATTTCGATCTCATGCACGTGTTCATGGTTTGAGCGGCTACGTAGACTCATCCCCAGCAGACCAGGACTATGTTTGTTTCGCGAAGGAGGCGTTGCGGAGTGGAGGCGATCAATTCAGGCGACACAGCATGGGTTCTGACGTCGGCAGCATTCGTGATCCTGATGACTCCGGCGCTTGGTTTTTTCTATGGAGGACTGGTTCGTCGCAAGAATGTGCTCGCGACGATCATGCACAGTTTCTTCATCCTCGCCCTGATCAGCGTCCAGTGGGTTCTTTGGGGCTACACGCTCGCGTTTGGTCCGGACAAAGGCGGCATCATCGGCAACCTTGACTGGATCGGGTTCAAAAATGTCGGGGCGTTGCCCAATGCCGATTACGCCGCAACAATTCCGCATTCGGCGTTCGCGGTCTTTCAACTGGCGTTCGCTGTTATTACTCCGGCGTTGATCACCGGCGCCTTCGCGGAACGAAAGCGATTTAAGGCGTTCGTTGTCTTCACCCTGCTTTGGGCCACTCTAGTCTATGCCCCGGTCGCTCACTGGGTCTGGGGAGTCGGCGGCTGGATTCGCGATTACGGCGCGATGGACTTTGCCGGGGGCACGGTTGTTCACATCACTTCGGGCGTCTCCGCGCTCGTCGCCGCGTTGATGCTCGGTAAACGAGTCGGGTTCGGCAAGGAAAAAATGGAGCCGCACGACCTGACGATGACCGTGCTCGGCGCCGGGCTACTCTGGTTCGGATGGTTCGGATTCAACGCGGGTAGCGCTCTCGGCGCGAACGCACTCGCCGCGAATGCCTTTGTGGTCACCAATACCGCGGCCGCGATGGGCGCGCTAACGTGGATGACGGTCAGCTGGATTCGGCATGGACATCCGAGCGTGCTCGGGGCCGCCGCTGGCGCGGTCGCCGGCCTGGTCGGAATTACGCCCGCGGCCGGATTCGTAAGTCCGGCATCCGCAATCGCGATCGGCTTTGGCGCTGGCGTCTTCTGCTTCTTCGCGATCGAGCTGCTCAAAGAGAAGCTCCAGGTCGACGACGCGCTCGATGTCTTCGCTGTCCACGGTGTAGGCGGTATCTGGGGATCGATTGCGACCGGAATCTTCGCCAAAACCTCGATCAATGGAATCGGCGAGGACGGCCTGATTTACGGCGGGTTCGATCAATTCGTGAAACAGATTGTCACGGTTCTCGTTGTCGCCGCATTCGCGGCCGCCGCAACGTTCGTCATCTTGAAAGTCGTTGACATCGTGATCGGACTTCGGGTTCCGGAGGACGAAGAGGTCCTTGGTCTCGATCCGACCCAGCACGGCGAGCTCGCGTACCAGCTGTAGAAGTTTTGGCTGCTGTCAACCGGTCGTATCAATCAACGGAGGTGCTCGAGATGATCCTGTTCGCATTCGTGCTGTTCGCAGTTCTTATTGCCGGCTGGCTGCTGGCGCCCGTGAGCAAGGGAAAGGTTGCACCAAGCGCAGCAACGGCGCCTGCTCTCCAACTCAATGAGGCCGCCGCGTAGAACTTCCCTCGGTCACCGAAAGAAAATAGCCGGTGCGGACATCCGCACCGGCTATTTTCTTTCAACATCCGTGGTCTCGGGCTGTGGTCGTCGGTCATCAACCAGCGCCGCGAGTATTGAGAATTGTGGGCCACGGATCAATAGATCGCAGCTAAGCTTGCAGTATAATTGCTGGCATTCAGCGAGTGTGAAGAGCTTCGGACAGCCTGGTCCATTTGGCTCGTGTGCGTCTTGAACGCGGGAAAGACTGGGAATGCCAACCTCCGTCGAAGCGGTCATCATCCTAGTGTTCTTGGTTTCTCCAGGCGTCATCTTCTTTCAGTTCGCACGTTTTTCGATCGCGAACCTGAAGGAAACGACCGACGTTCGGCTCCTTGTCACAATGATCACGGCAGGAGTGGCAATTCATGTAATTGCCTTTCCTTGGTCAAACCGAATTTTGAATTACTACTTCGATTCTCAGCTTTTTCGGCACCGCTGGGAGATCTTTTTATGGGCAATCGTGGTGGTCTTCGCTACTCCAGCTGTTCTTGGAGCGATCAGCGGCAGGATCGCGGCGCTGAAACCGATAGAAGATATTCTTGATCGGATCGGACTCGGATATGTCGATCGAATGCCGAGTGCCTGGGATTATGTTCTTCGGCAGGAGTCAGCAAGATACGTTCGTATTCATTTGAAAGACGGAGCCGGAACAGTCGGAGGCGTCTTCGGAAATCAATCGTTTGGCCCACCGAGCCCCAACGAGCGGATATATACTTGGAAGAGGCCTGGATACTAGATGTCGAGGGTAATTTTCTGGAACCGATTCCAACAAGCCAGGGAGTTTGGATTTCGCACGACGTCATGGCATACGTTCACTTTCTGGAAGGATCGGATTTGCCCAATGTGCAGCACAAGTCAAAGCAAACAGGGAACGATGACACCTACGTCGAACCAAAATAGGATCGCTCAAGACAAGGCGACCAGGATTCCACCAGTGGTTCCAGGCACCGGCAGCCGAGGCGTGCAGCCTCACGGGCAAGTGAAGCCCTTTCCGCCGCCACACGTCCGTCCGCCGGTGCGGCACTCGGATTAGGTAATCCAAACTGTCACGACGCGGCACAAGCGATGTCGTGGCGATCTTAATTCTGAGCCAGTTCCAGTGCGAGCATTGCCGCATTGACGATCTGATCGGTATCGATGCCGGTCGTGTGGTAAAGATCCTGGCGCGAGCCGGACTGTCCAAATTCATCGACGCCAAGCGGCACCACCGGAACGCCCCACGCCGACCCCAGGAATGCCAGCGAATGCGACGCGCCATCCTGAATCGTCACCATTGGAGCACGGCGCTCCTCGGACGGAATCAACATTTCGAGATGACCGAGATCGAGGTTCGCCGCCGCATCTTTCAACTGTCTTCGCCTGGCAGTCCGTAGCGCATCGTAGAGCCGGTTCGAGCTGGTCACGTTGATGACATTCGCCGCGATGCCTTCCTCGTGCAGCCGCTGTGCCGCGGCGATTGCCTCTGCCACCATGATCCCGCCGGCTGCGATCTGAACGACATCCCGTGTCGACAGTTCGGGCGCCGAGAGCTTCCGGTCGACGATCCGATACCCACCGGCCAGCACCTGGCTCCGCAATCCATCGACCCCGAATCGTTCCAGTGGCTCATCGATCAGGGTCTGGTCCACTGGCTTTGTGGATAGGCGGAGGTAGGTCGAAACACCGTGCTCGCGATCGCAGCAACGTTGAATCGCGTCGAGCAGCACCCACTCGGTCTCTCGGCCAAACGCCGGCTCATAGAAGACCACGCCCGGAAGCTCGATGCCAAGCGACGGGGTCACCGTGCTTTGATGGGCCCCGCCTTCGGGACTGAGCGAAACGCCGGCCGGCGTGCCGGCGAAGATCATCCTCGACCCGACATACAGGCTGTAGATCAACGCATCGAGACCGCGACAAACAAACGGGTCGTACACGGTTCCGATGGGAATTAGATGCTGGCCGGTCAGCTCGTACGACAGCCCGAATTGGCCGAGCGCCATGAAGAGGTTCATCTCTGAAATACCAAGTTCGATGTGGTGCCCGGCCGGGGCCGGATTCCATCTCAGCATCCGAGCGGCGCTGTCTTCGAAATCATGCGCGGTCTCCTGAGCGAAGACCCCGACCTTGTTGATCCATCCGGATAGATGGGTCGATGTCGCGACGTCCGGTGACATTGTCACGAGTCGATCTCGCACGTTGGGCAGATCCGCCAGACGACCGAGCGTACGTCCCAGCGCTTCCTGGGTAGACGTCACGGGCGGCTGTTTGATCCCGATATCGCTCGGCACCGAACTGGCGGCTAGAAGCTCGCCCGGCTGGATATCATCGGTCAACCGCTGGGCCGAATCGGCACACCAACGACCCGCGGCGGAAGCGGGATCGAAACCCGACCACGTCTCGGCCTCGGGGATGCCCCACGCCTCGCGCAACGCATCCACCTGGCTCTGAGTGAGCAGTTGAGAGTGATTCAGCGGATCGCCGGCCATCGGAAGACCATGGCCCTTGACCGTGTAGGCAAAGATGACGCATGGCGCGTCCTGCACGGCGTCCGCCTTGCTAAGCACGTCCAACAGGCAAGGAAGATCGTGACCGCCAAGATTCGCAATCAAATCGTTGAGGATCTCGTCGGGCACGTCGGCCACCGACGCGTGGATTGCGCGGCGAAATGCCGGATCGGCCACGTCTGTCAGCCGGCGGCGGAGCTCGGCGCCGTCCTTGATCCGGATGAGGACTTGATATTCCTCGTTGTTCATATCGTCGATGCGCTGGCGTAGCGCAAGACCGTTTGTGCCCGACATCGCGGTTTCGAGCATCGTTCCATACTTGGCCTCGAAAACCTGCCAACCCGCGCCGGCGAAGAGCGCCTTCAATCGACCGGCCCTGACGCCCGGGATGACCCGGTCAAGGCTCTGCCGGTTGAGGTCGATGATCCAGATGACATTGTTGAGGCCGCGGATCGCTTCCTCGGCGACCGTTTCCCAGACATTGCCCTCGTCGAGCTCGGCGTCACCGATCAGAGAGATGAAGCGATTTGAAGTTGCTTTCCCGAAGTGCAGCTCGTTGTACGTGTGCGCAAGCGCCGCGAACACGGGCGCGACAGCGCCCAGTCCGACCGACCCGGTTGAAAAATCGACCGGGTCAGGATCCTTGGTGCGACTCGGATAGGCCTGGAGACCGCCAAACTCGCGTAGCGTCGTCAGGTATTTTCCGTCGAGCCGGCCGAGTAGGAACTGTGCGGCGTGATAGACCGGTGAGGCGTGCGGCTTGATCGAAACGCGATCCCCGGCGCGAAGAAAATGAAAGTAAAGCGCCGTGATGATCGACGCGACGGACGCCGAGGATGCTTGATGACCGCCCACCTTGGTCTTTTCAGGATTTGGGCGAACGTTGTTCGCGTGATGGATCATGAGCGTGGAAAGCCAAAGAACCCGTTGTTCGATCTCCAGGAGAATCCTAAGCTCCTCCTGGCTAATGGCAGGCTCCTCGGAGGCGCGTGGCGCCTTGCTGGCCATTGGTGTGTGCTCCCTCTGTTTTTCGACGGACCCTACGCTTCGGCGTGGTCAAACGATATCGTAATTGCTTCTGTCGCGGCTGCATAGAGCGCTATGGAACGGGGGTACCAATGCCGGTCGCGCTTCCCAGCACGACCTGATCGATCAACCATCGATCGTCCTGCCAAACGAGGATGACCTCGTCGACGAACAAGATGTCTGTGTTCCCAGTTGTGACAACTGCGGCGACCCGGGTGTCGGGCAATACGCGTGCGTCCGCAACTGACACGAGGGCGAGTTGGTCCTCCGATGTCGCGACGGCGGGGTCCCGGCTCAGTGCGGCAATCAAGTGTCCGAGATCATCCTGACCCTCGCCGCTGAAGCGTTCGTGAAGGTATCTCGGCGTGAAAAGGGCGAATGCGCGCATCGGATCGTTGGCGTTGGCGCATGCGATGCTCCGCCGGATCGTTGCGGAGATGGCCTCCACGGTCGCTTGGTCGGCCTCCTCCCCGTCAGGCCCCACGTTCGGCACCGTCGTGTTTGCGGCAGGAGATGCCGCGAACCTAAGCAGATCGGATTCACTCAGCGGCTGCACGACGCATTGCTCAGGCGGCACTATCTCGGCGTCGGATGCGAGTCCATTCGGAACAGACACCGCGAATAGAGCAGAAGGACCGAGCAGGATTGGAACGAGCCACAAGTGTCCGTGTCCTCGCAGTGACCTCGACTTCAAAAAAGCTCCCATCCGAACTTCGGCTTGATCGAACGGAGTTTGTGCAGATTGCACGCGCGAACTCCAGGAACCTCAACTATACTAGTCGGGACCTAGGACAAGGTGACTTCGAACGGATTTTTCGACGGCGACCAGCGAACGCGGATGCGTATTCGGCGCGGGAGAGAATTCCTGATTGAAGTCACGTTCGTGAAGTTCTTTCACGGACGCGTTAGCGGATCGGCAGTTTCGGTTCAATCAGGAGGAGGAACCATGCGTTTCAAACTCATCAGAATCGCTCTGGCTTCGCTCATGTTGGCGGTCTCGTTTGCCGGATTGTCCGGCACCGCGAAGGCCCAGGAAGACCCGATCATTATCGGGGCGGCTGTGAACCTCACCGGTTGGATGGCGGCCTACGATGTTCCACCGCTCGAAGGCGCCAAACTGGCGGTTAAGAAAATCAATGAGGCCGGCGGCGTTCTCGGCCGGCAACTTCAGCTCATCGAGCTCGACGGCAGAACCGATCCAGCCACATTGGGCAATGCTGCCAGAGACGTCATCAGTCAGGGAGCTGAAGTGATGGTCACTCCTTGCGACTATGACTACGGCGCGCCGGCCGGCATCGCAGCGCAGGAAGCCGGCCTGGTCGGCCTATCGTTCTGCGCATCATCGCCCCTTTACGGTTCGGAAGCCTTAGGCGATAAGCAGTTCACCGTGTCGATGTGGAATCAAACCATGGGTGCGGCTGCCGCGCAGTACGCCTACACGGTCAAGGGCTGGACGACCGCGGCGACGATCGTCGACCAGGGCACGGAGTACACCAAATCGTTGGGTGAGTACTTCGTTGAAACCTTCACCCACCTCGGCGGCACGATTGTCAGTGAAGACACCTACCAGATCAACGACATGCAGGCGAGCGCGCAAGCGCAGAACCTGCTCAACCTAACCGAGCAACCCGCCGTGGTATTCATCTCGTCGCAGATGCCCGATTACTCGGCCATCATTCGGGATGTCCGCTCAGCTGGAGTCACGCTCCCGATCATGGGAGGCGACTCGATGGACACCGCCGATTTCTACAAGGCGCTCGGCACAGAGCTCGGCAAGGACATCTACATCTCGACCCACAGTTTCATTGGCGCAGAGGCTGGACCGGCGATGGAAACCTTCATCACCGATTTCACGGCCGAATACAGCAAGGCGCCAGAAGTGGCGTTCTGCGCGATGGGTTGGGACACGATTCAAATCCTTGCCCAGGGCATAACCAAGGCGGGCACGACGGAAGGGGCCGCGCTCGCGAAAGCGCTTGAAGGCACAACCTTCAATCTCCTGAGCGGCGACTTGACCTGGAACGACGCTGCCGGCGGTCACTTCCCTGACAAAGAAGCCTTCATTATCGAGGTGAAAGAGGGCAAGCCAACCTATGTGCAACGATTGAAGCCGGAGTGGATCCCCGCGGTAACACCCGAGTAATAGGTCGTCAGGTTTCGCGGCCGGCACGGATGTGCCGGCCGCATTCAAGTTTGTCTTAGGCATTTTCACTTCCCCCAAGGTACCTTGCTGAATGACGGTCGCGGTCCCGACAGCAACCGAGCACCGGTTGGTCGCTGACGCTCTGACGAAAGACTTCGTCGGGCTGAGGGCTGTCGACGGTATTTCTTTTGCGCTCGATCAGGGCGAGATCCTCGGGCTTATTGGCCCTAACGGATCAGGCAAAACGACGACCATCAACCTCATGACCGGTCTGCTCAAGATCACGAGCGGACGGGTGATCGTCGACGATACGGATGTCTCCAACTGGACAGCTCATCGCCGTGCGCGAGCTGGGTTGGCACGTACGTTCCAGGTGGTCAAACTCTTCAAAGACTTTTCAGTACGAGAGAACATCGAAGTCGCGGCGATCAGCGCCAAAGGCGTTTCGCGGCGTGAGGCGAATCGGCGCGTGCAAGCGGCGATTGACCAGATGGGCATCGCTCATCTCGCGGATGTGCCTGCAAAAATCCTTCCACAGGGCGAAGAGCGGAGGGTCGAGATTGCCAGGGCGCTGGCCACGAACCCATTCTTTCTGCTGTTGGATGAACCAGGAGCGGGATTGAATGACGCTGAGGTCGAGGTGCTTCTGCCGACCATGGAGCGAATTCGGAGCGAAGTTGGGTGCGGCATTTTGATCGTCGACCATGACATGCGGTTGATTATGAGTCTGTGCGATCGGATTCATGTTCTGAACTACGGCCGCACGATCGCCGAAGGTAGGCCCGAAGAGGTCAGAAGGGATCCGGCCGTGATCGAAGCCTATCTGGGAGCGGAGGTCGGCCATGAGCCTGCTCTCGGTTAGCGATCTGCATGTGAGCTACGGCGCGATCAAAGCGCTCCGCGGCATTTCGCTCGAGGTGAACCAGGGCGAGATCGTCGGTCTAATCGGCGTGAACGGCGCGGGCAAGAGCACGACGATGCTGAGCATCATGGGCGTTGTCCGCTCGCTTTCGGGGACGATCGTGTACGACGGGCAATCGCTTGCCGGGCAACCATCGGAAACGATCTTGCGCCGAGGCGTCGCGCCGGTGATGGAGGGTCGCCGGATCTTCCCATCACTGACCGTGGAAGAGAATCTGCGGCTAGGTGCTGCTTCAGTTCGGGACCGGGATCAGATCGATCAAGATCTCGTTCGCTGGTGTGCCTTCTTTCCGATTCTTGAGGAACGACGACAGCAACCGGCTGGCAAGCTCTCCGGCGGGCAGCAGCAAATGCTCGCGGTCGCGCGTGCTCTCATGTCCCGCCCTCGGTTGCTGCTGATGGATGAACCCTCGCTCGGGCTCGCCCCAAAACTGGTGGTCGAAATCTTCAAACTGATTGTTCAGTTGCGTGATCTCGGGATGACGATCTTGCTGGTCGAGCAGAACGTCCGCATGACGCTAGAGATCGTCGATCGAGCCTATCTGCTCAGCACCGGCAGAGTCGAGTTCGCGGGAGCGCCGTCGGAAATCCGGCAGCATGCCGATCTCGAGCGGGCCTATTTCGGATCCGGTGGACGGAAGGCAGCAGATGTTCCGGCGGGGGCCGTTTGAGATGCCGGATGTCAATGAGCTGCTCCAATATGGCATCTCGTCGTTGTCGCTCGGAGGTCTCTATGCGCTGATGGCGCTCGGCCTCGTGATCGTTTACGGCATTCTCCGGCTCGTGAATTTTGCCTACGGCGAGCTGGTGATGGTTGGGGGCTACGGTCTGCTGCTCTTCGGCGATACCCCGTTGCCGTGGATCATATGCGCGGTTCTGAGCATCATCGCGGCATTGGTCGCCGGAGTGTTGATGGAGCGCGTTGCCTTTCGGCCCGTACGCAACACCTCGCCCACGACCATGTTGATCACGTCATTCGCGGTCAGCAATTTGCTGCAGAACATCGCGCTCTTGACGGTCTCTCCGCGCCCGCGCGCTCCAAACTTGCCGGACATCTTCATCAGGAACTTCACGATCGGCGATCTGCGGATCAAGCAGGCGGACTTGATTGCCCTGACGGTGAGCATTTTGGCGCTGGCTGTGCTGACGATGTTCCTGCGCCGGACGATCATCGGACTCGCGCTCCGGGCGGCAGCCGACGATTTCACGATGACCCGCCTGGTTGGGGTCAAAGCCAATATGGTGATTGCCGCCGCGTTTGCGGTCAGCGGCTTCATGGCCGGAATCGTCGCGATCTTCTGGATCGGCCGAACAGGTCAAACTTATCCAACAGTTGGCTTGCAGCCCGTATTGATCGCCTTTATCGCATCAGTCGTCGGAGGCATGTCGTCGCTCAAGGGCGCGGTTTTGGGAGGCTATGTCCTCGGGTTCCTGACGATGGGACTGCAGACCTGGCTGCCCCAGAGCGTCAACAACTATCGCGACGCTGTGCTCTTCGGGATCGTGATCGTGGTGCTCCTTTTCCGCCCTGACGGATTGATCAAGCCCGCCTATTCGCGAGAGGCGAGATAGCGATGACCGCCGCTCGGGGAGTGATGCGCATCCGCCAGATTTCCACGCCCGTGCTTCTGATCGCAATCATGATTGCGGTTGCCCTTATCAGCGAACTGCGCGGCAATGTCGTTTTCGACCGCGTTGTGACCGTGATGTTCATCAATCTGCTGCTTGCAGTCGCGCTGCAGTCGTTTCAGGGCAATTCCGGGCTCGGCAGTTTTGGACAGTACGCGTTCGTGACGATCGGCGCCTACTCGTCGATTTGGTTCTCGCTGACACAGCGGCAAAAGCGAGTCGCACTGCCGGACATGCCGCGCAACTGGTGGCTCTACAAACAGCATTGGGATTTCATACCGTCAATTTTGGCCGCGGGCGCGATCGCGACCGTGGTCGGGGCGATCATCGGCGTCGCGTTCGTCAGGCTGCGCGGGGCATCATTCACCATCGCGACCTTCGCCTTTCTGATCGTGATCAATCGGGTTGCGCTGCAATGGACGCAGCTCACCAAGGGCGCGACCACGGTCATCGGCATTCCGAAGTACACCGATCTGTGGGACGCGCTAATCTGGGCGTCGCTTGGTGTGCTTGTCGCGTATCTATTCAAGGAGTCGCCGCTCGGATTGAAGCTCCGGGCGAGCCGCGAGGATGAGGATGCCGCCGAAACGCTCGGCGTGAACACCGCGCTGATGAGATGGTGTGCCTGGACCTTCAGCATCTTTTTGACCGCCGTCGCGGGGGCGCTTTGGGCGCATTTCATCCAGAACTTCTCACCGCACAATTTCTATATCAAGGAGACCTTCCTGATCGTGGCGATGTTGATCATTGGCGGCTCGGGCAGTGTCAGCGGCGCGGTACTCGGGGCGATCGCCGTCGCGATGTCCCAAGAAGGACTTCGCCAGGTCGAGAACTGGGTGAATATCCAGCGCTCGAAGGGAACGTGGGTTGAATCGGCCGTGCCGTTCCAGCTCGTCGGCTTCACCGAGATCATCATCGCCGTCGGTATTATTCTGATACTGATCGTGCGCCCCTCCGGGCTCACCGGCGGACGAGAGATCGCCTGGCCCAGGGTGAAGCCGGCACGCATCGATGACAGCGACCGTGTGGGGTCCAAGAAAACCGCGAACAGCTCGATGCCGCAAACGGAATGAACGGAGGTAGACCGTGCTCGCGACGATGACCGCGCAATCGGTTCTAGAACGAGATGCTCGTTTCGTGGCCGACGCCATCAAGATTCGCTATTTCCCATTCGCGATCGAACATGGCGAGGGTGTGCGGCTCTTCGATGTCGATGGCCGCCGGTATCTCGACTTTGGCTCAGGATGGGCGCTGGCGGGACTGGGGTACAGCAACGAGCGCGTCCGCAATGCCATTAAGCGGCAGATTGATCGCACGACCTTCGGCGGGCTGCTCTCTGGCGCGAATATGCCGGCCACCGATCTGGCCGAAAAGCTGGTGTCGCTCGTCCCTGGCGATTTCGAGAAGAAGGTCTGGTTCGGACTCTCCGGCTCCGACGCTGCAGAGGCCGCGTCCCGTTTGATCCTCAAGGCGACCGGCCGCAGGCGATTTGTTTCGTTCGTCGGGAGCTGGCACGGCACGCACGACTCGACCATGACGCTGTCAGCGCACCCATCGCTCAACGAGATCATCGGCGGTTCAAATGTGATCAAGGTGCCTTTCCCTAATCCGTATCGCAATCCCTTTGGTGACGGAACCGGCAATGTCACCGATCAATGTCTCGACTTCCTCGAGAACTATCTCTTCAAAACGATCTATCCACCGCGGGACATCGCCGCGGTCTTCGCCGAGGCCGTCCAGGCCGACGGCGGCGACGTCGTACCGCCGCCCGATTTCCTACCCAAGTTGCGGTTGCTCTGCGATCGTCACGGCATCTTTTTCGTGATGGACGAGATCAAAATCGGACTCGGGCGCACTGGGCGGATGTTCGGCTACGAGCACGGAGAGGTTGCGGCCGATGTGGTTCTACTCGGCAAGTCGCTCGGCGGTGGGCTGCCGTTGAGCGCGATCGTCGCTCGCAAAGAGATCATGGATGTCGGCTCGGGACTCGCCGTTTTCACCGCTTCGGGCAATGCTACTTGCTGCGCGGCCGGGTTGGCCGTGCTCGACGAGATCGAATCCGAAGGACTGGTTGAGCGCTCCGCGGAGAACGGAGCCTATCTCAATCAGTGCCTCCAGCAGGCGCTCTCGAAGTATGAGATTGTGGGCGATATCCGCGGACTCGGCATGATCTCCGGCATTGAACTGGTTACCGATCGCACATCGAAGGAACCGAATGCGTCCGCGGCGGCCAAGATTGTTTACCGCGCATTCGAGCTCGGATTGATCGTCTATTACGCCGGCATGTGGGGCAACGCGCTCGAGATCACGCCGCCGTTGATTGTCACTCGTGACGACATCGACGAAGGCGTCGGGATTCTCGATCAAGCGATCAGTGATGTACTGGCGGGCAAGGTGAGCGACGAGACTGTCGCCCAGTTTGCCGGGTGGTGATAAAACGGCGATGACAGATCCGATCGTTGGGTATCTCGAAGGTCAATTGGAGAGCTACTTGGATGATCTTCGCCATCTGGCGGGGATCGACTCGGGCACCTACAACAAACAGGGAGTTGATGAAGTCCTGGACTGGTTCGAGGTCAATCTCCGAGCGCAGGGTTTTGAAACCAAACGGAACGCACAGACCGATTGGGGCAACGATCTGATTGCCCGGCTCCACGGCACGGGCAGGGGACGGGTACTTCTGATCGGTCACGCCGATACGGTCTATCCAGACGGAACGGCCGCCGCCCGGCCTGTCACGGTCGACGGCGACACGATCCTCGGACCCGGCACATGTGACATGAAAGCTGGACTCTTGACCGGTCTTTATGCTGTTCGGGCTTTGAAGGAGGCAGGCTGGGCCGATTTCGAAACCATCACCGTGATCATCGTCTCTGATGAGGAGATCGAAGCCCGTCACTCGGCCGAACTACTGAAGGACGAAGGTCCAAAACATCACGCCGCGCTCACGCTTGAAGCCGCTCGAGCCAACGGCGACGTGGTTACTTCACGGAAAGCCACTCGCTGGGTCACGGTCGAGGCGATCGGGAAAGCCGCCCATGCCGGTGTCGAGCCGGAGAAGGGCGCGAGCGCCACGCTTGCGATCGCGAATGTGATCGTCGAATCGTTCAAGCTCAACGGCCGCAAACCGGGGATGACACTCAACCCTGGCCGAATCACCGGCGGCGCGAACCCGAACATCGTTGCTGACCACGCCACCGCGATCTTCGATCTTCGCGCCTGGTCGAATGCCGATCTCGAGGAATTGACGGCCGGCCTTCAGGAGCTAGCCGACACCGAATGGGTTCCGGGCGTGAAACTCCACATGACCCTTGAAGGGGAGGGAATGCCCGCCATGGAGCGCTCCGCGGGCACGATGCGACTCGAAAACCACGCGATCGGCATTGCCGGAGAACTTGGCTTCTCGCTGAAGGGAGCGGCCACCGGCGGCGGTTCTGACGTCAGCTACGCCGTTCACAAGGGAACACCCGGCCTCGATGGCTTGGGACCGATCGGCGGCCTCGACCATGGACCGCGGGAATACATCGAACTGAGCAGCATCGTGCCGCGCACCGCGCTTCTAGCAAAGCTGCTCCAGGCGATTTGCGCCGACGAGGAATTGACGCATGGCTAACACACCTGCCGACGGCCAGGCGCTGTTGCAGCGACTCGAGGAAGACGGCGTCGAGCACCTTTGGGTCTCCTATCACGACTACAGCGGACGCGCATCGGCGAAAACGATGCCCCGCGAGACCTTTCGGAGCACGATTCGCGACGGAGTCGTCTTCGCGGTCGCGAATCTCGACATGACCTCGAACGATCACCAGGCAGCCAACGCGAAATGGCTTGGCGATTCGGGCGATTTCATGGCCGTTCCCGATCCTCGCAGTTATGCGCTTCTGCCTCGCTACCCAAAGACGGCGCGTGTCCATGCCTGGATGCGTGCCACCGACGGCTCGGTATGGGATGGTTGCCCGCGCACGAGGCTTCAGGCCGTCGTCGACGAGTTAAAGTCTGCCGGCATCTCGATCCAGGCCGCGTTGGAGCCTGAGTTCTATCTCCTGACCCGCGACCAGCACGGCGAGTACCAGCCGGTCAACGGCACAAAGATGTTCAGCCTGCGTGGGCTGGCGGAAGAGCAGCCCTTCGTCAATGCCGTGATCGATGAGCTTCGCGGCATGGGCGTCACGGTGGCCCAACTCGGGAAGGAATACGGTCCCGGCCAGTACGAAATGTCGGTGCACCACGCCGACCCGATTCAGGCCGTCGACGACTACTTCTCATTGAAGGAAGCGGTCCGGGATATCGCCAAGCAATTCGGCTACATCGCGACCTTCATGCCCAAACCCTATGCCCATTTCGCCGGCTGCAGCCTGCACACCCATCTCAGTGTCTGGGATCGCACCGGCGACAACGATCTCACCCCAAGCGAAGAGGACCAAACGTCTCTTTCCGAGGTCGGTGGTTGGTTTCTTGGCGGGATTATGGCGCACCTCGACGCACTGACCGGACTCGGCTCTCCGACTGTCAACAGCTACAAGCGGCTTCTCCCTGGCTCGTGGGCGCCCGCGAACACCTACTGGGGATACGGCAATCGCTCCGGTGTCGTCCGTATTCCCGGCGTCGGCAAACGCCGTCATCTGGAGTTCAGGGCCTCGGACAATAGCTGCCAGCCTTATCTTCTGATGGCTGGTCTGCTTGGGGCGGGGTTGGACGGGATTCGCAATCGGATCGAGCCTCCCGAGCCATTTCAGGGCGACATCGGTCATCTCACCGCCGAGGAGATCGAGCGATACAAGATTGGATTCCTGCCGCGAACGCTTCCCGAGGCGCTGGATGCGCTCGAAGGAGACAAGGTCATCGGCGACGCAATCGGATCGACGATTCTCGAGCACTTCCTGATCGTCAAACGCGAAGAGCTCGCGCACTACAACGTGGAAGTTCATCCCTGGGAACGGGCTATGTATCTGGAGCAGGTGTAATGATGGTCGAAGTCGCGCATTTGCCGGTCGTCGATGTTCACGCTCATCCCTTCCTCAACAAGGGACGGGTCACGCCGGAGCAGTTCACGGATATGACCGCATTCGGCGGCGGATCTCGTGAATACATGGAACAGGGCGACATCGAATTCACCGATGAGGTCCGCGACGAGCTTCAGCTCGGCAAGCGCTGGACGACCTACCACAAGCGGATGGTGCGCGATCTTGCCCGCTACTTCGATGTCGAAGCGACGCTGGTGGCCGTGGTGGAAGCGCGGAATCAAGCAGTCGACGCCGGCTACAGGGAGTACGTGCGCAAGCTGTACGGCGATGCAGGAATCGAGGAGATCGTGTTCGATTTCGGCGTGCCGCTGTCGATCTTGCCAATGGCCGAGGTCAAAGCGGAGCTGCCGATCGATATCACCCCGGTCTTCCGTATTGAACCGTTGATTGCCCAGCTTCTGAAAACCGATCTCGGTTGGGCGGAATTCAAACGAACCTTCGACGACACCGTAAACAACGCACTGACCAACAACGGGTACCGTGGCCTGAAATCGATCATCGCCTACCGCACTGGACTGGACATCTCACCCTTGAGCCGGACCGCCGATCAAGGAGCCCAGGCACTCGACGCGATTCGTCGCGGTCTCGGCGGCGGCTCCATGAAAAAGCTGCGCGATCACCTCGTCTGCCGGGCGATGGAGATCTGCATGGAGCACGACGTGCCGATGCAAATCCATACCGGTATGGGCGATTTCGAAGTCAATCTCGTGCTTTGCCGGCCGTCGTTCCTGATGGAATTGTTACGCTTTCCGACTTTCCGTGGCTGCCGGGTGCTGCTCGTGCACTCTGGATACCCGTACCACCGTGAAGCGGCCTACATGTCGAACGTCCTCCCCCGCGTCTACTGCGACGTAAGCGAAGGGATTCCGTTCGCCGGCAACGCAGCGAAGGACATCTTCACCGGCGTGATGGCCCTGGCCCCGCTCAACAAGATTTGCTACGGCTCCGATGGCTACACATTGCCGGAGATCAACTACAGCAGCGCCAAGCTCGGCAAGATGGCCCTCGCCCAGGCACTGGATGAGCTCGTAGAATCGGACTTCCTGAGTGACGCCGACGCTCAAGAAGCTGCTGGTCTGATTCTGGCCGGCAACGCCAGGGAGCTTTACAGGGTCCGCTAGCGACCCACACCATGGACGAAATTCTCCTCGAAGGCATGCGCTTCTACGGTTATCACGGGGTCAATCCCGAGGAGCAGACCAGCGGGCAACGCTTCGTAATCGATCTTTCGATCTCAGCGGATTTGACTAGACCTGGTCAAACCGACCGCCTAGACGATTCGATCAACTATTCGTTGGTTTTCAAGCGAGTCCGCTCAATCGTCGAGGAACGGCGCTTCGATCTCCTGGAAGCGCTCGGTCACACCATCGCCACCGAGCTCCTGGCAGCATTCAGCGCGGCCCAGTCGGTTACCGTCACGATTCGCAAACCAGGCGTCGCGATCAAGGGCTCGATCCTCGACTCCGCAGGCGTACGGATCCGTCGCGACCGCAACGAAAGAGCCATATGAGCGACGAAACGCCATTCGAGCTCGACCGGAAGCGGATCAAACGCGCGATCCGTGAAATTCTGATCGCCATCGGGGAAGATCCCGACCGCGAGGGATTGATCGAAACGCCGAGACGCGTCGCCGACTCCTATGCCGAGCTCTTTGCGGGACTCCATGATGATCCGCGACGACATCTCGCCGTCACCTTCGACGAACAGCACAAGGAGATGGTCGTGCTGCGTGACATTCCCTTCGCCTCGGTCTGCGAGCACCACCTGCTTCCGTTTACGGGTCGCGCACATATCGGGTACATCCCACACGGCCGCGTTGTCGGGCTCAGCAAACTCGCTCGATTGGTCGATGGTTATGCCCGCCGCCCGCAGGTTCAGGAGCGAATGACCAGCGAAATCGCGGATGCGATCATGGAGGAGCTGCAACCCGACGGCTGTGGCGTCGTAATCGAAGCTGTCCACACCTGCATGACCATTCGCGGGGTACAGAAACCGGGAGCGGAGATGGTCACCTCCGCCATGCGCGGCGGCTTTCGTCGACGTCCCGCGACACGCGCCGAGTTTCTCGGCATCGTGCGCCAGGGCGGCGGCCCACGGTGACAAGCCGCACGCGACCTCAACCGACAATCTGGTCGAACCACAGATTCGACTGGGGTACGCGCACCTTCGTGATGGCGATCGTGAACGCCACGCCGGACTCGTTCAGCGGGGACGGTATTCGCGGCGACGTCGCCACGGCGGTTGCGGTTGCCGAAGCCGCCGAGGCGTCCGGAGCCGGCATTATCGACATCGGCGGCGAGTCAACCCGCCCGGGACACACGGCTGTTTCGGTAGACGACGAAATCGCCAGGATCGTACCGGCGTTGACTGAAATCGCGAGCCGCGTTTCGATTCCGATCTCGATCGACACGAGCAAAGCCGCCGTGGCCGAAACCGCGATTACTGCCGGTGCATCGATCGTCAACGACGTTCGCGGCTTCACGGGCGATCCAGAACTGGCGCATGTCTCCGCTCGGCATGGAATTCCAGTCGTCGTCATGCACGACGCTGTCCCGGATATCGCTGACGATCTCGTTGCGAGCGTATTGCGCGAGCTCACCCGCCGGGTCGAGTTCGCGCTCAAATCCGGGATCCGGTCGGATCGGATCATCATCGATCCGGGATTCGGCTTCGGCAAAGATTGGCGCCAGAACCTGGAATTGCTGCGTCGATTGAGCGAGCTCAAGACGCTCGAACTGCCGATCCTGGTCGGTCTCTCGCGCAAAAGCACGATCGGTCACGTCCTCGGCTTGACGGTCGATCAGCGATTGGAAGGAACGCTCGCGACAACCGCTCTGGCAATCGTAAACGGCGCCGATATCGTCCGGGTTCACGATGTGCTGGCGAACGTGCGCGTTGCTCGGATGTCCGACGCCGTTGTCAGGGGAGCCTCGTGAGCATCGCCTTCGTTGCTCTCGGCTCGAACTTGGGAGATCGCCTGGCCACGATCAACTCCGCGATCGATCGCCTTTCCAGGATCGGCACGATTCGATCCGTTTCGCCGATCTATGAAACCGAGCCTATCGGATTCCTGGATCAACCTCCTTACCTGAACGCGGTCGCCGAAATCGAGACATCCCTTCGGCCGGAGGAACTGCTCGAGACACTTCTGCAAATCGAGCGAGCCCACGGCCGTGAGCGGACATTCCAGAACGCTCCAAGAACACTCGACCTCGATCTGCTCGTGTATGACCAGGAGATCATTCAGATCGACAAACTGACCGTGCCTCACCCACGTTTGCATGAACGCGCCTTTGTCCTCGTGCCGCTGAATGAGATCGCACCGGGACTCATCGTTCCCGGAACCGGAAAAAGCGCCGCTGAATTGCTCGAGGCGCTGCAACCGGTCTCGGGCGTGACCCTCTTCCCGGCCGTCTGAACCTCACATCAGCATCGCGCCGGTCACCCGCTCCCACAGTCCCTCATAGGACGTGACAAGGCCGAGCTCGTCGACGTCGAGCTGGGCGGTGAAATTCGTTTGGAATGATTCGTAGCGGTAGGTCAGTGGCCCGACTCTGGTGTACCGTTGCGGAAGCGCGGTGACTTCCAGCGACGGGAATTTCACCCAGGCGGCGGTGACCCGCGCGCTCGCGCCGACGACGAGCTCGTGCCTCCGGATCGGAAGGGTGTTCGTGACCGGCGAGAAGGCCAGGTCGACGTCGATGCACCCGCGAATCGATGGAACTGATAGACTGACGATCCCTTCCTCGGATTCAGTGAGTTGATTCCATTCTCCGCTCCCGTCGGCGGTCAGATGGAGGATGTCAGGCACAGATTGTCTAGCCCGCCGCACCTGAACCTCAACTTCGCGCGTGTGCCAGTACCGATCGCACTCGACCGCGTAATCGATCGTCACTGGTTCGGTTCCATCAGTGGTTAAGACCGTTCCCGAGATCAATGGTCCCGCATTCCTAAGATCGAGCCGGGAGTGTTCCAGGCCGACACCGTCGACCAGTTTCCAAAGGACATCCCGGCCGGCCCCAACTCGATCAACCAAAGGTGACTCCTGTATCAAGCGGCCAGATCGGCCGGCGTATGTGCTTGAAGGGCAATCGCCGGAAATCCGATCCGGAGATCCCCGGTCCTTCGACGAGCACCACTCGTTCCGCGATCGGTTCGAACGCCGCCCGGAAATGCCCTTTGCCTTTCAGACCGATGACCCGCTTCGCCGTGGGCTCGATACCATGAGCGCGGAAGACATTGAGATCGATCGGCGTTTCCGCATAACTCGTGATCAGCACCTCGGGCCCGCGCCGATCGCCGCATTCCAGCACCACCGTGGGACCCAGATCGACCGGCAGGCCCGCCATCATCGGTCCAGAGTTGACATAACGTCCGTCAGAGATCAAGCGGACATACCCGTGGAGGGGGAGGGGATCACCGTGTAGCCTGTCGGTTTTGCCGCCGAGCTGAAGATCGACCCACGACCCAACGCCCGCCTCTATGCACCGTTCGACCGATTGGGGATCAACCACCATCGCCACCGCAGCGTTTTCTGTCTCTAGTTCAAGTAGGAACCGCAAGATCTCCGCGCTGTCACCCGGCGATCCACTCCAGGGGTTGTCACCGATATCGACCAGAACCAGCGGCTTCTCCGGTCGGGCGGGAAGCCGGCGAAGAATCTCGGCTGCTTCCTCGAATGATGTCACGCCGCCCAGGAACCCGTCGCGTGACACCCAGGTTTGCAACGCCAATTCGTGCGCCAATTGCGCGGCGAGATCGGGGTCATTGTCGGTTGTCACGAGAGTCGTTACGCCGGTGTCGAACACATCGGACGGTGGGAAACCACACGACAATGTCACGTTCAGGACATGCCGTTGCTTTTCCATCCCATGCGCGAGCGCGACGAGTGATCTCATCGGATCGCGGTCCGTGATCATGTTCTGAGAAGTCGGGGCCATCGGCGGTTTCACGAACGCGCTGACCGGGCGCACGTCACCGGCGATAACTCGAACAAGCAAATCGGCGGCCTCGCGGGCCCTCACGGCCATATCGACATGGGGATACGTGTCGTATCCGATCAACACCGTCGCCGCCCTGACCATCCGCTCGGTGATGTTCGCGTGCAGATCGAGTGTGCAGATGACCGGGATCGCTGGCCCGACGACCTCGCGCACGGACTCGAGGATGAAACCGTCGCCGTCGTCGTCGATCTCCGACACCATCGCGCCGTGAAGCGCCAGCAGAACCCCGTCGAGCCTGTCGCTCGCTCGGAGCCCATGTTGCAGATCCGAGACGAGCTTCCGAATCGCATCACCCGTGACCGCGCCGGATGGCGTCGCCCAGACCGACATGATTGGGATCAATTCGAAGCCGTTCGCTTCCGCCCCCTCGACGAATCCTCCGAACGCCGAATTGGTGCCCCGCTCCCGATCGACGATCGAAGGACCGTACGCGAGCCCGGATCGCTCGAACGCCGTCAGATCGGTTTTGACGACGCTGAAGACGTTGGTTTCGTGCGAGATCTGGGCGGCGGCAACGCGATGCGTCACAGAGCGATGACCTCGGGCGCAGTCGTAAGCGCTTTGAGTCCGAGCAGCTGTCGCGCTTCGGCCGCAGTGGCAACCGGCCGCCCGATCTCGCCGGCGATTCTCACCAGGCGTTCGACCAGCTGCGCGTTGCTCGTTGCGAGTTCGCCCTTGTGAAAGAAGATGTTGTCTTCAAGACCGGTGCGAACGTGTCCTCCCATCGCCATGCCGGCGATCCCCAACGGCAATTGCGCCCTGCCGATACCGCACACCGACCACTTCGCGCCGGCCGGCAGCATGTCGATCAGGTTGAGGAGTTGTTTGACCGTGCCCGGCGATCCGCCACGAACGCCGAGCACGAATTGAAACCAGAACGGCGGCTTCAGTTTCCCGTCATCGATTAGTCTCAACGCATTGGCGACGTGTCCCGGTTCGAAACACTCGATCTCCGGCAGCACGCCGTGTCGCCCCATTCGAGCCGCGAGCTCGTCCAGAAACGCAGGAGAGTTGACGAACACGGTTTGACCGAAGTTGAGCGATCCGCAATCGAACGATGCGATCTCGGGCTTGAGCGAGATCGGTTCCGCCCGCTGTTCGTCGGTCGTTTGCCCCGCCCCGCCGCCCGTGCTCATGTTGATGATCACATCGCTGCCGCTTGCCCGGATGAGATCGCGAGCTTTCGCGTAGCGAGCCGGATCGCACGTCACCTTGCCCTGCTCGTTTCGGACGTGAAGGTGAACGATTGCGGCGCCAGCCCGCCAGCAATCGATCGCGGCTTGAGCGATCTCCTCTTCCGTGATCGGCACGGCCGGATTCTGGGCCTTCGCCGGCCAGGAGCCGGTAAGGGCAGCGGAAATGATCAGCTTTTCACTGAGATTTGCGGCTGAAACAGGCATAGCACGCTCCGTCCGTCAGTCCTGTGATGATCGTTGGCGACCGCGACATCATCCAGCAACGACGGCGCGACCGCAATGCATCGAGTTTGACCCCTGGGCAGGATTGCTGCTAAAATCGCTCGTCGCGGCGCATTCGTCTAGCGGCCTAGGACACCGCCCTCTCAAGGCGGAGACCAGGGGTTCGAATCCCCTATGCGCTACCAAAAGAGAATGGCGCGGGGCAACGTCCCGCGCCATTTTTGTTTCGGCAAACGGAGTAGAGGAAGACTAGACTGCCGCCGTCAAAGACGATGTCTCGGCGTGCCGCGCAACTCGTGTGATCAGCGAAATCAGTCTCGCGACTGGAATCTTGTGATCGACCACGAAGAGCCTTGGCGCGAAGGCCGTCCCATCGGGAGAGAGAACGATAGCCGCGTGGTCGCCGACGACCTCCGAAACCTCCCGACCCGTGCGATCCAGTGACCAGTTCGACGGCTGCGTCAAGACTATGAGTCCACGGCCCCGGCTGCGCACGGCCCTCAGCGCCTCGTGAAGGGTGAAGAAGCACTCCGCGCCCTCCATCTCGCTTACGAGCTCGGAGCTGAGCCCGACAGAGGCAACGGAGAGGCGATTGTCGTTCGTAAGCATTGACGCTCTTTCCGTTCTTGATGTGGCGCAGAAGAAGTGGATTTGCAGTTCAATCCGCTGTTGCCGACTCCAGGAGCACTGTGCCGGATCGGGATTTCAGGAAAGCCGCGCCTTCGGCAACCGGCGTTGCAAAAAAGTAACAACTTGCGCCGTGCGGTTTACCGCGGTGCAAAGAGGTGATCTGATACCACTTGTGACTTGAATGACTTACTTGACTGCCCCAGCGGTGAGCCCTTTGACGATGTATTTCTCGAGAAAAGTGCCAACAATCAACAATGGTATGAGGGAAACCGTCGCCAATGCCGAAATGGTCCACCATCGAGTACCTTGCGAGCTCGTTTGGCTTGCAAGAAGGATAGGCAAAGTCGGCGAATTGGCCGCCGAAATCACAATCGCGAAAAAGAATTCATTCCAGGTGAAAACCAACACCAAAATGAACGCGGCGACAAATCCTGGAGCCGAAATCGGAACCACGATCCGGGTGTAGGCTTGCCAGATCGATGCCCCGTCGACAAGTGCGGCTTGTTCAAGCTCAATTGGAATCGACAGAAACTGGTCTCGCATGATCCAGATCACAATAGGCAGATTGACGATGGTATAGATCAAAATCAACCCGATCCGGGTATCTAGCAAATGGAGTTCGCGATAGAGAATGAGCAGGGGGATAACGAGAGCGATCGGTGGCAAAATCAGCTGTGACAGAAACCAAAACGAGATGTCTTTGTTCCGCCAGGGACCGAATTTGTAACTAAACCTTGCAAGGCCGTAAGCCGCAAATGAGCCAATGAGCGTCGCCATAAAAGAAGCAGAAACGGAAATGATAACCGTGTTCGCGTAGTGCCTCAGGAAGAATTCGCGAACCGTCGATGGATTGCCAAGGGTTGATGGCGAAATGCCAAGAGAATCGAAGCCTTTCCAGATAGGCTGATATTGGAGCCACGGAATCATGTGCAGTTGATAGACATCGACGGACGTCTTGAAAGCGGTTGTAAAAACCCAGTAAAGCGGAAAGAGGCAAACAACGGACCAAAAAATCAAAATCGAGTAAGTCACAAATCGACCCAGTCCATGTTGAATCGAGCGAGATCGACTGTGTCGCGCCGAAGTGAATGTCTTAAGTGTCCGTCGTTCGGCTTTCACTCTGGCAATGCCTCGCTCGTATCGCCACAAAAGGGCCGCGGAATTGAGGCGCTTCTACGTCACCCGTTGAATCACTTTGTTCGCCAGCCAAAGAACGGCAGTGAGCAGAGTGATGATAATCACAAGGTAGAACGTTGAAAGCGCGGTCGCATAACCAACGTTTGTTTTCTCGATGCCCTCGCGAAGGATGAACAGACTCACCGAATCTGTCGAGTTTCCAGGGCCGCCTCCAGTGACGACTCTCACGACGTCGAGCAACTTTAACTCGAAAATAACTCGCAGTATGAGCGCTGTCAGACTGACCGGCAGAAGCAACGGGAAGGTCATGCTTCGAAACGACTTCCAGCCACCTGCGCCGTCGACTCTTGCCGATTCAAGGATCTCGCCCGGGATTGCTTGTAACCCAGCAAGTAGCAGAATCATCACGAACGGAATCGAATACCATGCGTCGATGATCATGATACTCAGGCGCGCCATCCAGGGGTTTTCAAAAAACGAGACGCGTCCGAACCCCATTCGATCGAGGATTTCTACGAGAGGCCCGTATTGGCTGTTGAAAACAGCCTTTCCGATGATGAATGATACGGCTACTGGACTCAACATGAACGGCAAGAGGAAGACGACCCTGAAGAACTTTTGACCCCTAATGTTCTGGTTCAGAAGGACCGCCAGTAACAGCGCAACCGCGTACTGGGCCAGCACCGCGAGGACGTAATAAACCATATTCTTTAGCGAGTTCCAATATCCCACATCGTCCAAAAGTTTTCGAAAATTATCGAGCCCGTTGTAGTGACGTATGCCCGAGCCGCTCAGATTCCAGTCGTGAAATGAGACGAAAACCGCGTAGAAGGTCGGAAAAATGACAAACGCAAGGACCACCAAAACAGCTGGGAGCAGAAACACCGCCTGCACGCCCCGTTGACCGCGGGAGAGCATCAGCCCTGCGCACAATGCAAAAGCCCATGCCGCTATTGCACCCGCGATCGGTCGCCAGTCACCGAAACCAAAGTCAACGAAACCTGCCGCCTTTGCCGTTTGCATGAGGACGAGCGCCGACATAGTGAATGTTGAAGCGCGGATGATCAGACGTCCGAGCGATTGCCGGGACTCGGAGACGCCGCCGACCGCAAAATCCATCGTTGTCGGTTCATTCACTGAGAGTTGATCCAAGGATTTGCATCCAATCTGAGGATGGGACGAGAACATCGAAGGTTCATGCGGTCGAACGAGCAAGAGGCGCCTGGACCATGATCAGGCGCCTCTTGCGTTCGAATACACGGCTCGAGCGAATGCTCTTTGCGCTCGGCGATTACCCGAGTGCAGCCTGATAGAGCCGAATCTGCTCCTCACGGCCCAGCTGATCGGTGATTCCCTCCCAGGCGACGGATATGCTGTCCAGCGCTTCCTGAACCGGTTTTTGGCCGGCGTATGCCTGCGCGAGTTCAGTCTCTGCGGCAACGTAGTACTGGAAGATGCCAGGAATTCGAGGTTCGATCGCTCCGTTCGGGTCGTTGTAGGAATTCGATTCGGAATCGAGATAGGACTGAACGAAGTCCATCGGCTGCCCGATGCCCGCCCACTCCTCGCTGTTGAAATGACTGGCGCGATATGGCTGGAATCCAGACGGGTAAACCGACAGCCAAAGCGAAATGTCCTTGCCGCCGAGGTGAGCAGCGAGGCTCCACGCCGCCTTGTTGACGCCACTCTCTTCAGTGCGTTTGGCCACGTACAGTCCCCATCCGATATAAGCCTCGTTCGCGGAGTAATTCGGCCCACTCGGCAGCGTGTCCCAGGCCCCAGTGGCGTTGTTGTAAACGTCGTCCGAGCCGGGCAGAACGCTGAACATAACCTTGTCCTGAACTACTGAGAGATCATTTGTGTAGACGTTTGAGCCAAGGTCGCCCCACCAGTGGCACATGGTTCCTATGCCTGGGAGGAATTCCTCAAGCCACGTGCGATTGAGATCGCCGGTAATTTGATCGGCTGGCTCAAACGGCAAAGCATCGACAATGTCCTGAAGCGCGCGGGCAAAGGCAGGATTATTGATGTAGGGCTTCATATTCGTCGGATCGAACAACCACGCCTTGTTGTCCGGATGCTTGGCGTATGCTGTCGCACGGCTGGCGAAGAAATACCAGTCGAAGCCTCCGAGCGGAATGCAGACGTCGAGGATCCCGTACAAATCCTGCCCTTCGTGTTGTTTGCCCTTCATCCACTTGGTGACTTCCTGGACCTGCGTCCAAGTCTTCGGAACTCCCCATTCGAATGAACCGCCGTCGGTCTTGAATTGCGCGCCCAGGTCTGCACTGGTGAAGACATCGTTCCTGTAATTGAAATTGTGGCAGTCTCCATCGATTGTCACTCGATATGTCTTGCCGTCCCAAGTTCCGACCGGAGGCTTCTCCAGCAGCACGTAGTCGTCGACATCGATCTGAGCCTTTACCCAATCCGGCATTTCGGAGGCAAGCCCTTTACCGAGAATGTCGCCTTCCCAGGGAGCTCCACCCTCGAGGATGTCAAACGCCGCGGTACCAGCAACAATGCTCTCTTGTACCTTGGCGAAAATCTCGCCCTGCGGCAAGTCAATCCACTCGATTTCGCAGCCCGTGTACTCCTCCCACGCCGCCGAGAGTGGCCGGAACTCGTAATTGTGGAGCCCCGCGTTATTGAGTCCCATGAACGTCAATTTCTGGCCCTTGAATTCCCCTGGTTGAACGTTCGCTTTGGTGGGTTCCAGGCATAGCTCTCCGACCTTTTGCATGTGCTCGTCGGTTGGTTGGATGCCCGCACCGGGGATTGCCAGAATCTGCTGCCGCAAACTGTCCTGTGCGAGTGCTCGTTGGTAAGACTTCCCGGGCAATCCGAAGGCGTACATGCCGGCGGCGGCGCCCGTTGCACCTTTCAGTATGGTGCGACGACTCGCCCGATTCCCAAGAATCCGATCTTTGCTACCAGTTGCCACTTCGAAACCTCCAGCATTGACGCTCGATTCTCAACCGCTCGCATCTGTCAGATTGCTACGTGCTCGGTCAGGAGCCATCGGATGGGCTCAAGACGGCGACCTTCCGGATCAGCAGCCGCGATGAGTCCCGCGCGAACACTCGTGACCGATTGGCGACGCAATTTCGACAGGTGACGAAGGCGATTGATAGTATGCAGTTGCGACGGCCGGTGTCAACCTGCGCGTTTTGGCCCTGGGAATGAGTGACGGCCCTGGCCGAACGCCGGCGCGCTGGTGAAGCCCCAATCCCCGCGACCGCCGCAGACATGGGGCCCTGTATCCATGTGTCGACCCGAAGGTCGTCGGGATGCTCTTTACCACGCGGGTCGGAGCTGGAGAAGTGCTCAGACAATCGTCGTGCCCCTATCCGCGATCGGTCCTGAATGAATGACGCGGTGCATAACTATTTGGCAAAGAATCGCGTAATATCATCATATCACTGGTAGCAAATAATAGACCAGCGATTAGAACTCTTTCGTGCCCCGGCAGAGCAGAAGCGCGGAAGTGTGATTAAGTGTGAGGTCGACTCGGAGTCCTGACAGCTAATCGCCCACCATATCTCCTCGAAGCAGCAGGCGACGAGTTTGTGCCGGTTGATCCATTATTCCGCTTGACGTCTTGCGGTTGGAACGCTGCCTCGAACGACGAAGGAGCTGATATGACCGAACGCCTCCGCTCAATGCTCAACATCGGACGATTGGGCCCAACCGCCGGAATCGCTGTCGTTGGTTTCGTCGTAACGGTGATCGCACTGCTTGCGAACGAGGCAGGCATGGCGATTATCATCGCGTCGCTGGTTATCCCGGCCGTGCTGTTGACAGAATTGCCGAAACAAGACTCGTACGAGGATGAACCTTGGTGGGGATCCCTTGCCGTGTTCGGTTGGGGAGTATTGGCGGGCATCCCGATCGCGGCTCTGGCGAGCGCAATCGCGTCCGAGTGGTGGATCGATGGCGCAATCCTGCACGTTGGCGCTGCCGGATTCGGCGGCGCGGCCGCGGATGCCGAGGGAACCCCTGGATTCGGCGTGTTGTTGCTCAACGGTATCCTGCTACCGGTCATTGCGGTTTCTTTGGGCGCGATCGGCGCCTATTCGATGCGTCGCTTCGCCATCTTTCGCAATGAGGTCATGGATGGCGTAACCCTCGGCGTTGCCGCCGGCTCTGGATTGGCGACGGGCAGCACGATCGTCTTTGTGTGGCCGATGATCTCCGGGGCCGCCCACGGTGGATCGGTTGCCGACTGGACGGCCCTTCTCTTCGGAGTCCTGGTCACACGGCCGATTGTCTTCGGTCTGACGGTTAGCTTTGTTTGCGCCGGGATCTGGCATGTGGCGTTGAGCCAGCGCACGGTCGATCTCACTCTCCCGGCGTTGATTGGTCTGGGCGGTTCAGTCGTTTTCGCGTTCGGCGATCTCCTGGTGCAGCCGAGCGGTACTCGCATCGAGCTGCTCTGGCATGTTGTGGTTGTGGCCGGGTTGGCCATCGCCTCGAAATTCGTGCTGGACAGGTCGCTGGCACAAGATGGAGCTGGCCCGAACATCTTGGGTCCGCGCGTCGTTTGCCCAAACTGCGGTTCGTCGACGCCCGTGGGTCAGTTCTGCGCGACCTGCGGAACGCAACTGGGCGGTGCGGCTGAATCGCCTGGGCCGAACTTCATGAATACGCCATTGCCCGAAGAAGATGCCACGCCGGACTTTGCTGGGAACGGATCGTTGGAGCCCGAGGTTAAGTTGACGTAAACGTCAGCGCGACCAGCACGACCATGATGATGATCATCGCGAAAACCCCCGCCGCAAAGAGTGCCCAGTAGTTCATGCCCGAACGGAGCTTTGTTTCGGCAATCGGACCCGCGAGCATTGTCCGGATTTCGGGCGATAGCTCCGATT